>JBGAKY010000017.1:0-93987 GCA_044224175.1 Rubrivivax sp. | reverse complement strand
CATGGTGCTGCAGTGCGCCCTGCAGCTGCGCCACACGCAGCGCCTCGGGGCCCATGCTGGCGCCGCGGCTGCCGGCGCCGATGTCGGTGGGCGCGCCGATGAGGCTGATCGGGCGTTTCATCAGCGGCGATTGTGACCGTGCCGGCGCGCATGCGTACAGTGTGCGCATGAATCCTTCGAACCCGTTCGCCGAAGCCATCACGTTCGCCATCACGCACGAGGTGGATTGGCCGCGCGATCCCGTCGCCGAGCCAGCACCCGGTCAGTCGAAATGGGGCGTGCACCACGAGGACCCGCCGCCGTACAACCGGTTGCGCGGGCCGGTGCATGCACGCGGCGGCGTCAGCGGCGTGGTGTGGCAGCACGGCCGCGAGCTCGCCGCATGGGGCGAGCCCGAGCGCGCCGATCTCACCTTCAGCGTGGCCAAGACCTACCTCGCGCTGCTGGCCGGCATCGCGCAGGCCGATGGCCTGCTGGGCGACGTGGACGAGCCCGTGGCCGCCCGCGTGCCGGGCATCGGCTTCGAGAGCGAGCACAACCGCACCATCACCTGGCGCCACCTGCTCGAGCAGACCAGCGAGTGGGAAGGCAGCTGCCTGGGCGTGCCCGACACGGTGGACCGCTGGCGCGTGGTGACGCACGATCCGCGGCCCCAGCTCGCCGGCAAGGCCGGCGGCGGGCCGGCCTGGGGCCCGAAGGGCGGGGCGCGTCCGCTGCAAGCGCCGGGCAGCTACTGGGAATACAACGACGTGCGGATCAACCAGCTCTCGCTGGCGCTGCTGCATCTGTTTCGCCGGCCGCTGCCCCAGGTGTTCGGCGAACGCCTGATGCAGCCGCTGGGCGCCACGAGCGCCTGGGCCTGGCGCGCCTACACCGATGCCTGGGTCGACATCGACGGGCAGCGTCTGCCCTCGGTGCCCGGCGGCACGCACTGGGGTGCCGGCGTGTCGATCGGCGCACGCGACCAGGCGCGCATCGCACAGATGCTGCTGGCCGGCGGCCGGCACGAAGGCCGCGCACTGCTGCAGGCCGGCTGGGTGGCGCAGATGCCGAGGCCGTGCGCGATCGCGCCGTTCTATGGCCGTCTGGTGTGGCTCAACCCCGAGGGAAGAAACTTTCCCGGTGCGTCGCCCGAGGCCTGGCTGATGGTGGGCGCCGGCGGGCACACCGTGTGGATCGAGCCGGTGTTCGATGCGGTGGTCGTGGTGCGCTGGCTGGACTCCGCGCATCTGACCGGCTTCATGAAGCGGGTGAAGGATGGTCTTGAACAACGCTAGCCCGCAGGGCCAGTCAGACTTCGGGGCGCTGCGGCCCTCGGTCGTTAGAACCTGGCGCGGTTTTGCAGCGGTTCCTGACCGTCGCCGGCTTACGTCGGTCCGCGGCGCTCACACGTCGTCGGCAAACTCCCCCGTCTCCGTGGCCGGCGCATCGAAACCGTAGTGATCGGCCAGACGCTCCCAGGCCTCCTCGGCGGTCTCGACATAGTGGAACAGGCCCAGGTCCTCCGGGCTGATCATTCCGCAGTCCACCAGGTGCTGGAAGTTGATGAGCTTCTCCCAGAACGCGCGGCCGAACAGCAGGATCGGGCGCGGGCGGCTCTTGCCGGTCTGCACCAGTGTCATCGTCTCGAACAGCTCGTCGAGCGTGCCGAAGCCGCCGGGGAAGCACACCAGCGCGATGCTGCGCATCACGAAGTGCATCTTGCGCAGCGCGAAGTAGTGGAACTGGAAGCACAGCTCCGGCGTGATGTACGGGTTGGGCGCCTGCTCGTGCGGCAGCACGATGTTCAGGCCGATGCTCTTGCCGCCCACCTCGTGCGCGCCGCGGTTGCCCGCTTCCATGATGCCGGGGCCGCCGCCGGTGACCACGTAGACCGGCTGCTCCAGCGTGCGCGAGCGGTGCGTCACCAGCGCGGCGAAGCGGCGCGCCTCGTCGTAGTAGCGGCTCATGGCCAGCGCCGTCTCGGCGCGGCGCACCGAAGCGGCGTCGCCATGCCGGCGCGCAGCCTCCAGGTCGGCCGCCGCCTGCTCCGGCGGCACGATGCGCGCGCTGCCGAAGATGACGATGGTCGATTCGATGCCCTGTTCCTGCTGCACCATTTCCGGCTTCAGCAGTTCCAGCTGCATGCGCACCGGGCGCAGTTCCTCGCGCAGCAGGAAGGCGGTGTCGGTGAAGGCCAGGCGGTAGGCGCTTTCGGGGCCGGCGTAGCGCTCGGCGCCGGTGGCGATGCGCGCTTCTTCCTCGGCGGTGGGGAAGTTGCGGGCGTGCAGCGGAGGCTTCTCGGTCATGGCGCAGGGTTTCCGTGGTGGGTGCCGCACACCGGGCACGTGGGCTGGCGCGCGAGGGCGATCTCGTCCCAGTGCATGGCCATCGCGTCCAGCATCAGCAGGCGGCCGGCCAGCGGTGTGCCGGCGCCGGACAGCAGCTTCAGCGCTTCGGCCGCCTGCACGCAGCCGATGATGCCCACCAGCGGCGCGAACACGCCCATGGTGGCGCAGGCCACTTCCTCGAACGCGGCGTCGGGCGGGAACAGGCAGCCGTAGCAGGGGCCGCCGGCACGGCTGTCGTAGACCGAGACCTGGCCGTCGAAGCCGATCGCCGCGCCGCTGACCAGCGGCTTGCCGTGTTTCACGCAGGCCGCGTTCACCGCGTGGCGGGTCTTGAAGTTGTCGGTGCAGTCCAGCACCACGCTGGCCTGCGGCACCAGGCGGTCGAGCAGGGCTTCGTCGGCACGCTCCACCAGGGCCGTGAATTGCACGTCGGGGTTGATGGCGCGCACGCTCTGGCGTGCCGACTCGGCCTTGGGCTGGCCCACGCGCGCCAGGTTGTGGGCGATCTGGCGCTGCAGGTTGGTGACGTCGACGCGGTCGTGGTCGACCACCGTGATGCGGCCGACGCCGGCGGTGCCCAGGTACAGCGCCACCGGCGAGCCCAGCCCGCCGGCGCCTATGACCAGCGCGTGCGCGTCCAGCAGCCGCTGCTGGCCTTCGATGCCGATGGCGTCGAGCAGCACGTGGCGCGAATAGCGGAGCAGTTGATCGTCGTTCATGGCAATGGAAAAGCCCGCCGGCGGCGGGCTTTTCTGCGGCGGGCCGGGGCGCGAGCTTACTGCTTTGCGGTGTCGGCCTCGGCCTTGCGTTCGACGGCGGTCTTGCTGACCACCACCGGCAGGCCGCGCAACTGGTTCATCGCCTGCACGAGCGGGAAGTCCTCGGGGCTGCCGAATTCGGGCAGCGGCTTGGGCGGTTCCTTGCTCTTGGCCAGCTGCTCTTCGAGCTTGGTGCGCGCTTCCTCGCGCGCCTTCTCGCGCGCGGCGTCCTTCTTCTCGTCGCTGCCCTGCAGGTGCTTCTCCAGGTCGGCTTCGCGCATGCGCAGGGCGGCGAAGACGTTGCCTTCGGCCGTCTCGTCGAGCCAGATGTCCGGCACGATGCCCTTGGCCTGGATGCTGCGGCCGGCCGGCGTGTAGTAGCGCGCGGTGGTGATCTTGAGCGCCGTCTCGGCCGACAGCGGGCGCACGGTCTGCACGCTGCCCTTGCCGAAGGTCTGCGCGCCCATCACGGTGGCGCGCTTGTGGTCCTGCAGCGCGCCGGCGACGATCTCGCTGGCCGAGGCCGAGCCTTCGTTGACCAGCACCACCAGCGGCACGTTCTTCACCGCCGCCGGCAGCTTGCGCAGCGGGTCGCCGCCGCCACGGCGGGCGTAGAACTCGGGCGAGGCCTTGTAGGTGGCCTTGGACTCGCTGATCTGGCCGTTGGTGCTGACCACCACGGCGTCGGCGGGCAGGAAGGCGGCGGCCACCGCCACCGCGCCGTCGAGCAGGCCGCCGGGGTCGTTGCGCAGGTCGAGCACGATGCCGCGCAGGTTGGGGTCCTGCTTGTACAGGTCGTCCAGCTTCTTCGCGAAGTCGTCGACCGTGCGGTCCTGGAACTGGGTGATGCGGATCCAGGCGTAACCCGGCTCGAACATCTTGGCGCGCACGCTCTGGACGCGGATCTCCTCGCGGACGATGGTCACCGGGAAGGTGCGGCTCTCGGCCTTGCGGAAGACCGTCAGGTTGACCTTGGTGTTGGGGTCGCCGCGCATGCGCTTGACCGCCTGGTCGACCGTGAGGCCCTTGACCGGCGTGTCGTCGATGCGGGTGATCAGGTCGCCGGGCTTCAGGCCGGCGCGGAAGGCGGGCGAGCCTTCGATGGGCGAGACCACCTTCACCAGGCCGTCTTCCATGCCCATCTCGATGCCGATGCCGACGAACTTGCCGCCGGTGCTTTCCCGAAACTCCTTGAAACTCTTCTTGTCGAAATACTGCGAGTGCGGGTCCAGCCCGGCCACCATGCCGCTGATGGCGTCGGAGATGAGCTTCTTCTCGTCCACCGCCTCGACGTAGTCACTCTTGACCATGCCGAAGACCGCGGCCAGCTGCTGCAGTTCTTCCAGCGGCAGCGGGGCGAGGGAATTGCGCGCATTGGCCTGCAGCTGCAGGGTGGTCAGCGCGCCAGCCAGCGCACCCACCGCCAGCAGCCCGGCAACCTTCAGTTTGGCACCCATCTTCGACATGCCTCCGGCAAGAAGAACGACCTTCGCGCCAGTATAGGGCTGGCCCGGAAATTCGCGCGTTTCAAGGTTGCAAGGCCACCCCCGAAGCGTGCGGGCCGGCACGCCCGACCACCGCACTCCGGGGATCCGGCCCGTCGGCGGGGCGCTACTCGCCTTCCAGGTGCGGGCGCGACTGACCTTCGGCCGGCTCGCCGGTCTCGGGGTCTATCCAGTCGGCGATGCCGATCTCCTGTTCGGCTTCCTCCAGCGTCTCGCCGGGCACCGGGGCCTGCTCGTCGTAGCGGTCGCGGTCGGCGCGCGCTTCGGCTGCAGAGTCGAACGGACCGAATTCCTGCCGCCCGTCAGGGGCGATCCAGTACCACCCGTCGGGGCGCTGCACCGGCGGAGCGGTGCTGTCGTCGGCCGCCGGCTCGATGACACGGGCCGCGCCGGTGGGCGGCGGCGGGGGCGGGGGGCTCCGGCGCGCCGTCTCGCGCGCGCGCCGGGGCTTGGGTCGGGGCTGCGGCAAGGTGGGGCCTCCTCGATCAGGAACGTCACGGCATTGTGTTCTCATGCCGCACCCATGTTGGCGAGGGGGCAGCGCGCTGGCCTTGCGGCCGATCAAGGCGGCGCGGCGCGGCGCAGTTCGTTCTGCTTCATGAGCAGGTATTCCTCGCGCTCCACCTCGTGCAGCTGCGCCGGGTAGCGTTCGGTGGCGTCGAACCAGGCCGCCAGCCGGCGCGCCACCCGCTCGGCCGGCGCGGCGGCCAGGCTGTCCAGGTAGGCGGCGATGGCCAGGTGGTAGCGCATCGCGTTGCGCTCCACCGCGCCGCGCGCGCCGCCCACGCGCGGCGCCGAGGCGGCGGCGCCCGGCGTCTCCGCGCTGAAGCCCACCTTGGAACTCCCGAAGGTGCCCAGGTAGGCCTGCATGGCCAGCCGGCCCATCACGCCGGCGGCCAGCGCGTAGCGCAGGTGCACGAAGCTGCGCCCGCCTTCGCCCGGCACGGCCTCGAACTCGATGCGGTAGTCGCGCGTGGCCATCGGTCCCTTGGGAGCGCTCATGCGCACGCGCAGGTAGTCGGCGCCGGCGGCGGCCTGGAAGTCGCTGAACTCCAGCTTGTGCGCCTGCTCCAGCGGCTGCTCGTACTTTCGGCCCAGCCACACCGCCAGTCCCTTGGCCCCGGCTTCGCAGTGCTTCACGTTCAGGTGCAGCATCAGCACCTCGCACCAGGCACCGGCGCGCACCAGCTCGGCGGCCAGGGTGGCGAAGGGCTGCGCGATGCGGGCGTAGACGTCGCCACGCATGCTGTCGCCGGACTCCTCGGATTCGATCACCAGCGGCTGGCCGAATTCGTTGGCCGCCAGGCGCGGCGCCAGGGCCGCTTCGCGCTCGCGCAGGACGCGCCCCCCGTCCGGCGCTTGCGCCAGCGCATGGCCCGCGGCCAGCAGCAGGGCCAGCACGGCGGCGGCGTCGCAGAATCGGAATCGACGCAGGAGCGGACGGAAAGGCAAGGCCAATGGAACGCCGGCAGCGCTGGAATCTGCTGTATTGGGTCGCGGCAATCGTACTGCTGCTGACCCTGCAGTCCATCTGGCAGGGCGCCGCCCAGACCGAGGTCGTGCCCTACAGCCAGCTGGAGCAGGCGCTGGCCGAAGGCAGGGTGGCCGAGCTGCAGGTCTCCGACCGCCTGCTCACCGGCCGCCTGAAGCAGCCCGACGGGCGCAAGACGACGATCGTCGCCGCGCGCGTGGAACCCGAACTGGCGGCACGGCTGGAGAAGTACGGCGTGCCCTACACGCGCGTCTACGAGAGCGGCTTCGCGCGCGAACTGCTGTCGTGGGTGGTGCCGGCGGCGATCTTCTTCGGCCTCTGGTTCTTCTTCTTCCGCCGCATGGCCGACCGTTCAGGGCTGGGCGGCTTCATGTCCATCGGCAAGAGCCGCGCCAAGGTCTACGTGGTCAGCGACACCGGTGTCACCTTCGCCGACGTGGCCGGCGTCGACGAGGCCAGGCGCGAACTCGAAGAGGTGGTCGACTTCCTGCGCCGCCCGCAGGAGTACGGCCGCCTGGGCGCCCACATCCCGCGCGGCGTGCTGCTGGTGGGGCCGCCCGGGACCGGCAAGACCATGCTCGCGAAGGCGGTGGCGGGCGAAGCCAAGGTGCCGTTCTTCTCGATCAGCGGCAGCGAGTTCGTCGAGATGTTCGTCGGTGTCGGCGCCGCCCGCGTGCGCGACCTCTTCGAGCAGGCGCGCGCGCACGCGCCGGCCATCATCTTCATCGACGAGCTGGACGCGCTGGGCCGCGCGCGCGGCGTCTTCGACGGCCTGGGCGGCGGCGACGAGAAGGAGCAGACGCTCAACCAGCTGCTCGCCGAGATGGACGGCTTCGACACCTCGGCCGGACTCATCATCCTGGCGGCGACCAACCGGCCCGAGATCCTGGATCCGGCGCTGCTGCGCGCCGGCCGCTTCGACCGCCAGGTGCTGGTGGACCGGCCGGACCGCAGCGGGCGCGTCGCCATCCTGGCGGTGCATGTGAAGAAGGTGCGCATCGACCCCGCGCTCAAGCTCGACGAGGTGGCCGCGCTCACCACCGGCTTCAGCGGCGCCGACCTTGCCAACCTCGTCAACGAGGGCCACGCTCGCCGCCACCGGCGCAACGCGCAGGTGACGATGGAGGACTTCAACACCGCCATCGAGCGCATCGCCGGAAGGGCTGGAGAAACGCAGCCGCGTGCTGGCCCACGAAGGAACGGCGCGCGGTGGCCTTGCACGAGATGGGCCATGCCCTGGTGGCGCTGGCGCAGCCGGGCAGCGACCCGGTGCACAAGGTGTCCATCATCCCGCGCGGCATCGGCGCGCTGGGCTACACGCTGCAGCGGCCGACCGAGGACCGCTACCTGATGACACGCGCCGAACTGGAATCGAAGATCGCCGTGCTGCTGGGCGGCCGCGCCGCCGAATCGCTGGTGCTGGGCGAACTCTCCACCGGCGCCGCCGACGACCTGGCGAAGGCGACCGAGATCGCGCATGAGATGGTGGCGCGCTACGGCATGGACGAAGGCCTGGGACCGGTGACCTACGAAGCGCCGCGGCCGCTGGCGCTGGACGTGCCGGCGGCGCTGATGCCGAACCGCCGCCTGGTGTCGGAAGACACCCTGCGCCGCATCGACGAGGCGGTGCGCGCCATCGTCGGCGCCGCCTTCGGGCGCGCCACGCAGCTGCTGGCGCGCGAACGCGCGGCGCTCGAACGCTGCGCCGCCGCGTTGCTGGAGCACGAGACCCTGGACGAGGCGGCGATCCGCAGCCTCGCCCCCGACCTTCAGAACATGTAGGCGATGCCCAGCGTGTAGAGGTTGGCGTTGCGCTTCTCTTCCTGGAACTTCACCTTCACCTGCTCGAACTCCAGCCGCCCGTGCAGGTTCTTCGTGAAGGCGTAGCCGGCGCCGAGACCCCAGCCCAGGTTGGTGTGGCGCTCGGACCGGCTGGCGCTGCCCAGCGTGGACGAAGTGGCCTCGACCTTGATCTTCGACGACACCGCGCCCAGCTTGCCGAACAGCGACCAGTCGCCCAGCGGCACGGCACCCAGCGCGAAGAGGCCCCAGCCGTCGCCCTTCCAGTCGCCCGAGACCTGGCCCAGCGTCGGGTCGGTGGCGGTCTGGTGCAGCTTGCCCTGGTTGTAGTAGGCGCCTTCGATGCCGACGTAAGGCACGAACATGTAGCCGCCGAACACCTTGTAGGCGGTGTCGGACTTGTCGCAGGTGTCGGTGCCGGTGCAATCGACATTGACGCGCACCTGGCCGGCCGAGGCGCCCACGTAGGCCTGGGCAAAGGCGGAAGGCGCCAGGGCGGCGCACAACAGGGAGGCGGCGGCGAGAGTGGTGATGCGCATGATGTTTCCTTCGTGTCCGTGCCGGAGGACGTTCCGGCTCCCGAAGGGCAGTCTGGACGCGGGTCCGGCGAAGGCGTTGCGCGGACTCAACGCGACCCTCGCCGGCCCGAACCGGCCGCGGCGGCGTTGCCCGCAATCAACGACCGGCCCAAGGCGCACACGCTTGCGATGGCGCAACGCGGTCGCGCCGCGGAGTGGGACGATGGCCCCGAGGCGGCCGTCCGCGCCGCCTGTACGGAGGCAGCATGACGATGCGCCGACTGCACGACGAAAAGCCCCAGCCGCTGGACTGGGTGCTGGTGGCCAACGCGGCCCGCGCCCGCTGCTTCGAGCGCGACCCCGACAACGGCGGCCTGCGCGAGATCGCGGGTTTCGTGCACCCCGCCAGCCGCCAGAAGGGCGCCGAACTGCAACACGACCGGGGCGGCCAGGTGCGCAAGAGCGCGGCGTCCACGCAGTTCGCGCCGCACACCGAACCGCACGCGAAGGAACTGGACGTCTTCGCCCGTGAACTGGCCGCCCACTTGGACGCGGCGGCGCTGGGTCACCGCTACGCGCACCTGGTGCTGGTGGGCTCGGCGCCTTTCGTGGGCCACCTGCGGGCCGCGCTGGGCGCCAGCGCGCGCCTGCTGGCGGCGGTGGTGCCGCTGGACCTGTCGTCGTTCCGTGGCGCCGAACTGGAAGGCCGCGTGACGCAGGCGCTGCAGGAAGCCGGGCTCGGCGAACCCGCCGCCTGACGCCGGCGCTGCCTATGGATATTCCCTAGCCGGGAAGGCGCCGCCGTTCGCGCCGGCGGCGCTTTGCGGTACCGTCCGTCCCGAGCGCGCCTTTGCGCGCCCCCCACAAGTGACGGAGGATCCGCTGATGAACCTGAGAACCAAGGCCCTGGCCGCCCTCTCGGCCCTGCTGCTGACCGGCGGCGCGCTGGCACAGAAGAAGGAAGTCACCTTCGCCCACCAGGACATGCTGGTGCCGCTGCGCACGGTGATGGAGTCCGGCGAACTGGAGAAGACCACCGGCTACAAGATCAACTGGCGCATGTTCGGCGGCGGCGGCGACGTCATCAAGGCCATGGCCTCGGGCGACGTGCAGATCGGCGAAGCCGGTTCCAGCCCGCTCACCGCGGCGGCCAGCCAGGGCCAGGACATCAAGCTCTTCTGGATCCTCGACGACATCGCCGACGCCGAGGCCCTGATCGCCCGCAACGGCAGCGGCGTCAACGGCATCAAGGACCTGAAGGGCAAGAAGGTCGCCACGCCCTTCGTCAGCACCTCGCACTACCAGCTGATGGCGGCGATGAAGCTGGAGGGGCTGGACGCGAAGACCGTGAACGTGATGAACATGCGGCCGCCCGAGATCGCGGCCGCGTGGGAGCGCGGCGACATCGACGCCGCCTTCATCTGGGACCCGGTGCTTTCGAAGATCAAGGGCAACGGCAAGGCGATCGCCAGTTCGGCCAGCATCGGGGCCAAGGGCTACCCCACCTTCGACGGCATCGTCGTCAACGCCAGGTGGGCGGCCGAGAACGAAGCCTTCATGGTCGAGCTGACGAAGGCCCTGATCAAGGCCGACGCCGCCTACCGCGCCAACAAGGCCAAGTGGACGGCCGATTCGGCCGAGGTGAAGGCGGTGGCCAAGTGGACCAAGGCCGAGCCCAAGGACGTGCCGGCCGCGATGGCGCTCTATGTCTTTCCCGACGCGGCGGCGCAGGCCGGCCCGAAGTGGCTGGGCGGCGGCGCCGCCAAGGCGATGGCCGAGACCGCGATGTTCCTGAAGGAGCAGGGCCGCATCACCGAGGTGAAGCCCGACTACAAGGCCTTCGTCACCGACGCCTACGTGAAGAAGGCCTCCGGCAAGTGACCCGCAAGTAAGCCCTGCGGTGCCTTCGCTCCAGATTCGCGGCCTCGGCGTCCACTACGAGGTCAAGGGCGGCACGCTGCAGGCCCTGGCCGGGGTGAACCTGTCCCTGCGCGAAGGCGACTTCGTCGTCGCGCTGGGCGCCTCGGGCTGCGGCAAGACCACGCTGCTGAACTGCATCGCCGGCTTCCTGCCGCCTTCCGAAGGCGAGATCCTGCTCGACGGCCGGCCGGTGGAAGGCCCCGGGGCCGACCGCGGCGTGGTGTTCCAGAAGCACGCGCTGATGCCCTGGCTGAACGTGCGCGACAACGTCGCGCTCGGCCTGCGCCTGCGCGGCGTGGACCGTGCCACGCGCGAACGGGTGGCGGCCGAGAAGCTGGCGCTGGTGGGCCTGTCGGCCGTCGCCGGGCGCGCGGTGTACGAACTCTCGGGCGGCATGCAGCAGCGCGTGGGCATCGCGCGCGCGCTGGCGTCCGACCCCGAGGTGCTGCTGATGGACGAGCCGATGGGCGCGCTGGACGCGCTCACGCGCGAACAGGTGCAGGAAACGGTGCTGCAGGCCTGGTCGGCTTCGAACAAGATGGTGTTCTTCATCACCCATTCGGTGGAAGAGGCGCTTTTCCTGGCCACCCGGCTGGTGGTGATGAGCCCGAGTCCGGGCCGCATCACCCATGTCTACGACGACCTGCCCTTCTCGCGCGAGTACCTGGCGCACCGGGACGCGCGCAAGGTGAAGAGCGAGCCCCGCTTCATCGCGCTGCGCGAAGAGGTGCTGTCGCTGGTGCACGCACGCGACCCCGCCCATGCCTGAAGCGCGCCCCAGGACCAGCCGCTTCAAGGTGCCGGGCGAAGGCTCCAGCGCCGCCATCAGCGTGGCCACGGTGGCGGTGCTGCTGTTCGCCTGGTGGCTGGTCACGCAGATGGGCTGGATCAAGCCGCTGTTTCTGCCCAAGCCCGGTTCGGTGCTGCAGCAGTTCTGGGAATACCTCACCGGCGCGGCCAACGACAAGCCGCTGTGGCAGCACTTCGTGGCCAGCTTCGGGCGCGTGTTCGCCGCGTTCGCGCTGGCCTGCGTGACGGCGGTGCCGGTGGGCATCGCGATGGGCATGAGCCGGGTGGTGCGTGGCATCTTCGACCCGCCGATCGAGTTCTACCGGCCGCTGCCGCCGCTGGCCTACCTGCCGCTCATCATCATCTGGTTCGGCATCGACGAACTGCCCAAGGTGCTGCTCATCTACCTGGCCTGCTTCGCGCCGCTGGCGCTGGCGGCGCGTTCGGGCATGCGCGGCGCCTCGCAGGAGCAGATCAACGCCGCGTACTCGATGGGCGCCAGCTACGGCCAGGTGGTGCGCCACGTCATCCTGCCGGCGGCACTGCCGGAGATCCTGGTCGGCATGCGCATCGCCATCGGCTTCGGCTGGACCACGCTGGTGGCCGCCGAGATGGTGGCCGCCAACGTGGGGCTGGGGCAGATGGTGCTGAACGCCTCCAACTTCCTGCGCACCGACATCGTGGTCATGGGCATCGTCGTCATCGGCGTCGTCGCCTATGGCTTCGACCTGCTGATGCGAAGGGTGGAACGCTGGCTGGTGCCGTGGAAGGGACGGATGTGATGCAAGGCTGGAAGACGTTCGCGGCCGCGTCGCTGCTGGCGCTGGCCGCCTGCGGTGGCGGCGGCGGTGGCGCCGGAAGCGGTGGTGGCCCGACCGCCGCCGGCCTGAGCGTCGACAAGACCAGCCTCGCCTTCGCGGTCGACGAGGGCGCCGACGAACCGGCGCCGCAGGTCGTCAGCGGCTCGGTCACCGGTGTGAAAGAGTCGGTGCTGGTGGTCATCGCCTACACCACCGAAGGCCTGGCCGCGGCCAGCTTCGAGCTCACCGGGGCCACCTCCGGCAGCCTGACCGTCACGCCCAAGAGCTGGACCGCCCTGCCCGCAGGCACCTACCGCGACACCATCACCGTCAGCGCCTGCTTCGACCCCGCCTGCGCGCGCCAGGCGCCGGGCAGCCCGCGCCGGGTGGACGTCACCACCACCGTTGCCGCGGCGGTCGCGCCGGCCACTCTGGAACTCTCGCAACGCGGCGTAGCGCTGGCCAGCGTGCCCGGCGCCGACCGCCTGACGCAGCAGGTGACCGTGAGCGACAGCACCGGCGCGCCGACGGCCTGGACCGCGAGCACCTCCGACCCCTGGCTGCGCGTCAACACCGGCGGCCTCAGCGGCGGCACGCTCGACGTGACGGCCGACCCTGCCGGGCTGGCGGACGGCTTCCACCTCGGGCGCGTCACGCTGCGTTCAGCCAGTGCGTCGATCGCCGACGCAGTGACACTGCCCGTGGGCCTGTACAAGCGTGCGGCCGCCGGCGCCGCCACGCTGGCTTCGCCGCTGACCGAAGGCGGCGGGCCGCAGCGCCGCACCTTCGCGGCCGACGGCGTGCGGCCCTACGCCTACAGCGCGCTCGGCGCCGAGATCGCGGTGCACCACTTCCACACCGGCGAACGGCTGGCGCTGCTGGCCCGGGCCGGCGCGAACTTCAGCGACATCGTCGCCGCCGACGACGGGAAGGGGGTGTGGGCGCTGGACTCGGCGCGCGGCGAGATCGTGTCGCTTGACCCGCAGACGCTGACGCTGGCGCCCGGTGTCGCCATCGGCGCCACCCTGCCGCCGGGCTTCCAGTGGTTCTACTCCCGCATGGCCTTTGCGCGTGCCAGCGGCCGGGCCGTGCTGGTGTTCAGCCAGGGTGGACCCGGCAGCGCCGCGGCCTTCACCGAAGCGATGGTCGCCGACCCTGCCAGCGGCGCCCGCCTGGGGCGAGTCGCCGGCTGGGGCGGCAACCCGCAGTCGGTGCTGGCCGCCACGCGAGGCAAGGTGCTCTTCTCGCTCGACAGGGGCGTGACGGGTGGTGTCCACGCGGTCCGCCTGGAACTGCAGGCGAACGGACGCAGCGCCGTCTACGGGCGCGCCTTGCTGGGCCCCTTGCTGTTCCTCAGTTCGTCGCTGCAAGCCTTCGCGGCCGACCCCGACGGCGGCAGCGCGCTCTTCACCCAGTACGGGGCAGGCGTGACGCAGTTGCTGGTCTATGACGGCAGCACGATTGCCACCTCCGTGCACCCCGACACGCCCTGGCCCGGCTTCGGCACAACGTTCGCCAGCGCCGCGTTCCTGGCCGACCGGCGCAGCCTGGTGCACGACGGCAGTGACGAACTCAGGCTCTATGCAGCCGACCGCCGCCGGTTGCGCACCTGGAATGCGCTGCCCTCGTCCTGGCGCAGCGGTGATCCGGGCGAACTGCGGCTCTCGCCCGACGGGCTGCGCGCCCTGCGCGGCGATGCCTTCGTCGACCTGGGACCATGAACTCCGCGGCCGCCGCCTTCTTCGCGGCGCTGCCGCCGCTGCCGCGGCCCGAACTCACGTTCGATGAAGCCGCCTGCCGGCCGGCGCCCGGCGACTGGGCGCTGGCCGTGACCGACATCGTCGGCTCCACCGAAGCCATCGCCGCCGGCCGCCACAAGACGGTGAACTTCGTCGCCGCGATGGCCATCGCGGCGGCGAAGAACCTGTGCGCGCCCGAGCCCATCCCCTTCCTCTTCGGCGGCGACGGCGCGGTGCTGATGGTGCCGCCCGGCAAGGCCGAGGCCATGCGTCAGGCCTTGGCGCGCGTGCGCGGCGTCGCGCGGCGCGACCATGGGCTGGAACTGCGCGCCGGCCTGGCGCCCGTGGCGGCGCTGCGCCGCGCCGGCTGCGACGTGCGCGTGGCGCGCTTCGAACCCACGCCGGGCAACCACTTCGGCGTCTTCGCCGGCGGTGGCGTCGGCGTGCTGGAAGACGCCGTGCGCGGCCGCGCCTGGCCGGAACTGGCGGCCGAAGCGGTGGTGCCCGAGGCGCTGGACGACCGCGCGCCGGTGGACCTGACGGGCCTGTCGTGCCGTTGGGCGCCGCTGCGCTCGCGCCGCGGGCGCATGGTCACGCTCATCGTGCACGGCGCGCCGCGGCCGCTGGCGCTGTACCGGGACGTGCTGGCACTGGCCGGCGACGCGCGACCGGTGGCCCCCGCCAACCTGGCGACGCAATGGCCGCCGAAAGGCCTGCTGCTGGAAGCGCGTGCGCGCGGCGGCTGGCTGCCGGTGAAGGTGCTGGGCCTGCTGGCCTTCACGTTGCTGGCCAAGGTGGTCATCGCGCGCGGCAAGCCGGTGGGCGGCTTCGACCCCGAGCGCTACAAGGCCGAGATCGCCGCCAACACCGACTTCTGCAAGCACGACCGCACCTTGTGCCTGGTGCTGGACTGCCCGCTGCCGGTGGTGGAGGCGCTGCGCACCCTGCTGGCCGGCCGCAGCGCGTCCGAGGGCTTCGATTGGGGCATGCATGTCTCCGAAGACGCGCTGATGACCTGCCTGGTCACCTCGGACGAGCAGGGGCTGCACGTGCACTTCGTCGACGGCGGCAGCGGCGGCTACACCAGCGCCGCCCGGCAGCTGAAGGCGGCCCGCGCCGCGCGCGCCTGAAGCATCAGCGGGCGAAGCGCCACAGCGCGCCGACCACGCCCAGTGCGCCCAGCCCCACCAGCAGCCACCACACGAGCCGGCGCAGCCGCGTCTCGTCCAGCCGGCGGAAGCCGCGCGTGCCCAGCCAGACGCCCAGCAGCGAGAACGGCAATGCGGCCAGGATCAGCGGCCAGGCGGCGGCCCCCAGCAGGCCCGTGCCGCCGGCCCAGGCCAGGGCGTAGACGTCGGTGAACAGGAAGAAGGCGATCAGCGTCGCGCGGCTGACCGCGGCGCCGCGGGTGGCGAAATAGAACACCACCGCCGGCGGCCCGCCGATGCCGGCGGCGCCGTTCAGCAGCCCCGAAGCGCAGCCCACCGCGAAGCTGCCCGCCGCGCCCGGCGGTCGCTTCGGCGCCAGCCGCTCGGCCGCACCGGCCAGCATGGCCAGCGCGATCAGCAGCAGCACGGCCGAGACCACCAGCCGCATCGGGTCGGGGTCCAGCCGGGCCAGCAGCATCAGCCCGGCCGGCGTGGCGAGCGCGCAGCCCGCCACCACCCAGCGCAGCGAACGGAAGTCGACCTGCCGCCATACGCCGGGCAGCAGGTTGACCGAGGTGATCAGCTCCAACCCCAGGAAGGCCGGCACCACCTGCGCCGGCGGCAACGCGATCGACAGGGCGCCGATGCCGATCATCGAAGAGCCGAAGCCCGACAAGCCGCGCACGACAAAGGCCACCAGCGAGGTGGCCGCGATCAGCGCCCAGGTCGCCGCGTCGAAGTGCGGCAAGTCAGAGCGACTTGAGCACGGCGCGCAGCTTGCCGACGATCTCGTCCAGGTGCTGGTCTTCCATCACCAGCGGCGGCGCCACGATGAGCGAATCGCCGGTGCTCTTCAGGTTCAGCCCGGCGTCGTACAGGCGCTTCTGCGCTTCGTGCCCGCGCGCGCCGGGGCCGCCGACAGGCGCGATCTCCACCGCCGCCATCAGGCCCACCGAGCGGATGTCGACCACCCCCGGGCAGTCGCGCAGCGAGTGGACGGCGTCGGCGAACTTCGGCGCCATCGCGGCAGCGCGCTCTATGAGGCGTTCCTTCGCGAAGATGTCCATCATCGCCAGCCCCGCCGCGCAGGAGGCCGGGTGCGCCGAGTAGGTGTAGCCGTGGAAGAACTCGATGCCCTTGGCCGGCCCGGCTTCGGTGATGGCGTCGTAGATGCCCTGCTTCGCCGCCACCGCACCCATCGGCTGCGCGCCGTTGGTGATGGCCTTGGCCATGGTCAGCAGGTCGGGCGTGACGCCGAAGGCCTGGGCGCCGAAGTTCGCGCCCATGCGGCCCCAGCCGGTGATGACCTCGTCGAACACGAGCAGGATGCCCTGCTGGTCGCAGATCTCGCGCAGCCGGTTCAGGTAGCCCTGGGGCGGCGGCAGGCAGCCGAAGGACCCGGCGGTGGGCTCCACGAAGACGGCCGCGATGTTCTCGCCGCCGTACAGGTTGCAGAAGCGCAGCAGGTCTTCCGCCAGGTCGGCGCCCTTCTCGGGCTGGCCTTTCACGAACTTGTTCTCCGGCAGCGCGGTGTGCCGCATGTGGTACACGCCGGCCAGCCCGGGGCCGTAGGCGCGGCGGTTGTTCACCATGCCGGCGAGCGCCACGCCACCCATGTTCACGCCGTGGTAGGCGCGTTCGCGTGCCACGAACAGCTGCCGCTGCGGCTGGCCCTGCACACGGTGGTAGGCCAGCGCCATCTTCATGGCGGTATCGACCGCTTCGGAGCCGCTGTTGGTGAAGAAGACGCGGTTCAGGCCGGCCGGGGTGTAGTGGGTCACGCGTTCGGCCAGCTCGAAGGCCTTGGGGTGGGCGCGCAGGAAGGGGGCGGTGAAGTCCAGCGTCTGCAGCTGCTCGTAGACGGCCTGCGCGATCTCCTCGCGGCAGTGGCCGGCCGCCACGCAGAACAGCCCCGCCGAGGCGTCGATGACCTCCTGCCCTTCCGGCGTGTAGAAGTACATGCCCTTGGCGCGGCTGAACATCTTCGGCTCGGCCTTGAACTCCTTGTTCGGGGAGAAGGGCATCCAGTACGGTTGCAGCGTGCTCTTCACTTGGGGGTCGGCATGGCCCATGGCGGTGTCTCCGTGGCGTTTTGGCGTCGGACATTCTGGCACCGGTGGCAATCCTGTTGCACGCCGGCCCGCGCTGCGCCACGCTGCACGAATGCACAACGAAGAGACCGTGATCTACCGCGCGCGCCGCATCGTGACGATGAACCCGGCGCGCCCCGAAGCCACCCACGTGGCGGTGCGCGCCGGCCGCGTGCTGGGCGCCGGCACGCTGGCGGAACTCTCCAGCTGGGGCCCGCACCGCAACGACGACCGCTTCGCCGGCCAGGTGCTGCTGCCCGGCTTCGTGGAAGGCCACAGCCACCTGATGGCGGGCACGCTGTGGCGCTACACCTACTGCGGCTGGTTCGACGTCACCGACCCCGAAGGCCGCACGGTCGCCGGATCGCGCTCGCTCGAAGCGGTGGTGCAGGCGCTGGCGCAGGCGGCCGCCGCCGGCCGGCCGCTCATCGGCTGGGGCTTCGACCCCATCTACTACGGCCCCACGCGCTGCACGCGGGCCGACCTCGACCGCGTGAGCCCCGAGCGCCCGGTGGGCGTGCTGCACGCCAGCGCCCACATCCTGAACGTCAACAGCGCAGCGCTGAAAGCGGCCGGCTTCCTGAAGACGGGCATCGAGCACCCGGGTTTTCCGCTCGGCCCCGACGGCCTGCCGACCGGCGAACTGCGCGGCCCGGAAGCCATGCTGCCGATGTTCCACCACCTGGGCCTGAACGCTTCCATGCTCTCCGGCGACGAGGAAGGCCTGCGCGCCTTCGGCAAGCTGGCGGTGCGCGCCGGCGTCACCACCGCCACCGACCTGGCCGCCACGCTGACGGACCCCGAAGTGGCGATGCTCGAACGCGTGACCGCCGAGCCCGGCCACCCGGTGCGCGTGGTGCCGCTGCTGCGAATGATCGGCCTGAAGCCGGCCGAGGCCGTGGCCCGCGCTGCCGTCCTGCGCGCGCGCAGCACGGAGATGCTGCGCCTGGGCCGCATCAAGGTGGTGGCCGACGGCTCGATCCAGGGCTTCAGCGCGCGCCTGCGCTGGCCGGGCTACTTCAACGGCGCGCCCAACGGCCTCTGGTACACGGCGCCGGAAGCGGTGCGCGAGTGCTACGAACTCGCGCTCGCGCAGGGCGTGCAGGTGCACACCCACACCAACGGCGACGAAGCCACCGCGATGGCGCTCGACGCGCTGGAAGCCGCATTGCGAAAGCAGCCTTCACGCGACCACCGCTTCACGCTGCAGCACGCGCAGCTGGCCGACGCGGCGCAGTTCCGCCGCCTGCGTGCCTTGGGCGGCTGCGTGAACCTGTTCGCCAACCATCTCTTCTACTGGGGCGACCAGCACGCGGCCGTCACGGTGGGCAGCGAACGTGCCGAGCGCATGAACGCCTGCCGCAGCGCGCTCGACGCCGGGCTCACGCTGGCCGTCCACTCCGACGCTCCGATCACGCCCCTGGCGCCGCTCTTCACCGCCTGGTGCGCGGTGAACCGAACCAGCGCTTCGGGCCGCGTGCTGGGCGAGCGCGAACGCATCAGCGTCGACGAGGCATTGCACGCCATCACGCTCGGCGCCGCGGCCACGCTGCACCTGGACGGCGAGATCGGCAGCATCGAATGCGGCAAGCGCGCCGATTTCGCCGTGCTGGACGAAGACCCTCGCGAGGTGGCGCCCGAAGCGCTGAAGGACCTGCGCGTGCGTGCCACCGTGCAGGGCGGGCGCGTGTTCGAGGCCGCTTGAGCGAAGCCGTCCCCGTCATCGTGCCGGTCGTCGTATTGGGCGGCTGGCTGGGCAGCGGCAAGACCACGCTCGTCAACCACCTGCTTCGGCACGCCGGCGGGCGGCGCGTCGCGGTGCTGGTGAACGACTTCGGCGAAGTCTCGATCGACGCCGACCTCATCGAAGGCGCGGCCGAAGGCGTGCTCGCGCTGGCCGGTGGCTGTGTCTGCTGCAGCTTCGGCGCCGACCTGGTGGGCACGCTGGCGCGGGCGGTGGCACTCCGGCCCGACGTGGTGCTGCTGGAATGCAGCGGTGTCGGCCTGCCGCGCGCGGTGGCGCGCAGCGCGGCCCTGGTGGCGGGCGCGCGGGTCGACGGCGTGGTCGTCGTGGCCGACGCCGTGGGCGTGCGCGAACAGTCCGCCGACGCCTACGTGGGCGACGTGGTGCGCCAGCAACTGCAGGAAGCCGACCTGCTGCTGCTGAACAAGGCCGACCGGGTGGATGACTCCGCGCTCGAGGACCTGCAGCGCTGGCTCGGCGGCTTCGCGCCCGTGCTGGCCACCAAGCACGCGCAGGTCGATCCTGCGGTGGTGCTGGGGGTGCAGTCGCGGCCCGGCGGCAACGCTTTCGTCGCGCGGCCGATGCCAAGGCCCGCCGCGGCGCGCTTCGACAGCACGGCGATCACCGTCGCGCAGCCGGTCGACGTCGAACGGCTGGCCGCTCGGCTTGCCGCGCAGCCGGGCCTGCTGCGCGCCAAGGGCGTGCTGCGCGGCGCCGACGGCCGGCCCTGCGTGCTGCACGTGGTCGGCCGCCGCTGGTCGGTGGAACCGGCACGCGAAGGCGCGGTCGAAGCTCGCCTGGCCGTCATCACGCTGCCCGGCCAGGCCGGCGCCGCGCTCGCCGCCGTGGACGCGGCCGGCGTCCCGACACTAAACTGTCCCGCCCCCTTCCAGGAGGACCGATGAGCTGGCTCGACACCTCGATCATGCGCACGCGCGGCCTCTCGCAGGGCCGCACCCCCGAAGTCCACGCGCTCACCGAAGCGAAGCAGGGCAAGTACCACTACACGATCGGCCCCTACTCCGACCCCGTGCTGCAGGTGAGGCCGGGCGACCGCATCGTGGTGGAGACGCGCGACGCCTTCGAAGGCGCGGTGAAGACCGAGCAGGACCTGCCTTCGCGCGTGCTGCGCATGCCCTTCGTGAACCCGCAGAACGGGCCCATCGTCGTCGAAGGCGCCGACAAGGGCGACGTGCTGGCCGTGCACATCGAGAGCATGGCCCCGCGCGGCCCCAACCCGCGCGGCACCTGCGCCATGATCCCGCAGTTCGGCGCCCTGAGCGGCACCAGCCTGACCGCGCTGCTGGCCGATTCGCTGCCCGAGATCGTGCGCAAGATCGACGTCGACGAAGACGGCGTCTACTGGAGCCGGCGCGTCACGCTGCCCTACCGGCCGCACATCGGCACCCTGTCGTGCAGCCCCGAGATCGACAGCATCAACACCCTGACGCCCGACGCCCACGGCGGCAACATGGACCTGCCCGACATGGGCCCGGGCAGCATCACCTACCTGCCGGTGCGCACGGCCGGCGCGCGCCTGTTCATCGGCGACGCCCATGCCTGCCAGGGCGACGGCGAAGTCTGCGGCACCGCGGTGGAATACCCCAGCACGACGACCATCAGCGTCGACGTCATCAAGGGCTGGAACCTCGAATGGCCACGGCTGGAGAACGAGCAGCGCATCATGTGCATCGGCAGCGCGCGTCCGCTGGAGGACGCCGCACGCATCGCCTACAAGGAACTGGTGCTGTGGATGGAAGCCGAATACGGCTTCGACCGCTGGGACGCCTACATGATGCTCAGCCAGTGCGGCCTGGTGCGGCTGGGCAACTTCGTCGACCCCAAGTACACCGTCGGCGCCGGCATCGAGAAGAAGTACCTGGCGCCCTGAAGGCGCCCACCCCGACCACCTCAAGGAGCAGCGCATGGATCTCGGACTCAAGGGCCTGAAGGCCATCGTCACCGGCGGCACCAAGGGCATCGGCCGCTCGATCGCGCAGACGCTGGCCGCCGAAGGCACGCACGTCGCGTTCTGCGCTCGCAACGCCGCCGAAGTGGCGCAGACCACGAAGGACTTCGCCGAATACGGCGTGCAGGTGTTCGGCCGGGTGGCCGACGTGGCCGACGGCGCCGCGCTGGCCGCCTTCGTCGCCGACTCGGCGAAGGCGCTGGGCGGGCTGGACATCGTGGTGGCCAACGTCAGTGCGCTGGCCATTCCCAACGACGAAGCCAACTGGCAGAAGACCTTCGAGACCGACATGATGGGCACCGTGCGGCTGGTCAACGCCGCCATGCCCTGGCTGGAGAAGAGCGCCCACGCCAGCATCGTCACCATCAGCAGCGTCTCCGGCCGCGAGATCGACTTTGCGTCCGGGCCCTACGGCGCCTTCAAGGCGGCGATCATCCACTACACGCAGGGCCTGGCCTACCACCTGGCGGGCAAGAAGATCCGCGCCAACACCGTCTCGCCCGGCAACACGTATTTCAAGGGCGGCGTGTGGGAACAGATCGAGCACGGCAACCCCGAGCTGTTCAAGATGGCGCTGTCGCTGAACCCGACCGGCCGCATGGGCACGCCGCAGGAAATGGCCAACGCGGCGGTCTTCCTGGCCAGCCCGGCCGCCAGCTTCATCACCGGCACCAACCTCGTGGTCGACGGCGCGCTCACGAAGGGCGTGCAGTTCTGAAGCCGCCGCTCACCGGAAGCGCAGCACCCCGTCTTCCAGCGGCGAAAAGCGCAGCGTCAGCAGGTCCTTGAAGTAGTTCTGGTCCAGCCGCCAGGGCTTGCGGTCGCCCTGCACCGGCAGCAGCGGCAGCGCGCGCTGCACGTAGCCCGAAGTGAAGTCCAGGAAGGGCACGGCCTGCACCGCAGGGTCGCGCACCGGCGTGCACACCTGCAGGCCGCGCGCTTCCATGTGGTCGAGCAGGCGGCACACGTAGCGCGCGCTGAGGTCGGCCTTCAGGGTCCAGCTGGCGTTGGTGTAGCCGAAGACCTGGGCCAGGTTGGGCACGCCGCTGAACATCATGCCCTTGTAGACCATGGTCTCGTGGGCATTCACCGGGACGCCTTCGACGCTGAGCGCCACGTCGCCCAGCACGTTCAGCTGCAGGCCGGTGGCCATGACCACGATGTCGGCTGGCAGTTCCTGGCCGGAAGCGAGCCGCAGGCCTTGGGGCGTGAAGCGCTCGATGGTGTCGGTGACCACCGAGGCGCGGCCATCACCGATGGCCTGGAAGAGGTCGTTGTCGGGCACCAGGCACACGCGCTGGTCCCACACGTCGTAGCGTGGGCCGAAGTGGCGTTCCACGTCGTAGCCTGCCGGCAGCGCGGCGCGCACCAGCCCCAGCAGGCGTTGCCGGGCCTGGCCGGGCTTGCGCCGCGCCAGGCGGTAGAAGAACTGCTGCATTCCGACGTTCTTCGCGCGGATGATCCGGTAGGCCCACAGCGCGGGCAGCCGGCGCTTCAGCCACTCGGCCACGCGGTCCACGCTGGGGCGCGCGAACATGTAGGTGGGCGAACGCTGCAGCATGGTCACGTGGGCCGCGGTCTTCGCCATCTCGGGCACCAGCGTCACGGCGGTGGCGCCGCTGCCGATGACCACCACGCGCCGGCCGGCGTAGTCCAGGTCCGCGGGCCAGAACTGCGGGTGCACCAGGCGGCCGCGAAACTGCTCTTCGCCTTCGAAGCGCGGGCGGTGGCCCTGCGCGTAGCTGTAGTAGCCGGCGCACAGCAGCAGGAAGCGCGCGCGCAGCGGCCGCGGCGCGGCGTCGCCTTCGTGCTGCACCTGCACCGTCCAGCGCGCCTGTGCGGCCGACCAGTCGGCGCCCACCACGCGTCGGCCGTAGCGCACGAAGGGCGTGACCCCATGTTCGGCCGCGGTGTCGGCGACGTACTGCCGGATCGCCGGCCCGTCGGCAATGGCCTTCGCTTCGCGCCATGGCTTGAACTGGTAGCCCAGCGTGTACATGTCGCTGTCGCTGCGCACGCCGGGGTAGCGGAACAGGTCCCAGGTGCCGCCCAGGGCCTGGCGCGCTTCCAGCAGCACGAAGCTCCGGCCCGGGCAGTGCTGCATGAGGTGCACCGCCGCGCCCACGCCCGAGAGCCCGGCGCCGACGATCAGCACGTCGACCTCCTCCGGCCCGCTGCGCGGCTGCGCTTCGCGCAGGAAGCGCGCCGCCGCCTGCACCGAGCGCCGCGCCTCCGGCAGGTGGCGCAGCAACTGCCACACGTGCGGCACGCCGTGGAAGAGCTCGAACTCGACCGTGACGCCGGCTTCGCGCGCCCGCGCCACCAGGCGCAGCGCGTCGTCGCGCAGCACCTCGCCTGCGCCCACGTGCACCAGCAGCGGCGGCAGGCCCTGCAGCCGGCCGCGCAGCGGCGAAGCCAGCGGCTGCAGCGGGTCGGCACCCGCGAGATACGCGTCGCCCAGGTGCTGCAGTTGCGGGCCCTCGAACATAGCGTCGCTGGCCGAGTTCCGGTGCAGCGAAAGGCTTTCGCCGGCCAGGTCGACCGCGGGCGAGAACAGCGCGGCGGCGGCGGGCATCGGTTCGCCCGCCTCGTTCAACGCCACCAGCAGGCCCAGCGCCAGGTTGCCGCCCGCGCTGTCGCCCGCCACCACCAGGCGTTGGTGGCTGCGTTCGGCGCGCAGCGCCCGCCAGACGGCGCGCACGTCTTCCGGTGCGGCGGGGAAAGGGTGTTCGGGGGCGAGGCGGTAGTCCGGCACGAACACCGAAAACCCCTGCAACGCGAACGCGGCCGTCAGCGGCCGGTGGGTGCGCGGAGAACAGCCGACGAAGCCGCCGCCGTGCAGGTACAGCAGGGTGGCGACCGGTGCCGCGCCGGTGGCCGCTTCGACCCATTCGCCGCGCACGCCGCCGACCAGCGCCTCGGTGTAGCGCACGCCGCCGGGCGTGGGCAGCGGCGAGCCGAAGGTGCGGCGCACGCGTTCGATGTTGCGCATGTCGGCCAGCCGCGGCTTCACGCGGTGGCGCACGAAGAACGAGGCGACGCGCGCCTGCCAGCTGACCTTCATGGCGTCAGGCGCGCGCCACGCGGCGCGTGATCTGGCGCGCCGCCAGCTTCCAGTAGCGCACCGGGAACAGGCGCTGCAGCCAGGCGGCGCGCACCGCGTCTTCGCCCACCAGCACGCGCCACTCGCGCCTTTCGATACCGCGCACGATGCGTGCCGCGGCGTCTTCGGGCGCCAGCTTCAGCAGCTTGCGCCAGCGCTCGCGCGCGGCTTCAATGTCGGCTTCGGGCACGCCGCGCGGCAGGCGCGAGTGGTCGGCGATGCCGGTGCGCACGCCGCCCGGGTGCACCACGGTGACGCCGATGTCGGTGCCCGCCATCTCGAATTCGTGCCGCAGCGATTCCGAGAACCCGCGCACTGCGAACTTGGCGGCGCAGTAGGCCGTCTGCCCCGGCGGCGCGATGATGCCGAAGATGCTGGACACGTTGACCACCTGCGCCGGTGTGGCGTTCTTCAGCAGCGGCAGGAACGCGCGCGTGAGCCGCACCACGGCGCCGAAGTTCACCGAGAGCAGCCAGTCGAAGTCGGCTTCGTCGACCTGCTCGAAGGTGCCGCCGAGCGCGACGCCAGCGTTGTTGATGAGCAGGTTCACCTTGGGGTGCAAGGGCTGCACTGCGGCCAGCAGATCGGCGGCCGAATCGGGGTGGGCGAGGTCGAGCACGTGGGCGGTGACCGTCACGCCGTGCGCCGCGCCGGCGGCGCGGGCGGCTTCGAAGGTGGCCTTCAGACCGCTGGCGTCGATGTCGACCAGGGCCAGGTGGGTGCCGCGGGCGGCGAGTTGAAGGGCCAGAGAGGCGCCGATGCCGCTGGCGGCGCCGGTGAGGACGGCGGTGGCGTCGGGGAGGGCGAAGTGGGAGGCGCCGGGCATGAGTCAGTATGGCGCATGGCGGGCGGGCTCAGGGGCGACTCGAAGTCGTCAGCCGGGCAGCGGGCAGTCGAGTGAGACCGCGTCCCGGGTTCGATCGGTGCACTGGATCGGTGACGAGCAAACTGGCGCGGCATCGAGTCGAACGGCAGTCAAAGAGTGGGGACGGTCATTCGTTCCGGGAGCGCGAGCGTCGGCGCCCGCCGGAACCGGCCTTTCGACGGCGCTTGCCATGAGTGATCGTTGAACACCCAAAGCGAACGGTCGACGAGTCCTCCCTGCCCAGCGTTGCGCCGATGACCGCTTCCGACCCGAGCGAACTCAACAGACCGACCCATCTGCAACATCCGCTCTCCGAATCTCCACGCCCATGTGCCGTCATTGGGGCCCGGACTGGATGTTCGATGACTTCAGTTCGACCGCCACCACATGGCGGCCGGCGGCCTTGGGGTCGTGGCCCATCACCTGATGCAGCAAGTTGCTGCCGCGACAGGTGCGCAACCCGCCGCTGTGTGGACCAAGCCATGACAGGGGCTGGTACCGCGTCAAAGGTTGCGGCGGCTACAGCAAAGCAAGGCCACCGCGCGCATTCGGCCAAATCTGCTCCCGCCAGGGATCCATGGACATGGCTGAGCCGAAACTCCCTGACCACAAGAGCGTCCTGAGGGCATCGGCAGTTTCCTGACCTTGCCCCCCCTGAACGTGCTGAGCCGGCGCATGAGCGGCTTGTCGCCGACTGCGCTCGGCAATTTCGACAAGGACTTGCTAGAACCCCATCGTGACGGCCATCTCGTCGATCAGTCCGCGCTGGAAGGCCGCCTGGCGTGCATTCACCTGCCAGGCCTGCCCCAGTTCCAGGTAGGGGTCCTGAACCGAGGTGCGCACGCCCGCCAGCGTCTCCAACACCGCCTGACCGCAGAAGGGCACGGCGGACTCGGCATAGCCGCCTTCGTGCACCACGGCGAGGCGGCCGTTGCAGTGCCGGTCGGCCAGTTCCATCGCGCGACGCGTCAGTTCGCGGAACGAGTCGCTGTGCAGCACCATGCGCGCCAACGGGTCGACGAGGTTGGCATCGAAGCCGCTGGCCACGACGATCAGTTCGGGCCGGAAGCGGTCGATTGCCGGTGCCACGATGCGGTCCATCGCATACATGTAGGCGTCATGCCCGCCGCCTGGAATCAGCGGCACGTTGATGTTGTAGCCCAGGCCCTTGCCGGAACCGCGTTCGTCGGCACCGCTGTAGCCGGGCGGGAAGCAGCCCTCCTGGTGCAGCGAGATCGTCAGCACGTCATCGCGCTCGTAGAAGATCGACTGCGTCCCATTGCCATGATGCACGTCCCAGTCCAGGACAGCGACGCGCTGGATACCATGCTTGTGCCGGGCCGCTTCGATGGCGATGGGGATGTTGGCCAGAAGGCAGAAACCCATTGGCTCGTTGGCCAGACAGTGGTGGCCAGGCGGGCGCGACATCGCATAGGCATTGCGGTAGGTGCCGGACAGGACCTCGTCCACCGCCGCCTTGGCCAGGCCGGCCGACAGCTTCGCGATTTCATAGCTGCCCGGGCCGAAGGGCGCATAGGCGCCCAGTTCGCCGCCACCGGCATCGGACAATGCCTTGAACTTCTCGAGGTAGTTGCGAGGATGGATGCGCAGCAGATCCTCCTCGCTCGCCATGGGTGCGCTCCTGACGTCCAGGTGCTCGGCCAGACCCGACACCTGCATCAGCGACACGATGCGTCGCTTGGAATCGGGTGATTCGGCCAACCCCATGTTGGCGGGTGGCTGCACCCAGCCGCCCACGTGGGCAATCAGTGCGAAGCCGCCGGCCGTGCAGTGCCAGAGGCATTTCTCGTCGTGGAAGAAGGCGGTGCGGTCGGTCATGGTCAGTCTCCTGCGTTCGGTGGGGAAGTTGATGCCGGCGGCGAAAGATAGGACGCGTCCGAGCTCGGAACCAGTCGTTCAATTGCGCCAGCCGGATGACCTGCCCGTCGGTACTTACCCTTGGACGAACGGGAGCTTCAGGCGTCGCAACCGGCCTTGATTTCCGGCGGCCGTGCCGGCATCGTTCAAATGAACGATGCCGCTGCTCACCTGTCAGACGACCCACAACCCATGCGCACCAATCCCGCGGCCGACACCAGCGTCGGGCGAGACGGCGCTGCCGCCGACGGCGTCGCCGTGCAGGCCATGCAGCGAGTCGGCGCATTCGTGCATCGGCTCTACCGAGACGCGCACCGACTCGATGTATTGCAGTTCGAAGGCACGCTGCTGGCTCAGCTGCGCACGATGCTCCACTTCGATTCCGCCTGGCTGGGGCACTCCACGCTCACGCCGGCCGGTCCGGTGATGCACAGCAAGCTGCTTCAGGACCTGCCGACCGACTACGACGTGCAATGGCAGGCCGTCCAGGCAGTCGACCCGCTCGTGCCACGCGCCCTGTCTGCCGCCGGCCGAGCCGTGGTCCTGAGCATCGCCGAAGACGAACTGGTGCCGGCCTACCGCACCTTCCTCGCCCGCAATGGCGTCGCGCAGGTCCTTTGCATCGCGGACGTCGAGCCGGTGGTGCGCACCTGCGTGCACCTGTCCCTGTACCGCAGCAGCCTGAAGCCGGTGTGGAGCGAGGCGGAGCAGGGAGTGCTCGCGGCTCTGATGCCCAACGTCGGGTCGGCCGTCGCGATCAACCGCATGCGCGAGGTCGAGCGCGTGCGCAACAGTACGCAGGCCAGTGATGTTGGCGTGGCTCTGCTCAGCCAGCGCGGTGTGGTGCAGGCGGCTGACCCGCTGTTTGGTGAGCTTCTGCTGCGCGAGTGGGCTCAATGGCCGGGCGGACAGTTGCCGCCCGAGTTGAAGATTCATTTGTCGGGCCAGCGGGTGTGGCGCCACGTGGGCCGCTTCATCAGCCTGGACTTAGAGGCGCGAGGCGACCTGGTGGTCGCCACGGCAAGGCATCGCGGACCCAGCAGCCTACTCTCGCCGCGCGAGCATGCGGTGGCGCTGCAATTTGCCCAGGGCCGAAGCTACAAGGAAGTTGCCAAGGCCTTGGACCTGGCCCCGGCCACGGTGCGCCACCACCTGAGACAGGTGTATGCCAAGCTGGGGATCCAGGACAAGGGAGCCATCGCTTGGGCACTCAGCCGGAGTGGGGAGTGAGTGAGCGGGCCGTCGCCACTTTCCGGTCCCCTTCGCGAAGTCATTCAGCCAGGCCCCGAGCGAGACGTGAGAGCTGCGGCAGAAGTGTTGACGCACGCGTCTGGGCGAACCCGGGCCGTCTTGGCTGCATGGGCCGCAACTCACGCTTGCGAGATGGCGCGGCGGGACGACACGCCTGAGATGGCAATTGAAGCGTCCTCGAAGAACAAGGCAACTCCGGTCCCCGCGCATCACGGCTAGAGAGCCGCCCGAAATTTGCCTGTCCCGATCGTCCGCTTCTGGCCGCTACTTCGTTTTCGCGGCCGAGCCCAACAGCGGCCATTCGATCCGGCGCGGGTGGTACGGCCGGTCATCAATGCATCGGGTGCGTCGTCTCGAACCGTCAATGAAGTTCGCCGCCCCGGACTTCGGCATTGAAGCAGTCAGTTCAGCCGTCGCTCGTTCTCGCGCCAACGAACTCAGCTGCTGCGTGACTCCAGAAGGCCCATGTCCAAGTGCGCGGTGTCGTCAAGCCAGGGCGCCCAGACCTTCCTGCACTGCCTTCCTTCAGTGTTGTCGCCCATGTGCTCCGACTCAACCGCCCGCAGTTTCAGCCACGCTTGGTGGCCACGGAATGTCGACGACGTGGCGCAAGCGTCGCAGGAGGGCCGGATCGATGTTCTGGCGCATGCTGGCGGCAACAACGACGAGTCCCCTGTAGCGCTCCAACTTCTGGAGCAGATAGCTGACCTCGATGTTGGCATAGCGATCATGGCTGTCCTTCACGTCGCTGCGCTTGCCGAACAGCGCGTCCGCCTCGTCGAAGAACAGCACGGCGCCACTCGCCGCGGCCATCGCGAACACGCGATCCAGGTTCTTCTCGGTCTCCCCGATATAGCGGCTCACCATTCTGCCGAGGTCGACACGCATGAGATCGCGTCCGATCGTGCTGGCGAGGACTTCGGCAGCGCGCGTCTTGCCGGGCCCGGAAGGCCCCGTGAGCAGCACTGCACCCGTGCGCTGTGCCGCGACGGCCCTCAATTGGGCAAGGCGGGCCGTCGGCAAGTCGAGGTTCTCCAAGCGCGCGTCCGATGCGATCTTGCTGACTTTGAACATGGGCGCCTCCTGCTTGCGAAGACGCGATTCTCGCGCCGGCTGGGTGAAGGAGCACGGACACCACGGCCGACCCCGCAGAGGCCACGCCCGGGATCGTGCATCTGCTGGCGCATTCGCTTGATGCACCGCGTACTACGCGCCTGCGCCTTTGGCAGGTGGTGGCGCATCCGCCGCATGCGCCAAGGCGGCGCCATCAGCCGTGCACCGGTTCCAGCTGGATACCCATGGCGAGCAGCCGTCGCACCAGCACCATCCCCAGGCCGCTGGCCGGCGTCAGCACGCCGCCGCCACGCTCGCCACCGGGCAGTTCGCCGGCCTGCAGCGCCAGGGCGAGCGCCGACTCGCAGACGAACTTCGTTGTCGCGCGGTTCCCCGGGTCACCCTGGCCGGCGACGCGACCGCGCACCACGGTGCCGCCCGCGCTCTTGCCGATGAGATCGCAACCGAAGGAGCCGTGGTCCATCGTGCGCTCCGATGGTCCCTGGCCCGCGGGTACGGCCATCGCGCGCGCCATGGCTCGACCCCCCCTGAAGCGCATTGCCGCCTGTCCCAGGCTCATGCCGACGGCCAGACCTGTCGCGGCCGCGGCGGCGAGCGGCCCGCGGCCGAAGCGCTGGTATTCCTGGTAGCTGAAGCGTGCGCCATAGGCAGCGTCGCCGCGAGCAGCCAGCAGCGCCGCAGTCCGCCGCACCACGCGGGTGTTGACGGGCCCCATCACGAAGGGGCCGAGCCAGGCGTCGAAGTCGGCGTCGTGATGCGGTGCCACCGGGTCGGCGTGCGCCGTCACGTCGCGCGGCACGCTGCCGGGCGGGTTGAGCAGGAACGGGTCGGCGAGCAGGCGGTCCTGGCCGGACTCCATGAGGTTCATCGCCGACGCCAGCGTGCCGCCGTTCAGCCCGCCGCGCATCGAATGGCAAGCCTTGACGCTGACGCATGGCTCGCCGTGCTGGCGCCGCACTTCTTCGGCGACGAGCCAGGCGCCGAGGTCGGAAGGTACCGAGTCGAAGCCGCAGCAGGGGATGATGCGCGTGCCGTCGCGCGCTGCCTGCGCGTGGTGGCGTTCGATCAGGCCGCGCACCCACGGGGTCTCGCCGGTGATGTCCACATAGTGCGTGCGGTGCGAGACGCAGGCCTCGACGAGCGCGCTGCCGTGCAGGGCGAACGGGCCGGCCGTGCTGAGGACGACGACGGCCTGGCTGGCGAGCGCGTTCAGCGCCTTGGCGTCCGCGGCATCCGCGACGATGATGCCGGCGCCTGCGGCCGCCGGTCCAGCCGCCTCACGTACCTGTTCGAGCCTGGCCGCCGAACGGCCGGCCAGAGCCCAGCGCAAGCCCCTGGCGTGGGCGGCGAAGTGGGCCACGGTCTGGCGACCGACGAAACCCGTCGCGCCGTACAGCACCACGTCGTAGCTTCGATGCGATGACCTTCGTTGGGTCTTCAAGGTGCTTCTCCCGGGCAGCTCCCTCACCCGTGACTCAGGGGGCCTGGAAGCCCGCAGCCTTGTGGCTGCCATCGCAATATGGCTTGCTCTTCGACTGCCCGCAGCGGCACAGGAATGTCTCAGCCACCTTGTTGCACGTGCGTCCGGTGCCGCTGACCAATTCCAGGTTCCCGACGACACGCAGCGGGCCGTTGGCGAGGGGCAGCACGTCCAACGGCCCATTGCGGACCGCAAGCGCCTCGAAACTGGCCGTGGACGGCTCACCCGTGGCCACGAAGCCCGCCGCCGTGTGGCTGCCATCGCACCAGGGCTTGTTCCCGGACTGGCCGCAGCGGCACAGCGTGGCGCGCGGCGAGGCCTGCCGCTCGCCGCGGATGTGCAACTCGGCCTCGAACGCCAGCGGGCCGTTCTCGCGCACCCGCACCGTATTGACGATGGGGGCCGCATCCGAATCGGCTGCCTGGCCTGGTGATGCAGCGTTGCGCACGACCCGGATGGCCCCCGAAGGGCAGGCCTTGGCAAGGTGCATCAGCTCCTCCACCGGCTGGGCGTCAGGATGGATCCACGCGCCCTTCACGTTGGGCACGAACACATCCGGGTGCGAGAGGACGCAGCCGCGGGAGTGAATGCACTTTCCCGCGTCGAAGTGAATGGCGGCATCGAGCCCGACGACGATCTCAGTGGTCATGAAAGCCTCCTGGCGTGCATTTGGGGACAGTCGGGACAGGCGACCCGATGCTCGCAGTCTGCATCCGGTCGCCCGTTCCGAATCGGGCCGACCGCATCTTGCTTGTGCCCATTCGGCCGCGTGAGGGGTGGCGCGTAGCCTGCTTGCCCTGGGCCGCCGCGCTGCTCGGCAAACTGCCCCGGCCGCGGTGCGCTTCCGCGGTCGGCACATCAGGGTACTCCAGACCGGACAGTCCGGAGCGCTCGCTCAGGGCCGGTGGCCGACGCTCGAACCGAGCAGACTGGATGACAGCAACCGATGCAAAGCAGGAGTCAAGCTTCCCGGCCCAACCGGCCAAGCTGGCCGCGCGATCCGATCAGTTGTCCGCCCCCACCAAGAATTCCACCGACTCGAACTTCTGCACCTTCCCTGAAGGCCCGCGCGGCGGTTCGGGCAGGATGAGAAAGCGCTTGGGCGTCTTGTACCGCCCCAGGTGCTGCTCGCAGAACGCACGCAGCCCGGTGTCGTCTGCCTTGCGCCCTTCGCGCAGCACCACGCCGACCAGGATCTCCTGGCCGCAGGTCTCGCCGGGCATGCCGGTGACGAAGAAGAAGCCGTCGGCGTCGCGGTGGCCCAGGTCGCCGGTGCGCAGCCAGCCTTCGGGCGTGAAGGCGGCGGCCGTGGCCTCGGGGTTCTGGCAGCAGCCGCGCTTCACGTGCGGGCCGCGAGGCCCGCGTCGAAGTTCGCGCAGGCCCGGGCCCTCGCCAGCAAGGCCTTCAGGACCGTGGGAAGATCGATGACAGAAGCTGGGCCGCGCCGTTCCGGCGCTGGTCGCTTCCCGGGGCCCGAGCGGGCCCCATTTCCCAAAAACCAGGAGACAACACATGGACAAGAGTTCGTGGCTCAAGCTGGCGGCTGCGCTGCCGCTCGTCGGCGCCATGGCGGTGGCCTTCGGCCAGGACGCCGAACCCGGCTGGGCCAAGGGTCGGCCCAAGACCGACACGGCGATGAAGATGGCGCCGGTGCCGGCGTTCCCCATTCCGACGGCCGAAGACCAGCTGCCGATCAAGAAGCTGAAGCTGCCGCCGGGCTTCAAGGTCGAGGTCTGGGCTTCCAACGTGCTGGACGCGCGCGAACTGCGCCAGGGCGACAAGGGCAACATCTTCGTCAGCACCCTGTTCGTCGGCAACAAGGTCTACGCGATTCCCGAGAAGGCGGTGAACGGCAAGCGCACGGCCAAGGTCATCATCGACAAGACCGAGCAGGCCACCGGCATCGAATTCCACAAGGGCTCGCTGTTCTTCGCCACCCACAAGCGCATCGTCCGCTACGACAACGCCGAGGACCGGCTGGACAACCTGGGCGAACCGAGCGCCGTGCTCAACGACAAGCTGCCCGGCGGCAGCGACCACAGCTGGAAGTTCCTGCGCATCCACGACAACAAGCTGTACTACAACATCGGCGGGCCCTGCAACATCTGCGACCCCGGCGAGTACGCGAAGATCTACAGCATGAACTTCGACGGCTCGAACGTTCAGACCATCGCCTCCGGCGTGCGCAACACCGTGGGCTTCGACTTCGACCCGAAGACCGGCGACCTGTGGTTCACCAACAATGGCCGCGACTGGCTCAGCGAAGAGCTGCCCAACGACACGCTGAACCACGTGACGCAGCCGGGCAAGCAGCACTTCGGCTTCCCGTACTGCCACCAGGGCAACATCCCCGACCCCGAGTTCGGCTGGGGCAAGGACTGCAAGGACTACGCGCAGCCGGCCGCGCTGCTGGGGCCGCATGCCGGCTCGCTGGGCCTGAAGTTCTACACCGGCAAGATGTTCCCGGCGAAGTACCAGGGCGCGATGTTCATCGCCAAGCACGGCCCGTGGAACCGCACCAGGAAGTACAACGGCGTCTTCGTGGCCTGGCCCGACGGCAAGGGCGGCGCGAAGGTGGAGCCGTTCATGACCGGCTTCGTCGAGAACAACGAATACCTCGGCCGCCCGGTGGACTTCCTGGTGATGAAGGACGGCTCGCTGCTCGTCAGCGACGACCACGCCGGCGCCATCTACCGTGTCAGCTACGGCAAGTGAGGTGAAGGCCTGGCGACGCTTCGCGGCCGCGGCTGCGGCGGCGTCGCTCGGGTGGATCCTCGCGGGGCCGGCGCAGGCGCGAGCGAAGAAGCCCAGGCCGCGCCGGCGGCGGCCTGCCGCCGCGGCCGCGCCTTCGGCCACGCCGGGCCCAGCTATGCCGAACGCTTCGGCGCCACCTGCGCCGCCTGCCACGGCGCCGGCGGCCGCAGCGAGATGCCGGGCGTGCCGGTGCTGGCCGGTCAGCCTTCGCTGTACGTGATCACGCAGCTGTTCCTGTTCCGCGAAGGGCGCCGCGACAACGAGGCGATGATCGCGCTGGCCAAGCAGATGAGCGACAACGACCTGCGCGGTTTCTCGGACCACATCGGCACGCTGGCGCCGCTGCCGGCGCCGCCGCCGGCGGCCCCGGTCGACCCCACCCGCATGCGGCTGGGCGAGGCGCTGGCGCGCGAGTACCGCTGCACGTTCTGCCATGGCGACGACCTGGCGGGCGGCAAGCAGGTGCCGCGCATCGGTGGCCAGAAAGAGGAATACCTGAGCCAGACGCTGCACGGCTTCAAGACCGGCAAGCGGCCCGGCTACACGCGCGCCATGACCGAAGCGCTCAGCCAGGTGGCGGAAAGCGACCTCGACACGCTGGCCTACTTCGCCGCCCACATCGGCAGCCGCTGAGACGCAGCGCGCGGTGGCGAAGCCGCCATCGATGCGCGTGCGGGCCGCCCCTCAGCGCTCCACCGCCTTCGGCAGCAGGTCCAGCAGCTTCAGCCGCTGCACCTTGCCCGAAGGCCCGCGCGGCAGTTCGGGCAGGAAGAGAAAGCGCTTGGGCGTCTTGTACCGCCCCAGGTGCTGCTCGCAGAACGCACGCAGCGCGGCTTCGTCTGCCTTGCGCCCTTCGCGCAGCACCACGGCGACCAGGATCTCCTGGCCGTAGGTCTCGTCGGGCATGCCGGTGGCGGCGGCGTCCAGCACGGCGGCGTGGCGCAGCAGCACTTCGTCGATCTCGCGCGGGGCGATGTTCTCGCCGCCCTTGATGATCAGCTCCTTGATGCGGCCGGTGACGAAGAAGAAGCCGTCGGCGTCGCGGTGCCCCAGGTCGCCGGTGCGCAGCCAGCCGTCGGGCGTGAAGGCGGCGGCCGTGGCGTCGGGGTTCTTGTAGTAGCCGCGCATCACGTGCGGGCCGCGGACCACGATCTCGCCGGTGGTGCCGTCGGGCACCGGCCGCCCTTCGGCGTCGATCACGCCCGCCTGGCCGCCGGAGGCGCGGCCCACCGATCCGAGCCGGCGCTGCGCCGGGTCCAGCGGGTTGGAGAACGAAGGCGCCACCGTCTCGGTGAGGCCCATGGTCTCGATGACGCCGACGCCGAAGCGCCTTTCGAACGCGCGCAGGTGTGCCGGCGACAGCGCCGCCGAAGCCGAACGGCAGAAGCGGATGCGCGAGAGCATGTCGCGCGGCGGCTGCCCGCCTTCGAGCAGGAAGGCGATGATGGTGGGCACCACGTTGAGCCAGGTGCAGCGCGACTCGATCGCCTGGTCCCAGAAGCGCTGGGCCGAGAAGCGCGGCGCCACCGCCACGCTGCCGCCGCTGGCCAGCGGCGCCAGCATCGTCACCGCGAAGGCGTTGATGTGGTACAGCGGCAGCACCCCCAGCACGCGGTCCTGCGGCGCGAGCGCGTGTTCGGTGGCGATGGCACGCGCGTTCGCGGCCAGGTTGCCCTGCGTGAGCATCACGCCCTTGGGCCGGCCGGTGGTGCCGGACGTGTACATCAGCAGTGCCAGGTCGTCGGCCTTCGGCTCGTAGGGCGGCAGACTGGCGCCCGGCAGGCGGAAACCCGTGCCTTCGGGGTCGGCTTCCAGCAGCGCGACCGGCCGCGCGATGCCGGTCAGCAGTTCGCGCACGCGCGCGGTCCACTCGGGCGCGGTGAAGACCAGCTTGCAGTCGCTGTGTTCCAGCACGTAGGCCATCTGCTCGGCCTGGGACAGCAGGTTCACCGGGTTCACGGTGCAGCCGGCGGCCATCGCGCCCAGCAGCACCTCCAGCGTGACGCAGCCGTTGGGCATGACGAGCGAGACCGTGTCGCCCGGCCCCACGCCGTGGCGCTGCAATTGCGTGGCCACGCCGCCGCAGGCCTGCGCCAGCCGGGCGTAGGTCAGCCGCGAGCTGCCTTCGGTGGCCAGCGCGTAGACGGCGTCGGGGCGCGCGTGCACCTGCGCCAGGATCAGGTCTCGAACCGTCATTCGCGTCCGTGGCGTGCGAAGAAGGCGCCGAAGATGTCCTGTTCCGACGGAACGCTCTCGGGGATCGGCCGTGACACGCGCGTGATGTTCAGGTAGTGCCGGTAGGTCATGTTGTCGGAGAAGTTGTTGCGGCCCCAGGTGCCGCAACCCATCGAAAGCGAGAAAGGCAAGCCGTTGTCGAAGCTGCCGCCGGTGGCGATGCAATGGGCCTGGTTCACGATCACGCGCGAGACCGGCAGTGCCAGCCCCAGCTGCAGCGCACGGCCGTCCTCCCGCGTGTGCAGGCCGACCGAATGGCCGGCGCCCTGGTATTCGTAGATGCGGGCCACCGTGGCGGCGGCGGCGTCGAAGTCCGGCACGGTGTACAGCGTGAGCACGGGCGAGAGCTTCTCCCCCGAGAACGGGAACGCCGGACCGACGCCGTCCTCGTCGACCATCAGGACACGCGCTTGCAGCCGGCCCAGTCCGGCGCGTTCGGCGATCTGCGGTGCGGCCTGGCCGATGACCGCCTGGGACAGCTTCCCGTCGGGCCACATCGCCGCCTGCAGCGCGGCCTTCGCGCCGTGGTTCAGCAGCAACGCGCCGCGGCGCTGCAGCGCCGCGAGCAGGGCTTCGCGCGCACCGGCCAGCACCACCAGGCTGTTCTCCGAAGAACAGCTGGTGGCGTTGTCGAAGGTCTTGGAAAGGAGGATGCGGTCGGCCGCCGCTTCCACGTCGGCCGTCTCGTCGACGATGGCGGCCACGTTGCCGGCGCCCACGCCGAAGGCCGGCGTGCCGCTGGCGTAGGCCGCGCGCACGTTGGCCTGCGAGCCGGTGGCCACCACCAGGTCGCAGCGCCTCATGAGTTCGCCTGTCGAGGCCTTGTCGACCGGGGCCGCCAGCAGCTGCACCAGGTCGCGCGGTGCGCCGATGCGGTCGAACTGCTGGTGGATGAAGTCGATCAGCAGCGCGGCCGTGGTCCAGCCCTTGGGCGATGGCGCCACGATCACGGCATTTCGGCCCTTGATCGCGTTGATGATCTTGTTGGCCGGCGTCGCGGCTGGATTGGTGGACGGCGTGACCGCACACACCACGCCCACCGGTCGCGCGATCTCGACCAGACCGCGTTCAGGATGCTCAGCGATGACGCCCACCGACTTCGCGCCCGCCAGGTCGCGAAGCAGGCCCAGGGTCTTGCGGTGGTTCTTGCGGATCTTGTCTTCGACGTTGCCGATGCCGGTGTCGGCCACCGCCCGTTCGGCCAGGCGGCGGTTGCGGGCCGGTTCCATGATGGCCCAGCCGGCGGCCAGCACCAGTTCGTCGACGCGAGCCTGGTTGTAGCCCTCGGCCACGCCTTGTGCCACGCGTGCGCGTGCCACCGATCTTTCGACCTCGTTCATCTCCACCCGCTCCGTGCCTTGATTATGGCGGCCCGGCCCGGAATCGGAAGCCTCAAGCCAGCCCGAAGAAGCGGCGTATGCGCTGCAGCAAGTCGGCGCGGTGCCCGGCGCGTTCGGCTTCGTCCGCGGGCTGGCCGCTCGCCTGCAGCAGCAGGTCGGTCTGGTGCTGCCGGTCTTCGAGCACGTGCGACAGGCTCTCGGCCAGTTCGTGCCGCTCGTGCAGGATGTCCTCGAAGCTGGCCTTGTCGAGCCGGAAGCATTCGACGTCGGTCTTCGCCACCACGGTGGCCGAACGCGGCGCGCCGGTGAGCAGGCCCATCTCGCCGAACACGCTGCCGGCCGGCAGCAGGTTGATGAGGCGACGTTCGCCGCCGGTGTCTTCGCGCCAGACCTCGGCTTCGCCGCCGACGATGATGTAGAGCCAGTGCGCCGCGGCGCCCTGGCGCGTGATGGTGTCGCCGCGCGCGAAGGGGGCGTTCACCAGGCGGCCGGCGATGCGGCGGCGCTCGCCTTCGTCCAGCGTGGCGAACAGGTCCACGCCGGCCAGCGCGGCGACGCGGCGTTCCAGTTCGCGCTGCTCGACTTCGGCGCGGTGCGCCTGGCCTTCCTGCACCACGTGCAGCAGGCCGTCGGGCAGCGCGATGCGCCAGCCGTGGCGCTGCAGCGCCGTCAGCAGGTGGGTGCGCACCAGCGAGTCGGTGGCGTCGTCGTGTTCGGGGTCGGTGAGCCAGTAGCGCAGCGCGTAGCGCATGGAGCCGGGCGCGAAGTCCATCGCCACGCAGGAAGGCGCGGGTTCGCGCGCCACGTGCGGGATCTCGGCGTCGGTCAGGCTGTCCACCGCGGCGGCGATGACCTGCGAAGCCGGCACGCCGTAGTCGACGTTGAAGCCCACCGCGCGCCGCCAGCCCGGCGCGCCGTCGGCTGCGGCACCGACGACGGTGAACTTGCCCTTCATCAGCTGCGCGTTCGGGATCACGACGCGTTCGCCGCTGCGCGTGAGCACGGCGGTGAAGCGCCACTGGATCTGCACCACGCGGCCCGAGACGTCGTCCAGCCGTACCCAGTCGCCGATGGCCAGCGAGTCGTCGGCCTGCAGCGCCAGCCCGCCCAGGATGTTGCCCAGCGTGTCCTGCATCGCGAAGGCGAGCACCGCGGTGATGACGGCCGAGGTGGCCACCAGGCCCGAGAGCTCGACCCCGGCGTGCGAGAGCAGCACCAGCCCCCACAGCCCGTAGCCGGCGATGACGACGATGTCTTCGACGATGCGTGGCGTCGCCATGCGCAGCGCCGGCAGCAGCACGCGGAACACCAGCAGTCCGGCCAGGCGGATGAGTGCCACGCCCAGCCCCAGCGCCAGCACGAAGGCGACGCCGCGCACCCAGGGCGTGTCGGCGCGCCAGAGGGCGGAGAGGGCTTCGTTCACGGTGCCGGTGTCTCTAGCGCCGCTTGCGGCCCTGTGCCTTGAGCGCGGACTCCACCGCCTCGGTCAGCGTCTTCAGCACCTTGATGCGGGCGTGGTACTTGTCGTCGGCCTCCACCAGCGTCCACGGCGTGTGGGCGGTGGAGGTGCGGTCCACCATGTCGCAGACGGCGGCTTCGTAGGCGCCCCACTGTTCGCGGTTGCGCCAGTCCTCGGGCGTGATCTTGAAGCGCTTGAAGGGCACCTTCTCCCGTTCCTGGAAGCGGCGCAGCTGCTCTTCGTTCGAGATCGCGAGCCAGAACTTGGCCAGCACGATGCCGTGGCGCAGCAGCGCGTGCTCGAAGTCGTTGATCTCGGCGTAGGCGCGCTGCCAGTCGGCCGTGCTGCACAGGCCTTCGACGCGCTCGACCAGCACGCGCCCGTACCAGGAGCGGTCGAACAGCGTGAAGCGGCCGCGCCGCGGCAGGTGACGCCAGAAGCGCCACAGGTAGGGCTGGGCGCGTTCCTCTTCGGTCGGCGCGGCGATCGGCACCGTCTCCACGTAGCGCGCGTCCAGCGCCTGCGTCACGCGGCGCACCGCGCCGCCCTTGCCGGCGCCGTCGTTGCCTTCGAACACCGCCACCACCGACGTCGACTGGAAGCGCGGGTCGCGCGAAGCCAGCGCCAGCCGGCCCTGCCAGTGGCGCAGCTCGCGTTCGTAGTCGGCGCGCTTCTTCGGCTGGTTCAACTGCAGCGCCGAGATCACGGTCACGCCGTCGGGCGGCGGCAGCGGCTTCTTCGCCTTCGCCGACGCGGCCCTGGGCGGCTTCTCGTCCAGGCGCGCGCGCAGCACGGCCAGCAGGTGGCGGCCCACGGCGAGCGCGCGCCAGCGCGCGTCGGCCGCCGGCACCACGGTCCACGGCGCGCGGCCGGTGGAGGTCTGGCGCACGAAGGGTTCGCACACCTCGACGAAGCGGTCGTAGAGCTTGAAGTATTCCCAGTCGCGCTCGGTCACGCGCCAGCGCGTCTCGGGGTCCTTCTGCAGCGACTTCAGGCGCTTCTTCTGCTGTTCCTTCGAGAGGTGGAACCAGAACTTCACCAGCAGCACGCCTTCGTCGACCAGCATCTGCTCCAGGCGCTGGATCTCGGCGATGGCGCCTTCGAAGGCGCCCGAACCCAGTTCGCCCGTCACGCGTTGCACGATGGGCAGCGTGTGCCAGGCGCCGAAGAAGATGCCGATGCGGCCCTTGGGCGGCAGCGCGCGCCAGAAGCGCCAGTGCGCGGGGCGCTGCGCTTCCTCTTCGGTGGGCGTGCCGAAGGCGCTGGTGTGGATGAAGCGCGGGTCCATCCACTCGTTGAGCAGGTTCACCGTCTCGCCCTTGCCCGCGCCTTCCACGCCGGCGATCAGCACCAGCACCGGAAAGCGCCCCTGCTGCTTCAGCTCGAACTGGGCTTCCAGCAAGGCGGCGCGCAACTCGGCCTGCTCGCGTTCGTAGGCGGCCTTCTCGACCGCGTGCTGAAGGTTGGCGGACTCGAACATCGCACCGCTCATCATGCGCCTGCCCGTGCGCAACTGCGCACCGGCGTGCGGGGCCGGATGACGCAAGTCAAGCGCAGAGGGGCCCGCGGGTCGACAATCGGCCCGCCTTGCAGGGGTCCGTGACGATGGAATGCGCCGTCCTGTTCGCCGACGTCGCCGGCAGCACCGCGCTCTACGAGGTGCTGGGCGACGAGCGCGCCTTTGCGCTGGTGGAACAGTGCCTGGACACCATGTCGGCCTGCACCGCGGAAGCGGGCGGCCGCGTCATCAAGACCATCGGCGACGCCGTGATGGCCGTCTTCCGCACCGCCGACGCCGCCGCCGGCGCCGCCGTCGAGATGCAGCACCGCGTCGACGCACTGGGGCCCACGGTGGGTCTGCCGCTGGCGCTGCGCATCGGCTTCCACTTCGGCCCGGTGGTGGCGCACGACCGCGACGTCTTCGGCGACACCGTGAACCTGGCTTCGCGCCTGTGCGACCTGGCCTCGAAAGGCCAGATCGTCACCGACCAGGACTGCGCCGCGCGCCTGACCGGCGAGCATGCGCTGAGCCTGCGCGACCTGTACGCGATTCCGGTCAAGGGCAAGGAAGCCGAGGTGCCGCTGGTCGAGCTGACCTGGCAGGCCTCCACCGAGAGCACCACCGTCATCGTCGCCCGCCATGCGCCGGCCGGCGCGGCGCCGTCACTGCTGGCGCTGGAGTGCGAGGGCCGGCGCCTCGAGATGGGTCCGCAGCGGCGCAAGGTGACCTTCGGGCGCGACCTGGAGGCCGACTTCGCGTTGCGCGACAAGTGCGTCTCGCGCGCGCACGCCATGGTGGAGCGCCGGCGCGAGCACTTCGTGCTGGTGGACCACAGCGCCAACGGCAGCTTCGTCACCTTCGAGGGCCGGCCCGAGATCAGCGTGCACCGGGAGGAACTCACGCTGGTGGGCCACGGCTGGATCTCGTTCGGCCAGCCGCGCGCCGAAGCGGCGCAGGCGGTGGAATTCCGCTGCTTCGAAGGCCCCGCTCAGCCGTAGCCGGGCGGCGGCACGAAGCCGCCGAAAGCCTGTTCGCAGGCGGCAGCGAAGGCGATGGTCGTGCGGTCCTCGAACTGCGGGCCGATGGCCTGCAGCCCCACCGGCAGCCCGCCCGCCGTGCGGCCGACCGGGAACGCGGTGGCCGGAAGCCCGGCCAGCGTGGCCGGCCCGGCCCACGCGCCCAGCAGCGTGTAGGGCAGGCGCCGGCCGTCGATCTCGATCTCGCGCTGTTCCATCGGCGCCGCGTCGTGCGGCAGCGCCGGCAGCGGCATCACCGGGGCAACGACGACGTCGATGTCGGCGAACAGCTGGCGCCAACCGTGGCGGATGACGGTGCGCCGCCGGTCGGCCGCGATCCAGTCGCGGTGGCTGCTGACGAAGGCGCGCAGTTCCTGCGCCTGCGGCGTGTCGGCCTTCGACGGCAGCGAAGCGGCCGCCTGCTTCAAGCCTTCGTATTCGGCCGCCGGCAGCGTGGCGCCGAAGAAGGACAGCAGCAGCTGGCCGTAGACGTGCGCCACCTTCACCAGGTCGGGCAGGGCGGGGTGGCTTTCGACGACGAGCGCGCCGGCGCCGGCGGCCTGCGCGGCCCAGCGCTCGATCGCCTCGGCCACCTCGTGCCCGGTGGGCAGCAGCGGGTGCCGGCGCAGCAGCAGCACGCGGCAGCCTTTCAGCGTTTCGCGGCGCGGCGGCGGCAGCTGCAGCCGCCAGGCCAGGGCGCGGTCCTCGTCGGGGCCGGCCACCACGTCCAGCGCCAGCGCCAGGTCGGCGGCGCTGCGCGCCATGGGACCGCCGACGGCGAGGTCGACATGGTGGTCGACCGACAGCGCCGGCGTACCGGGCGGCGCGTTGCCGCGCATCGGCACGATGCCGTGGCTGGGCTTGTGCGCGTACACGCCGCAGCAGTGCGCCGGCACGCGCAGCGAACCGCCGATGTCGCTGCCCATCTCCAGCGCGGACAGGCCGGCCGCGAGCGCGGCTGCGCTGCCGCCCGAAGAGCCGCCCGGCGTGCGCTGCAGGTCCCAGGGGTTGTTCGTGCGGCCGTAGATCGCGTTCGCGCTCTGCCAGTCGGCCAGGTTGGGTGGCACGTTGGTCTTGCCCAGCACCACGGCGCCGGCGGCGCGCAGGCGCTGCACCACCACCGCGTCGCGCGGGACCGGGATCCGCTCGGCCCCCGGCAGGCCCCAGGTGGTGGGCAGGCCGGCGATGTCGAAGCATTCCTTCACCGTCATCGGCAGGCCCAGCAGCGGGTGCCGTTCACCGCGCGCCAGCGCCGCGTCGGCCGCGGCGGCAGCGCGGCGCGCGCCTTCGCGGTCCTGCACGACGACGGCGTTGAGCGCCGGGTTGTGGGCGTCGATGCGCGCGAACGTCTGCTCCAGCAGTTCAGCGGCCGAGACGCGGCGCGCGCGCAGCGCGGCGAGCTGTTCGGTGGCGGTGGCGGAGTGCATGGCCGGCATCCTTGCCCAGGGCGGGTCTGCCTGGCTGTTCCGTCCTTGCGCTTTCAATCGGCCTTGATCTGGGCTTCCTGCGCCAGCCTGGCCCACTTGGGCAGTTCCGCCTTCACCACCTGGCCCAGCGCTTCGGGCGTGCCGCCCACGCCTTCGGCGCCCTGCGCCAGCAGCTGCGTGCGCACCGCGGCATCGGCCACCACTTCGTTGAGGGCCTTGTTGAGCCGCTCGATCACCGGCCGCGGCGTCTTCGCCGGCACGAACATCGCGTACCAGCTGTCGACCTCGAAGTCGGCCACGCCGGCTTCCACCATGGTCGGCACGTCGGGGAAGGCGGCGCTGCGCTTCAGGGTGCTGACGGCCAGCGCCTTCAGCTTGCCGGCCTTCACGTGCTGCGCGGCGGCGGGGATGGACACCCACAGCAGCGGCACCTGGCCGCCCATCACGTCGCTCACCGCCGGGCCACCGCCGCGGTAGGGGATGTGCGTCATCTGGATGCCCGTCTTCAGCTTCATCAGCTCGCCGGCCAGGTGGCCGGGCGAGCCGTTGCCCACCGAGGCGAACGACAGTGTGCCCGGCTTCGCCTTCGCCAGCGCCACCAGTTCGGCCACCGTGCTGGCCGGCACGGCGGGGTGGGCCACCAGGATCTGCGGCAGCGAAGCGACCATGCCGACGGGTTCGAAGTCCTTCTGGGTGTCGAACGAAAGCTTGGACAGGATGGCCGGGTTGATGGTGTGCGAACTCAGCGTGAACAGCACCGTGTAGCCGTCGGCCGCCGACTTGGCGACCACGTCGGTGCCCAGCGCGCCGGCGGCGCCGCCGCGGTTTTCGATGACGATGCTCTGGCCCAGCGCCTGCTGGAAGCGGCCCTGCACGATGCGCGCGATGACGTCGGTGCCGCCGCCGGGCGGGTAGGGCACGACGAAGCGCACGGCGCGGTCGGGGTAGCCGGACTGGGCATCGGCCAGCACCGGCAGCGCGGCGGCGGACAGGGCGACCATGCGGCGGCGGGTGATGCCGTCTGCTTTCATCGTCGGTTTCCTCCTGGAGTGGCGGCGAATCTATCGGCGGGCCCTGCGGCCGTCAAACAGGGACAGCACGGCCTGCAGGGTGCGGCGGTCGGGCCCGGCGGCCAGGTCCACCGCTTCGCTGCGGCTGTAGTAGGGGCTGAGGTCCAGGCCCAGACCCAGCGCGACCAGTTCGACGGCGCCACCGGCTTCCACCTGCGCGGCCACCTGCTGCAGGTGCCGGTCCAGGTAGACGCCGCCGTTGGCGACCTGGGTGGCGGCGTCCATCGGACAGCCGTCGCTCAGCACCACCAGCACGCGGCGCGCTTCGGGGCGCGCGGCCAGGCGCGCCGCGGCCCAGGCCACGGCCTCGCCGTCCACGCCTTCGCGGAAGTGGTGGCCTTCCAGCAGCGCCGCCAGGTCGCGGCGGGCGCGCCGCCAGGGCGTGGCGGCGTCCTTGAAGACCAGGTGCAGCAGTTCGTTCAGCCGGCCCGGCTGCGGCGGCCGGCCGGCGCGCTGCCAGTCGCGCTTCGCGCGGCCGCCGTTCCAGGCGCCGGTGGTGAAGCCCAGCACTTCGCTGGCGGCGCCGGCCATGTCCAGCGCGCGCGCGAACAGGTCCACCAGCATCGCCACGCTTTCGGCGTGGGTGCGCATCGAGCCCGAGCAGTCGATGAGGAAGGCGACCACGGCGTCGGCCACCGGTTCGCGCAGTTCGCGCCTGAACAGGCGGCGTTCGGTGGGCGAAGCGACCAGCTGCGCCAGGCGGCGGCCGTCGATCAGGCCTTCTTCCTGCGCGCCGGCCCAGTCGTCGCGCGAAGGCACGGCCAGCAACGCCTTCAGTTCGCGCGCCAGACGGGCCACGTTGAAGGGGGCGGCGGCGAGGCGGCGGTCCAGCTGCGCGCGCAGCTCGGCCGCGCGGTCGGGGCGCACCAGCGCGGCGGCGTGCACTTCGCGGTCGTATGCCGTGGTGAAGGCGCGGTAGGGCGGCGCCTCTTCGGCGGTCAACTGACGCGGCGCGTTCACCACCACCGCGGGTGCGTCGCCGTCGTCGCCTTCGTCGAAGCTCATGCGCAGGCCGAAGCTCAGGCGTTCGTCCGCCTCGTCGGCGCTGGCGCCGCGCGCCAGCTCCAGCAGGCGGCCGGCGCGCAGGCGCGCCGAGGTCCATTGCGCGATGGCGAGTGCGTGTGGCGCGTACGCCGCCTGGTCGAAACGCGCCGCGCGCAGGGCGGCGAGCGCGGGGCCGATGGCGGGCACCATGGCGCCGCGCGTGGTCTCGATGAGATCGGACGCCTGCTCGTCCATCGGCTGGCCGGCCACGCGCGCGCGGCACACCTGGGCCAGCGCGTAGAGCAGCAGGCCGTTGCGCGTCTCGGTCAGGCGCGATCGCACGAAGGCCTGGCTCCAGGCGTCGAAGCGGTGCTTCAGGTTGTGCTGCACGCCGGGGTGCTGGGCGCCGGCGAGCGCTTCGCAGCGGTACTGCTCGAGCATCTCGAACACGGTGCGTTCGGTGGCGCCTTCCGGCGCCAGGCGGTGGTGCAAGGCCGCGTTCGAATGCGCCAGCCGCAGCGCCAGCCCGTCGGCGGCGCCGCGGAACGACGCGAAGTCGTCTTCTTCCAGCGAAGGGTGCAGGTGCGGCGCGAACAGCGGCAGCGCCTGGCGCCCGCGGTGCAGGCGGCGGCCCCGGAAGTGCAGGTCGCGCTCGTGGGCCAGTGCGCGGATCGAAGCCGCGCAGAGTTCTTCCACGCGCTGCTGCCGGCGCGCCAGGGCGGCCGGGTCTTCGGTGTTCACGACAGCTCTTGGTCGAAGCAGCGCTGGAAGTACTCGGCCAGCACCGGCAACTCGGCCTCGTCGCACTTGTTGGCGAAGGACAGGCGCAGCGCGGTGGCCAGGTCGCCGAAGATGTCCAGGTTCTCGGCCCAGGTGATCACGGTGCGGGGCGACATCAGCGTGGACAGGTCGCCCGCCGCGAAGCCCTGGCGCGTGAGGTCGGCCAGCGCCACCATGCGCCGCACCAGCGCGCGGCCCTCGTCGTTGTCCAGGCGCGGCGCGCGCGCCAGCACGATGGCGGCCTCTTCCTCGGCCGGCAGGTAGTTCAGCGTGGCGACGATGTTCCAGCGGTCGATCTGCGCGTGGTTCAGCCGCTGCGCACCGTGGTACAGCCCGTTCAGATTGCCAAGCCCCACCGTGTTGGCGGTGGCGAAGAGGCGGAAGAAGGGGTGTGGCGCCAGCACGCGGTTCTGGTCCATCAGCGTGAAGCGGCCGTCCTGTTCCAGCACGCGCTGGATCACGAACATCACGTCGGGGCGGCCGGCGTCGTACTCGTCGAACACCAGCGCCACCGCGCGCTGCAGCGCCCAGGGCACGATGCCTTCCTGGAACTCGGTCACCTGCTGGCCGCCGCGCACCACCACCGCGTCGCGGCCCACCAGGTCGAGCCGGCTCACGTGGCCGTCCAGGTTGACGCGCACGCAGGGCCAGTTCAGGCGCGCCGCCACCTGTTCGACGTGGGTGCTCTTGCCGGTGCCGTGCAGGCCCTGCACCAGCACGCGCCGGTTGCGCGTGAAGCCGGCCAGGATGGCCAGCGTGACGTCGCGGTTGAAGCGGTAGGCGGTGTCGACCTCGGGCACGTGCTCGTCGCGTTCGGTGAACACCGGCACGGCGAGGTCGCTGTCGATGCCGAACAGTTCGCGCGCCGTTGCTTCGCGCCTGGGTGGCAGGGCAGCGAGATCGGTCATGCAGGCAAACGCCGATGGACGAAATTCATTTCGGGCGATGATATGGGAGCCTCACTTCTTCGTTTGCCCACGGACCCCCGCATGAACACCAACGCCCGCAGCGTCGTCACCGGCGTGCAGAAGATGACCCCTTCCGAAGCCTTCGTCGAGACCCTGGTCGCGCAAGGCGTGGACACCCTGTTCGGCATCATGGGCTCGGCCTTCATGGACGCGATGGACATCTTCGCGCCCGCCGGCATCCGCCTGGTGCCGGTGGTGCACGAGCAGGGCGCGGGCCACATGGCCGACGGGTTCTCGCGCGCCAGCGGCCGCCACGGCGTGGTGATCGGGCAGAACGGCCCCGGCATCAGCAACGCCGTCACCGCCATCGCCGCCGCCTACTGGGCCCATTCGCCGGTGGTGATCATCACGCCGGAGACCGGCACCCTGACGCTGGGCCTGGGCGGCTTCCAGGAAGCGAGCCAGCTGCCGATGTTCCAGGAGTTCACCAAGTACCAGGCGCACGTCAACAACAACAAGCGCATGGCCGAGCTCACCGCGCGCGCCTTCGACCGTGCCCACCTGGAACTGGGGCCGACGCAGCTGAACATTCCGCGCGACCTGTTCTACGGCGAGATCCAGTGCGAGATCCCGAAGCCGATCCGCATCGAGCGCGGCGCCGGCGGCGAAGCGGCGCTGGACGCGGCGGCCGAGCTCATCGCGCAGGCGAAGTCGCCGGTCATGATCTCGGGCGGCGGTGTAGTCATGGGCGAAGCCTTCAACGAGGCCATCGCGCTGGCCGAACGCATCGGCTGCCCGGTGGTCAACAGCTACCAGCACAACGACAGCTTCCCGGCCAGCCACCCGCAGTGGTGCGGCCCGCTGGGCTACCAGGGCAGCAAGGCCGGCATGCGCCTCATCAGCGAAGCCGACGTCGTGATCGCGCTCGGCACCCGGCTCGGGCCCTTCGGCACGCTGCCGCAGTACGGCATGGACTACTGGCCGAAGAACGCGAAGCTGGTGCAGATCGACGCCGACGCCAAGATGCTGGGGCTGGTGAAGAAGGTCGACGTCGGCATCTGCGGCGACGCGAAGGCGGCCGCGAAGGCGCTGCTGGCGCGCCTCTCCGCGCGCACCCTGGCCTGCGACGCGACCAAGGGCGAACGCGCCGCGCGCATCGCCGCCGAGAAGGCGGCGTGGGAGAAGGAACTCGGCGAGTGGACGCACGAGCGCGACGCCTTCAGCCTGGACATGATCGAGGAAGCGAAGGGCGAGAAACCCTTCAGCGGCGGCCAATGGCTGCACCCGCGCCAGGTGCTGCGCGAACTGGAGCGCGCGATGCCGGCGCACGTGATGGTGTCCACCGACATCGGCAACATCAACAGCATCGCCCACAGCTACCTGCGCTTCGAGGAGCCGCGCTCGTTCTTCGCGCCCATGAGCTTCGGCAACTGCGGCTACGCGCTGCCCACCATCATCGGCGCCAAGGCGGCGCGGCCCGACCGTCCGGCCATCAGCTACGCCGGCGACGGCGCCTGGGCCATGAGCATGGGCGAGATCCTCACCTGCGTGCGGCACGACATCCCGGTCACCGCGGTGGTGTTCCACAACCGGCAATGGGGCGCCGAGAAGAAGAACCAGGTCGACTTCTACAACCGCCGCTTCGTCGCCGGCGAACTCGACAACCCCAGCTTCGCCGGCATCGCCAAGAGCATGGGCGCCGAAGGGCTGGTGGTCGACAGGCTGGAAGACGTCGGCAAGGCGCTGAAGCAGGCGGTCGACTGGCAGATGAACGGCCGCAAGACCACGGTGGTCGAGATCATGTGCACGCGCGAACTGGGCGACCCGTTCCGCCGCGACGCGCTGGCCAAGCCCATCCGCTTCCTCGACAAGTACAAGGACTACGTCTGAGCACTGGCGGCCTGCTGACGCTGAACGCCGGTTCGTCGTCGATCAAGTGCGCCTTGTTCGACGCCGGCGGCGCGCCGGAGCGGCCGCTGCTGTCGTTCCAGGTCGAGGGCATCGGCACCGCCGGCGGGCCGCCGGACCATGAGGCGGCGCTGGCGCAGGTGATCGAACGCCTGAAGGGCGCGCGCGTGCTGGCGGTCGGGCACCGCGTGGTGCATGGCGGCGTGGCGTTCGACCAGCCTGCGTTGGTCGACGACACGGTGCAGGCGCAGATCGCCGCCCTTCAGCCGCTGGCGCCGCTGCACCAGCCGCACAACCTGGCCGGCATCCGCGCCGCGCGTGCCGCCTTTCCCGGCGTGCCGCAGGTGGCCTGCTTCGACACCGCCTTCCACCGCAGCATGCCGGCGCTGAACCAGCGCTTCGCCATTCCGCATGCTCTGCACGAGGCGGGCATTCGCCGCTACGGCTTCCACGGGCTCAGCTACGAGTCCATCTGCGCCCAACTGGGCGACGACGCGCAGCGCCGCGTGGTGGTGGCGCACCTGGGCAATGGCGCCTCGATGTGCGCCATCCACCGGGGCCGCTCGGTCGCCACCACGATGAGCTTCTCGCCGCTGGACGGCCTGCCGATGGGCACGCGCAGCGGCCGCATCGACGCCGCGGTGGTGCTGCACCTGGTGCAGCGCGAAGGCTGGACGGCGGAACGGGTGGAGAAGCTGCTGACGCGCGAATCGGGGCTGCTGGGGCTGTCGGGCGTCTCGTCGGACATGCGTGAACTGCAGGCCTCGGCCGTGCCCGCGGCGGCGATGGCGATCGACTATTTCGTCGAACACGCACAGCGCGAAATCGCGGCGCTGGCGGCGGCGCTGCAGGGGCTGGACCTGCTGGTCTTCACCGGCGGCATCGGCGAACACGCGGCCGAGGTGCGCGCGCGCATCGTGCGCGGGCTGGGCTGGCTGGGCCTGCAACTGGACGAGGCCGCGAACGCTGGGCCCCCGGGCCGCATCAGCACCGAAGACAGCGCGGTCCAGGTGCGCGTGCTGCGCACCGACGAAGAGAGGGTGATCGCCCGCCACCTGCAGGCGTTGGCGGGGCTGGCTTAAGATCGCCGCCTTCGTGAACGTGCTGCGTCCGCTCCACACCCTTCGAAAGCCAGGCCTCGCCTGGCTGCTGTGGCTGGCCGCCTTGCTGCCCCTGGCGCAGACGGCGGCGCTGGCGCATGCCGCTTCGCACGGCCTGGCTTCGCAGGCCGCTGGCGACGACGACAAGGCGCTGGCCCATGCCGCGCATTGCGACCTCTGCCTGGCCGCCGCCGCGCTGGGCGGCGCCGCGCCGGCGCCGGTGCTGGAAACGCCGTTGCTGCCGGCGCCGGCCGTGCCGCCGCAGGCCGCCACTGCCACCGCACCCGTCACCACGCCCGCCGCCTGGGCGTGGCAGAGCCGCGCACCGCCGGCGTCTCCCCGCTGACCGACCCTGAGCGCGGCCGCGCCCGGCGTGGCCGCTCCTGTCGTTTCGTCAACGTGGAGCGCTGCTTTCCATGTCCAGATCCTCTTGCGCGGGCCTGCTGCTCGTGCTGGCGGCCACTTCGGCCGCCGCGGCCGACAACGCCAACAGCTTCAACCCCGCCCTCTCGCTGATCCTCTCGGGCCTGTACACCCGCACCTCGCAGGACCCGGCGAACTACGCCCTCAGCGGCTACGCGCTGCCGCCCGGTGCCGAGGCGGGCCCCGGCACGCGCGGCTTCAGCCTGGCGGAGACCGAACTCGGCTTTGCCGCCAGCATCGACCCCTTCTGGCGCGGCGCCGCCAACATCGCGCTGCACCCGGACGACACCGTGTCGGTCGAAGAAGCCTTCGTGCAGACCACCTCGCTCGGCAACGGCGTGGGCCTGAAGCTGGGGCGCTTCTTCTCCGGGGTGGGCTACCTCAACGCCCAGCACGCGCACACCTGGGACTTCGTCGACGCGCCGCTGGCCTACCAGGCCCTGCTCGGCGGCCAGTTCAACGACGACGGCGTGCAGCTCACCTGGCTGGCGCCGACCGACCTGTTCGTCGAACTCGGCGCCGAACTGGGCCGCGGCCGCGGCTTCCCGGGCGGCGGTGACGCCCGCAACGGCGCCGGCATGAGCGCGCTCACCGCCCACCTGGGCGGCGACATCGGCGAAAGCCACAGCTGGCGCGCCGGCCTGTCGATGCTGAACGCCAAGGCCGCCGCGCAGGACCTGCAGTGGACCGACGCCGCCGGCGGCTTGCAGAGCGCCACCTTCGACGGCCGCACCCGCGTGTGGGTGGCCGACGCGGTCTGGAAGTGGTCCCCTGATGGCAATGCCACCCGCACCAGCTTCAAGCTGCAGGGCGAATGGCTGCGCAGCACGAAGAGCGGCAGCCTCGCCGACGGCCGCAGTGCCGACGGCACGCGCAGCGGCGGCTACGTGCAGGCGGTGTGGCAGTTCATGCCGCGCTGGCGGCTGGGCGCACGCACCGAGAGGCTCGGCGCCGCCGACGATGTGTTCGCCGGCGACGGCCGCGCGCCGAAGCGCCAGTCGCTGATGGTCGACTGGAGCCCGAGCGAGTTCTCGCGCATCCGCCTGCAAGTGGCCGAAGACCGCGCGCGCCCCGACGGCAGCCGCGACCGCCAGCTGTTCCTGCAATACCAGATGAGCCTGGGCGCGCACGGCGCGCACGCGTTCTGAGGAGACACCGATGAGAACCTTCAAGATCCTGGCGCTGCTGGCGCTGGCCGCCGCCACGCTGCCCGCATCGGCGGCCCTGCGCGTGCTGGCCTGCGAACCCGAGTGGGCGGCCCTGGCGATGGAACTGGGCGGCCCGCTGGTCGACGCCACTTCGGCCACGGGCGCGCTGCAGGACCCGCACCAGGTGCAGGCCAAGCCCAGCCTGATCGCGCGCGCACGCAATGCCGACCTGGTGGTGTGCACCGGCGCCGAACTGGAGATCGGCTGGCTGCCGGTGCTGCTGCAGCAGTCGGGCAATGCCAGGGTGCAGGCCGGCCAGCCCGGCAACTTCGCCGCCGCGGACCACGTGACGAAGCTGGAGATCCCGGCCAGCGTGGACCGTTCGCAGGGCGACGTGCACGCCGCCGGCAACCCGCACATCCAGACCGATCCGCGCAACATCGAGAAGGTGGCCAAGGCGCTGGCACAGCGCCTGGCGCAGCTGGACGCGGCGCATGCGGCCGACTACCGGGCGCGCGCCGCCGACTTCGACCAGCGCTGGCAGCAGGCGGTGGCGCGCTGGACCGCCGCCGCCGCGCCGCTGAAGGGGATGCCGGTCGTGAGCCAGCACAAGGCCTTCGTCTACCTCTACGACTGGCTGGGCCTGAAGGAGGTGGCAGTGCTGGAACCCAAGCCCGGCGTCGAGCCTTCGGCGGCTTACCTGCAAAGCGTGCTGACCGGCCTGAAGACGACGCCGGCGAAGATGGTGCTGCACGCCGCCTACCAGGACCCGCGGCCTTCGTTGTGGCTGGCCGAGAAGTCCGGCATCCCGGTCGTCAAGGTGCCCTTCACGGTGGGCGGCGACGACGCCTCGAAGACGCTGTTCGAGCTGTTCGACGCCACGGTCGCGCGCCTGCTGGCGGCGGCGAAGGCGAACTAGCGTGAACTGGAGCTCGCTCGACTGGGGCATCCTGGGCCCGGCGCTGGTGGCCGGGCTGGTGGTGCTGGCCACCCACGTGCCGCTGGGCGCGCAGGTGCTGGACCGCGGCATCGTGTTCATCGACCTGGCGATCGCGCAGATCGCCGGCCTGGGCGTCATCGCCGCCGACGCCGCCGGCCTGCCCGAACATGGCTGGGCGGTGCAGGCCGCCGCGGTGACGGCCGCGCTGCTGGGTGCCTGGCTGCTGACCTGGACCGAACGCCGCGCCGCCGCGCAGCAGGAGGCGCTGATCGGCGTGCTCTTCGTGCTGGCGGCCTGTGCCGGCATCCTGCTGCTGGCCGGCAACCCGCATGGCGGCGAACACCTGAAGGACCTGCTGGTGGGGCAGATCCTGTGGGTGAACGGCGCCCAGATCGGTGCCCTGGCCGCGGTGTCGGCGCTGCTGCTGGCCGCGCTGGCGCTGGGCTGGTCGCGCCGGCTGGGCCGCTTCGGCTTCTACGGCCTGTTCGCGGTGGCGGTGACCGCTTCGGTGCAACTGGTCGGCGTGTACCTGGTGTTCTCCAGCCTCATCGTGCCGGCCCTGGCCACGCGCGCCATCACCGGCTGGCGCCGCCACGCCTGGGGCTACGCGATCGGCGCGGCGGGCTACGCGCTCGGGCTGGCGCTGTCGGCGCTGGCCGACCTGCCTTCGGGCGCGGTGATCGTGTGCACGCTGGCGGCCTGCGCGGCCGCTTTCGCGGCGCTGCGGCCGCGTTTCGTCAGCTGAGGCCGCTGACCGGCAGCGCCGCGCCGTGCACGGCGCCCGCGGCGTCGGAGGCGAGGAAGGCGATCACCTCGGCCAGCGCGCGCGGCGCCACCCATCGCGCCGGGTCGGCTGCGGGCATGGCGGCGCGGTTCTCAGGCGTGTCGATGATGGTCGGCAGCACGCAGTTGACGTTGATCTGCTGCTCGCGCAGTTCGGCCGCCATCGACTCGACCACCCTTACCAGCGCGCTCTTCGAAGCCACGTAGGCGCCCATGCCGGCGGCACCTCTCAGCGCCGCCGCCGCGGCCACGGTGACGATGCGCCCGCCGCCGCGGGCCTGCAGGTGCGGCACCAGCACGCGCGCGGCGACCAGAAAGCTGCGCAGGTTGAGGTCGAGCATGCGTTCCCAGGCCGCCTCCGGCGTCTCGTGCACGGCCGGTCCCATTGCGAAGCCGCCGGCCAGGTGGCAGAGGATGTCGACGCTGCCGAAGGCCTGCAGGGCCGTGTCCAGCGCGGCCTGCACCTGAGCTTGGTCCAGCAGGTCGGCGCCGGCCACGATCTGCCCTGGGTCCGGCGCCAGCCCGGTCGCGAAGTCGGCCGCCTTGCGCACCACCAGCACCCGGCGTGCGCCGCGCTCGGCGAACAGTTCGCTTACCGCGCGGCCCAGGTGGCCGGCGGCGCCGGTGATCATGACGGTGTGGTCGGTGAAGTCCATGCGGGCCAGAATAACGTGTCCACGGCACCTCGGACGTGGTGAAGATCGTACAGGCGCTCGAGAGCATGGCCTACAGCATCCGCTTCGAACACGACGAAGGCACGCTGGTCGCCCGCGTCACCGGCGAGCGGCCGGCGCGCGAGGAGGACGCCGCAGAGGCCGCTTCGCGCGGCTGGACGGCGCTGGCGCGCGAAGCCCGGGCGCAGGGCGCGTTGCGCCTGCTGGTGGTGGTTGACGTGCAGGGCGAAGCCACCAGTTCGCACGCGCTGCTGCAGGCGGCGCGCATGTCGCTCTACGGCTTCGACCGCCGGCAACGACTGGCCTGCGTCTTCCTGCAGCCGCGCATGTACCAGGTGAACCGGCTGGGCACGCTGCTGGCGGCCGAGCAAGGCTGGGACATGAGGTCGTTCCAGGACGAGGCCCAGGCGCGCGCCTGGCTGGGGCGCGCGTAGGCAGCGCCCGGCCGATCGCGGGCGTGTTCGCTCGAGCACGACTCGTGCAGGCGTTCTGAGCCGGTCGCCGATGCCCGGCCCGCGTCGCTGCGGGTTTCGATGAGGAGCGCGGGGGCCTGGCAGCAAGAGGGACGATTCAGCGCGACCTTGCGTGCAAGGGGCCACCTTCCCGCGTTCGGGGGAGGTCCGAAGCGGCGGTGCCTGCTAGTGTCAAAAGCGATGGGTCAGCATCGTCCCGCGGCAGCGGGCGCGACGGTCGGCCGTTGCAGATCGACAACCGTCATGGGGAGGTCTTCATGCGAATCACCACTTGGACGGCACGCTGCCTCAGGGCGCTGAGGCTGGGGGCTCTGGCGCCGCTCCTGATCTGGGCGCCGGCGCATGCGACGCTCTACAGAATCGACTTCACCGCCGTCATCGACGCCGCCTGGTACACCAATGATCCGTCGGTCGACGGCCACTGCGCCTACAGCGCAGGCGGAAGCACCTACGACCGGAACAACTGCGAGTGGTCGAGTCTGGTCGGTCAGCTGGCGTATGGAGGCTGGTACTTCGACTCGGTGCTGCCTCACGATCTGAGAGGTGACTATTCCGTCGTGATTCCGTTCCTGGGCACCAAGTCCATACCGCCTGCAGGAGGCGACACGGTCTACACGATGACGGACACCGTGTGGAGAGCGGGAGCGGATTGCGGCGGCTGTGCCACCGACATCTTCAGCCAGGTTGAGATCAGCCCCGGAGGACCGATCGACGGCGGCTTCGTGCCCGATCTGTCGATAGCGACTTCGTCCTTCGTTTTCTCCGTCGGTGCGTCGGCATCCGCCACCGATCCTGGCTTCTGCCCGCTGAACGACACCTCGCTCCAGTTCCCGGGCTTTCCCGTGATGTACGGCACCTGCAAGGGCCAGGGCCACGTCACGTCGATCGCCGTCAGCCTGGTGCCGGAGCCCGATTCACTTGTACTCGCCGGGGCCGGCCTCCTGGGACTGGCACTCCGCAGCAGGCGCCGCGGCGTGCGGCGCAGCGAAGCCTGAGGGCCATCGCCGCCGGCCCGTCGGGCTGTGTGAAGGCCGGGCGCCGGATCCTTCCTGGCCGCTGCCCCTGAAACCGCAAGGGCGCCGAGGGGTGCCCTTGCCACTGGGCCCGCCGGCGCCGGAGAGTGGCAGCCTCCGGCGCACGACAGCGGGCGGTGCGGTGGTCCCTCCGACAGGAATCGAACCTGTATCTGGCGCTTAGGAGGCGCCCGTTCTATCCATTGAACTACGGCGGGGTGAGGGCGCGGATTCTCGCATGCGAGTCGGCCCCAGGCTTCCTCAGCGGGGAGACTTGCGCAATCGCAATGGCCGGTGCCAAGCGCGCAGTAACCTCCGCTCAGTTGCGTGGTCAGTCGCCAGATGGGGCGGTGCTTGCCTGCGGACCCCGTGCAACGTCGGGCGCCGGAGGGCCCGAAGAGATCGGTGGCATGCGCCGGCTGCCGGTGCATGGTTCGCGCAGCCGATGGCTGCATTCCAAGTCGGCCACCCAGACTGCTGCGTTAGTCCGACACGGAGGTCGAAACATGCTCAAGGATGTTCTCAAGAAGGGCGTCAAGCTGGTCGGGTTGTTCAGAATCATCAAGAGCGGTATGGCTTCGAGCACGGGCAGTTGGACCCTGACGCACAACCGGTTCTCGCCCAACGTGATCACCTTCTTTGCCGACCACAGCGGGGATCATGTGGTGCGCTACCTTCCTTACCGGTTGGGGCAAAACGCCGCCAGCGACATGGGCGGTGACGAGGTGATCAGTGGCGAGTTCTCCGGCTGCATCATGGGCGTCTATGGGGACGCGGGCCACGTGGTGGTGAACCATGTCGACACCGCGAAAGACAACACCGGCGCCCAACCCCAGAAGGACGATTGGGAGGCCGCCAAGGCCGAGCCTGGATTCCACCTGTTGAACGAGCACTCCACCCACGATCAGTTGGAGAACTATCTCCTGGGCCCCGGCAAAGGGCACGCAGATCCGGCCGCGAACCGATACACGATTCTCTGCATCGCCTCTCCGACTGCAGGTTACGACATCACCCAAGTCATCGTGCAGTGCACGAACGAGGTGTATCAGGTGATGCGCGTCGACTGACGGCGGGAGCCGGCGGGCCGCGAGCGATCCTGCTCGGAGCGGGGCAGCCTGAATCCTCAGGCTTCCTGGTCTCGGGTCACTGCCGCTTCACGGCGCCGACGCGGCGCGCGCCGGCGCGCCCGGCAGCACCTTCTTCAGCGCCGGCGGCAGCGGCACCTCGTCGAACTTCCAGGTCCACAGGATGTCCAGCGAGTTCTCCTGCCCGCTCTGCGCGCGCAGCGTGAAGCGCTGGGCGATGCGGTAGATCAGCTGCCAGGTGCCGGTGGTCGCGTTGACGCCGCGTTCGTAGCCCAGGTACCAGCGGCGGCTGAGTTGCTTGCCGAAGGTGACCACGGTCTCGCGCGTGTCGCCGGTGCCGTCGCGCTGGCCGATCGAGACCTCGTCCAGGCCCAGCGCGTGGATTACGGCGTCGGTGGGCGCTTCCTCCTCGCCGGCCAGCAGGGCGACGGCGGCGCGCTGCAGCAGCAGCGCGTCGGTGCGGCCCAGGCCGTCGGGGGCGCGGCCCAGCACCAGCCAGCTCAGGCGGTCGGTGTCGGACATGTCGGTCTCGCTGTACAGGCGTGCGCGCGGCGTGAGCAGGTTGCCGGTGATCTGCACGCCCACCCGCATGTCGGTGTTCGGGCGCAGCGCCAGGATGTCCAGCCGCGGGTTGTCGGCCGCGCCGCTGAAGGCGACGATGCCGCGCTCGATGTCCAGCTTCTGGCCGTAGGCGGCGTAGGTGCTGCCTTCCGAAGTGCGGACGGTGCCGTTGATGGCCAGCCGCCCTCCCGGCGTGGTGATGCGCAGCTTGCCGCGCAGCCGCGCGTCCAGGCCGCGGCCGCGCACGTGCAGGTCCTGGCCCAGGTCCACGTCCAGCGCCACCGCCACGTCGCGCCGGGTGCGCGGCACGGGCGAGGTCTCGGCCGCCTTCTCGGCGTCGCTGGGGCGCAGCACGGTCACGTCGTCGTCCAGAGCGGGGGCGTCGCGCCGGCTCAGGTCGAACAGCGCCTCGTCGACGCCGAAGGCGCCGTCGAGCTTCAGGCGGTCGGTGGCCAGCAGCAGGTCGGCCTTGCCGCTGGTGACCAGCTGGCGGTCGATGCGCCCCAGCAGGCGGAAGCGTTCGGCTTCGATGTGCAGCCGCGCCACCGGCGATTCGCCGAACTCGGCGCCGCCGGTGACGGTGAGCGTGCCGTCGCCGCCCTTGAACGCGAACTGCTGGATGCGCGCGGCCGTGCCTTCCAGCCGCACGTCGACCTGGCCCTGGCTCACGTTCACGCCCTGCAGCAGGTTGCGCACGCCGATGTCGTTGCCGCTCATGCGGCCGGTGTATTCGGGCGCGCCGAAGCGGCCGCCGACGGTGGCGCTGGTGCGCAGTTCGCCCGACAGGCGCCAGCCCGGCGGCACCCAGGAACCCCAGACGCCCAGGTTGGCCACCCGCGCCTCGACCACGCCGTCCAGCGGCGCCTGGGCGTCGGGCCAGCGGCGGTCGGCCGTGGTGCGCACGCGCACCGCGCCGGCGGCTTCGCCCAGCGTGCGGCCGGCGAAGCCCTGGGTGAAGATCCAGTTGCCGTCGTGCGCGGCCAGCGCCAGCCGCACGTCGGTCAGGCCCAGGCTCTGGCTGCCGTTCTCGTCGGACACCTGCAGGTCGCCGTCGCGGCGTTCGAACACGATGTCGGCGTCGAAGCGTTCGGCGGCCCGGATGTCCAGCGTGGCCGCCAGCCGCAGGTCGCCCTTCCAGCCCACGGCGGGCTGCGCGCGTGCCAGCAGCGGCGCCAGTGCGAAGGCCTCGATCTCGGCCTTCAGTGCCAGCGTGGGCTTGTCGCCGCGCAGGTCGACGATGACCTCGTCCCAGCGCAGCGCGGTGGCGCTGGCCAGCTTCACGCGGCCGGGAGCGGCCTGCAGGCGCACCAGGTCGCCATGGCTGTCGAAGGTGGCTTCGGCCGAGAGATCGCTGGCCTCGGCCCAGGCGGCGCTGCCTTCGAGCGACTTGCCGTCCCAGGGGCCCACCGCCAGCTTCGCGACGCGGCCGCGCCAGGTGCCGCCGCCGCCCGCTTCGGGCAGCCACTGGCCGGCGCCCTGCAGTTCGCCGCGGGTGCCGAAGAGCAGCGGCACGCCCAGCAACTGCTCGGTGGCGGCGGGCGGTTTCACCGGCAGCGCGGCGGCCAGGCGCAGCTGGTGTTCGCGCAGCGTGCCCTGCACCTCGGCCTTGAGCCGCTCCACGCGCTGGCGGCCCAGGCGCAGGCCGTTCACTTCGGCCGTCAGCGCCATCGGCTGGCCGCCTTCGGCATCCATCTGCAGCTGCCACTTCGCGTGCCCGCTGGCCACGCCCAGGTCGGCCGATTCCAGCTTCTGCAGATCGGCCACGCCTTCGGTGGCCAGGCGCGGCCAGCGGCCCCGCGCGTCCAGGCGTGCGCTGGCGGTGCCGCTCTTCGGCGCCCAGGGCGCCAGCGCGGGATCCAGCCGCAGCAGCGGTGCCAGCGCGGCCAGGTCGGGGGCGTCCAGGTCCAGGTGCAGCAGGTCGCTCTGGCCGTCGCCGGCGGGGTTGCCGCGAGCGTCGATGAGGACGCGGCTGCCGGCCAGCCGCAGTTCGCCGCGCAGGCGGCCGGGAGCAGCTTCCTTCGGGCTGTGCTCCAGCTTCAGGTCCAGCGCCAGCGGCACGCCGGCCAGCACCGAGTCCTGCAGCCTGAAGCTGCCGCTGCCGGCCAGGCGCGGCGCCAGCGCCAGCGGCGCCAGCTTCGTGGCACCGGGCGGCACGCGCAGGTCCAGCTGCCAGGCGGCATTCAGGCGGTGCGGACCCTGGCGCCAGGCCGAACCGGCCTCGCCCGGCCACCAGGGCAGGGGGTCGAACTCGGCCAGGCTGCCCGTGCTGGCCACCTGCCAGGCACCGTCGGCATTGCGGGTGGCGCGCGCGCCGAGCTGCGCCACCGCGGCGCCCGACTGCAGGCGCAGCTGGTGCAGTTCGCCGCCGCTGGCGCTGCCACTCGCTTCCAGCGTCAGCTGCACGGCGCGCGGCAGGGCGTCCAGGCGGCCTTCGAGGCCGGCCTTCAGGTCCAGCGCCAGCGGCGGCGGCGTCGCCGCGCCGCCGGCCGGCGAGGGCAGGCCGTGCAGCGTGAAGGCCAGGGGTCCGGAGAGCGTCATCGCCGCCGCGCGCGAGTCCAGCCGCTGCGGACGCAGTTCCGTCAGCGTGGTGTTCAGCACCAGGTCGTGGCCGCGCCATTCGCCGCGGCCGCGCACGCGACCGGCGGGCTGGCCGCCGGAAGCGAGCAGCAGGTCGATGTCGCGCAGTTCCACGCGGTCGCGTGCATCGGCGCGCGCACCCAGCGTGAGCTGGCCACGCTGCAGCGGCAGCCGGCGTTCATTCCAGCGCCCCGGCAGCGCGTTGTCCAGCGTCACCGCGGCCGAGAAGGGCGCGTCGGCGGCGCTGCTCTGCACCTGCACCTGGCCCGAGAGCCGGGTCTCGGGCAGTGCGCCGGACAGTGCTGCCAGGTCCAGTCCCTGCGTGCGGGCGGAGAGTTCGGCCACCGGCCAGGGCGCGAAGGGCGTGACGGCGGCGTGCACGTCGGCGGCCGGCGCCGCGTGGCCCGGCGTGGCGCGGCCCTGCAGGGTGGCGTCCAGCACGATGCGGTCCAGCGGTCCGCCGGCCTTGAGGCGGGCGTCGAAGGCCTCGTCGGCGGGGCGGGCCGTGATCTCGCCGGCCAGCGCGAAGGGTGCCGTGGTGGCGATGTGCGCCGCGCCCTGCAGCTGCAGCCGACCCCATTCGGCGCGCACGCCTTCGGCGCGGTGCTCGGTGCCGTCGCCCAGCGCCACCTGGCCGGCGATGTTGCGCAACTCGAGCGCGCCCACCTGCAAGGTCTGCACCGCCACCGCGGCGGCGCGCAGGCGCAGCGGCAGGTCCAGCGAAGCGGGGCGCGGCAGCGGCTGGCCCGAAGGCGGGCCGGTGTCGACCGCCACGCTGCGCGCGGTGAGGCTTGTCGCGTCCAGCCCCACCCAGACCGCGCCGCCGGGCCGCCAGGTCCAGGCCAGACCTTCGGCTTCGAAACCGGTGAGGGTGACCGACTGCCGGCCGCCCGCCCAGGTCACGCGCAGCCGTGCCGCGCCCAGGCGGTCGCCCAGCAGCGCGCCGTGCCAGCCTTCGGCCTGCACGTTGGGGGCGTGGGACAGCAGCCAGCGCGCGCCGTTCTCGGTGAGGAAGAGCCAGCGCAGGCCGGCGACCGCCAGGCCGGCCACCAGCGCGATGAGCAGCGCCACGCCGAGCAGCGGCTTGAACAGCCGCAGCACGGTGGCGATGGGGCGGGCGGCAGGCTGCATCAGAACGCGATGCCGACGCTGAAGTGCAGGCGGGCCTTGTGGACGTCGCGGCCATAGGCCCAGTCCAGCCGCAGCGGGCCCACCGGGCTGCGCCAGCGCAGGCCCACGCCCACGCCCAGTGCGGGGTGGCCGATCTCGGTCCAGTCGTTGGCGGCGCGCCCGGCGTCGACGAAGACCGCGCCCCACAACGAAGGCAGCGTGGCCGCCAGCGGGCGCGCCACTTCGATGCTGCCGGTCATGAGGTGGGTGCCGCCGCTGACCACGCCGTCGACCAGCGGGCCCAGGCTGCGGTAGCCGTAGCCGCGCACCGATTCGTCGCCGCCGGCGCGGAAGAGCTGCGATTCGGGCACGGTGAGCGCTTCGCGCTTGATGACCTGGCCGAGTTCGATGCGCGCCTGGCCGTACCAGTTGTCGCCGATCGGCTTGTAGCCGGTCAGGCGTGCGTACAGCCGCGCGTAGGGCCCGCGCTCGCCGTCGGTGCTGCGCGAGAAGCCGACGCCGCTCTGGCCCGAGAAGCTGAAGCCGTCGGTCGGCAGCACCACGCTGTCGAGCTGGCGGTAGACGCCGTGGTAGTTCAGCGAATAGGCGATCGTGCTGGTCTGGAGGGGAGGATCGCTCTTGGTGGTGCGCGCCGAGCGCTCGGCCTGCACGAAGTAAAGGCGTTCGATCTTCTGCGTGTCCTGCGTGCGGCCCAGGCGCACCTGCTGCGACAGCACGATGTCGGAGTCGGACTCCAGCCGGTCCACCGTGGCGCCCAGCAGCGTGCGGTACAGGTTCTCGCCCGGGTGGGTGGAAAGCTCGCCCGTCCAGCTCTGCTCCAGGCCGCCCCAGACCACCTTGTTGTGCGCCGTGAGCGGCTGGCCGAAGACGCGCCGGTACACGTGCTCCACCGAAGCGCGCGGGCCGGTGTTCGCGCTCACGCCGACGCCGAAGGTCCAAACCTGCAGCGGCGCTTCGTGCAGGTGCACGTCGATCACGGCGTTGGCGGCGCGGTCGGGGTCGGGGTCCAGGGTGACGGTGGCGTTGTCGAACAGGCCCGACTTCTGCAGCCGTTCCTGGTAGTCCAGCAGCAGCGTTTCCGTGACGGGGGTGCCGGGTGCGAGGTTGGCCAGGTGGCCGACCGTCTCGCGGTCCTGCGAGGCCAGGCCCTCGATGTTGAGTTCGCCGAAGCGGAACAGCGGGCCGCTGTCGGCCACCAGGAACAGCCGCACTTCGTGCTTCGCGGCGTCGACCTCGGCGCCGGTGCCGGTCCACTGGGCGGTGGCATAGCCGGCGGCTCGAAGGCGGCCGACGACGGCGGCCTTGGCGTCGATCCAATCGGCGTTGCGGAAGGCCTTGCCGGGCGCCAGCGGCCAGGCGCGGCGCAGGTCGGCCAGCGTGGCGCGCGCGCGTTCGTCGCCGCGCTCGGCAGCCTGCTGGAGTTCGCCTTCGAATTCCAGCGTCAGCCGCGAGACGCGTGTGCGCGGGCCGGGGTCCAGTGCCAGCCGCACGCGGCGTTCGCCGCCGGCGCCGACGCGCGTGATCTTCACCTTGGGTTCGAAGTAGCCCTCGGTCTGCAGGAGGTCGCGCACCTGGGTGGGCGCCACTTCGATCAGGCGGCTCCACTCGGCGTCGTCGATGGCGTCGCCGCGCGCCATGCGGCCCACGCGCGCCAGGTCCAGGTAGCGTTCCAGCAGCGCGGCCAGGTCCTTCGGGCCGTCCACTTCCAGCGACGTGGAAACGGTGGGCGCGCCTTCGGCGGCGCTGCCGTCTTCGGTCTTCGCGCCGCCCACGGAAGCGCAGCCGGCCAGCAGGAGCGCCGCCAGCGCCAGGGCGGCGCGCAGGATCATTTGCTGAGCAGGCGCATCGCCCCTTCCAGCCCGGCCAGCGAGAGCGGGAACATGCGCTGGTTCATCAGCTGCTGGACGATCGAGATGCTCTGGCGGTACTGCCAGACGCCCTGCGGCTCGGGGTTGATCCAGGCGAAGCGGGGGAAGGCGTGGGTCAGCCGCTGCAGCCACTCGGCACCCGGCTCCTCGTTGTTGTATTCGACGCTGCCGCCGGGCTGCAGGATCTCGTACGGGCTCATCGTCGCGTCGCCGACGAAGATGAGCTTGTAGTCCTTGTTGTACTTGCGGATGAGATCCCATGTCGGGAACTTCTCGCTGAAGCGGCGCCGGTTGTTCTTCCACATGAAGTCGTAGACGCAGTTGTGGAAGTAGTAGAACTCCAGGTGCTTGAACTCGGTCTTGGCGGCGCTGAACAGCTCCTCCACGCGGTGAACGTGTTCGTCCATGGTGCCGCCGACATCCATGAGTAACAGGACCTTCACCTTGTTGTGGCGCTCCGGCACCATGCGGATGTCCAGCATGCCGGCGTTGGCCGCGGTGGCGTGGATGGTGTCGTCCAGGTCCAGTTCCTCTTCGGCGCCTTCGCGCGCGAAGCGGCGCAGGCGGCGCAGCGCCACCTTGATGTTGCGCGTGCCCAGTTCCTTGGTGTCGTCGTAGTCCTTGTAGGCGCGCTGGTCCCACACCTTGACGGCGCCGCGGTTGCGGCCCTTGTCCTGGCCGATGCGCACGCCCTGCGGGTTCACGCCGTAGGCGCCGAAGGGGCTGGTGCCGCCGGTGCCGATCCACTTGCTGCCGCCTTCGTGGCGTTCCTTCTGCTCCTCGAAGCGCTTCTTCAGCGTTTCCATCAGCTCGTCCCAGCCCATCTTCTCGATGGCGGCCTTCTCCTCGGGGCTGAGCTCGAGTTCGAGCGTCTTGCGCAGCCAGTCCAGCGGCACTTCCTGGGTGAAGTCGGCCAGCATCTCCACGCCCTTGAAGTAGGCGGCGAAGGCGCGGTCGAACTTGTCGAACTGGGCTTCGTCCTTGACGAGCGCGCTGCGCGACAGGTAGTAGAACTCGTCGACCGAAGGGCCGATGACGCCGGCCTTCAGCGCTTCCAGCAGGGTGAGGTACTCCTTGACGGAGACCGGCAGCTTGGCGGCGCGCAGCGTGTAGAAGAAGTCGATCAGCATGGGCGGTGACCCTCGCAGGCCCGGGGCCGGGTCTTTCTATTGTCGCCTGAGGCGCCGTCCCGCCCTGCGCGATGGCCTTGCCGGCCGTCCGCGGGCATTCCTTCACGTCGGGGCCCCGGCCCGTGGGGGCCGCCTCCGGCGGCGGCCGCCGGATACTCCTCAGGCCGTGAAGGTCGTCCTCGTCATCATCGCCCTGCAACAGGGGCTGTTCGCCGCCGGCTGGTGGCTGGCCGGCCGCCGGCTCGGGCTTTCACGGCGGCCCGCGGCGCATTGGGTGGCGGCCACGCTGGGCAGCGCGCTGTCGCTGGTGTTCATCCTGCAGCGTGGCCACTGGCCCGACTGGCTGACGATCGTCGTCGCCAACGTGCTGGCGATGGGCGCCTTCCTGGCCATGCGGCGCGGCGTTCAGCTGTTCCTGCACATCCCCGTGCGCGACCGCGAGGCCGCGGTGCTGATGGCCGGCGTGGGGGTCACGCTGGGGGTGTTCCTGCTGGACACCTCGCGCGGGCGGGTGGCGGTGCTGGGCACGTCCACGCTGGTGGCCTGGACGCTGCTGCGCTGCGCCTGGGAAGCGCGCCAGGCCCTGCGCGAAGGCGGCGACACCGTCACCGCGCGCATCGTCGCCGCGCCGCTGGCGCTGCTGGGCGCGGTGTACACCGCGCGCGTGGCCTACGGCCTGGTGCGGCCCGACGTCGCGGCGGTGCCGATCTCCGAAGAGAACGGCTTCAACGCCACCGTGGTGGTGGCCTTCCTGGTGGTGGGCCTGCTGCTGAACCTGGTGCTGGCCTACCTGGTGGCCAGCCGGCTGGTGCGGCGGCTGCACGAGCTGTCGATCCGCGACCCGCTGACCGGCCTGCTGAACCGGCGCGGCCTGGACCCGCGCCTCAGCCGCGAGGCGGCGCGCTGGCGCCGCTACGGCGAACCCTATGCGCTGCTGATGGTCGACGTGGATCGCTTCAAGGCCGTCAACGACCGCCACGGCCATGCCGCCGGCGACGCCGTGCTGGTGCGCCTGGCCAAGCTGCTGCGCGAAGTGGCGCGCGACGTCGACACCGTGGCGCGCGTCGGCGGCGAGGAGTTCTGCCTGCTGCTGCCGCACTGCGAACCCGAAGGCGCGCGCACCGCCGCCGAGCGGCTGCGGCAGAAGGTACGACAGTTCACCTGGCCCGCCCCTGCCGGCCCGGTGACGGTGAGCGTGGGCGTGGCGGTGAGCGAAGGCGCGGGCGCCCCCATCTCGGTGCTGGCGCGCGCCGACGGCGCGCTGCTGCAGGCGAAGAACGAAGGGCGCGACCGCGTCGTCGTCAGCGGGTTCTGACCTGCTTCAGGGCAGGGCCGACTGGTTGACCGCGATGTTGTCGAAGCGCGCGTCGATGGAACCCACGGCCGCACCGGCCGTGCAGCTCGGCAGGTCCATGCGCGTGGACAGCTGCTTGAAGTTCGACCCCGGCGGGCTGCCGTCGCTGTCGGTGTAGGTGGCCGAACCGCTGAAGGCGCCGTTGTCGCGCGAGAACCAGAAGGTCTTCGCCGGCTGGTCCCACTGCATCTGCACCGTGGTGGCGGTGCCCACGTTGACGGTGCCCAGGTCGACGATGTTGCCGACCAGGCGCGTGTTCACGCAGTCGGCGGTGGTGCAGACGGCGGCGATGCCCTGCACGCGCAGCACGCCGGCGGGGTCGGTGCTGTTGGAGAAGCGCGTCACCCGCACCTGCACGAACATGTCGCCCAGCTGCGAGCCCGGCGTCGGCGTGCCGGTGTTGAAGAAGCCGCCGGCGATGCGCGCGCGTGTCTGGCCGGGCGAAGGGTTGGCCGCGCAACCGGCGACTTCGATCGACCTGACCGTGATGCGCGCCTTCAGCGCCGTCACCGCGGGTGCGTTGGTGAGGCTTTCGCTCCAGTTGCTGAAGCCCAGGCCGGTGTCGGAGCCGGTGATGCCGTAGTTGCGCTGCATCAGGCGCAGCTGGCCGCGCTCGATGGCGCGAACGTTCTCGGCGTTGAACCAGCGGCCGAGGTCGATCGCGCCGCTGGAGAAGTTGTCGTAGCCGACGAAGGGCTCGACCGCCTGCGCGCCGAGCGAAACCGCCAGCAGCGTGCCGGCGATGGTCACGGACTTCCTCACGAGATGCTCCCCCTGGTTGTCGTCATGGCCGCGCAGTCTTGCGCCTGTCGGGCCACGCGGCATCCCGCGAATCGGGGGGGATGACTCAGCGCCGCCGCGGTGCCCTTGCGCCCGGGTCGTGCTGCGCCAGCCAGGCGAAGAATTCGCCGTACCACTGCTTCGAATTGCGCGGCTTCAGGATCCAGTGGTTCTCGTCGGGGAACCACAGCAGGCGCGCCGGCACGCCGCGCGCCTTCAGCGTGTTGTAGTAGGCCAGGCCCTGGGCGTCGGGAACGCGGTAGTCCAGCGCGCCGTGGATCACCAGAGTGGGCGTCGCCATCGCGGCGGCGCTGGCGTGCGGGCTCTGGCGGTTCACCTGTGCCAGGTCGTCCCAGTACCAGGCGCCCAGCTCCTTGGCATGCCAGGTGTAGGCGTCGTCGGCGAACATCGCGGTCCAGTCGAAGCAGCCGGCGTGGCACACGTAGGCCGCATAGCGCCCGGGCTTCACGTGGCCGTTGAGCCAGGCCACCATGAAGCCGCCGTAGCTGCCGCCGCTGGCGAAGACACGCCGGCGGTCGGCCCAGGGCTTCTTCAGCAGCCAGTCGGTGGCGGCTTCGACGTCCTGCTGCTCCAGCGTGCCCCACTGGTGGGTGATGCTGTCCAGGAAGGCGTAGCCGTAGCCCGAGCTGCCGTGGTAGTTGACGCAGGCCACCACGTAGCCCTGGGCGGCGAAGACCTGGGTGTTCCAGCGGTAGTGCCAGGCGTCGCCGAAGGCGGTGTGCGGGCCGCCATGGATCAGGTGCAGCAGCGGCCACTTCTTCTTCGGGTCGAAGTCCGGCGGGTAGGTCAGCCAGACCTGCACCTTGTCGCCCTGCGCGCCGGTGATCCAGAGTTCCTCGGTCTTCGCGGTCGCCAGCCCGGCCAGCAGCCGGTCGTTGAAGTGTTCGATGCGGCGCGGCGCCTGGCCTGCCACATGCGCGTGCAGGCGGCCCGGGTGGCCGGCGCCGTCGGCCAGCGTGACCACGGTGCCGGCGGCCTTGTCGAAGGCGATCACGGTGCCGCCGGCTGCCACCACTTCGGCGCGGCGGTCGGGCAGGTCGAAGCGCCACAGGTGCGCGCGGCCCTTGTCTTCGGCCCTCAGCAGCACGGCCTGGCCGTCGTCTTCCCAGTGCAGCGGGGCGTGCACCTCGTGGTCCCATTCGGCGCTGACCACTTCCCAGGTGCCGCTTTCACGTTCCCACACCGCCAGCTGGCCGGGCATGGTGTGCTTCACGGCCTGGTGGCTGGCGACGAAGGCGATGCGGTCGCCGTCGGGCGCGTAGCGCGGCGCCGAGAGGTCCCAGCCGGCGGCCTGCACGACGGGGCGGATGCGGCCGGTGCGCAGATCGAGTTCGGCGAGCGCGAAGCAGTTGCCCACCTTCTTCTCGGGTTCGGGGTCGAACGCGAACACGATGCGACGGCCGTCGGGGCTGACGTCGAAGCTGTGGGCGTCGGGCTCGGCGCGTGTCAGCTCGTAGGGCGTGCCTTCGAAGAGGTCGCGCACGCGCGCCGGCGCGCCGTCGCGGCCGGGCTCCATCAGGTGCAGGTGGGCGACGCGGCCCATCGGCAGGTTGTGGTCCCAGTGGCGGTACTGCGCCTCGCCGGTGGCGTAGCCGGTCTCCTTGCGGTCCTTGAAGTCCTTCGCCGCCTTCGCCTGCGCCTTGGCGCCCTTGAGCTGCGGCCAGACCCAGGAGACGAAGGCGATGCGCCGGCCGTCGGGCAGCCAGCGGAAGGCCTCGACGCCGGTGGCCACCTCGGCGGCGCGGCGGGCCTCGCCGCCGTCGGGGGCGATCAAGTACAGCTGGGGCGTCTCGTCCTTCCTGCCTTCCTGTTCGCGCCGGGCGACGAAGGCGATCTGGTCGCCGCGCGGGCTCCACTGGGGCTGGCCGTCCTTCTCGCCGCACTGGGTGAGCGCGCGCGGTGCGCCGCCCAGCGTGGACAGCAGCCACAGCGAGGCGCTGGACTTGTTGTCCTGCATCGAGAAGCGGGTGACGGCGGCCACCGCCTGCGCACCGTCGGGCGCCAGGCTGGGGTTGCCGACGCGTTCGATCTTCCACAGGTCGTCGACCGTGATCGGTTTCTTCTTCATCGGTCCCTCTTCTCGCGTGCGGCCTGCCAGGCTTCGATCTGCGGCAACAGCGCCTGCCGCCGTGCCAGGCTCTCGGGGGGCCAGAGTTGATCGCGCTCGTAGTACTCTTCAAAGGCAGGCGCGCCCGGCGGCAGCACCACCCAGGGCTGCTTGCTGGCCGTGAAGATGTGCACGTCCGGCGGCAGCCGGTCGGGCTGGTCCAGCGTGCCCACGCGCACGAAGGCCACCGCCGGGCCGGAACCGGCGTAATGGCTCCACAGCGCGACGCGGCAGCGCGGGCAGCGTGCGATCTGCTGGCCGAGGCCGCTCTCGGAAGGGGTGTCGACCAGTTCGGCCTCGCCTTGCAGGCGTTGCAGGCGGTCGTTCTCGATCATCGCGTTGAGCGCGAACGAGGCACCGCTCTCGCGCTGGCACCAGCGGCAGTGGCAGCAGTGCACGAACAGCGGCCGGCTCACGAGCCGGTAGCGCACCTGGCGGCAGTCGCAGCCGCCTTCGGCCTCGAACGGGGCTTCGTTCAGCGGCATTCCGCGCGTTGTGCCGAAGGCATCTTCGCCAGCGGCTGGAAGCCCAGCTTCGCCGCCGCATCGGCCTGTTCGGGCGCGATCTCCAGGATCACCAGCCGGCCGTCGGCGCCGCCGCAGACGGCGGCGTGCATGCGGCCGTCGGTGCCGCAGGTGGCGGCCTTCACCTTCACGCCGGCGGCTTCCAGCTCGGCGCGCATGCGCTCGGGCGGCGTGCCGCCGCCTTCGCACTGGCGCGAGCCGGCAGGCTTGAACACGGCCAGCGGCGGTGACGCGCTGGCGCAGGCCGCGTTGGCGGCAAGCAGGGTGCAGGCGATCAGCAGGCGCATGGAGCGGTTCTCCCGGGGGGGTCAGGTCAGACCTGGCCTTCGCGCGGCCTGTCCAGCTGCCAGCGCAGGTGGGTGCGGATGGTGGGCCATTCGGCGGCGGTGATGCTGTAGACGGCGGTGTCGCGCAGCGTGCCTTCGGCGCCGCGCTGGTGGGCGCGCAGGATGCCGTCGAGCTGGGCGCCCAGGCGCTCGATGGCGCGCCGGCTCTGCGTGTTCAGCCGGTGGGTGCGGAACTCGACCGCGATGCAGTCCAGCGCCTCGAAGGCATGGCCCAGCAGCATCAGCTTGCACTCGGTGTTCAGCGCGCCGCGCTGCGCGCTCCTCGAATACCAGGTGCTGCCGATCTCGACGCGCCGGTTCACCGCGTCGACGTTCATGTAGGTCGTCATGCCGACCACGCGGCCGCCGGCGTCGAGCACGGTGAAGGGCGTCATCGAGCCCTGGGCATGAAGCCCGAGGCGGCGCTGGATCTCGGCGGCCATGCGCTCGGGCGCGGGGATCGCCGTGTACCAGAGCTTCCAGAGCTCGCCGTCGCGCACCGCGTCGCACAGCGCAGCTTCGTGTTCGGCGGCCAGCGGCACCAGGCTCGCGTGGGCCCCGATCAGCGTGACCGGGGAAGGCCAGCTCATCGGTTGTGCTTCTGCATGAACACGAGCTTCTCGAACAGCGTCACGTCCTGTTCGTTCTTCAGCAGCGCGCCCACCAGCGGCGGCACCGCGACCTTCTCGTCCTGGCTCTGCAGCACTTCGAGCGGGATGTCCTCGGCCACCAGCAGCTTCAGCCAGTCGAGCAGTTCGCTCGTGCTGGGCTTCTTCTTCAGGCCCGGCAGGTTGCGCACGTCGTAGAAGGTCTTCAGCGCCGACGACAGCAGCGTCTTGCGCAGGCCGGGGAAGTGCACGTCGACGATCTTCGTCATCGTCTCGGCGTCGGGGAACTTGATGTAGTGGAAGAAGCAGCGGCGCAGGAAGGCGTCGGGCAGTTCCTTCTCGTTGTTGCTGGTGATGAAGACGATCGGCCGGTGCTTCGCCTGGATGAGTTCGCGCGTCTCGTAGACGTAGAACTCCATGCGGTCGATCTCGCGCAGCAGGTCGTTCGGGAACTCGATGTCGGCCTTGTCGATCTCGTCGATCAGCAGCGCCACCGGCTGTTCGGCCGTGAAGGCCTGCCACAGCACGCCCTTGACGATGTAGTGGTGGATGTCCTTCACGCGTTCGTCGCCCAGCTGGCTGTCGCGCAGGCGGCTCACCGCGTCGTACTCGTACAGGCCCTGCTGCGCCTTGGTGGTGCTCTTGATGTGCCACTGCAGCAGGGGCATGCCCATCGCGCGCGCCACTTCCTCGGCCAGCATGGTCTTGCCGGTGCCGGGCTCGCCTTTCACCAGCAGGGGGCGCTTGAGCGTGACGGCGGCGTTCACGGCCAGCATCAGGTCCTGCGTGGCGACGTACTGGTCCGAGCCCTGGAATTTCATGGGTGGCGAGGGTTGAAACGGGGGGTCGGGCCAGTATAAGCGGCCCCTATAATGCGCCGCCGTCCTGCCGCGGTTGCGCTGGCGCAAGCCGGGTTCGCAACGCCTCCAGAGAACCTTCATTCCCGCGACGATGAACCAAGCGACCTTCCTGCGTCCCCTCCTGCTGGCCTGCCTCGTCGGTGCCGCCTTCGCCACCCCCGCCCGGGCGCAGGACGCCGCTGCCGGCCAGAAGAAGGCCGCCATGTGCATCGGCTGCCACGGCATCGTCGGCTACCAGGCCAGCTTCCCGCAGGTGCACCACGTGCCCAAGATCGGCGGCCAGGGCGCCAAGTACATCGCCGCCGCGCTGGGCGCCTACAAGAAGGGCGACCGCAAGCACCCCACGATGCGCGCCATTGCCGCTTCGCTGTCGGACCAGGACATGGCCGACCTGGCCGCGTTCTATGAAGCGCAGGGCGGCGGTTCGATGAAGACGGTGGCCGACACCGGCAGCGCCGCGGCCGCGCCGGCCGAAGTGGCCGCGCTGCTGACCAAGGGCGCCTGCGCGTCCTGCCACGGCGCCAACTTCAACAAGCCGATCGACCCCGCCTACCCCAAGCTGGCCGGCCAGTATGGGGACTACCTCACGGTCGCGTTGCGCGCCTACGCCACCGAAGGCAACCCGCAGGTGGGCCGCAGCAACCCCATCATGGGCGCCCAGGTCAAGCAGTTCAAGGCGGCCGAGCTGAAGGCCATCGCCGAGTACCTGGGCAGCCTGCCGGGCGACGTGCAGACGGTGTCGCAGTCCCCCTTGCGCTGACACGCTGACACTCAAGTTCTGATGCGCGGCGGCCGAAACAGAGGCAGCCGCAGGGAGTTGGCAATGCGACACCCCCGCATTCGCCCGCTCCGATGCTCAAGAAGATCGAGACCAGCCAGTTGAGAAGGGGCATGCACCTGCATGCCTTCGAAGGCTCGTGGGTCGACCACCCCTTCTGGCGCACCCGTTTCGTGATCGAGGACGAGGCCACCTTGGCCAAGGTCCGGGACAGCGGCGTGCGCGAATGCTGGATCGACGTCTCCAAGGGCCTGGACGTGCCCGCCGAGAAGCCTTCGCTGCCGGCGCCGCGCGCGATCGTGGCCGATCCGCCCCCGCCAGTCCCCGCAGCTGCCGCGAAGGCGCCGCCGCCGCCCGAACGCACCACGATGCAGGAAGAGATGGCGCGGGCCGCCGCCGCGGTCAAGCGCGGCCGCGAGGCGGTGGTGAACATGTTCGCCGACGCCCGCCTGGGCCGCGCGATCGACGCCGAGCAGACGCTGCCGCTGGTGGAGCAGATCTCCGACTCGGTGTTCCGCAACCCCGGCGCGCTGGTCAGCCTGGCGCGCCTGAAGACGCACGACGACTACAGCTACATGCATTCGGTGGCCGTCTGCGCGCTGATGGTGTCGCTGGCGCGCCAGCTCGGCCTCGCGCCCGAGCAGTGCCGCGAGGCCGGCCAGGCCGGGCTGCTGCACGACATCGGCAAGGCGCTGATGCCGGGCGACGTGCTCAACAAGCCGGGCAAGCTCACCGACGACGAGTTCAAGGTGATGAAAACGCACCCCGAGCGCGGCCACGAACTGCTGGTCGAAGGCCGCGGTGCCGGCGAGATGGCGCTCGACGTATGCCTGCACCACCACGAGCGGGTCGACGGAACCGGCTACCCGCACCGCCTTTCGGGCGACGGCCTCAGCCTGCACGCGCGCATGGGCGCGGTGTGCGACGTCTACGACGCCATCACCTCCAACCGGCCCTACAAGGCGGGCTGGGACCCGTCGGAGTCGATCGCCAAGATGGCTTCGTGGAAGGGCCACTTCGACGAACGCATCTTCGCCGCCTTCGTGCGCAGCATCGGCATCTACCCCACCGGTTCGCTGGTGCGCATGGCCTCGGGCCGCCTGGGCGTGGTGGTGGAGCAGAACGCCGAACAGCTGTCGGCGCCGGTCGTGAAGCTGTTCTTCTCGACCAAGTCCAACATGCCCTTCGCGCCGGTGCGGCTGGACCTGGCACGCGACGCCACCAGCGACAAGATCGTCGGCCGCGAGTCGCCGGAACGCTGGGGCTTCAAGCAGCTGGACGAACTCTGGCTCGACCCCGATCTGCGCAAGGCGTCGAAATAGGGTCCGGGGTAAGATTCCTGTCGCCTGGACGACGAGGAATCCGACCATGATCGAACTGAAGCTCCCCGACATGACCTGCGGCCACTGCGTGAAGGTGGTCACCCAGACCGTGCAGCGCGTCGACGCCGCCGCCACGCTGAAGGTGGACCTGCCGGAACACAAGGTGCAGATCGAATCCGCGCAGCCGCGCGAGGCCTTCGCCGCCGCGCTGACCGAGGAAGGGTACGCACCCGCGGGCTGAGCCCGCGCGCAGGACACCGGAAGGTGTCCTGCGGCTGGCGAAGGCCCGAGCGCGATTTCATGCGCGAGGGCTGAGCCCGCGGCCTTGCCTACACTGGCGGCTTCCCTGTCCACCGGAGCCGTCATGAAGTCCTTTCTCACCGCCCTGCTGCTGGGCGCCGCGCTGGCCGCCGGCGCATCCGCGCAGACCCTGCGCTGGGCCAGCCAGGGCGACCCGCAGACCATGGACCCGCACTCGCAGAACGAGTCCATGACCAACATGATGAACGGCCAGGTCTACGAAGGCCTGATCGCGCGCGACCGCAAGCTGGGCATGGTGCCGCAGCTGGCGCTTTCCTGGCAGCAGACCGGCCCGCTGACCTGGCGCTTCAAGCTGCGGCCGAACGTGAAGTTCCACGACGGCACGCCCTTCACCGCCGACGACGTGGTGTTCTCCGTCCAGCGCGGCAAGGAACCCACCTCGCAGATCAACGTCTACGCCAACGCGGTGGGCACGCCGGTGGCGATCGACCCGCTGACGGTGGAGTTCCGGCTCGAGAAGGTGAACCCCATCTTCCTGGAGCACATCGCGCAGCCGCTGTGGATGATGAGCCGCAAGTGGTGCGAGGACCACAAGACCGTCAAGCCGCTGGACTTCAAGAACAAGGAGGAGACCTTCGCCTCCTTCAACGCCAACGGCACCGGCCCCTACATGCTGGTCAGCCGCTCGCCCGGCATCAAGACCACCTACAAGCGCAACCCGAACTGGTGGGGCAGGTTCGAAGGCAACGTGCAGGAGATCGTCTACACCCAGATCGCGAACGACGCCACCCGCCTGGCGGCGCTGGTCTCGGGCGAGATCGACTTCGTGCTCGACCCCGCACCGCGCGACGTGGCGCGGCTGCGCAGCACGGCCGGCGTGAAGATCATCGACGGTCCCGAGAACCGCATCGTGTTCATCGGCATGGACCAGTTCCGCGACGAGCTGCTGCACGGCAGCGTGAAGGGCAGGAACCCGTTCAAGGACCTGCGCGTGCGCAAGGCCCTGTACCAGGCGGTCGACATCGAGACGATGAAGACCAAGCTGATGAACAACCAGAGCTTCCCGACCGGCAGCATGATGCCGTCGCCGATCGCGAACTTCAGCGATCCCGCGTTCGAGTCGCGCGCGCTGCCCTTCGACCTGGCCGCGGCGAAGAAGCTGATGGCCGAGGCCGGCTATGCCGACGGCTTCGAGGTCACGCTCGACTGCCCGAACAACCGCTACATCAACGACGAGGAGATCTGCATCGCGCTGGCGCAGATGTGGGCCAAGATCGGCATCAAGGTGCGCGTCAACGCGATGCCGCGCGCCACCTACTTCCCCAAGCTGGAGAAGCACGACACCAGCCTGTACATGCTGGGCTGGGGCGGCGCCGTCACCGACGCCGAGACCACGCTGACGCCGGTGATGCGCAACCTGGGCGAGAAGGGCGTGGGCCTGTACAACTACGGCCGTTCGCGCAACGACAAGTTCGACCAGCTGGCGGCGCAGTCCAGCAGCGAAGCCGACCCGAAGAAGCGCGAGGCGCTGATCCGCGCCGCGCTGACCGAATGGCGCGAGCAGTTCCACACCATCCCGCTGCACCGCCAGGTCATCCCCTGGGCCGCGCGCACCAACGTCGAGGCGGTGCACCGCGCCGACAACTGGCTGGAAGTGGCCTGGGTGACGATCAGGTAGTGCGGTCGCGCCACTCGCGCAGGCGGCGGTAGAGCAGCCCGCGCGAGACGCCCAGCCGGCGCGCCGCTTCCGAGATGTTGCCGCCGGCGGCGGCCAGCGTCTGCTCGATGTGGTGGCGGTGCACCTCGTCCAGCGAAGGCGGCACGGCAGGCATCGGAGGCGGCACGTCCTCGGCTTCCGTCGGGCGCCGGCCGGGCGCCACCGCCAGCAGCCACACGCCCAGCCCGCTGGGCAGGCGGTGCGGCAGCGGCGTGCTGGCGCTGCACAGCCCCATCAGCTGCTCCAGGCGCAGGCCGAAGAGCGGTTCCACGTCGCGCTGCGGCGTCGGCGCGCCGGGCGGTTCCAGCAGCGCGGTGCCGGCGGCGTTGATCCAGCCCACGCGGCCGCTGCCGTCCACCACCGCCAGCCCTTCCATCGGCGTGCCCAGCATCGTGGGCGCGACCTGGAATCTCACCAGCAGCCGTTCGTGCGCCTGCGCGGCGACGTAGCGGTTCTCGATCGCGGCGGCGAACAGCCGCACCAGCGCGAAGGCGTCGAAGGCGAAGGGCCGGCCTTCGATCGACAGGTCCAGCACGGCGGCGAGTTCGCCTTCGCGGTTGTGGATGGGGGCGGCCGCGCAGTGGATCTGTCCCAGCACGCCGAAGAAATGCTCGCCGCCCGACACCGTGCAGGCACGCGTGCTGCGCGCGGTGACCGAAGGCGCGGTGCAGCCCAGGTTGTTCTCGGCCAGGCTCACGCCGATGCGCGCGCCCAGCTCCAGCGGCGAGCGCGCCACCGAAGGCGCGGCGGTGGCGCGCAGCACCACGCCGGCGCCGTCGACCAGGATCACCTTGCAGCCGGTGCCGGCGAGCATGCGGTCGAGCTGCTCGATCTCCGGGCCGGCGGCGTCCAGCAGGGTGCGGCCGCGCGCCAGCGCGGCGTTCATGCGCGAACGCGCGATGGGCTCGAACTCGGGCCGCTGCTGCGGCTTCAGGCCCGAAGCCAGGCAGCGCTGCCAGCCCTGGATGACCGCTTCGCTGACGATGCCCGAAGGGCGCTGCCCCTCTTCGAAGTAGCGCTGGCGCGCCCAGGCGACGCGGTCCTCGGCGGTGGCGAAGAAGGGGCTGGACAGGGCGCCGGCCGGCGGTCGCGCGCCCGGCAGGTGCTGCTGGGACAAAGGTGGTGAACCTCCGTGCGCGAGTGTGCCAGCGCGGAACAAGCCGCCGCTAGGGAAACCCCCGGTGTGGCGCCGCGGCGGCCGGACGCATAGATTCCCGCGCTGCGGGCCCGGCGTTGGCCTGCGGAGCAGACCTTCCACGAAGGAGACATGACGATGCAAGCCTCGAAGACCCGCGCGGCGCTCGCGCTGCTGGCGGCGGCGCTGCTGACCGGCACCGCCGGTGCGCAGAGCCTGACCGACCTGCGCAACGATGCCGCCACCCCCGGCGACGTCACCACCTACGGCATGGGCTGGGCGCAGCAGCGCCACACCTCGCTGTCCCAGATCAACCCCGGCAACGTGAAGAACCTGGTGCCGGTCTGGAACCTCAGCCTGGACAACTCGGCCAACGCGTCGACGCAGCCGCTGCTGATCAACGGCACCATGTACCTGGCGACGCATTCGCACACGATCGCGATCGATCCCGTCAGCGGGCGCCAGAAGTGGAAGGTGCCGGTGGACCTGCCGGCCGACATCAACGGCTACCTGTGCTGCGGCATCCAGAGCCGCGGCATGGCCGCGCGCGACGGCGTGCTCTACCGCACCACGCTGGACGCGCATGTGCTGGCGATCAGCATGGCCGACGGCAAGCAGATCTGGAAGCAGAAGGCGGCCGACTACAAGCAGGGCTACAGCATGACGCACGCGCCGCTGGTGGCGGGCGACGTGCTCATCACCGGCATCTCGGGCGGCGAGTACGGCACGCGCGGCTTCCTCGACGGCTGGGACCTGAAGACGGGCGAGAAGAAGTGGCACCGCTGGACCACCGCCGGCCCGGGCGAGAAGGGCGGCGACACCTGGAAACCCGGCATGGCCGAGACCGGCGGCGCGCCCACCTGGCTGACCGGCAGCTACGACCCCGAGCTCAACCTCGTCTACTGGGGCACCGGCAACGGCGCACCCTGGAACGTGGCGATGCGCGGCACCGACACGCTGTACACCGGCTCGGTGCTCGCCATCCGCCCGGCCACCGGCGAGATCGTCTGGCACTACCAGTTCAGCCCCGGCGACCCGTACGACTACGACGGCGTCAACGAACTGGTGCTGGCCGACATGCCCGGCGCCGGCAGCGGCAAGGTGCTGATGCAGGCGAATCGCAACGGCTTCTTCTACGTGCTCGACCGCACCAACGGCAGCCTGCTGAAGGCCAACTCCTTCGCGCGCAAGATCAACTGGGCCACCGGCATCGACCTGAAGACGGGGCGGCCGATGGACACCCCGATGACGGCCGAGGTGCGCAAGGACGGCGCCGGTGGCAAGGAGATCGAGGTCTGGCCCAGCGCCTTCGGCGGCAAGAACTGGATGCCGATGAGCTACGACCCGGGCCGCAAGCTGGTGTTCTTCAACACCGTCGACCTGGGCATGAAGGTGAAGTACGTCGAGCAGAAGAAGCCCGGCGGCCCCAACTGGTGGCTGGGCCTGGAACTGGCGGGCTTCGCCGGCCCGGCCGACGGCAACCGCGGATCGCTCGTGGCCTGGGACCCGGCCACCGGGCGCAAGGCCTGGGAAGTGCTGCTGAAGGCGCCCAACTGGGCCGGCGTGCTGTCCACCGCCAGCGGGCTGGTCTTCACCGGCACCCAGACCGGCCAGTTCAAGGCCTACGACGCGAAGGACGGCAAGGAGCTCTGGAGCTTCCAGGCCGGCAGCGGCATCTCCGGGCTGCCCATCGCGTGGGAAAAGGACGGCCGCCAGTACATCACCGTGACCAGCGGCGCGGCCACCGTCTACGGCGCGCTCGCCGGCGACCCCGAACTGGCCAACATGCCCGCGGGCAGTTCGCTCTGGACCTTCGCGCTCCAGCGGTGAAGTTGCGGTTCCTCGCTGCCGTCGCGCTGGCCGCGGCGGCGGCGGCTTCCGCCCAGGAAGCCTCCGCGCCCGCGGCTTCGGCGCCGGCCGCTGTCACGCCGGTGGCGGCCACGCCCGAAGAGGGGCGCCGCGCCTACACCAGCTTCTGCGTGCGCTGCCACGGCATCAACCTGGCCGTGGGCAGCAGCGCCTACTTCGACCTGCGCACCTTCCCGAAGGACGACAAGGCGCGCTTCCTCGAGTCGGTGACCAAGGGCAAGCGCCAGATGCCGGCCTGGGGCGGCATCGTCCGGCCCGACCAGATGGAAGCGATCTGGGCCTACATCGGCAGCGTCAACGGCTGGTGATCGGCACGCGGCCGATCAACGCTTCGTCGCGCGCTGCCTGACCGCCTCGATGTAGGCCACGCCGTCGGGCGGCAGGCCGCTGCGCTGGCTGGCCCAGATCATCTCGCCCAGGCATTCCATCACCTCGTGGTGCGCCTCGTGCAGCGAGCCGCGCCGTGCCGCCAGCAGTTCCACCGCCTGGCGGATGCCGCTGGGCTGGTCGATGCTGCACTGCTCGGTGATCGACAGGTGCATCGACAGGTGCAGGAAAGGATTGGTGCGGCCGTCCTCCACCGTGTAGACGGCGGCCAGCGCGGCGGCTTCGTCGTCCAGGTCGCCGAAGTATTCCGGGTGCTCGGCCACCCAGCCGGCCGCCACGGCCTGCATCGGGTCCAGCGGCAGCCCGTCGCGCTGGCGCGCGCGCACGGCGCAGAAGAAGCGCCGCACGTCGTTCTGGGAAGGCTGGAACATCGGACAATTGTCGCCTTGATCACCGACCCCTGGTTCTACGCCGTCGCCGTGCCGGCGGTGCTGCTGATGGGCATCAGCAAGAGCGGCTTCGGCGCCGGCTTCGGTGCGCTGGCGGTGCCGCTGATGGCCACCGTGGTGACGGTGCCGCAGGCTGCCGCCGTGATGCTGCCGCTGCTGGTGGTGATGGACGGCTTCGGCCTCGCGGCGCTGCTGCGCCATTGCGACCGCGGGCTGCTGCGCCTGCTGCTGCCGGCCGGGCTGCTGGGCACGGCCATCGGCACCGCGGCCTTCGGCGTGCTGCCGGCGCGCATGGTGGGCGGCGTGGTGGGTGCGCTGACGCTCGTGTTCCTGGCCATCCGCGTCGCCTTCCCGCCGCGGGCCGACGCGCCGCCGCCGCCGCGCTGGCTGGGCTTCCTGCTGGGCACGGCGTCGGGCTTCACCAGCTTCGTGGCGCACGCGGGCGGTCCGCCGATCGGTTTCTTCATGCTGCCGCTGCGGCTGCCGCCGCTGGTGTTCACCGGCACGCTGGCGGTGTTCTTCGCTGCCATCAACCTGTCGAAGTGGGTGCCCTATGCCTGGCTGGGGTTGCTGGACCTGCGGAACTTCATGACCTCGCTCATGCTGGTGCCGGTGGCGCCGCTGGGTGTGTGGCTGGGCGTGCGCGTGGTCAAGCACGTGCCGCCGACGCTGTACTACCGTCTGTTCCACATCGGCATGTTCCTCACCGGTTCGAAGCTCCTGTACGACGGACTCCGTTGAAGCGCGAAACCGCCTGGCGCGAGCTCGGCCTGCTGGCCCTGTGGCTGCTGGCCACCATCGGCTGGCGGCCGCTGCTGCTGCCCGACGAAGGGCGCTACGCCGGCGTGGCGTTCGAGATGCTGCACGGCAGCGCGCTCGAACCCACGCTCGACGGCCTGCCCTACTTCCACAAGCCGCCGCTGCTGTACTGGCTGGGCATCGCGGCGATGAAGCTCTTCGGCCCCCACGAGTTCGCGCTCCGCCTGGGGCCGGCGCTGCTGGCCTGGGGCCTGGGCGCGGCGCTCTTCCTGCATCTGAGGCGCTGGCACGGCGAACGCGTCGCGCGCACCGGCCTGGTGGTGCTGGCCACGACGCCGCTGTTCTACTTCGGCGCCCAGTACGTGAACCACGACATCGGCGTCGCCGCCTGCATCACGGCCGCCGTGCTGGCTTTCGTGCGCGCGGTGGAAGACCCGGCGCGCACCGATCGCCGATGGCTCGCCGCCGGCTGGGCGCTGTGCGGCCTGGGCGTGCTGGCCAAGGGTCTCATCGGCTTCGTGCTGCCGGCCTTCGTGGTGGGTCCCTGGCTGCTGGCGCAGGGGCGCTGGCGCCAGATGCTCGGGCTGCTGCACCCACTGGGGCTGGCCGCGTTCGCGGCCGTGGCGCTGCCCTGGCCGTGGCTGATGGAGCAGCGCCACCCCGGCTTCTTCGACTACTTCATCGTCGAGCAGCACTTCCGCCGCTACGCCACCGCGCACTTCAACAACCAGCAGCCCTTCTGGTTCTTCTTCGTCGCGCTGCCGGCGCTGATGCTGCCGTGGAGCCTGTGGCTGTGGCCGGCGGCCCGGGTCGCGGGCCAGGCGCCGGCGCGTGCAGGCCTGTACCGCTGGTGGGTGCTGGCGATCGTGGTCTTCTTCTCGCTGCCGGCTTCCAAGCTGGTGGGCTACGTGCTGCCGGCAGTGGCGCCGATGGTGGCGCTGCTGGCGCTGGCGCTGGAAGCCCGCGGCACACGCTGGCGCACGCTCGCGGCGGTGACGGCGGCGGTCTGCGTGGCCGGCGTCGGCGCGCTGGCCTGGGAGGCGCGCGGCTCGAACCGCGACCTGGCGCGTGCGCTCGCCGAGCGCTGGCGCAACGGCGACACGCTGGCCTACGCCGACGAGCCCTACTTCGACGTCCGCCTGTACGCCGGCGTGGCCGCGCCGGCGGTGGTGCTGGCCGACTGGGGTTCGGCCGACCTGGCCGGTCGCGACGACTGGCACAAGGAACTCTCCGACGCCACCCGCTTCGCGCCCGCGGCCGGCCGCCAGCGGCTGCTGACCTGGGACCGGGTGGGCGAACTGGCCTGCACGCCCGGCACGGTGTGGGTGGTGGCCGAACGCCACGAAGTGCCCCGTCTGGGCCCCCTGGGGGCGCTGGAGACGGCGTTCGAAGGCCGCCGTGCGCTGCTGCTGCGCCGGCCGGCTCAGCCTGCTGGTGCCAACTGCACCCCCGCCGCGGCCAGATCGGCCGCGAAGTGATCGCTCGCCAGATAGGCCAGCTCGCGCGCCCGCGCGGCGGCAATGGCGTCGCTGGCGCCGGCTTCGCCCGGGTGGCAGAAGAGCAGGGCGCCTTGCTCGGGCAGGGCGCCCAGCCAGGCCCGCATCAAGGCCCGGTAGTCGGCGGCCTGGAAGTCGTAGGCGCCCAGCAGCACCTCGTTCTGCGCCCGGCCCAGGCGCTGCAGGCAGCGCGCGAGCGCACGGCCGCCGGTCCATTCGATGACGCGGCGCTTCAGCGCTGAGCCCGGCCCGCGCAGGCGGCCTGTGGCGCGTACCCGCAACGCCGGCCGCGTGGCCAGCGCCTCCAGCACCAGGCCGCGCAGCTGCGGCAGGTGGTGCACGTGCTGGTGGCCGTCCAGGTGCGCCGGCGGGCGGCCGTAGGCGGCTTCGAAGGCGTCCAGCTGGGCCGCCAGTTCGGCACGCAGCGCCGCCAGCGGCAGCCGGCGCAGGTGGGCCAGTGCCAGCAGGCGCGGCAGCGGCGGCAGTTCGGGCCACAGGTGCGCCAGCGCCGCCGACAGAGGCTGCCCTTCGGTCAGGTTCCAGTGCAGGCCGGCCCCCACCGGCAGCGCCGCCAGGTGGCCCGCCGAATGGCGCCAATCGTCGGCGGTGACGATGCAGGAGACGGCGGATAGCCGGCCGGCCGCCGCCAGCCGCAGGATGGCGCGGTCGATGGGGGCTTCGAGGCCGAAATCGTCGGCCACCAGGGCCAGCGTCTTCACGGGTGGCGTGGCGAGATCAGGCTTTCGCCGGCCTCTTCGCCGACCAGGTAGAGCGGGCGCTGCTTCACCTCGTCGAAGATGCGGCCCACGTATTCGCCCAGGATGCCGATCGACAGCAGCTGCACGCCGCTGAAGAACATCATGCTGGTCACCAGCGTGGCGTAACCGGGCACCGGGTGGCCATCGATGAAGTGCTCGACGATCACCCACAGGCCGTACAGCAGCGCGCCGAGCGCCACCACGGCGCCGACGCCGCTCCACAGCCGCAGCGGCAGGTTGGAGAACGAGGTGACGCCGGTGAGCGCCAGCGTGGCCAGGCGGCCGAACGAAAAGCTGCTGCGCCCTTCGGCGCGCGGCGCGGGCTGGTAGGGCAGCGCCGCGGTGCGGAATCCGACCCAGGCGTACAGGCCCTTGAGGAACCGGTTGCGTTCGGGCAGGGCCACCAGCGCGTCGACGACGCGGCGGTCCAGCAGCCGGAAGTCGCCCGCGTCGGGCGGAATGGGCACATGCGAGCCGGCGTTGACGATGCGGTAGAACCAGCGCGTGCCGAAGCGCTTGAGCCAGGGCTCCTCGGCGCGCGACTCGCGCACCGCCACCACCATGTCGACCCCGGCGGCCCAGCGTTCCAGCATGACGAGAATCAGGGCCGGCGGGTGCTGCAGGTCGGCGTCCATCAGCACGACGACATCGCCGCGCGCGCGCTCCAGGCCGGCCGAAAGGGCCGACTCCTTGCCGAAGTTGCGCGACAGGCGCAGGTAGCGCACGCCGGGCTGCGCGGCCCAGGGGCGCATGGCGGCGGCGGTGTCGTCGCGGCTGCCGTCGTCGACGACGATCACCTCCCAGGGCGCCGGCCTGGCGCGCAGCAGCGCGGTGAGCGTTTCCAGCAGCCGAGGCAGGTTGCCGGCCTCGTTGTAGGCCGGCACGACACAGCTGATGCTCGGGTGCGTGTTGGTGCGCGCGGAAGCCGTCATTCGGCCTCAGATTGTGCTCCCGCCACGGGGGACTGCCAGCCCTTGCGCGCCTGGGCGGCGGCGTTCTCGGCGCGTTCGCGCGCCCACAGTTCCTCCAGCTGCGCGCGGCCCTGCTTGGCCAGCGCGATGAGCTTGTTCTCGTCGCCCAGGTGGGGCGCCATGCGCTCCAGCAGTTCCTGGTTGTGGCGGCGGAAGCGCAGCGCCTGGTGGCGCGCGTCGTGCGGCTGCCAGCCCATCGCTTCGAGCACGGTGCGCGCGCTCTTCAGCGCCGAGTCCAGCGTCTCGCGTTCGATCAGCTCCACCCCCAGCTGGCGCAGGCCGTAGTAGTGGGTGACGTTGCGCGCCCGCGCCACCAGCACCAGGTGGGGAAAGTGCTGCTTCACCAGCCTGGCGCAGGCCAGGCTCTGCTCGACGTCGTCGATGGCGAGCACGAAGACCTTCGCCTGGCCGGCCCCGGCCACGCGCAGCAGGTCCAGCCGCGTCGCGTCGCCGTAGAAGGCGTTCCAGCCGAAGCGGCGCACGCCTTCCACCGCCTCGGCGCTGTGGTCCAGCACCGTGGCCGAAAGGCCCACCGCGTTGATGAGACGGCCCACGATCTGCCCGTAGCGGCCGAAGCCGGCGATGACGACCGGCGCCTCCTGCGGTTCGCTGATCTCGGCCAGCTTCGGGCCGCCCGCCTTCAGGCGCGCCGCCCACCAGCGGTCGGCGCCCACCAGCAGCAGCGGCGTCAGCAGCATCGACAGCGCGACCGCCGCCACCAGCAGGCTGGACACCTCGGCGCCGATCACGCCGGCGCCGAGCGCCGACTGGAAGACGACGAAGCCGAACTCGCCGCCCTGCGCCAGCAGGATCACGAACACCGGCCGCTCGCCCAGCGGCACCGGCATCAGGCGCGCCATCGCCCACAGCACCCCCGTCTTCAGCAGCAGGAAGCCGGCCACCACGCCGACGACGATGAACGGGTGGCGGAACACCACCGCGAAGTCGATGCTCATGCCCACGGCGATGAAGAACAGCCCCAGCAGCAGGCCCTTGAAGGGCTCGAGATCGGTCTCCAGTTCGGTGCGGTATTCGCTTTCGGCCAGCAGCACGCCGGCCAGGAAGGCGCCCAGCGCCATCGACAGGCCCACGCTGGCCATCAGCGCCGCGGTGGCCACCACCAGCAGCAGCGCGGCGGCGGTGAAGATCTCGGGCGTCTCGCTGCGCGCGATCCAGCGCAGCGCCGGCCGCAGCAGCAGCCGGCCGCCGAACACGATGGCCGCGATGACGCCGAAGGCCTTGGCCGCGCCCAGCCAGCCCGCGCCTTCGGCAGCGCCATGCTGCACCGCCAGCAGCGGCACGATGGCCAGGATGGGGATCGCCGCGATGTCCTGCAGCAGCGCCACCGCCAGCACGCTCTGGCCGGCGCTGGTGGCCTGCAGGTTGCGCTCGGCCAGCACCGCCAGCCCGATGGCCGTGGACGACATCGCCAGCCCCAGCCCGGCGACGAACGCCACCCGCCAGTCCACCCCGGCCGCCAGCCCCGCCCCCAGCACCAGCAGCGTGCTGCCGAACAGCTGCACGCTGCCCCAGCCGAAGATGGGCTTGCGCAGCGACCACAGGCGCTGGGGCTCCAGCTCCAGGCCCACCAGGAAGAGCATCAGCACGACGCCGAACTCGGCGAAGTGCAGCATCGCCTGCGGGTCGGTCACCAGGCCCAGGCCCCAGGGCCCGATGGCGATGCCGGCGCCCAGGTAGCCGATGATCGAGCCCAGCCCCAGCGCGCGCGCCAGCGGCACCGCCAGCACGGCGGCGCCCAGGTAGATCAGGCTGCCGTGCAGCCAGCCGCTGCCATGTTCCATGCGGGAGTCCTTCAGTCGGCGTTGACGGGGCGCTCGTCGGCCGCCACCTGGCAGGTGGTGTCGGCCTCCAGGTCGGCCAGCTCGGGCCATTGCGGCCAGTCGCGCAAGCGGTCGGCGAAGAGTGCGGCGTGCGCTGCCAGGTCGGCGTCGCCCACGCGGTGCGCCCCGTGCAGCACCATCGGCGGCAGCCAGCGCATGCCGGCGAGCGCGGCGGTCTGTTCGTAGGGGTGCAGGAAGTCGTCGAAGAAGTAGCGGTTGTGGCCGTCCGGGCGGTAGCTGGTCTCGACGCCGCCGGTGGACGCTGCCAGCCACAGGTCCTTGCCCTGCAGCGCCAGGCCGCCCGGCCCGTAGGCCCAGCCGAAGGCGAACACCTCGTCCAGCCACAGCTTCATGAGCGGCGGCATCGAATACCAGTGCACCGGGTGCAGCCACACCACCAGCCGGGCCTCGGCCAGCGCGGCCTGCTCGGCCGCCACGTCCACGAAGTAGTCCGGGTAGCGTGCGTAGACGTCGCGCAGGTCGACGCCGGGTACGCCGGCGGCGGCGTCCATCAGCGCGCGGGTGACGCGCGATTGCTGCAGTTGCGGGTGGGCGGCGACGACGACGATGCGGGGCATGGCGGGGGCCGATTGTGGTTTATCCGCACGGCGGGCCGCCCGGCAGCCTGCCGAAACCCCATTACCATTGGCCGCAAGAACGATACCGAGGAGAGCATCGCATGCCGGTCATCGTGGTCGCCAACCCCAAGGGAGGGGTGGGCAAGAGCACCCTGGCCACCAACGTGGCCGGCAGCCTGGCCGCCCGCGGCCATGCGGTGATGCTGGGCGACGTCGACCGCCAGCAGTCGGCGCGCCAGTGGCTGGCGCTGCGGCCGCCGCAGGTGGCCGCCATCCGCGGCTGGGACCTGGACGGCGAGGACATCGTGCGCCCGCCCAAGGGCACCACCCACGTGGTGCTGGACACCCCCGCCGGCCTGCACGGCAAGCGGCTGGAAGCGGTGATGCGCATCGCCGACCGCCTGCTGGTGCCGCTGCAGGCCAGCATCTTCGACATCCAGGCCACGCATGGCTTCATCAACGAACTGCGTTCGCACAAGCGCTTCGAGCACGTGAAGATCGGCCTCGTGGGCATGCGGGTGCGCGAGCACACGATCGCCAACGAGCAGCTGCACCACTACCTGGCCACGCTGCCGGTGCCGGTGGTGGCCTGGCTGCGCGACACCCAGAACTACGTGCACCTGGCCGCGCGCGGCCTCACCCTGTGGGACGTGGCGCAGAGCCGCGTCGAACGCGACCTGGAGCAGTGGGCACCGCTGCTGAAATGGCTGGAAGCTTGAAACATTTCGCGCACCTCTCGGATCTGGTCGGCGCCGTCGGCCAGGAGATCGCGTTGTCGGACTGGGTGGAGATCGACCAGCGGCGCATCGACCAGTTCGCCGAAGCCACCGGCGACCACCAGTGGATCCACGTCGACCCCGCACGCGCGGCCCAGGGGCCCTTCGGCGCCACCGTGGCGCACGGCTTCCTGACCCTTTCGCTGCTGCCGCTGCTGTCGCAGAGCGCGTTCGCGATCGACGACGTGCGCATGGGCATCAACTACGGCCTGAACCGCGTGCGCTTCCCGAACCCGGTGCGGGTGGGCAGCCGCCTGCGTGGCCGCTTCAAGCTGACCGAGTACGAGCCCATCCAGGGCGGCGCGCAGCTGACGGTGGAAGTGACGATGGAGATCGAAGGCGCCGACAAGCCCGCCTGCGTGGCGCTGTCGGTGTCGCGCCGCTTCGTCTGACTCAGGCGCCGGCGGCCGCGGCTTCCTTGCGCAGGTTGCGGATGCGCGCGGCGACGTCGGCGCCGACGCCTGACTGCCGCACCAGCGTCGTCGTGCGCTGAAGGTCGTCCAGCAGTTGCTGACAGTCGGCTTCGTCGTCCAGGCGCAGCGGGTTCAGGTCACCGATCGGGTCGGGCAGATCGGCCACGGTCGCACCGTGCGCCAGCAGCGGGCAGGTGGCGACCCCCTGGGCCCAGGCGCCGCCCAGTTCGAACATCACGTAGCTGGAGTCGGCCGTGTCGGGTGTGATGATCCCCAGCACGGCGCGCGCGCCGGCCAGTTCGCGCCGCAGCCGGTCGGGGGTGCGCTCACCGGCCGGCAGCCTGTAGGGGGGCACCGAAGTGCAGCGGATGTCCGCCGGCCGCACGACGAAGGCCGAACGCAGCACGTCGACGAGCGCCGCCGCCAGCACGTGGTCCTTGTGGCGGTGGCTGATGAACAGCTGAGGCAACTCGGCGGCGGCGGGCACGGGTGCCGGCGGCAGCGACAGGCGGTGCGGGTCGGCCTGCGCCACCGAAGGCGGCAGGCTTTCGAGGAAGTCGCCGTCGCGCGCCGCGATCTGGCCCGCCATCGGGGCGATGGCAGCGCCGCGGTGCGTGCGGCCGGCGACCGCTTCGTCCAGCGAGATCCAGAGGTCGCTCTCGGAGAGCGTGAGGCCGGTGCCCTTCACCTGGGCCTGGAAGATGTGCAGGTCGTAGCGCGTGAGGGCGCCGTAGGTGGGCGAGACGTTCCAGTCCTCGAACGGCTCGATCGGCGCCGCCTTGACGAACAGGGTCCGGCCCGCCACCAGGGCCGCCTGGGGCAGTTCCTCCAGCGCTTCGCGCACCGCGGTCTGCTCCGGCGTCTCTTCGGCGCGTCGTTTGCCGCCGATCAGCTGGTAGCGCTCGGCCTGCTGGTCCCACTGGTGCAGCAGGTAGATGCGCCCTTCGTGCAGCGCCTTGAACAGCAGCACCGAACAAGGCTGCTCCCGGGTGGCGAAGAGCGGCTGGTGCGCCTGGGTGGCGAGCGAACGCCGCCGCTCCTCGAGCGCCTTCAGCACGTAGGGCGCACGCTCCAGCAGGTTGGCCACCAGCACGGTGTCCTGGGCGGTGCCCGGCCGCGCCCAGTTGGCCAGCAGGCGATGGCCGTTCGCCAGGTACCAAAGCAGGCTGTTGCGGCAGTAGGTCTGCATCTGCCCGCCGAGGTGCAGGTGGCCTTCGGACTCCTGCAGCAGGTCGAGCAGGCGCAGCAGGTCCAGCGCCACCGCCGAAGCCGCCTGTGCCTGTTCCGGTGGCACCGCCGCGGCGGCGGCCACGCGCTGCGCGATCTCCTCCGGCTTCAGCGCGCGGTCACGGTGGCTGGGGATGGCTTCGAGCACGGACTTCAGCAGCGGGCTGGACATGGGCGGCTCCTGCGGGTGGCGGCCCCAGCCTAGCCCAGCCGGGCGGCCAAGGAAAGCAGCGGGCTCACGGCACAATCGCCGCAGACGTGTCACCCGGGGAGACGAGATGAAGGTCCTGCTGGTCGACGACCACCCCCTGATCCTGGCCGCGCTGCAGTCGGTCATCCAGGGCCTGGACAGCGGTGTCACCGTCAAGGGCGTGGACAGCGCCGCGGCGGCGCGCGCCACGCTGGCCGCCGACGCGGACTACGACCTCGTGCTGCTGGACCTGGCCCTGGGCGACGCCGACGGTTTCGACGTGCTGGCCGAATTGCGCAGCACCTACCCCGCGCTGCCGGTGGTGGTGGTCTCGGCTTCCGACCGCGCCAGCGACGTGATCCGCGCGCTCGACGGCGGCGCGATGGGCTTCGTGCCCAAGCGTTCGTCGAACGACGACCTGTTCACCGCGCTGCGCATGGTCATGTCCGGCGGCATGTACGTGCCGCCCAACATGCTGGGCATGGACGGCGCCAGCCTGGCCGCGCGCGAAGACGCCGTGCCCGCGCCGGGGGCCGCGCCGCTGGGCGAGCACGCGCGCGCCGAACCGCAGCAGCGTCTGCCCACGATGGCCGAACTGGGCCTGACACCGCGCCAGGGCGACGTGCTGATGCTGCTGCTGAAGGGCCTGCCCAACAAGCTGATCGCGCGCGAGCTCAACCTCTCGGTCGAGACGGTGAAGGACCACGTGGCGGCGGTGCTGCGCGCGCTGGGCGTCAGCTCGCGCACGCAGGCCGTGCTGGCGGTGAGCCAGATGACGCAGGGCCAGGGCGGCTTCCTGGCGGCCCGGCCGCAGCCGCGCCCGTGACCGTCGACCCGCCGGCGCCCGTCGCCGACCCCGGCACCGAAGTGGTGGTGCCGGCGCTGCCTTCGTTCGTGGGGCGGCGCGTCGACCAGATGCGTGCCGCCTATTCGCAGACGCCGGCCACGCTGGCGGGCTACGTGTTCGGCGTTGGCGTCATCGTCATGCTGTTCTGGCAGCTGGCCGACACACGCGTGCTGTGGGGCTGGGTGGCGGCGGTGGCGCTGCTGTGGTGCGTGCGGCTGGCGCACTTCCTGCGTTACCTGCGCCAGCGCGGCGGTGCCGGCGACGAGCAGCTGATGGCCTGGCGCAGCAGCTGGCGCGTGCTGGTGCTGCTGCAGGGCTCGCTGTGGGGCGTGGCTTCGTGGCTGTTCTGGGGCCTGGGCACACCCTACGACACCATCGGCCTGGTGCTGGTGGTCTACACCTACGGCGTCAGCTCGGTGCAGATCCTGGCCCAGCAGGGGCGCGTGTTCATCGCCTACATCTCGCTCGTGCTGGTGCCGGCGGTGGTGCGCATCGCCACCGACACCAGCCAGCCCGGGCACTGGCAGCTGGCCATCATCGTCAGCATCCTCTTCTGTGCCACGGTGCTGATGGTGCGCACCTACGGCAACGCGCTCGCCCAGGCCATCCACCTGAAGGCGCGCACCGACGAGCTGGCGCGCCAGCTGCAGGTGGAAAAGGCCGAAGCCGATTCGGCGCGCCGCGCGGCCGAAGCGGCCAGCCGCGCGAAGACCCAGTTCTTCGCCGCCGCCAGCCACGACCTGCGCCAGCCGCTGCACGCGATGGGCCTGTTCGCCGAGGCGCTGCGCCAGCGCAGCCACGACCCCGAGGTGGCGTCCCTGGTGAACAGCATCAACGAGAGCGTGGACGCGCTCGAAGGCCTGTTCGGCGAGCTGCTGGACATCACCCGCATCGACACCGGCGGGGTGGAAGTGAACCCGGCACCGGTGCGCCTGCGCGACCTGTTCGGCCGCCTGCGCCTGCACTTCGAGCCGACGGCGTTCGAGAAAGGCCTGATGCTCAGCTTCCGCGGCGACCGCCACGTGGCCCATGCCGACCCCGTGCTGCTGGAGCGCGTGCTGCGCAACCTGGTGAGCAACGCGATCCGCTACACCGACGACGGCGGCATCCTGGTGAGCTGCCGACCGCGCGGCGGCCAGCTGCTGGTGCAGGTGTGGGACTCGGGCATCGGCATCTCCGAAGCGATGCTGCCGCGCATCTTCGACGAGTTCTTCCAGGTGCAGACGAACCGCCCGCTGGAAGCGCACCAGCGCAAGGGCCTGGGCCTGGGGCTGGCCATCGTGAAGCGGCTGGCCGGGCTGATGAACGCGCCTCTGGACGTGCGTTCGCGCGTCGGCCACGGCACCGTGTTCTCGCTCGTCGTGCCGGTGGGCAAGGCGCCGCGACCGACCGAGATGCCGCCGGCCACGTCCAAGCCCACGCTGGGGCTCACGCTGCAGGGCCGCTTCTTCGTCGTGGTGGAGGACGAGGCCGCGGTGCGCGAAGGCCTGGTGGTGCTGCTCAAGGCCTGGGGCGCGGCGGTCGAGGCCTTCGAATCGGTCGACGCGGTGAAGGCCTGGCTGGCCGACCCCGCGATCGAGAAGCCCGACCTGCTGCTGGTGGACTACCGGCTGCCGCAGGCCGCCACCGGCCTGGACGCGCTGGACGCGATCCGTGCCCGCTGGCCACGCCAGAAGCTGCCGGCCATCGTCATCACCGGCAGCACCATCGGCGGCCACGAGGACGAAGCCGTCACGCACGACTTCCACCTGCTCATCAAGCCCGTGCTGCCGAACAAGCTGCGGGCGATGATCGCGTTCAAGCTGGGCGTGCGCTGAATTCGTTCAGGCGGGCGCGGCGTGGTTGGCCCGTTCGGCCACGCACACGAACCCCGCGGCGCGGATGTTGGCCAGCGAAGGGTTGGGCTCGCCGGCCTTCGGCAGCCCGGTCTCGGTGACCACCCACGACGCGCCGGCGGCGGCGGCTTCGGCGATGCGGCGCGCCAGCAGCGCCCGCTGACCGCCGCGCCGGCGGTGCGAGGCGAGCACGGCGCCCATGCCCAGCCAGCCGGTGTCGCCGTCGACGAACAGGCAGCCGCCGCCGACCACGGTGCCGCCGTCGCGCAGGGCCAGCAGTTGCCAGCGTGGCCGGCCGTGAAGCTGCCGAAGCCAGCCGGCCATGAAGGGCGGCATCTCGAAGGCGGTGGTGATGGCGTGGGCCGTGGCGGCCGCGTCGGCGGCACCCGCCGGGCCGATCGACAGCGAGGTGGCGGCTTCGGGCGCGCCGGCCGCCGGCCGCAGCATCTTGGCCCACAGCCGGCGCGGCGGCGCGGAGTAGCCGCGTGCCGCCAGCGTGGTTTCGAAGCCGTCCGGCGCGGCGTGCGGGTTCCAGTGCAGCCACCAGTCCTTCACGCCGGCGCTGCGGTAGCCGGCTTCGATCGCCTGGAGCGCGGCCGTGTCGGCGGCCGTGCGCAGGCCCAGGCCGATGGCGCGGTTGAACATCGGCGACGGCAGGCGGGGGGCGACCAGCAGGGTGGCATCGGCGACCCGGTGCACGGCCAGCCCCAGTTGCTCGCGCAGCGGCTTCGCCGCCGCGTCGTAGAGGTCGGCAAAGGCCCGTGCCTCGGCGTCGTCGGCGCGCCGGGCGTCTTCGAGTGCGCTCATGCCGGATTCCCCTGCGTGTCCTCGCGCCCGCGGTTGGCCGGGCCGTAGAGCCCCGCGTTGGCGTCGCGGCCGACCATCAGCGGCGCCAGCCGCGTCGCGCCGGCGCCTTCGAAGCCGACCTCGCCGTTGAACGCCTTCGGGTTGCGAAAGGTGCCCCACAGCAGGTCCCAGAGCGGGAAGTCGGCATAGTTGTACGCGTGCAGCCCGCGCCGGTGGTGCACGCCATGCGATTCCGGCCGCTGGATCACATAGCCCAGCCACTGCGGCGTGGCGATGTTGAAGTGCTGGAACAGGCCGTAGAACACCGACACGTAGCCCACGATGGCGGCGGCCAGCGGGTCGAGCCCGAGCGCGAAGACGACGACGGACTGGAAGACCACGATGTTGATCGCCATCTCCCAGGGCGTGAAGACCACGGCGCCCGGCGTATCCAGCCGTGGCGGCGCGTGGTGCAGCTGGTGCACCCAGCGCCACAGCAGGTCGAAGCGGTGGTAGGCCCGGTGCAGCAGCGCGGTGGCCAGTGCCAGGACCGGATAGCCGATGAGCACACCGCCGGCCACGCCCAGGCGGCTGCCGTCCAGCAGGTGGTGCGGCGCCAGCAGCGGCTGCAGCCATTGCGGCAGCAGCGCGTTCAGCGTGCCCAGCAGGATGAAGAAGGCCAGCCCCTGGGTGCGCCAGAAGCGCACCGCCGGCCATCGGCGCCCGGTACCCAGGGCCTCCACGGCCAGCATCGCCAGCCAGGTGAGGGGGATCAGCAGGGCGACGACATCCTCGGCGTGCATGACAGCGCTCCTTCGGTTGCGACCTTACGGCGTAAGGTCACTGTAGACGATGAACCTTACGGTGTAAAGTACGGCCATGCCCCGAACCCCCCGGACGAAGGCCGTGGTGCAGCCGCGCGAAGCGCTGACGCCAGCCGTCATCGCCGACGCGGCGCTGGCGCTGATCGACGCCGAAGGGCTGGAGAACCTGTCGATGCGCCGCCTGGGCGCGGCGCTGGGCGTCGAGGCGATGGCGCTGTACCACCACTTCTCGAACAAGGGCGAACTGCTGGACGCCGTGCAGGAGCGTCTGCTCGACGAACTGGACCTGCCTCCGCGCGAAGGCCTGCCGCCGCTGGTGCGGCTGCGTCGCATGATCACCAGCTACCGGGACATCGCCGTGCGGCACCCGCCGGCTTTCATCCTGCTGGCGGCGCGGCGCTTCAACACCGGGCGAGCGTTCGCGGTCTACGAAGCGATCCTGGAGACCTTCGCCGACCTGGGCCTGGACGCGGCGCAGGCGGCGCGCTGGTTCCGCCTCATCGGCGGCTACGCCGGCGGCGCCGGCATGGCCGACGTGGCCAGCCGCGAACGCGTGCCCGACGCCACGCCGCTCACCCTGCAGCGTTCACCGCAGAGCGTGGCCTTCCCGCACGTGCGCGCCGTGGCACCGCACCTCACGGTGGAACGGCTGGACGCCGTGTTCGAGCACGGGCTGGACGTGCTGTTCGAGGCGCTGGAGGCGCGCGTCAGCTCGGCTCGTACGCCAGCCGCACGTAGATCGGCGCGAAGGCCTCGGCCTGGGTGACCTCGATCAGCCGCTCGCGCGAAAGCTCGAGCATGGCGATGAAGGTGACCACCAGCACCGGCGCGCCGCGTGAAGGGTCGAACAGGTCCTGGAACTCGACGAAGCGCCGGCCCTGCAGCCGACGCAGCACGATGGACATGTGCTCGCGAACCGACAGCTGCTCGCGCGAGATGGTGTGGTGCTGGGTGAGTCTGGCGCGCTGCAGGATCTCGGCCCAGGCGGCGCGCAGGTCGGCCACGTGCACGTCGGGGAAACGCGGCTGCAGGGCCTGTTCCACCGCGATCTGCGCGCGCAGGAAGTCGCGTCCGATCACTGGCAGCTGGTCCAGCCGCGCCGCCGCCAGCTTGATCTGCTCGTATTCGATGAGGCGGCGCACGAGTTCGGCGCGCGGGTCCTCGGGTTCGCTGCCGTCGGCGCTCTTCTTCGGCGGCAGCAGCATGCGGCTCTTGATCTCGATGAGCATCGCCGCCATCAGCAGGTATTCGGCCGCCAGCTCCAGGTTGTGGCGGCGCAGCTGCTCCACGTAGTCCAGGTACTGGCGCGTCACGCTGGCCAGCGGGATGTCCAGGATGTTGAAGTTCTGGCGCCGGATCAGGTACAGCAGCAGGTCCAGCGGGCCTTCGAAGGCCTCGAGGAAGACCTCCAGCGCGTCGGGCGGGATGTACAGGTCCTGCGGCAGCCGGAACAGCGGCTCGCCGTACAGGCGCGCCACTGCCACCTGGTCCACCACCTCGGGCACGGGCGCCGGCGTGTCGGCGCCGGGGTCCGGCAGTTCGGTGTCCAAGGGTTACTTGGTCTTGGTCTGGTAGACGTAGGGCTGCTGCGGCACGCGGGCGGCGCGCCAGTCGGCCAGGGCCTCGCGGTCGACGCCCTTTTCCCACAACAGGGCGCGCCCGGCGCGCTGCTCGGCTTCCAGCGTGGGGCGCTGGGCCTTGAGCTGGTCGATGAACTGCGTGGCTTCGGACACGTAGGGCGGTCGGGCGAACAGCGAGGCAAGCATGGCGGGCCTTGGGGACGTATGGAGGCAGAATCCGGCGTCGATTTTACCTGGGGGCGACGATGCGCATTCCCGCCGTGCTGGCGCTGGCCTTCCTGCTGGCCGCCTGCGACCCTTCGCGGGTGGCCAAGCTGGAGGAAGGGGTCTCGACCGAGAACGAGGTGCGCAAGCAGTTCGGCGACCCCGTCACCATCACCGAGCGGGCCGACGGCAGCCGGGTCTTCGAGTACCCGCGCCAGCCCGAAGGCTGGACCAACTACCGCATCACGATCGGTGCCGACGGCAAGATGAGCTCGCTGCGCCAGCTGCTCAACGCCGACAACTTCGCGCGCGTCAAGCCGGGCCTGGACCGCAACGCGGTGCGCGACCTGCTGGGCCGGCCGGCGGCCCAGAAACGCTTCGACCTGAAGAACGAAGAGGTCTGGGAGTGGCGCTTCAAGCCGGTCAACGAAGGCAAGGTCTTCAGCGTGACCTTCGGCGGTGACGGCCGCGTCACCGCCACCGCCACCGGCGACGACCCGCGGGAAAGCCAGCCCGCCCGATGAACGCCGCCGGCGCAGTCGAATTCGAACTGCGCTTCCAGGTGCCGAAGGCCGCGCTGGCGGGTGTGCTGCGGGCGTTCGCCGGCGCGCGCACCGAAGCGGTCGACCTGCACGCCACCTACTTCGACACCGCCGACGGCCGCCTGGCCGCCGCCGGCCACGTGCTGCGCCTGCGCCGCGAAGGGCGGCAATGGGTGCAGGCGCTGAAGTCGCGCGGCGACGGCCTGGCGGCGCGGCCCGAGCACGAAGTGGCACGGGGCGGCGGGCGCCGCATGCCGGCGCTGGACCTCGCCGCGCATGCCGCCACGCCGGAAGGCCAGGCCGTGCAGGCGCTGCTGGCCGACGATGCGCCGCTGGTCGAGCGGCTGCGGACGCGCATCCGGCGCCTGACGCGGGTGCTGCGCCACGCCGGCGCGCGCATCGAGGTGTGCCTCGACCGCGGCCGCCTCGCCGGCGGCGGCGCGACGCGCGAGGTGTGCGAGGTGGGGCGGCCCGCCGCACGCCCTGCTGGCCCTGGCCGAACGCTGGGTGCTGCGCCACGGGCTGTGGCTGGAAGCGCGCACCAAGTCCGAACGTGGCGCTCTGCTGGCGCAGGGCCGGGCGGTGGCGCCGCCGCGCAAGGCCGCGACGGCCGACTGGCCCGCTGATGCCACCGCCGGCCCGGTCTTCGCGGCGCTGCTGCACGAATCGCTGTTGCACCTGATGCCCAACGCCGCCGTGCTGGCCGAAGGCCGCGCCACGGCCGAACACGTTCACCAGGCGCGGGTGGCACTGCGGCGCCTGCGCACGGTGCTGCGCTGCTTCGGCAGCTGGAGCGCGGAGCCGGCGCTGGCCGCGCGCCTGGAGGAAGCCTGGCGCACCCCGGCGCAGCGCCTGGGCGCCACGCGCGACGCCGACGTGCTGGCCGCTTTGGGCCTGCCCCTGCTGCTGCCGCTGCCGGCCGCCGAAGACCCCGGCGCCGTGGTGCGCGAGAACACGTTCACGCTGCTGGCACTGCAGACCTTCGCCCTCGCATTGGCCCCGGCCCCGGACGTCGGCCGGCGCGCGGCGCAGGCTGCCGCGCCGGTGCTGGCGCGGGCCTGGAAGGCAGCCGCGGGCGGTGCGGCCCGCTTCGCCGAAGACGACGAGGCCGCGCGCCACCGCACGCGGCGCCGGCTCAAGCGGCTTCGCTACGCCGCCGAGTTCCTGGCGCCGGCGCTGCCCGGACCGCGGCCGCGGCGCGCGCTGCAAGCCCTGGAGCGTGCGCTCCAGGCCCTGGGCGACTACAACGACCTGGCCGTGGCCGCCGTGCTGCTGCAACGGCGCGCCGCTCCCGAGACGCTGGCCGAAGTGGAACGCCGCCGCCGGGGCGCGGCGCGCCGGGCGGCGCGCGAACTGGCGCGGCTGCCGCCGCACGCCGGCT
>JBGAKY010000103.1:0-14609 GCA_044224175.1 Rubrivivax sp. | reverse complement strand
CGCCACGGCGAATCCACCTGGAACCTCGAGAACCGCTTCACCGGCTGGACCGATGTCGAGCTGACGCCCACTGGCGTGGCCCAGGCCCAGGAGGCGGGTCGCCTGCTCAAGGCCGGCGGCTTCGAGTTCGACGTGGCCTACACGTCGGTGCTCAAGCGCGCGATCTGGACGTTGTGGCATGCCCTCGACCAGATGGACCGCACCTGGCTGCCGGTGGTCAACGACTGGCGGCTGAACGAGCGCCACTATGGCGCGCTCCAGGGCCTGAACAAGGCCGAGACGGCAAAGAAGTTCGGTGACGACCAGGTGCTGGTCTGGCGCCGCAGCTACGACACCCCGCCTCCGGCCCTGGACGCTGCCGATCCGCGCTGTGAGCGGGGCGACCGCCGCTACGAGAGGCTGGCGCCGGGCCAGGTGCCGCTGACCGAATGCCTGAAGGACACCGTGGCGCGCGTGCTGCCTTGCTGGAACGAAAGGCTGGCGCCGGCCATCTCGTCCGGCCAGCGGGTGCTGATCGCGGCCCATGGCAACAGCATGCGCGCGCTGGTGAAGTACCTCGACGGCATCAGCGACGCCGACATCGTCGGCCTGAACATCCCGAACGGCATTCCGCTCGTCTACGAACTGGACGCCTCGCTCAAGCCGATCCGCAGCTACTACCTGGGCGACGCCGACGCGGTGGCCAAGGCCGCTGCCGCGGTGGCCAACCAGGGCAAGGCCTGAACCTCAGGGCTCGACCAGCCCGTACACCTGTTCCGGCAGCACGCGCGGCAGGTTGCCGCGCTCGGCCAGCGGCAACGCGCCGGCGATGGCGTGCTCGGGCCTGGCGCCGGTGTCGCGCCGCGGCGCTTCGTTGACCGGGCGGCCGCGCGCGTCCTGCAGCACCGCCACCTGGGCCGCGCGGCCGGCAGCGGCCCGCTGCACGACGATGGCCACCTCGCCGTTCTTCAGCCGCACGAAGTCGCCCGGCGGGTTCACGCCGATGGCCTTGATCACCGAAGCGGCGATCGGCCCGCCGCCTTCGTCCTTGAAGAGCTGGCGCGCCGCCTCCTGGGGCAGCAGCGCGGCGCGCAGCGCGCGCGGGCTCACCTTGGCCATCAGCACGTCGGTGCCGCGCAACAGGCGCGCGGCGTCGGTGCGCGGCTCGCTGCCCTGCGGGTAGCCGCCCGGGCCGGGGCGTTCGTGGTGGTCTTCCACCGCGGAGAGCCAGCTCTCGTCGACGATGCCCGCCGCGCGCAGCAGTTCCGCGGCGAGCCGGGGGTGGGCGCGGATGGTGTCCATCTGCTTCTTCGTAGGCGGGTCGGTCTGTTCGGCCATCCGACCCTGCAGTTCGATGATGGCGGCGTTCATCGTCAGCGCAGCCCCCACCAGCGAGCGCTGTGCCTCCGGCGTCCAGCCCAGCAGGCGAGAAGCCAGCAGCACCCCGGTGGCGGTGTGCAGCGCATGCGCCAGCCCGTAGAGCGCGAAACGGCGGTCGTCCTGCCGCATGCACAGGAAGAGCGCGGCGTCGGGCGCGCGATCGACGAGCGCGATCTGCTGCGTCACCAGGTCATCGATCGCGGCCGCCTTCGCTTCGCCGCGCCCGAGTGCGCGCAGCAGCGTGTCCAGCTTCCAGACGAACTGTTCCCAGCGGTCGAACAAGGTCTCGCGTCGCACCACACCGTCGTACGGGGGGAGCGACCCGGCACCGCCTCGCTTGCGGCGCAGCGTCTCGATCTCTTCCGCTTCGGCGCAGGCCTCGCGTTCGATCAGCGCCGCAAGCTGGCGCGCGTCGGCGATGCGCTGCCCCACGGCCAGCAGCAGGCGGCCTTGCGCGTCCAGCACGCGGAAAGGCAAGGGCGTGCCGGGTGCCATCAGGTCGGCCAGCTCGACCAGCGGCACGCGGCGCACTTCGCTGTTCACGGCAGCGCTTCTTCGATCGTGCGGCGCAAGGTGGCGGCCAGGGCGCGCCGGTCGGCGTGCGCGGTGCCCATCGGCGGCAGCACGCGCACGCGCGCCACCAGGCCTTCGGCAGTGGCCAGCAGCCACAGGCTGCCGGCCAGCGTGGTCTCGCCCAGCCACAGCGCGTGCGGACTCACGGCTTGCTCGGCGTCGGCATAACGCAGCGCCACCGGCTGCACCGGCGTTTCGGTGGCGATGGCGGCCTGCAGCACGTTGGCATGAAAGGGCAGCAGGGTCTCGCCGTCGCCGGTGGTGCCTTCGGGGAAGGCGGCCACGGTGCCGCCCTGTTGCAGCGCTTCGGCCATCTGGTGCACCACGCGCAGCGCGTCGCGCTTGCGCTCGCGTTCCAGGTACAGGGTGCCGGCTGCATCGACCAGCCGGCCGACCACCGGCCAGCGCTGGACTTCAGCCTTCGAGACGAAACGCGCTTCAGGACAGACGGCGTGCACCGCCATGATGTCGATCCAGGAGATATGGTTGGCGACGATCAGTTTTGCGCCCGGCTTGAACAGCCCATCGACCTCCAGGCGCATGCCGAGCATACGCAGCATCTTCGCGGCCCACCAGCGTATTCGTTCATGGCGCGCGCGTTCGGACAACCAGGGAAAGATCGCCAGCACGATGGCCACGCCGTGCCCTGCATGCAGCACTGCGCGCGCCAGGCGCCAGACGGCGCGTGGCGCGCTCAAGTCGACTCGAAGGCCACGGTGCCCGCCACCAGCGTGGCGCGCACGCGGCCCGGCAGCAGCATGCCGGTGGACGCGAAGGCGAAGGGCGTGTGTCGGCCCTGGCTCACCAGGACGTCGGGCGTGACGCGCCATTCGGCCGCGGGGTCGAACAGGCACACGTCGGCCACGCCCCCTTCCACCAGCCGGCCCGCGCTGGAGGCGAGCGAGCCCACCGCGTCGCCCAGCACGCGCACCGGCTCGCAGGTGATGCGCGAGAGCGTCTTCGCCAGCGGCAGGCCGGCGTCGGCACCCCAGCGCAGCGCCAGGCCCAGCAGCAGTTCGAGTCCGGTGGCACCGGGCTCGGCTTCGCCGAAGGGCAGGTTCTTCATGTCCTCGGCCACCGGGTTGTGGTCGGAGACGAGGGCGTCGATCGTGCCGTCGGCCAGCGCGGCGCGCAGCGCGTCGCGGTCCGGGCCCTGGCGCAGCGGCGGCGTCAGGCGCATGTCGGGGTTGAAGTAGCCGATGTCGACGTCGGTCAGGTGCAGCGAGTTGATGCTGACGTCGGCCGTCACCGGCAGCCCTTCGGCCTTCGCGCGCCGCACCAGTTCGACGCCGGCGGCGCTGGACAGGCGGCACAGGTGCACGCGCGCCTTCGTCGACCGCACCAGTTCCAGGATGGTGTGCAGCGCCACCGTCTCGGCCGCCACCGGCACGCCGGAAAGGCCCAGCCGCGTGGCCACCGCGCCCTGGGCGGCGATGCCCTTGCCCAGCCCCGCGTCCTGCGGCCGCAGCCACACCGTGTAGCCGAAGGTGGCGGCGTACTGCAGCGCGCGCAGCAGCACCAGGTTGTCGGCCAGCGCCACGTCGACCTGGCTGAAGCCCACGCAGCCGGCCTCGGTGAGTTCGGCCATCTCGGTGAGCGCCTGGCCTTCGAGCCTGCGCGTCAGCGCGCCCAGCGGGAACAGGCGGCAGCGGCTGAGCTTGCGGGCGCGGAACTTGAGCATCTCCACCAGGCCGGGCTCGTCGAGCACGGGGTCGGTGTCGGGCAGGCAGACCAGGCTGGTCACGCCGCCGGCCGCCGCGGCGGCGAGTTCGCTCTCCAGCATGCCTTCGTGTTCCTGGCCGGGCTCGCGCAGGCGCGCCGCCAGGTCCACCAGGCCGGGGCTGACGACCAGGCCCGTCGCGTCGATGACGCGCTCGGCGTCGAAGTCCAGCCCGCTGCCGATGCGCACGATGCGGTCGGCCGCGATGGCGATGTCGGCCGGCTCGTCGCGGCCGCTGGCAGGGTCGACCACGCGGCCGTTGCGGATGAGGATCTTCATGCCTGGTTCCCTGCAATGGTGCTCATCACCGCCATCCGCACCGCGATGCCGAAGGTCACCTGCGGCAGGATCACGCTGGCCTTGCCGTCGGCCACCGAGGAGTCGATCTCGACGCCGCGGTTGATGGGCCCCGGGTGCATCACGATCGCGTCGGGCTTGGCCAGCGCCAGCTTCTCGGGCGTGAGGCCGTAGCACTTGAAGAACTCGCCCGCGCTGGGCAGCATGGCGCCGCTCATGCGTTCGTTCTGCAGGCGCAGCATGACGATGACGTCGGCGCCGCGGATGCCTTCGGCCATGTCGTGGCAGACCCGCACGCCCATCTGCGCCAGATCGCCCGGCACCAGCGTCTTCGGGCCGACGGCGCGGATCTCGGGCACACCCAGCGTGGCCATCGCGTGGATGTCGCTGCGTGCCACGCGCGAATGCACGATGTCGCCGACAATGGCCACGGTGAGCTGCGTGAAGTCGCCCTTGAAGTGGCGGATCGTGTACATGTCCAGCAGGCCCTGCGTGGGGTGCGCGTGGCGGCCGTCGCCGGCGTTGACCACGTGCACGTGCGGCGCGCAGTGCTGGGCGATGAGGTAGGGCGCACCGCTCTCGCTGTGGCGCACCACGAACATGTCGGCGTGCATCGCCGACAGGTTGGCGATGGTGTCGAGCAGGCTTTCGCCCTTCGCCGTGCTGCTCTTGTTGATGTCCAGGTTGATGACGTCGGCCGACAGCCGCTTGGCCGCGATCTCGAACGTCGTGCGGGTGCGGGTGCTGTTCTCGAAGAACAGGTTGAACACGCTCTTGCCGCGCAGCAGCGGCACCTTCTTCACGTCGCGGTCGTTGACGCTGAGGAAGGTGCCCGCGGTGTCGAGGATCTGCGTCAGCACCGCCTTCGGCAGGCCTTCGATCGACAGCAGGTGGATCAGCTCGCCGTTGGCGTTGAGCTGCGGGTTGCGGCGCGCGAGCATCAGACGCCCTCCACGGTGAAGCTGAAGCGGCCTTCGGGGTCGCGTGCCAGCGACAGGCGCTGCTCGCGCGGCAGCGTGATGCGCGCGGCGGCGCAGGCGGCTTCGATCGGCAGTTCGCGACCGCCGCGGTCCACCAGCACCGCCAGCGTCACGCTGGCCGGGCGGCCGAAGTCGTAGAGCTCGTTGATGGCGGCGCGGATGGTGCGGCCGGTGTAGAGCACGTCGTCGACCAGCACGATGTGGCGGCCGTCGATCGCGAACGGCAGCTGGGTGCGGTCGGCGCCGGCGGCCAGGCCGCGTTCGGCGAAGTCGTCGCGGTGCAGCATGCTGGAGATGACGCCGTGCGCGCCCGGCAGCGCCAGGTCGCGCTGCAGGCGTTCGGCCAGCCAGGCACCGCCCGACCAGATGCCGACGATCGCCGCCTCCGGCGGCAGCAGGCGCTTCACGCCGGCACGCAGGTCGGCGTAGAGCGCCTCGGCGTCGAGCTGGAGCTGGGTCATGTCAGGCTTCGCAGGTATTGGTCCAGGATGAGGGCCGCCGCCGCCGAGTCGGCGTCACGCGCGCCGGCGGCCAGCGCCTCGGTGGTGGTCCAGCGTTCGTCCACCTCGTGCACCGGCAGCCGGAAGCGGCCGTGCAGCTGGCGGGCGAAGCGCTGGGCGCGGCGCGTATTGTCGTGCGGCGCGCCGTCGGGGTGGAACGGCACGCCGACGACCAGCGCGTCGGGTTGCCATTCGGCCACCAGCGCCGCGATGCGCTCGAAGCGCGCATCGCCCTCGGCCGCGATGGTGGCGAGCGGCGTGCCGCGGCCGATGGTGGTGTTGCCGCTGGCCACGCCCACGCGCCGGGTGCCGAAATCGAAAGAGAGAAACGACAGCGCACGGCCAGGGCCGGCGCCTGCACTCATGCGTGCCCCGCCTCCTGCGAGAGCATCAGCGGGTCGAAGCCCAGCAGCGAGAGCGCCTTGTCGTAGCGCTGCTCGACCGGGGTGTCGAAGATGATGGCGGGATCGGCGTCCACCGTGAGCCAGCCGTTGCGGCCGATCTCGTCTTCCAGCTGGCCGGCCTGCCAGCCGCTGTAGCCCAGCGTGACCAGCACCTTCTTCGGGCCGGCGCCATTGGACAGCGCTTCCAGCACGTCGCGGCTGGTGGTCATGTCCAGGCCGCCGGGAACCGACATCGTGCTGCTGTAGCCGGTGCCTTCGGCCGCCTGCTTCTCGTGCAGCACGAAGCCGCGTTCGGTCTGCACCGGGCCGCCGAAGAAGACCGGCTGCTCGGCCAGTTCCTCGCGGTCGAGCGGCAGTTCGACCTTCTCGAACAGGTTCTTGAGCTTGATGTCGATCGGCTTGTTGATCACCAGCCCGAGCGCGCCGCGCTCGTTGTGCTCGCACAGGTAGACCACCGAACGCACGAACGTATCGTCGGCCATGCCCGGCATGGCGATCAGGAACTGGTTCGTCAGGTCGATGCGACCGGCCATGCCTGCATTTTAATCCGCGGCACACTCCGGGCCGTGACGAAGTCCCTCGATCGTGCGCTGGTCTGGATGCGGCGCGACCTGCGCGCCGACGACCATGCCGCGCTGTACCACGCGCTGCGCGCGGCTCGCCAGGTGTGGTGCTGTTTCGTCTTCGACCGCGCCATCCTGGACCCGCTGCCGCGCGCCGACCGGCGGGTCGAGTTCATCCGCGACAGCCTGGTCGGGCTGGACGCCGAACTGCGAGCGCTCGCCGCCTCGCACGGGGTGGAAGGCGCCGGCCTGCTGGTGCGCCACGGCCAGGCCACGGACGAGATCCCGCGCCTGGCGGCGGCGCTGGGCGCGCAGGCGGTCTACGCCAACCACGACGACGAGCCCGCCGCGCTGGAGCGCGACACCGCCGTGCGCGGCCGGCTGGCGGGCGCCGGCGTCGCCTTCCAGGGCTCGAAGGACCACGTGGTCTTCGAGCGCCAGGAAGTGCTCACCCAGAGCGGCGGCGCCTTCTCGGTCTTCACGCCCTACAAGAACGCCTGGCTGCGCAAGCTGGATCCTTTCTACCTGAAGGCCTACCCGGTGGCCCGCCACGCCGGCGCGCTGGCCCCGCGGCCGGCCGGCGAGACCCTGCCCACGCTGGAAGCCATCGGCTTCGAGCGCACCAACCTGCACGCACTGCGCCTGCCCACCGGCCCGGCGGGCGCGAGCGAACTGCTCGACGACTTCCTCGGCCGCATCGACCGCTACCACGAGGCCCGCGACTTCCCGGCCGTGAAGGGGCCGAGCTACCTGTCCACCCACCTGCGCTTCGGCACCGTCTCGATCCGCCGGCTGGCGCGCGAGGCGCATGCGCGCATGGTGGCCGGCTCGCGCGGCGCCGAGGTGTGGCTGTCCGAACTGGTGTGGCGCGACTTCTACCACCAGGTGCTGTTCCACCACCCACGCGTCGTCGGCCATGCCTTCAAGCCCGAATACGACCGCATCCGCTGGGAACACGGCCGGCAGGCCGACGCCCATTTCGCCGCCTGGTGCGAAGGCCGCACCGGCTACCCGCTGGTGGACGCGGCCATGCTGCAGCTGGCGCAGACCGGCTACATGCACAACCGCCTGCGCATGGTGGTGGCCAGCTTCCTGACCAAGGACCTGGGGATTGACTGGCGGCGCGGCGAAGCCTGGTTCGCGACCCACCTGAACGATTTCGACCTGGCGGCCAACAACGGCGGCTGGCAGTGGGCCGCTTCCAGCGGCTGCGACGCGCAGCCCTACTTCCGCATCTTCAACCCGGTTTCGCAGAGCGAGAAGTTCGACCCCGAAGGCCGCTTCATACGGCGTTACCTGCCGCAGCTGTCGAAGCTGCCCGACGCCCTGATCCACGCGCCCTGGCAGGCGCCGGCGCTGGAACTTGCCGCGGCCGGCGTGCAGATCGGCCGCGACTACCCGGCGCCGGTGGTGCAGCACGACGAGGCGCGCAGGCGCACGCTCGAACGCTACGCGGTGGTCAAGGAGAGGTAGGCCGCTAGAAGAGTTCGACGTCGCTCGCCGGCGCGTCTTCGTGCAGCGTGCCGGCCGCTACCAGCGCCGAGTGGCTGGCCACCCGGTTGCGGCCGCTCTGCTTGGCGTGATAGACGGCCCGGTCGGCGCGTTCGAAGGCGCTGGCCGGCGTGTCGCCCGGGCGCACCTCGGTGAAGCCCACGCTCACGGTGATGTGGCCCACGCGCGGGAAGACGAAGCGCTCGACGTTCGAGCGCAGCCGCTCGAAGGCCAGCGCGGCGGCGTCGGACGACGCGCTGCGCATCAGCACCACGAATTCCTCGCCGCCGAATCGGTACAGGCGGTCCTGGTAGCGGAAGGTGCTGCGCATCAGGCGCGACAGCAGCAACAGCACCTCGTCGCCGATCAGGTGGCCGAAGCTGTCGTTCACGCGCTTGAAGTGGTCGATGTCGATCACGCCCAGCCAGCTGATGGTCTCCGCCGTGCTGCGCCGCTGCTCCTGGCCCGCCGGCGCGGCAGGCGCCGGCATCGGCACGCTGGCCACGCGCATGAACGACTCGTCGAAGGTCTTGCGGTTCAGCAGGCCGGTGAGGGTGTCGCGTTCGCTGTAGTCCAGCAGGCCGTGGAAGTTGCGGTACACGCGCAGGATGCTGCTCACCAGGCGCATGTCTTCGGCGCTGAGCGGTGTCGTGCTGGTGACCTCCAGTACGCCGATCACTTCGTGGTCGCTCGCCAGCGGGAACAGCGCCAGCGCCGGCGGGCCGGGCTGCGAGACAGGTTCCTGGCGCTGCAGGCAGGCGTGGCGCGCGGGCGACGATTCCAGCCGCGGCAGGCTGTTGTGGTCGGGGAACAGCGCGTCGGCGGTGGCGACGGTGTCGTCGCGCCCCAGGCGCGCCCGCGTCATCCAGCGGCGGTCGTTGCCTTCGCCCACGCAACGGTAGATGGCCACCTCGTCGGGGCGCAGCAGGTCGCGCAGCGCGCCCACCAGCGTCACGTCCAGCACGTCCCGGTCGCGGAAGCCGGTGAGTTCGGCAAGGTGATCGACGACTTGGGACATGGGGTGTCGCGGTCAGATCTCAGGTGGGGATGTCCGCTCCTGCGTAGCGTGCCACAAGTGAAAGAAGTTCTTCTTCCGCATAGGGTTTGCCCAGGTAGTGGTCCACCCCGAGTTCGGCGGCGTAGTCCCGGTGCTTCTGGGCAATGCGGGAGGTGATCATGATGACCGGCAGCCCGTTCATGCGGGCATCGGCGCGCACGTTGCGCACGAGGTCGAAGCCGTCCATGCGCGGCATCTCGATGTCCGACAGCAGCACCGCGGGCCGTTCCTCGGCCAGCCGCTCCAGCGCTTCCAGGCCGTCCTTCGCCGTGACGACCCGATAGCCTTCGCGCACCAGCAGGCGCTGGGTGACGCGGCGCACCGTGAGCGAGTCGTCGACCACCATCACCATCGGCGCCAGCTGCGCGGCTGCGGCCTCGGCCGCGGGCGGTTGGTCGGCCACCTGCGCGGCGTCCGCCGGCAGCGGCGGCGCCACCATGCGTTCGCGCGCCGAAGGGCCGTACAGCGTGGCCAGCGCCACCGGGTTGTAGATCAGCGCCACCTGGCCCGAAGGCAGCAGCGTCACGCCGGCCAGGCCGGGCAGGCGTGCCAGCTGCGGACCGACGTTCTTGACCACCACTTCCTGGTTGCCGACCACTTCGTCCACATGCAGGGCCACGCGCTGCGCGGCGCTGCGGATCACCACCACCGGCTGCGAACGGCCGCTCGTGGCACCGCGCGTGCCGGCCTGCAGCAGCGCAGCCATCCAGAAGAAGGGCACCAGCTCGTCGGCGAACTCGTAGACGCCGGTCGCGTAGGCGCGCTCGATCTCGTCGGTCTTGACCCGGCGCACGATCTCGACGAGCGACGAGGGCACCGCCACCTGCAGTTCGCCGCTGCGCAGCATCACCACCTGGGTGACGGCGGTGGTCAGCGGCAGCAGCAGCCGGAACGCGGTGCCGCGGCCCGGCGTGCTGGCGGTCTCGATGCGGCCGCCCATCGCGTTCACCTCGGAACGCACGACGTCCATGCCGACGCCGCGACCGGCCAGTTCGGTCACCGAAGAGGCGGTGGTGAAGCCGGGCGCGAAGATCATCTGCGCCAGTTCGCCTTCGCTCACCGGCGCGTCCGCGGCCAGCAGGCCGCGCGACACGGCGCGTTCGCGGATGCGGGCGAAGTCCAGGCCGGCGCCGTCGTCGCGCACCTCGACGCCGACTTCGTTGCCTTCCTGCGTGAGCGTGATCGTGATGCTGCCGGTCTTGTCCTTGCCGGCGGCGCCGCGCTGTTCGGGCGACTCGATGCCGTGCACCACGCTGTTGCGCAGCAGGTGCTCGAAGGGGCCGGTCATGCGCTCGAGCACGCCGCGGTCGATTTCGATCGCGCCGCCCACGATGTCCAGCCGCACCTGCTTGCCGGTGTCCTTCGCGGCCTGGCGCACCACGCGGTACAGGCGGTCGGCCATCGACTCGAATTCCACCATGCGGGTGCGCAGCAGGTCGTCCTGCAGCTCGCGCGTGATGCGGGCTTGGGCGGCGAGTTCGTCTTCGGCCGACTGCAGCGTGCGCTGCAGGCTGCGCTGCAGGGTGGCGACGTCGTTCACCGACTCGGCCATGAAGCGCGTCAGCTCCTGGAAGCGCGTGAAGCGGTCCATTTCGAGCGGGTCGAACGACGCCGACGAGGCCTTGGCCGCCTCCATGCGCGAGGTCATCTGCGTCTCGGCCTGCAGCTCGATGTCCCGCAGCTGGCGGCGCAGCCGGTCCAGGCTGTCGGTCAGCTCGTTGAGCGAGCTCTGCAGCTGGCGCACGTCGGATTCCAGGCGCGCGCGCGTGATGCTCACCTCGCCGGCCTGGTTCACCAGCCGGTCGAGCAGGCCGCCGCGCACGCGCACGACGGCGCTGCCCGCGGCGGCGGGCTTCTCGGCCAGCGGCGCGGCGGTCGCGGGCGCGGAGCTGAAGCGGGTCCAGTCGATGAGGGCCGGCAGCGGCTCCAGCGCGTCGGCCCGGCGCGGCGCCGCGGGTGTTTCGGCCGGCGCGGCAGGCGCGGCTTCGACGGGCGGCACGGCTTCGACCGGCGGCGGCGCGGCCTCGGCGACGGGCGCCGCGGCTTCGGGCACGGCAGCCTCGGGTGCGGCGGCAGCCGCCGGGCGGCGCAGCGCTTCGAAGGCGGCCACCATGGTGTCGACGCGGCCCAGCAGGGGGTCGACGTCCCAGGGCTCGACGCGGCCCTGCGCCAGCAGGTATTCGATCGCCGTCTCGAGCCGGTGCGCCATCTCGCCGACGCGCATGGCGCCGGCCAGGCGCGCGCCACCCTTGAAGGTGTGCAGCGTGCGCATGCAGGCCGAAGCGGCCTCGCGGTCGGCCGGCCTGTCGGCCCAGTCGCGCAGGCGCGACTGCAGCTGCGGCAGCAGTTCGTCGGCCTCGTCCTCGAAGATGGGGAACAGCTCGGCGTCGATCGCGTCGACGGCGTCGATCTCCTCTTCCTCGTCGGGCGGGCCCATGTCCAGCGGCAACGCGCGCGAAGACGGGGCGAAAGGCCGCATCTCCGAAGGCGTGAGCGGCTCCACGCGGGGCGGCGGCGCCGGCCAGCGTTCGTGGTCGGCCAGACGCTCCATGAGGCCCGGTTCGACCGGGCGCAGGAAACCGGCGGCGAACTGGTGCAGCAGGCGGCGGATCTCCTCGGCCGCTTCGGCGAAGAGTTCGGGCTCGCCGGCGCGGCCGCGGCCGAAGCTGCGCGAACGCATCAGCGCGTGTTCGAGCGAACGTGCCAGCGCTGAGAGCTCGCTGTAGCCCACCGTGGCCGAATTGCCGGCCAGCGAATGGGCGAGCGCGACCCCGGTCTCGCTGACCGGGTGGCGCTCGAAGTCGATGCTCCACTCGCCGATCTCGATGCCCAGCCGGCGTGAAAGCTCGTCGGCTTCGTTGAGGAAGATGTTGAACAGCGGGATCGAGATCCGCAGCGGCCCGACGACCTTGTACGGCTCTTCTTCCAGCGCTTCGGCTTCGGCCGGCGGCGGCGCGGCCTCGGGCGCCGCCAGTTCGTCGAGCGGCAGGTCGGGCAGGCCGTCGTCCGCCGGACCGGGGGGCAGGGCACCGAACAGCGATTCCACCGGCGGCGGCGCTTCGTGCAGCGGCGGCAGCTCGTCGCTTTCGGCCGGCTCCACCGGCAGTTCGGGCAGCGCTTCGAAAGCCTCGGCGGCGCGCGCTTCGACGGTCTCGGCCGGCACTTCCGGCGCGGCCTGCGGCGGCGCCACCAGGTCGCCGAAGTCCAGGTCGGGCAGCAGGCTGTCCAGCGGCTCCACCTCGGGCTGCGGCAGGACGGCGTCTTCGGGCACCTGGGTGTCCTGTGCGTCGAACTGGCCGAGATCGAGCTCGAACTCCACCGCTTCGGCGCTGGGCAGCGGTTCGGCCGGCGCCGCGGGCGGCGGCGCGAAGCCGAGGTCCAGGTCCACCGCCTCGGGCAGGTCGGGCACCAGGTCCGTCAGCGGCTCCAGCACCGGCAGCGGCGGCGGGGGCGGTTGCGGTGCCGCCGGCGGCGGCAGCGCGATGGTGACGGCCGAGATGGGGGTGGTCTCGTCGACCGTGGGCAGCGGCGAGCCCGGTGCCGGGATCGGCATGCGGTGGTTTTCCAGCCGCAGCGCGTCGGCCGCGCGCGAGACCGCGGCCGCCTGGTGGCCGGAAGCCTGGCCCGAGGCCACCGCTTCGGTCCAGCTGTCCAGGTAGTCCAGCGCCTCGGCGGTGAGCTGGCGCAACGGGGTGTCCATGCGCGCCGACTGCGCCAGCCGCGTGTTGTAGAGCTGCTCGCAACCCCAGGCCGCTTCGCCGAAGTCCTTCAGCCCGACCATGCGCGAGCTGCCCTTGAGCGTGTGGAAGGCACGCCGGATCGAGGTCATCTCGCCCAGGTCGTCGGGCGTGTCGATCAGCTTGTCGAGCGAGGCGCGGGCGCCGGCGATGACTTCGCGCGCCTCGTCGATGAAGACCTCGCGCATTTCCGCGTCGTCTTCGAGGCCGCTGCTGGCCGCCGGGGTCGGCGCAAGCGCCGGGCGCGCCGGCGGCGGCGGCGGCGCGGGCGGCAGTTCGGGCGCGAGCGTGGGGCTGACCGTGCTGGGCGCCGCCTCGAGCGGCGCCGTGGCGTCGAAGGAGGCGAAGGCCGAAGGCCGTTCGCTCTGGCCCATGACGGCGGTCAGGTTGCCGGTGTCGGGGTCGAAGCGGAACAGCGACTTCGCGAGCGCGGGCTGCACGCTCAGCATGTCGATCAGGAAGCTCAGTGCGCCCAGGTTGTCGGCCAGGCGGTCGAAGGTGCCGGCCTGGACGGCGCGCTGGGGGTCGACTTCGGTCTCGGCGAGCGCGTCGATGTCGTCGCGCATGCGCAGCACCGCGAGCGAAGCCTGGTCCAGCCCCAGCACCGAGAGCACGCCGCGCATCGCGGAGAGCTGGTTGGGCACCGGGATCAGCATCTGGCGCTGGCTGGGGTCGCGGAAGTACTGGTCGATCTGCTTTTCGACTTCGGACAGGGTGGTGCGCAGTTCCTGCACCACGCTGCCCATGGTCTGGCGGTCGCTGACGCGGCGGTACAGCTCCTCCATCCAGTTCTCGAGCGGCTGCGCCTCGGCGCCGACGCGCACGTCGTCGATGCGGCGCGCCAGGCGCTGCACGCGTTCGCCCAGTTGCGGCTGGTCGAGCTCGCCGTCCTCGAGCGAGGCGTCGAGGTACAGGATCGAGGTGGCGACCTCCATCGCCAGCTGCGGCGGCGGCGAGTCACCCGAAGCCAGGGTCTGGGCCACCGCGGCCTGCAGCGACCCGGCCAGCACCTCGCCCGATGGGAACAGGCGCTGAAGCGAGTCGCCGACGAGCGCGAACTGCTCGCCCAGGCCGTTCAGGCGGTGCAGTTCGCCGCCGGCGACGGCCGACCAGGTGTCCTTCGCGCCGGCGACGCGCTTCTTGGCTTGCGCCAGCTGCGCCGGGTCGTGGCGGCCCAGGCGCGGCGTCTCGTAGTCGATCTCGGCGCTGTCGTCGAACTTCCAGTTGCGGCGCACCAGTTCCAGCCGCGGGGAAGGCGAAGCGGCCCCCGGCTTCTTCGCGTGCGAGCAGAAGAACAGCAGGTCGTGGCCCAGGCGGTCGGAAGGTTCTTCCCGGCCCTTCACGCTGGCGCGCAGCTGCGCCAGCAGGCGCGAGGCGACGCGCTTGGAATAGACGTCGTTGGCCAGCAGGCCGTTGGCCTGGGCCTCGAAGAAGGCCGAAGCCAGCTGCCACAGCGTGGCCAGGCGCGAACCGCTGCCGCCCTGGTCGGCACCGGCGGCGAGCTCGGCGCACAGCTGGCTCATCGCGCCCAGCGTGCGCGGGTCGGGCTGGCGCATCAGCGCCAGCACCTGCGTTTCCATCAGGCTGCGCGCTTCGTCGTCGGCGCGGCGCGGCGACGCCGTGGGGTCGACCGGCAGTTCGTGCCAGTCGGTCGAGCCCTGCCAGAGGTCGGCCGGGTGGATGCGGTCCGCGCCGGCCAGGGTCTGGGCGGCGCGGTACTGCGGGAACAGCGCCACCGGCGAGACCGACTTGCCGGCCAGCACGCGCGCCAGGTAGTCGAGCAGCGCGAACGAGGTTCGCTCGATCGTCTCCACCGCCTTGGCGTCCAGCAGCTTGGGCTTGGCGGCCAGGCGCTGCACCGCCGCTTCGGACGCGCGCAGCACCTGCGCCGGCGCCGGCTGGCCGACGAGTTCGAGCGCGCCCACGCC
>JBGAKY010000016.1:0-96762 GCA_044224175.1 Rubrivivax sp. | reverse complement strand
GCCACGGCCCAGGCCGCGCAAGGCCGAGCCCACGCTCAGCAGGCCGACGCCCAGCAAGGTGATGAACCCGGCGCCGATGGCCAGCAGCACGCTGGCAGTGATCCACCACGCGGCGGCGCCGGCCGCGCCGGCGCTCACCAGCGTGCCCAGCTTGCGGCCGAACACGCGCGTGAGCACGGTGCCGGCCATGAACACGGCGACGAACAGGAACACGCCCAGGTCTTCCAGCTGCAGCCCTTCGGCCTGCGGGGCGCGCGCCTTCGGCGCCGGCCGGTGTTCGCCGCGGATGCGTTCGATCAGGCGGTCGACGGCGGCGTTCAGGCCGCCGGCGTAGTCGTCGGCGCGGAAGGCGGGGCGGATGGCGGTGTCGATGATCTGGCGCGCCGCGAGGTCGGGGATCGCGCCTTCCAGCGCCTTGGCCACTTCGATGCGCACCTTGCGGTCGCCCTTGGCCACCACCACCAGCACGCCGTCGCCGACGTCGCGGCGGCCGATCTTCCACTGGTCGGCCACGCGCTGCGCGTAGGCGGCGATGTCTTCCGGCGCCGTGGTGGGCACCAGCAGCAGCACGATCTGCGGTCCCGCCTGGGCTTCGAAGCCGGCGAGCTTGGCGTCCAGCGCCTGCAGCTGCGCCGGCTTGAGCGTCGCGGTCTGGTCGATGACCCGGCCGCTCAAGGGCGGCACGGGCAGCACGTCCTGGCCCCAGGCCGCGGCCGCGAGCAGCCACGCGAAGGCCAGGACGAGGAAGCGGCGCATCGACTAGGCCGTCACTTGGAGGCCGCCTTGTCGAAGCTCACCGCCGGCGGCGCGCTGATCTGCGCTTCGTTCTGCACCGTGAAGCTGGGCTTCACCGGGTAGCTGAAGACCATCGCCGTCAGGTTGGTGGGGAAGCTGCGCGCCAGCACGTTGTAGTCGGCCACCGTCTTGATGTAGCGGTTGCGCGCCACCGTGATGCGGTTCTCGGTGCCTTCCAGCTGCACGCGCAGGTCCTGGAAACCCTGGTTGGCCTTCAGGTTGGGGTAGTTCTCGGTCACCACCAGAAGGCGGCTCAGGGCGCTGGACAGTTCACCCTGCGCGGCCTGGAACTTCTGGAACGCTTCCGGGTTGTTGACCAGTTCGGGCGTGGCCTGGATCGAAGTGGCCTTGGCGCGCGCCTCGACCACCTTGGTCAGCGTCTCCTGCTCGAAGTTGGCCTCGCCCTTCACGGTGGCCACCAGGTTGGGCACCAGGTCGGCACGGCGCTGGTACTGGTTCAGCACTTCGGACCAGGCGGCCTTGGTCTGTTCGTCCAGGCGCTGGAAGTCGTTGTAGCCGCAGCCCGAAAGCGCGATCGCGGCGCCCGCGGCGGCCAGCCAGGTCTTGAAACCGGTCATCAGTGTCCCTTTCGATGCTTCGAAGCGGCGCGACGCATGCCACCCGCGCGCCCTTAGATGGGGCCCGACAATGGGGCTTCAAGACGATGGATGCATTGACCCACGCCATGCGCGGCGCACTTCAGGGTGCGCCGGCGCTGCTGCGCCTGGAGCGCGCCCTCGTCGTCGGCGGCGGCGGCACGCTGGGCTCGGCGCTGCTGGGCGAGGCGCTGGCGGCCGGGCGCTTCCAGCGCGTGGCCGCCGTGGTGGCGGCGCCGCTGGCTTCGGCGGTGCGCGGCTTCGAGCCGGTGACGCGGGCGGCGCTGGCGGACTCGCACGAAGCCGACATCGCCTTCGTCGTCTTCGAGCGCGAGCGCCACAGCAACGGCCGCGATGAAGTGTTCTGGCAGCCGGCGCCCGAGGCGCTGCTGCAGATCGCGCGCGACCTGCACGCCGCCGGCGTGAAGCGCCTGCTGGTGGTGGTGCCGCACGCGCCGGCGCTGCTGCCGCATTCGCTGAAGCACGGTTTCGCCTCGCGCGCCGAAGGCGAGGTGGCGGCGCTGGGCTTCGAGCACCTGGTCTTCCTGCGCGCGGCGCAGTCGGCCGCGGGCGGCGGCGCGGGCTCGCGCATCGAGCGCTTCGTGGCCTGGTGGCTTTCGCAGCTGCGCTGGATGGTGCCGCAGGCCGAACAGCCGGTGCGCGCCGTCGCGCTGGCCGCGCTGGCGGTGCAACTGGCGCGCCTGCTGCCGCGCGCCGCGCCCGGGACGCGCGTGGTGCCGCCGGAGCTGCTGTCGCAGGCGGCCCAGGGCGATGCCGAGGCGGTGCTGGGCGCCTGGCTGGGCCTGGCTTCGCCGCCATAATCGTCCGATGGCCACGCCCCTGAAAAACGACCAGTTCCTGCGCGCCTGCCTGCGCCAGCCGACCGAGCACACGCCGATGTGGCTGATGCGCCAGGCCGGCCGCTACCTGCCCGAGTACAACGCCACGCGCGCCAGGGCCGGCAGCTTCATGGGCCTGGCCACCAACCCGGCCTACGCCACCGAAGTGACGCTGCAGCCGCTGGAACGTTATGCGCTGGACGCGGCCATCCTGTTCTCCGACATCCTGACCGTGCCCGACGCGATGGGCCTGGGCCTGTCGTTCGCGCAGGGCGAAGGCCCGCGCTTCGCGAAGCCGGTGCGCGACGAAGCCGCGGTCGCGGCGCTGGCGGTGCCCGACCTGGACAAGCTGCGCTACGTCTTCGACGCCGTCACCTCCATCCGCAAGGCACTGGACGGGCGCGTGCCGCTGATCGGTTTCTCCGGCAGCCCCTGGACGCTGGCCTGCTACATGGTCGAAGGCGCCGGCAGCGACGACTACCGGCTCGTGAAGTCGATGCTGTATTCGCGGCCCGACCTGATGCACCGCATCCTGGCCGTCAACGCCGACGCAGTGGCCGCCTACCTGAACGCCCAGATCGACGCCGGCGCGCAGGCGGTGATGGTGTTCGACAGCTGGGGCGGCGTGCTGGCCGACGGCGCCTTCCAGCGCTTCAGCCTGGACTACACGCGCCGCGTCGTTTCCAAGCTCAAGCGTGAAGCCGAAGGCGCGCGCGTGCCGGCGATCGTGTTCACCAAGGGTGGCGGCCCCTGGCTGGACGAGATCGCCGCCTGCGGCGCCGACGTCGTCGGCCTCGACTGGACCGTGAACCTGGGCGCCGCCCGCGCCCGCGTGGCCGACCGCGTGGCGCTGCAGGGCAACCTAGACCCCAACGTGCTGTTCGCGCCGCCCGAGGTGGTGGCGCGCGAGGCGCGCGCCGTGCTGGACAGCTTCGGTCCGCCGCAGCGCGCCGACGGCAGCTGGGGTGGCCATGTCTTCAACCTGGGCCACGGCATCAGCCAGTTCACGCCGCCGGAGCATGTCTCGGCGCTGGTCGAAGCGGTGCACGCACACTCGCGCAAGGTGCGCGGGCAGGCGTGAATCAGTCACGCTCGGCGCCCCGGAAGACACTTTTCGAAGCAGGTCAGTGAGCGCTCAGGGCTTGACTTGTCCCCAGAAAAGGTGCTGCGGCGCGATTTGTCAACCGGCCTGCCGGCCGGCCATCGGGAATTGCCCGAAGTCGTGCTAAGTCATTGATTTTCTTGACTTGCGGAGCCTGCCGCCAAATTGGGCAGTAACACGCCGTGCGTGACAAATCAACGACTTGGGAGCGCTCGCCGCAGCTTGGCCACAAAGTTATCCACAGTCTCTGTGGGCAGCCAGAAATCTCCTTGCCAATCATGTACTTGGGGCCTGCCCTTGAGGTGAATCCGAGGTCGGCACCGGCGTGGGGCCCATGAGCCCCCCGCTGCGCGCGAGCGTGGCGGTGGAAACGCCGCAGCACGCCGGCGTGGGCGCCCTGCTGGACTACGCGTGCGAGCGAGTGCTCGCCCCCGGCACCTTGCTGCGGGTGCCGCTGGGTCGGCGCGACATGCCCGGCATCGTCTGGAGCCGCCCGGCCACCCAGGCCGCCGAGGCATCCCAGTTGCGCCCGGTGACCGAGGTGCTGGACTCGCTGCCGCCGCTGGCGCCGGCCTGGCTGAGGCTGGTGGACTTCGCCGCCGCCTACTACCAGCGCGGCGTGGGCGAACTGGCGCTGGCCGTGCTGCCGCCCGAACTGCGCAAGCTGGACGACACCACGCTGGCGCGCCGCATCGCCAGGTTGAACAAGCTGCCGCCACCGCCGGCTGGCAACGCCCCTGGCGTGCCGGCCCTCACCGACGAGCAGGCAGCGGCGCTGGACGCCCTGGCCGCTTCGGCGCAGCCGGCGCTTCTGCACGGCGTCACCGGCAGCGGCAAGACCGAGGTCTACCTGCGCGCCGCCGAGCGCTGCCTGACCGCCGGCGGCCAGGCGCTGGTGCTGGTGCCGGAGATCAACCTCACGCCGCAGCTGGAAGCGCGCTTCGCGGCCCGTTTCCCGGGCCGCCGCCTGGTCAGCCTGCACAGCGCGCTCACGCCCGCGCAGCGGCTGCGCCACTGGCTGCTGGCGCACCTGGGGCAGGCCGACCTGGTCCTGGGCACGCGGCTCGCGGTCTTCGCCTCGTTGCCGCGCCTGGGGCTGGTGATCGTCGACGAGGAGCACGACCCTTCGTTCAAGCAGCAGGAAGGCGCACGCTACTCGGCGCGCGACCTCGCGGTCTGGCGCGCGCACGACGCCGGCGTGCCGGTGCTGCTGGGCTCGGCCACGCCTTCGCTGGAGACCTGGCAGCGCGTGCAGGAAGGGCGCTACCGCCGGCTGGCGCTGGACGCGCGCATCGGCGGCGGGGTCATGCCGCGCGTGCGCGTGTTCGACATGGGCCGCCTGCCCAGGAGCGCCGAGCCGCCGGCGCTGGCGCCGCCGCTGGTAGAGGCGCTGCGCGAACGCGTGGCGCGCGGAGAACAGAGCCTGGTGCTGCTGAACCGGCGCGGCTACGCCCCGGTGCTGCATTGCGGCGCCTGCGGCTGGAAGAGCGCCTGCCCGCACTGCAGCGCCTGGCGCGTGTTCCACAAGGCCGACCGCACCTTGCGCTGCCACCACTGCAGCCTGACCGAACGCGTGCCGCGCGCCTGCCCCGACTGCGGCAACCTGGACATCTCCCCGGTCGGCCGCGGCACCGAGAAGCTGGAAGAACAGCTGGGCGCGCTGCTGCCGGGCGCGCGCATCGCCCGCATCGACGCCGACAGCGCGCGCAGCAAGGGCGCGCTGGAAGAACAGCTGGCCGCCGTGCATGCCGGCGAGGTGGACGTGCTGGTGGGCACGCAGATGGTGGCCAAGGGCCACGACTTCCGCCGCATCACGCTGGTGGCTTCGGTGAATGCCGACGCCGCGCTCTTCTCTTCCGACTTCCGCGCCCCCGAGCGCCTGTTCGCGCTGCTGATGCAGGCCGCCGGCCGCGCCGGCCGCGACGCCGCCCAGGCCGCCGCCAGCGAGATGTGGGTGCAGACCTGGCACCCGCAGCACGCGCTGTTCGCGGCCCTGGCGCGCCACGACTACGCGGCCTTCGCCGCCAGCCAGCTGCAGGAACGGCGGAACGCCGGCCTGCCGCCGTTCAGCCACCTGGCGCTGCTGCGCACCGAGGCGAAGACCGCCGCCGTCGCCGCCGCCTTTCTGCACGACGCCAGCGCGCTGGCCAAGGGCGAAGAAGGCCTCACGCTGTACCCGCCGGTGCCGCCGGCGGTGTCGCGCGTGGCCGACGTCGAACGCATGCAGATGCTGGTCGAATCGCCCTCGCGCCCGCTGCTGCAGCGCTTCCTGGCCGGCTGGCTGCCGCAGCTGCTGCCGCTGCGTGCGCAGCACAAGGGGCTCATCCGCTGGGCGGTGGACGTCGATCCGCTGGCCATCTGACCCCGGCCGGGCCAAGGCCGGGGGCGCGCCTTACGATGCCGTCCCATCGGTGGGGGGAATCGTTTGCTCTCTCAAGGCTGGTGCTTCATTTCGCGATGGTGGCCGCGCGCGGCGCTGCTGGCGCTGGCCATCGGCGCCGGGCCGGCGCCGGCGCAGGACGCGGCCGCCTTGCAGGTGGAACTGGGCAGCCACGCGGGTGCCGTCCGGCGCATCGCTGTGGACCCGTCGCGCGACTGGGTGCTCACCGGCGGCGACGACAAGACGGCACGCGTCTGGGGCCTGGGGGACGGCGCGCTGCGCCAGGTGCTGCGCCCGCCCGTGGGCGCCGACGAAGGCGGCCGCGTCTACGGGGTGGCCCTGCACCCGCAGCAGCCCTGGGCGGCGGTGGGCGGCACCTCCGCCGGCACGCCGGGCCAGGGCCCCGCGCTGCTGATCTTCGACGTCCGCTCCGGCGAGACGCTCAAACGCTTCGACGCCCGCGCGGGCGACGTCAAGCGCCTGCTGTGGACGGCCGACGGCCGGCTGCTGGTGGCCGGTTACGCCGGCCGGCACGGCGTTCGCGCCTTCGACACCGAAGGCCGCGAGGTCTTCGCCGACGACTTCCCGGGCGGCGTCTACGCGCTCGCCTTCAAGGCGGGGGTGCTGGCCGCCGCCGGCCTGGACGGCAGCCTGCGCCTGTACCGCCAGGCCGAAGCCGGCCGCGTGCCGGCCTTCGCGCTGCAGGCGCAGCTGAGCCTGGACATGAATCCGGTGTCGCTGGCCTTCTCGCCCACCGCCGACGCCCTGGCCGTGGGCTACTTCAAGCCCGGCCGCGCACCGGACGTGGTCGATCTGCGCACGCGCGCGGTCACGGCCGGCGTCGCACCGCCGGCCCTGGAGCGCGACACCCTGATGAGCGTGGCCTGGTCGGCCGACGGGCGCCGCGTGCTGGCCGCCGGCGCCTATCCGTCCGGCCGGCGCAATGCGCGGCTGGTGAGCTTCGAGCCCGGATCGCGGCGCTTCGAGGAAGCCGAGACCGGCGCGCCCTCGACCGTCACCGACCTGCTGCCGCTGGCCGACGGCCGCCTGGCCTATGCCTCGGCCGACGGTTCGTGGGGACTCTTCGAGCCGGCCGCCGGCCGCGCCGGACTGCAGCGCGCGGCGCTGCCGGACCTGGACGGCGCCGCCCGCCTGCGCATCAGCGCCGACGGCCGCCACCTCAGCTGGACCCTGGACGCCGGCCGTGAGCGCGTGGGCTTCGACCTTGCGCGCCGGGTCCCCACCGACGGCGCCCAGGCCACACTGGTGCCGCTGTTGCGGCGCGGCCTGCTGGACGCGCCCTCGGACTGGGAGAACCACCGCCAGCCGCAGGTGAACGGTGCCCGCATCGCGCTCGGCGCCGACGAGATCTCGCGTGCCGTCGCGCTGTTCGCCGGCGGCAAGGACGCGATCCTGGGCACCAGCCGCGCCCTGCTGCGCATCGGCGCCGGCGGCCAGGTGCTCTGGCGGCGCCAGATGAACACCGAGGTGCGCGCCGTGAACGTCACGCCCGACGGCCGCCTGGTCGTGGCCGCAATGCTCGACGGCACGCTCCGGGTGGCGCGGGCGGCGGACGGCCGCGAACTGCTGGCGCTGCTGATGCTGCGCGACCGCCGCTGGGTGCTCTGGACCCCGGAAGGCGCGTTCGACGCCGCCGCCGGCGCCGACCGGCTGGTCGGCTGGGTGGTCAACCGGGCCGACGGCAGCGGCGCCGACTACCACCCGGCCGCCAGCTTCCGGGACCGCTACCACCAGCCGCGACTGATCGACCTGCTGCTCGAGACCCTGGACCCGGAGGTGGCGGCGCGCCGCCATGCCGAGGAAGTGACCGCCGAATTGGGCACGGCCGAAGCGGCCGCCGCGCTGCCGGCGCCTTCGCGGCCGCTGCCGCCGGTGCTGCGCTCGCCGCTGAACGTGCTGGCGCTGGAAGCACCGGCGCCGGACGCCGAAGTCGACGCCGAGGTGCCGGTCTCGGTGCAGAACGACTCTGCCGGCGGCGCGCTCAGCTTCGAGGTGCGGGTCGACGGCCGGCCCGGCGAAATCACGCAGGCCGCCCTGGGCCCGCCCGCTTCCGGCGCGCAGGCCGTGCAGCTGCGCGTGCGGCTGCCGGCCACGGCGCTGTCGGTGCAGCTGGTGGCCCGCAACCGGCACGGGGCTTCGGAAGCCTGGGTGCTGGCGGTCCGCGCCACCTGGCCCGCCCTGGGGCCTTCGGCGACCGCGCCGCTCGCAGCGGCCCCGCCAGCGCTGGCCGCGCCGGCCGGCCAGACGCCTGCCGTGCCCGGCCTGCAGCCGCTGCCCGCCGCGCCGCCGGAACGCGGACGCCTGTTCGTGCTGTCCATCGGCGTGAGCCAGTACCAGCGGCCGCAGTACCGCCTGCGCCTGGCCGCCAAGGACGCGGCCGACTTCGCGGCCCGCATCCGCCACCAGCAGGGCAAGCTGTACCGCGAAGTGGTAGTGCGCCAGCTGCTGGACGGCGAAGCCTCGCGCGCGAACCTGCTGGCTTCGCTGGCGGAACTGGCGCGCGCCGGCGGCAAGCGCGACACCTTCATGATCTTCCTCGCCGGCCACGGCGTGACGGGCGCTTCCGGCAGCTACTACTTCCTCACCGCCGAGGCGCGCCACGAAGACCTGCGCGGCACCGCCGTCGCCGACCGCGAGCTGCGTGCCGCGCTGCGCCAGGTGCCGGGGCGCGCGCTGCTGTTCATCGACACCTGCCATGCGGGCAGCGCGCTGGGCGCCACCGGCAGCGGCCGCAACGGCGAACTGGCGCGCTTCGTGAACGACATGTCCGACAACGGCGTGGTGGTGTTCGCCGCCAGCGCGGGGCGCCAGGAATCGCTGGAGAGCGACGAGTGGGGCAATGGCGCGTTCACGACCGCCCTGCTCGCGGGCCTGGAGGGCAAGGCCGACCCGCTGCGCCTGGGCCGCGTCACCTACAAGGGCCTGGACTACTTCGTCTCGGAAGAGGTCCGGCGCCTGACCAGCGGCCGCCAGACCCCGGTCTCGCTTTCGCCGATGGGCGTGCCCGACTTCGAACTCGCCCGCCTCTAGCCGCCGGACCGCCGGGCCGCCGGACGTCCACATGAGGGGGGACGACTCCCCGGCCTGGCCCTTCGCAGGCGAGGAAGCAGCCCTCAGAATGGTTTCGCTTCCCAATACCGCGTCGCACCAGCAAGCGGCGCGGAACGACACCAAGGCTGGAGGGCGCGAGCGCCATGCAGGAGGGTCTTCACCAACCGGGCCGCGGGGCCGCGCCACGCGCGCCCGCCCACATGGCCGCGCTGCTGGCGCTGGCGGTGCTGGCGGCCGGCGTGCTGGTCTACCTGGTCGACCGTCCCGCCGGCAGCGCTTCGGCTCTGCCGCGCCAGCTGCACCTGAGCCTGGGCGCGCCCCTGTTCGGCGCCTGGGCCGGCAGCCTGCCCAGTTTTGCCCATGCCTTCGGGTTCAGCACGCTGAGCGCGCTGCTGCTGCCGCGCCGCCGCCTGGCGCTGGCCGGCGCCTGCGTGTTCTGGGCCGCCGTCGACGCCGCGTTCGAGTGGTGCCAGCGGCCTGAGCTGGCGCAGCCGATCGCCACCTGGCTGCGCCAGCTGCATGCCGGCTGGCCGTCCGAAGCCACCGCCGCCTACCTGGTCCACGGCCGGTTCGACCCGCTGGACCTGCTGGCCGGCGCGCTGGGGGCCGCGGCGGCGTTCGGTGTCTTGCAGTTCGGTCTGAAACGGGAGTCCCGGACGTGATCAAACCCCTCGTTGTCGCCGTCGTTCGCCTGCTGGCGGGTGCGATGCTCGTGCTGGGCGGTTTCGCCTCTATCGTCGGCTCGGGCGGCGGCGGTGGCGGCGGCGGTCCCGAAGCAAGGCTGGAGATCGTCTCCCAACCGCAGGACCAGAGCGTCTTCGAAGGGCGCAGCGCCACCTTCACGGTGGGCGCCAACAACGCCACGCGCTACCGCTGGCAGTTCAGCGTCAGCGGTGGCGCCGCCTGGTCCGACGTCGAAGGCGCGACCGGGCCCAGCGTCACCGTCGTCGCCGGTGCGGGCGACGACGGGCGCCAGGTGCGCGTGATCGTCGAAGGCGCCGCCACCAGCTGCGCCGCGACCAGCCGCGCCGTGGCGGCTGCTGGTGCGCGCCGCCGGCATGGCCCACGCAGCTGCAGGACACCACGGTAGCGAAGGCGGGCGCGACGCCCTCTTCTTCGTGGTGGCCACGGGGGCCACGCCCGCCTACCGCTGGCAGGTCAGCAGCGACGGCGGCGCCAGTCGGCACCGCCGGCGCTCACGCCACCCTGGCGCGCTGAGCGCCGTCACGCGCGCCGACGACGGGCAAGCTGCGAAAGCATCGTCAGCAACGGCGGCGGGTCCGCCACCAGCCGCGCGGCCACGCGCTGACGGTCTACGACCCGGTGACGCTGCTGGCCCAACCGGCCAGCCAGAGCGTGGTGGACGGGTCCACCGCCAGCTTCTCGGTCGTTGCGGCCAACGCCACCGCGTACCAGTGGCAACGCTTCGAAGGCGGCAGCTGGGTCGACGTGACCGGCGCCACCGGCGCCAGCTACGCCTTCACCGCGGCGCTGGCGCAGAGCGGGCTTCAGCTGCGCGTGGTGGCCAGCGGCAGCGGAACCGGCAATTCGACCGTCAGCGACGCCGCCACGCTGACCGTCACCAGCGCCGTCGTGCCGGTGGCGATCAGTGCCGACCCGGCCAGCCTGACTGTCGGCACCGGCGCCAGCGCCAGCTTCAGCGTGGTGGCCACGGGCACCGCGCCGGCCTACCGCTGGCAGTCCAGCGCCAACGGCGGTGCCAGCTGGACCGACATCGCCGGCGCCACGGCGGCCACCTACGTGATCGGCGCCGCCGCCAGCGGCGACAACGGCCGCCAGTTCCGGGTCGTCGTCAGCAACAGCGCGCCCAGCAGCGCCACCAGCCGCGCGGCCACGCTGACCGTGGTGCCGCCGGTGGCCATCGTCACGCCGCCGGCCAGCCAGAGCGTGACCGAAGGCGCCACGGCCACCTTCAGCGTCACCGCCAGCAACGCCAGTGCCTACCAGTGGCAGCGCCTCGTCGGCGCCACCTGGTCGGACATCGTTGGTGCCACCGCCGCCAGCTACGCCTTCACGGCCAGCCTGACGCAGAACGGCAGCCAGTACCGTGTGGTCGCCTCCAACGCCGCCGGCAGCGCCACCAGCGCGGCCGCGGTGCTGACCGTCACTTCCGCCGTGGTGCCGGTGGCCATCACCACCCAGCCGCAGAACGCGACCGTGATCGAAGGCGCCAGCGCCTCGTTCGCGGTGGTGGCCAGCGGCACCTCGCCGTCCTACCGCTGGCAGGTCAGCAGCAACGGCGGCGCCAGCTGGACCGACGTCGGCAGCGGCACCACCGCCAGCCTGCTGGTGCCGGCGGTGACCCTGGCCGACGACGGCAAGCAGTACCGCGTGATCGTCAGCAACGGCGCCCCCAGCAGCGTGACCAGCAACGCGGCCACGCTGGGCGTGCTGGCGGAGTTCATCGTCGCCAGCGGCGGCGCCGCCTGCGGTGCCGGCGGCTGCGGAGGCGACAGCGCCGACGGCAGCGGCGTCGGCACCGGCGACGGCGGCTCGGCTTCCGCCGGCCCGGGGCTTTCGGCGATGCGCAACGTCACCGTCACGGTGACCAAGCCCGACGGCAAGGTGCTCGGCTCGGCCGCGCTGGGCGCCGACTACCTGGTCTCGCTCTATCCGCGCGCCTACACCGGGCCCTTCATCGTCGAGTTCGCCGACGACGGCAGCGGCCGCGGCGAGTACTTCGACGAGTCGCTGCGCCTGTGGCTGCCGCTGGGCGGCCAGACGCTGCACGTGATGGTGCCCAGCCTGAGCCACCACATCAGCGCCAACCCGATGACCGAGGCGGCCTACCAGCTGGCGCTGCGCCGCGCCGGGTCGGCCGCCGGCCTGACGGCGAGCGCGATGCAGGGCGCCAACGCCGAAATGCTGGCCCAGCTCAACGCGCGCCTGCCCAGCGGCTACCAGACCACCGACATCACCAACTACGTGGTGCCGATCAGCGACCTTTCGGGCAACGGCACGCTCACCGACACCTGGGCCGGCCGCTACGGCGCGGTAATGGCGGCCCTGCCGATCGCCGGCTCGCTCTTCGACTCGACGCTGGCGACGCCGGCGATCGCCTTCACGCGCCAGCTGGTGCAGGACATGCGCGACGACAGCCTGTTCAACGCCTCGGCGACGGTTTCGGGACCGGCCTACGACGCCACGGTGTCCTCGCAGCTGAGCGCGGGCCTGTGCACGGCGGTCTCGATCTGGGGTTCGCCGACGCTGCCTTCGCAGCTCGCGCCGCAGGCGGCCGGCGCGGCCAAGCCGGGGCAGCTGACGCTGCTGGCCGGCACCATCGGCGGCGCCGGCAACTGCGACGGCTGGGGCCGCAACGCGCGCTTCGACAACCCCTGGCGGGTGGCGGTGGACCGCAACGGCTATGTCTACGTGGCCGACCGCTTCAACTACACGGTGCGCAAGATCTCGCCCGCCGGCGCCGTGCAGACGCTGGCCGGCTCGCCCGGCAAGCAGGGCACGGCCGACGGCACCGGCCTGGCGGCGCGCCTGTACGGCCCGCACAGCATCGCGGTCGACGGCAGCGGCAACGTCTGGCTGGGCGACGGGCAGGCGATCCGGCGCATCACGCCGCTGGGCGTGGTGAGCACCGTGGCCGGCAGCATCACCCAGGCCGGTTACGCCGACGGCAGCGGCAGCGCGGTGCGCTTCCTGGGGCCGGAGGACCTGTCGGTCGACGGCAGCGGCAACGTCTTCGTGGCCGACACCGGGTTCGACCCGGTCACCAGCATGAGCGCCGCGGTGCGCAAGGTGACGCCGGCCGGGGTGGTGAGCACGGTCGCGACCGACTGCGGCTCGATCGGCATGAGCTACATCGCCGGCGTGGCGGTCGACAGCCTGGACAACGTGTACGTCGCGAACACGGGTAACAACGCGATCTGCAAGCTCACGCCTTCGGGCGCCGCCTCGGTGCTGATCCCCGACGGTTCCGGCCTTCAGGAACCGCGCGGCCTGGCGGTCGACGGCAGCGGCAACGTCTACGTCGCCGACGCCTTCAACGAGGTGGTGCGCAAGATCCGCCAGAGCCCGAGCGTCTCGATGAGCACGCTGGCCGGCGGCCTGGTGCAGCGCGGCTTCGTCGACGCGGTGGGCAGCTCGGCGCGCTTCCGGCGGCCGAACGGGGTGGCGGTCGACACCAGCGGCAACGTCTATGTCGCCGACGAGGAGAACCATGCGATCCGCAAGATCACGCCCGGCGGCACGGTCAGCACGCTGGCCGGCCTGGGGCCCGACTTCGGCCATGTCGACGGCGCCGGCTCGGTGGCCCGCTTCTTCGGCCCGATGGCCAGCGCGGCCGACCGCAGCGGCAACCTCTACGTGCTGGACGCCTACAACTTCGTGGTCCGCAAGATCACGCCGGCCGGCGTGGTGAGCACCTTGGCGGGCGCGGCGGGCGAGCGGGGCAATCTCGACGGCACGGGCAGCGAGGCGCGATTCGCCTTCGAAGGTCCGGGCGACGACACGCGCACCGACCGCTCGCCGCTGGGCATGGCCATCGACGGTGGCGGCAACCTGTACGTGACCGACCGCGACAACGACAGCCTGCGCCGCATCACCCCGGCCGGCGTGGTCACCACGGTGGCCACCGCGCTCGGGTTCCCCGAGAGCGTGGCGGTCGACCCGTCCGGCAACGTCTACGTCTCGGTCAGCGCCGGCATCCGGCGCATCGCGGCCGGCGGCGGGGGCGTCACGCTGTTCACCGGTGCCACCCGCGGCGCGCTGGCGACCGACAGCGCAGGCAACGTCTATGTCGCCGAGATCTCCAACGCGGTGATCCGCAAGGTCACCCCTGGCGGCGCGCTGAGCACCCTGGCAGGCACCGCCGGCCAGAAGGGCACGAGCGACGGCACCGGCGCCGCGGCGCGCTTCAGCGCGCCGGTCTCGATCGCCACCGACGGCGCGGACAACCTGTACGTCGGCGAGGTCGGCGGCTTCAACGTCTACGCCACGCCCGACGCGCGCACGGTCCGCAAGGTCACGCCAGGCGGCGTCGTGACCACGGTGGTGGGTCGACCGGGCAGTTCGGGGAACCTCCTGGGCGCATTGCCGGCCTCGCTGGGCCGTGTCGAATCGGTGGCGGTGCTGGGCAGCGGGCAGGTGGCGATCACCGCCGACGACGGCGTGTTCGTCGCCACCTTCCCCTGAAGACCGGGAGCCAAGCGATGACACAGAACCCGAGGCACGTGCCGGCGCAGGCCGTCACCGTCGAACTCGACGCGCCGGCGCGCCTGCTGCTGGCCGCGCAGGGCGCGCTGCCCTTCCTGCCACGGGAGGCGCGCGAACGCCTCGCGCCGCTGTTCACGCTGGAGGCGATGGCGGTGCTGGCGGGCACGGTGCTCGCGGTGGCGATCTCGCATGCGCTTGGCGCCGGTATCGTGGTCGACGTGCTGCTGGGGGCCGCAGCCTTCGCGGTCGTCGGCGCCGACACGCTGGAGGTGGGACGGCGCCTGGTGGAGTTCCACCGCCTCGCGATGGAGGCGCGCCACCCGCAGGACTTCGAAGCCGCCGGACGCGAACTGGCGGCCGCGGTCGTGATCGTCGGCGTCGACGTCGTGGTGGCGCTGCTGGCCCGCCGCGCCACCGGCCGCATGCCGAAGATCAAGCGCCCCGACGCGGGCACGCTGCGCGCCGGCTGGATGCCCTACGTGCGCAACATCCGCTTCTCGGTGCCGCGCGACAAGGGCATGCTCTGGTCCAAGCTCGGCGACTGGAAGGCGGCGCACCGCCTGGCCCGGCAGCGCAAGCTGGTGACGCTGGAGGCGCAGCTCGAGACGCAGGGCTTCTTCCCGCTCTACGAGTCGCAGTTCGGCAGCTGGGAGCAGGTCCAGGCCGCGAAGCTGGAAGCGGTGACGGAAGAGATCTGGCGCACCCTGTCGCGCCGTTATGCGGCCAGCCTGGAGGGCAAGGTCACCGCGCTCGTGCACCAGCGCAAGCTGGCGGGGTCGCTGGCCACGAAGGAGCCCTTCATCGTCGACGAACTCGACGAGATCGCCGAGTTGATGCGCCACAACGCCAAGGTGACGGCGGTGGAGATGATCGACGTCGAAAGCGGCACGACGTGGCAGATGCTGCGTGCCGACGTGCTGCGCGCCGCCGGCCGGTCGCACTAGGTCGGCGCGCCGGCTTCAGCGCCCCGCCAACAGCCCCGCCAAGCCCGAGAAGGTGACGAAGGCCAGCGCCGTGCTGGCCAGGATGATGCGCGCGATGCGGCCGTTGTCGGCCTGGTAGCGCTCGGCCAGCAGCGAGACGCTGCTGGCGCTGGGCAGCGCCGCCGCCAGCACCAGCACGCCCAGCTGGAAGGCCGAGATAGGCCCGCCCAGTGCATGCACGGCGCCGCCCAGCAGCAGCACCAGCAGCGGGTGCAGCAGCAGCTTGGTCAGCGCCACCGGCACGAAGTCGGGCCAGGGCGTGCGTGTGTGCACGTGCTGGCCGGCGCGCCAGAGCACGGCACCGATGGTGAACAGCGCCACCGGCGTGGAGGCGTCGGCCAGCATCCGGACGATGGCGTCCAGCGGCCCCGGCAGCTTCAGGCCGGTGAGGGAGAAGGCGGCGCCGAGCGCGATCGACCACGGCAGCGGGTTCGACAGCGCGCCGCGCAGCGCGCGCAGCGCCGCCGTGCGCGCGCCATGCTCGGCCGCGCCACCCGAATTGGCGAGCGCGATGCACAGCGAACTGGTGATGAACAGGTCGGCCAGCATCGAGCAGATCACCGGCCCCGCTGCGCCCTTGCCCAGCAGCGCCACCAGCAGCGGCACGCCCATGAAGCCGGTGTTCGGGAAGCTGGCCACCAGCGCCCCGAAGGCGGCGTCCTTCAGCCCCACGCGTTCGTTCAGCGACGTGGCGATGGTGAAGAACACGATCAGCAGCGCGGCCACGATCCAGGTCGCCAGCACCGCCGGGTTGAGCAGGTCGAAGATGGGTGTCGAAGCGCCGAAGCGGAACAGCAGGCTGGGCAGCGCGAAGTACAGGACGAAGGCGTTCAGCCCGGGAATCGCGCTTTCGGGCAGCACGTGGCGCCGGCCGGCCAGGTAGCCGGCCAGCACGAGGGCGAAGAACGGGATGGTGACTTCGAGGATCGCGCGCATGGGTCGCAGGCGAGTATCGCCGCGCTTGGCGTAGGCTAGGCGCTGCCACCCGAGGAAGCCTCCAATGTCGAGTTCCATCCCCCACCGCCTGTTCGACGCCCTGGCCTGGCTCTGGGGCCTGCTCGACGCCACGCGCCGCACGCTGGCCAACCTGCTGCTGCTGTTGCTGCTGGCTTCGTTGGCCTGGTGGATGTGGCACCGCGGCCCGCCGCCGCTGGCCGACCGCACGACGCTGGTGCTCGCGCCCGCCGGCCCGCTGCGCGAGCAGTTCGCCGGCAACCTGCGCGACGACGCACTCTCGCAGCTGCGCGGCAACCCGGTGGCGATGACGCGCCTGCGTGACCTGCTGGCGGTGCTGGACGCGGCCGCGGCGGACCCGAAGATCGAACGCGTGCTGCTGCTGCTGGACGATTTCGCAGGTGCCGGCCTGCCCGCGCTGCGCGAAGTGGCACAGGCGGTGGAACGCGTCAAGGCGGCCGGCAAGCCCGTCATCGCCTGGGGCTCTTCCTTCGACCAGCGCCAGTACTTCCTGGCCGCCCACGCCACCGAAGTGTGGCTGCACCCCATGGGCAGCGTGCTCGTCACCGGCTTCGGCAGCCAGCGCACCTATCTCAAGGACGCGCTCGACACGCTGGGCGTGCAGGCCCACGTGCTGCGCGCCGGCCAGTACAAGAACGCGGCCGAGACCTACGTCGCCAACGGCCCTTCGCCGCAGACGCAGGAAGCCGACCGCGCGCTGTTCGACGGCCTGTGGACCAGCTATGCCGGCGCGGTGGAGAAGGCGCGCAAGCTGCCGGCCGGTGCCCTGGGCAGGAGCCTGGACGCGTTGCCGGCGTCGCTGGCCGCCGCCGGCGGCGACGCCGCGAAGCTGGCGCTCGAATCGAAGTGGGTCGACGCGCTGAAGACGCGCGACGAGATGCGCGCCGCGCTCGTCGAACGCGGCGTGGCCGACGGCAAGACCTTCCGCCAGGTCAACGCCGGCGCCTACCTGGCGCGCGTGAAGCCGCGTGGCGGCGCCGACGCGGTGGCGGTGGTGGTGGCCGAAGGCAGCATCAGCGACGGCAAGGCGCCTTCGGGCGCGATCGGCGGCCTGTCCACCGCCGAACTCGTCCGCCAGGCACGCGAGGACGACAAGGTCAAGGCGCTGGTGCTGCGCGTCAACTCACCCGGCGGCAGCGCCTTCGGCGCCGAACTCGTGCGGCGCGAACTGGAGCTGCTGCGCAAGGCCGGCAAGCCGGTGGTGGTGTCGATGGGCGACCTGGCGGCCTCGGGCGGCTACTGGATCTCGATGGCCGCCGACGAGGTGCTGGCCGACGAAGCCACCATCACCGGCTCGATCGGCGTCGTCGCCGTGCTGCCCAGCGCCGAGAAGGGGCTGGCGAAGCTGGGCGTGCACGCCGAGGGCTACGCCACGCATTGGCTGGCGCAGGGTTACGACCTGCGCAGCGGCATGGACCCGCGTTTCGCGGCCGTGGTGCAGGCCTCGGTGGACCACATCTACGCCGACTTCACCGCCAAGGCGGCGGCCGCGCGCAAGACCGAGCCGGCGAAGATCGACGCCGTCGCGCAGGGCCGCGTGTGGACCGGCGCGCAGGCGAAGGAACGCGGGCTGATCGACCGCCTGGGCGGCTTCGGCGACGCGCTGGCCGCCGCCGCGAAGCGCGCCGGCCTGGGGCCGGACCACCGCGTGGTCTACCTGGAGCGCGAACCCGGGCGGCTGGAGCGCCTGGTCGCCTTCCTGGGCGCCGAGGTGGCCAGCGCGGTGCCGATGCCCGCTGTTCCGGCCCTGCCCGCCCCGCTGGACGAACTGCAGCGCCAGGCCCGCTGGCTGGCCGAAATGGCGAAGGCCGGGCGGCCGTTCTCCGCCTTCGCGCACTGCCTGTGCGAAGCGCCCTGAGCCGCCTTCAGCGAAAGAGGCGCCGCCACCAGGCGACCAGGCGCGACCAGGCGTCGGCCGGCGGCGCGAACAGGTCGGCGTCAGGGGCGGGCGCTTCGGCGGGTGGCGGCGGCGGCGCCACGAACGCAGGCGGCGCAGGCGGCACTTCGGTCGCCGACAGCAGCGCCGCAAAGTCGCCCATGCTCTGCGGCCGCGCCTGCGGCGCCACCGCCAGGCCGGCATCGATGGCGAAGAGGAAGGCCTCCGAATAGCGCCCGGCCCCCGCCACGCGCGCCGGCACCAGCGTGTCGCGTGCCGCACGCGCCACCGCCGACGGCGGCACCTTGCCCACGGTGGCGTGGTACAGCAGCGCGGCGAGGGCGTAGACGTCGGTCCAGGGGCCCTGACGCATCGCGACTTCGCCTTCGTACTGCTCGATGGGCGAATAGCCCGGCTTGAGGATCGCGGTCAGGTTCTGCGTCGCTTCGCTGATCACGCGGCGCGCCGAGCCGAAGTCCAGCAGCAGCGGCCGCGGCCGCTGTTCCAGGTAGCGGCCACCGTGGCGGTCCACCAGCAGCAGCACGTTGTCGGGCGCCACGTCGCGGTGGAAGCAGCGCTGCTGGTGCATCGCGTCCAGCGCCTCGGTCAGCTGTTCGGCCAGCACACGCAGCCAGGCTTCGCTGGGCGGCGCGCCCAGCGCGGCCAGCCATTTGCGCAGCGTGAGGCCTTCGTAGTAGGGCATCGCCATGTAGGCGCTGCCGTTGGCGGCCCAGAACCGCCACACCTTCACCAGCGCCGGGTGGTCGAAGGCGGCCAGCAGGCGTGCTTCGTTGATGAAGCCGGCCAGACCCGCCTCGAAGTGCGGCGCGTGGCGCGGGCCGCGCGCCATCACCTGCCCGCCGGGGCCGCGCGTGGCCAGCGCGGCGGGGATGTACTCCTTCAGCGCCACCACGCGGTCGAGCCGGGTGTCGCGCGCGCGGTAGACGATGGAGAAGCCGCCGATGCCCACCAGCGACTCGATCACGTACTCCTGCAGCCGCGTGCCGGGCGGCAGTTCGCTGCCCACGTCGCGGCGCGGCACCAGCATCGTCGGCTGGTACGCCGGCGGCACCGGGTCCTGGTTCACGCCCGTTGCGGCCCCGGCCGGCCGCCTTCGACGACGAAGCGGGCCGCGGTGTCGATGGCGCTGGCGGGGTCGCGCCCGTCGCGCAGCGTGCGCAGCTGCGCCTGCAGGCGGCCGGGCTCGAGCGTGAAGCGCTGGTAGCCGCGGCGGTCGGAGCGGCCCCAGTGGATGTGCGGGTTGAGCGGCAGGGCCGCGTCCAGCCGCGACTGCGCCAGGCCCAGGCTGCTGATGCTGGTGCCGCAGAACTCGCTGGCCACCACGGCGGCCTTGGGGTCGTCCCAGTCGACCTTGAGGTCGGCCACGTAGTGGGAATGCACGTCGCCGCCCAGCACCACGACGCCGGGCACGTGCTTGTCGGCCACGCTGTCCAGCAGGCGGCGGCGCGCCGGCGCGTAGCCGTCCCAGCCGTCGGTCCAGTACAGGCCGCCCTGGGCCGGGTCTTCCCAGGCGAAGCGCGCCATCAGCGTCTGCTGCGCCAGCAGGTTCCACGGGCGCTGCAGGTCCCAGCCGTCGGCAAGCCAGCGTTCCTGCGCGGCGCCCAGCAGCGTTCGCTTCGGGTCGGCAAGCGCCGGGCAGTCCTTCGGCCGCACGGTGTTCGACCCACCACGGCCGGGCCGGGGGCAGACCTGCGGGTCGCGGTACTGGCGGTCGTCCAGCAGGTGCCAGCGCGCCAGGCGGCCCCAGCCCAGGCGGCCGAACATGCGCGCACCGCCGTTCGCCGCCACGCGCGCCGCCTTCGGCAGCGGCATGTGCTCCCAGTACGCCTGGTAGGCGGCGGCGCGCTGGGCCGCGAAGTCGGCCTGCAGGAATTCGCCCTGCAGGCCGGCGTAGTCGTTCTCCACCTCGTGGTCGTCCCAGACCAGCAGCCAGGGGCAGGCGGCGTGCGCGGCCTGCAGCGCGGGGTCGCTCTTGTACTGGGCGTAGCGGGCGCGGTAGCCGTCCAGCGTGCGGATGCGGCCGCCTTCGATGCGACGCACTTCGTTGCCGGGGCTGCCGGCGCCTTCGTAGATGTAGTCGCCCAGGAAGGCGACGAGGTCGACGTCCTCGTCCGCCGCGTGGCGCCAGGCCACGTAGTGGCCGGTCTCGAAACGCTGGCAGCTGGCGATGACGAAGTCCAGCTTCGCCACCGCCGCGTCCGCCGCCGGCGCGGTGCGCGTGCGGCCGGTGCGGCTGGCCTGGTCCAGGGCCAGGAAGCGGTAGAAGTACCAGCGGTCGGGCTCCAGCCCGACCGCTTCGGCGTGCACGCTGTGCGCGTCTTCGGCGCGCGCGCTTTCGGTTCCGCGCGCGGCGACGCGGCTGAAGGCTTCGTCGTGCGCCACTTCCCAGCGCACGTCCACCGAAGGCGGCAGGTCCGCGCCCGAAAGGCGCGTCCACAGCACCACGCCGCTGCTGTGCGGCTGGCCGCTGGCCACGCCCCAGGCGAAGCGTTCGGCGTCGGCGGCGCGCACCTGGCGCACGAACAGCGGCGCCGCGCCTGCGGCCAGCGCCAGCCCCAGCAGATGGCGGCGCTGCGTCATCGGCGCGGGTGCTACGCGGCGAGCAGCCGCGAGAGGAAACGTTCGTCGCGCGCGCGCGGCTGGTAGGCGCCGACGCGGCGCGCGATCTCGGCGATGTGTTCCGGCGTCGTGCCGCAGCAGCCGCCGGCGATGTTGAGGAAGCCGCTTTTCGCGAACTCCTCCATCAGCGCGCCGGTGACGGGTGGCGTCTCGTCGAAGCCGGTCTCGCTCATCGGGTTGGGCAGGCCGGCGTTGGGGTAGCAGCTGATGAAGGTGTCGGCCGCCACACGCGAGAGTTCCTCGATGTAGGGCCGCATCAGCGCCGCGCCGAGCGCGCAGTTCAGGCCCACCGCCACCGGCCGCGCGTGGCGCACCGAATGCCAGAACGCGGCCACCGTCTGGCCGCTGAGGATGCGGCCGGACGCGTCGGTCACGGTGCCGCTGATGACGACGGGCAGCCGCTCGCCGGTGCTTTCCATCAGCTCGTCGAGCGCGAAGATCGCCGCCTTCGCGTTCAGCGTGTCGAAGATGGTCTCCACCAGGAACAGGTCGCAGCCGCCTTCGAGCAGGCCTTCGGCCTGTTCACGGTAGGCGTCGCGCAGCTGGTCGAAGCTGACGTTGCGCGCGCCGGGGTCGTTGACGTCGGGGCTGATGCTGGCGGTGCGCGGCGTGGGGCCCAGCGCGCCGGCCACGAAGCGCGGCCTGTCGGGCGAGGCGTGCGCGTCGGCGGCGGCGCGCGCCACGCGGGCGGCGGCCACGTTCATTTCGCGCGCCACGTGGGCCAGCGCGTAGTCTTCCTGCGCGATGGAGGTGGCGCCGAAGGTGTTGGTCTCGACGATGTCGGCGCCGGCGGCGAGATAGCTCTCGTGGATCTGGCGGACGACGTCGGGCCGGGTGAGCACCAGCAGGTCGTTGTTGCCCTTCAGGTCCTTGGCATGCGTGGCGAAGCGCTCGCCGCGGAAGTCGGCTTCGGTGAGCTTGAAGCGCTGGATCATCGTGCCCATGGCGCCGTCGATGATGGCGATGCGCTGGGCCAGCAGCGCGGGCAGGGCCTGACCGCGGGTGTAGTTCATGCGGTCATTCTAGGAGCCGCCGCTCAGGGCGCGGAGAACTCGACCCGGTTGTATCCCACGCCCGGCACCAGGCCGAAGGCCTGGAACGCCGGCTGGGCCGCCGGCACTTCGGCCGCCATGAGCTGCACGTCGACGACGTAGGTCTTGCGCCGCTGGTACAGGCCGGGCTTGAGTCCGGCCGCCTTCAGCTGCGCATCCAGGCGCTCGGCGGCTGCCTTGGGCTGCGCGGCGCGCACCGCGACCACCGCCGCGCCACCCAGCGTTTCCGGCGGCTCGCCGTAGTCGGGGCGGTTCGCCAGCTGGTCGACCAGCACGACGCCGACCAGAAGCGAGGCGGCCATCGCCAGCAGCGGCCGGCGCCGGCGCCACCAGGGGAACTCGATCACCGTGGCCGAAGCGGGCGGCGCGGCCGCGGGCGCGGGCGGCGCTGCGAAGACCCCTTCGCTGCGCAGGCGCCCCAGCAGCTGCTGCTGCATGCGCTCCATCGCCTGGTCGCTGGTGGCTTCGGCCACGCGCGGGTCGGCCTCGTGGGTGCGCCGCCGCTGCTCCAGCGCGACGCGCAGCGCCTGGCCCTGGCGCTCCGCCTCCGAAGGCGGTGCGCCGCCGGGCGCACCCGAAAGCGCCGCGAACCACGCGCGGTCGGAGTCGCTGAAGTCCTGGGGATCGCCGCTCATCGCTGCCCTGCTTCCCGATTCGGCCACAGTTCCAGGCAGGGCCGCAACTCGGGTTCGATCCGGCGCCGCGCCGTGAACACCCGGCCCTTGGCCAGCGTGGCATCGCCGCCGACCTCTTCTGCGGTCTCTTCCAGGCTGAGCCCTTCCACGTGGCACAGCAGCAGCAGCTGCGCCAGCGCGGGGGCGTCCAGCTCGAAGCGCGCGAAGACGCGGCGCACGCAACGCACAAAGTCGAGCCAGTCCTCGGGCGCAACGCCCGCCGCCTGGCCTGGCGCGCCCAGGGCGTCGACCTCGTCGAGCACGGCTTCGTCGTCCAGGCTCTCGGCGGCGGGCCGCCGCCCCCGCCGGCGGAAGTGCTGCACCCGCGCCAGCTTCAGGAAACCCAGCAGGTACACGCGCACGGGCTGCTCCCCGCGCCAGCGCGGCGCCGCGCGCGAGATCTCGACCCACAGTTCCTGTGCCGCGTCCTGGGCTTCTTCAGGGTCCAGCCCGAACAGCATCAGCCGCTTCACGAAAAGCCGGCCGTAGACGGCGAAGAGCGCGCTCCAGGCGGCTTCGGCCCTGGGGCCGCGCGCACCGAGCTCGCGCATCCACTGCGCTTCCAGCTCGTCCCACGGGAGTTCGGCGGGACCGAAGTGCAGGCGCCGGTGCATCAGGCGCTGCCGTTACACATGGTTGCATTTTGGTCGCCGCCGGCACCAACCGAACGGCCCGAAGCGCACGCCTGCCTTCCGCGCGATCGCCATTTCGTGGGCGGTGCGCCGGAATCAGGCAACGGGTTGCAGGCGCAGGCCACGCCCAAGGGTAACCCGAAACCCGGCTCCGGAAGGCACCGCTCGATCCACTCACTTTTCAAGGATTCGAGCATGAACAGGCAATCGGTGAAGGCCCTGCTGGCCCTGGTGCTGGCGGTGGCGGGCGCGGTCTCGGCGCTGCCGGCGCGGGCCGACGACACGAACCCGGACTACGTGTTCCCCGGCATCGGCACCCTGGTGATCCGCTGGCTGCTGGGCTGAGGCGCGGGCCTGCGGCGCCGGCACCCGGGGGGCGGTGCCGGCGCCGCTCACGTTTCGAGCAGGGCCCGGTTCGCCGGGTTGCGGCGGCAGAAGGCGTGCCGGCGCTCGGGTGCAAGGCGCGCGAGCGCGGCGTCGAGCCAGCGGCGCCCGCGCGCCAGGCAGGCCTGCTGGCGCGCCGTGTCGCCCGCGCGCTGCCAGGCACGCGCCAGGTCCAGCCAGGTCTGCGGGGGATAACACTTGGCGCTCAGCCCTTCTTCGGCATGGGCCTCGAGTTCGCGTGCGCAGGCCAGCGCGGCGGCGTCGGCCTGCGGGCCGGGCTGTTCGAGCCAGCGCACCAGTTCGCGCCAGCGCAGGGCGCGTGCCACGCCGGCCATGCCCTGGGCCTGGCACTGCGCCCGCGCGGCCTCCAGGCGCGCGATCGCCGGCGCCGGTTCGCCCCGGAACGAAGCCTCGAACAGCACGCCCTGCACGAAAGGCAGGCCTTCCTGCGCGCGCGCGCCTTCCTCGAAGCGGGCCCACAGGCGTTCGGCCGGGCGCCCTTCGGCTTCGGCCACGCGGGCGCGCCACCAATCGGCCTGCAGTTGCATCCCGGCCGGCATCGCCGCCGGCAGCGCTTCGAGCACCTGGCGCGCCCGATCAGGCTGCCCGAGCAGGTGCCACAGGCCCGCCAGCGTGAGGCCGGTCTTCGCGCGCAGGTCGCTGGCCGCTTCGTCGCCGGCCATCTGCCAGGCGCGCAGCAGCGCCTCGAGCGCCTCCTCCAGCCGGCCCAGCGCGGCCGCCGCCGCCCCCAGCACGGTGAGGTTCAGGATCGCCTGCACGCTGTTGTCGGCGAAGCCGCCTTCTTGCTGGCGTTCGAAGGCGCGTGCGGCATGGGCGTAGGTATCGGGCACGTCGCCGGCAGCGGCGAGCAAGGCCGCCAGGCTGACTTCCGAAGCGGCGGCCAGCGCGCGGTCGCCCAGCGCTTCGGCGGCGGCCAGTTCCTCTCGCTGCGCGGCCACCGCGTCGCCCAGCCGGCCGGCCGCCCAGTGCACGAACATCAGCGCGTTGGCGGCCTTCAGGCGGTCGGCGGGCGAATCGCGCTCGCGCGCCGATCGGGTCGCGCGCCTGGCGCTTTCCAGCGCTTCTTCCAGGCGCCCGGCACGTGCCAGCGCCAGGGCGTGCTGCGCCCGCACCGCGACCGCGTGTTCGGGGTGCGCGGCCGCGTCGTCGAGCGCCCGGCCCGCCTCGGCGGCGGCCTCTTCGACGCGGCCCAGCACGATGAGCGCCTCGGTGCGCAGGATGCGGCAGCGCAGGCGCTGCAGCCGGGTGGCGGCCAGGGCCTCCACCTCGGGCAGTGCGGCCAGCACGGCGGCGTCGCCGTGGCGCAGCTGCAGCCCTTCCAGCCGCGCCAGCAGGGCCTCGAAGCGCGCGGTGCCGTCACCGGCCTGGGCGTGGCAGCGGGCGGCGCGTTCGTACAGTTCGGTCTGCTCGGCCAGGTGGCCGGCCAGGCGCGCCGCGCTCGCCGCCGCGTGCCAGCACCGACCCGCTTCCGACCAGCGCTGGCCTTCTTCCCAATGGCGCGCCACGCGCGCCGGCGGCACGCCGCCTTCGGACTCCAGCATCGCGGCCCATTGGCGGTGCAACGACTGCCGCACCCCCTGCGGTACCGAACGCAAGGCCGCCTCGTGCACAAGGTCGTGGCTGAAGGCTTCGCCGCGCAGCACGTTGGCGGCTTCCAGCACGGCCCAGGGTTCGCTCAGCGCCAGCGGCGTCGACTCCAGCAGCCGCGCGGCGCGGTCCACGCTGAGATCGGCGCCGCCCACGGCGGCCACCTGCAGCAGGTCGCGAACGGCGGCGGGCAGCGCGCGCACGCGGGCGTCCAGCAGCGCCTGCACGGACTCCGGCGGCGCCAGGGCCGCCGGCGTGAGCGCGTCGCCGCCCTGGGCCACCGCGTGCTGCAGCGTCGCCAGCGTGTACAACAGGTGCCCGCCCGCGTGCCGGTACAGCCGGGCCGCGAGATCCTTGTCCACCAGGGGCTGCAGCGCCAGCGTCGCGAGCAGTTCCTCCAGTTCGGGCCGGGTGAGCGGCTGCAGTTGCACGCGCACCGGCCGCTGCGAGTCGACGAGCCAGCCTTCCAGCAGCGCCGCGGCGGCGCCTGCGGCCGCCGGGCGGGAGGCGAATCCCAGCCGCAGCTCGGCCAGCGCAGGGCTGGCGGCCAGCCAGCGCAGGGCCTGCAGCGAAGAGGCGTCGGCGTTGTGCAGGTCGTCGACCACCACGGCCTGCAGCCCGCGCGCCTGCCCGGCCGCCAGGAAGGCCTCGACCGCGTGCCGCAGCATGGCCGGGTTGGCGTCGCCCGAAGCCGGTGCACCGAACTCCGGCCTCAGGCGCGCCAGTTCGGCACGCACCGCAGGGCCGACGCCGGGCGCGAAGCGCTGCTCCACCTGCAGCAGCAGGCGGCCCAGCAGCGCGTCGGTGGCGTCCTGGTCGCCGGGGCGGGCGCGGTCGAACACCAGCCCGGCCTGGTCCTGCATGAAGGCTTCCAGCAGGCGGCTCTTGCCCAGCCCGGCCTCGCCCACCAGCACGAAGGGCTGCGGCACCTGCCAGGCCGCCGACATGGCGGCCCAGGGTGCGCGCCGCCCCACGATGACTGGCGGCCGAAGCAGGCTCACGGGCACCGGCCGCCGCAGCAGCGAGGGCGCGGATTCGGCCGTTTCCACCGTCTGCAGCAGCTGCTGCGTCTCGGTGCTGGGGCGGGCGCCGAGTTCGGCGCGCAGCAGCGCGTGCAGCCGCCAGTAGCTGTCCTGCGCGGCGGCGCGGTCGCCGCGCAGGTAGTGCAGCCGCATCACGCGGCGCCAGTGCTGCTCGGCCAGCGGCACCCATTCGACGATGCGCCGCGCCAGGACCAGCGCCTCGTGCAGCCGCGCCTCGCGTTCCAGTGCCTCGGCGCGGTCGGCCAGCACCTGCGCGCAGCGTTCGTCGACCCGCACGCGGGCCTTCGCGAGCCAGCGGTCGAGTTCGTCCTGCTCGCCCACGTCGACGCCGGCCAGCAGGCCGGGGCTGTCCAGCAGCCGCTCGTCGGGCAGCGACTCCAGCTGCGTCACGTCCACCCACACGCCGGGGTGCAGGGCGACCGAAGGCCCGATCTCGAGCATCGGCGCGCCGGCCGCCGCGCGCAGCCGGCTCGAACGCTGGCGCAGGCTGTCGGCCGCCTGTGCAGGGCGGCTTTCCGGCCACAGCAGTTCGCACAGCGCCAGCCGCGGCTGCGGCCCGTCGAGCGCCAGCCGCGCCAGCAGTGCCGCGTCCTTGCGCGACAGCGTTCCGGACCGCTCGCCCGCCTGCCAGCGGGCCGCCCCGAGCAGGTGCACGTTCACTTGGGGCGTTTGTTCTTCGGGCATTCCGTCCGGAGGTGGCATGCGGTGTGCCGATGCATTCTCCATGCCTCGCGGTCGGGCTTGGAAGTCGGTGGCGCCCATGACAACATGACCGGCGATGAACGAGAAGAACATGGGAGGATGCCGGGCCACCGGCACGATGGCGGGCGCCCGCGCTGCGCTCGCGGTCTGGCTGGCGGCGCTGGCGCCCATGGCCGCGGAAGCGGCGACCAGGGCCGCGCCCCAGGAAGAGCAGGACACCACGCTCCAGTGCCTGCCTGCACGTGCCGCGCTGCGCGACGACGGCGCCTACCTTCGACTGGCCGGCGCACCGCTCACCAGCGGTGGCGGCACGGGTCCGCTGCAGGCCTACTCGTATCGGCTGTTCGGCCCCGGGGCGGCGGCGTCGGCGGCGGCCTCGCCGGAATCGCTGCAGAACCCGCTGGCCGACATGATGTTCAAGCCGCCGCCGCCGCTGGTGCGCCTGCTCGTCGACGGCAGCGTCGACCTGCTGGCCAGCCGCCATGGCGCCGCCGAGCAGCGGCTCTCCGAATGCGAAAAGACGGCGTCGGCCCAGAACGAATTGCTGATCCGGGCCGCCTGCGCCGGCAACCGGGCGCTGCTGCACGCCGCGCAGGGCAAGCTGGGGCAGGCCAGGACCGAACTTGAACAGGTGCTGCGGCTGTACGAATCGAAGCCGGAGCCGCCGGCCGACCTGCCGGTGCCCCCGATGTTGTCGGCCATGGCGGGCCTGGGCGGCGGTGCCGGCCCGCTGGCCGCGTTGCTCGGCCGCATGCCACCCGAACAGCGCGCGCAGGTGGAAGCCCAGATGAAGGCGCAGCAGGAGACCGTGAAGGCCCGGTTGAAGGAAGCCGCCGTCACCGTCTGGCACAAGCAGGCCGCCAACGACGTCCGCCAGGGCACCGAACGCACGCTGCTGAACCTGGGCAACCTGGAGACGGCCGCCGGCCGGCTGGGCGAAGCCGAGAAGCTCTTCAAGCGCGCCTTCGACAGCCACGCCGCCGGCGAGCCTGCGGCCTGCCGGTCTGCGGCCGCCGCCGACCTGGCGCGCCTGCACCGGCGACTGGGTCACGGCGCCGAAAGCAATCGCTGGCAGTCGCTGGTCGTCGCCCGCCAGACGCGCCCCAAGGGCCAGGGTGACGACTCCGAAGACCCGGGTGTGCTGGAACTGGGCGTCCTGCACCTCGCCACCGGTGCGGACGGGACCGTCGTCGCCAGGGCGGAGGCCCCCCCTGCCGCGGCCAGGGCGCCGGCCGAACCGCCGACGCAGCCGGCGGGCGAGCAGGTCATGCGCTTCGGCGAATCGAGCGGCCGATTCGACGACGGCGCACTGACCCGCCTGCAGGCAGAGGCGGCCCGCGCCGAAGGGCCGAACGCCACCGGGCTCTGGCAGCGTCTGGCCCTGCGCGCCGCCGCCGCGCGCCGGCCCGACCTGGAGTTCCGGTCCCATGCCGCGCTGATGCGCGCTTCTACCGCGCGCGGTGAAGCCGCGCTGGCGGTCTTCCACGGCAAGCGCGCCGCCAACCTGGCCCAGCAGACGCGCGCCGCGCTGGAAGACCGCTCGCCTTCGCGCGAGGCACGGCGCGCCTTCCTGCGCGAGCGGCGCCAGGTCTACCTGGGGCTGGCGCAGGCGCTGCTGGACCAGCAGCGCCTGGCCGAGGCCGAATCTGTGCTGCAGATCCTGAAGGAAGACGAAGGCCAGCAGTTCGCCGAAGGCGGCGCCGCCTCGGCCCCGGGCAACCTGCCGCTCAACGCGCCGGAACAGGCGCTGCTGCGACAGGACGAAGAAGCGGCGGGCCGCCTGCGCCGGACCGAAGAGGCACGTGTCGGCGCGGTGGCGAAGATGCCCCTGGGCGCCGGTGGGCTGTCGATGCTGGACCGCAAGAGCATCGAGGCGCAGCGCCTGAGGTTCGGCCTGGGCCTCGGCGGCCTGGGCGACCTGGTCAAGCGCAAGCCGCTCACGCTGCCGCTGTCCGACGAACGCGTGCGGACGATGACGCTGGACGTCCAGGACTTCTTCATCGGCCCGGGGCGGCGCGCGGAGAAGTACCTCGCCCACCTGGTGGAAGACGCGCCGCGCTTCGAGAACCCGCCGGAAGCAAGGGTGCGCGCCCAGCTGGCCGACCTGCAGGCGCGCCTGCCTCGCATCCTGGCCGAAGCGGCGCCGCTGCTGCGCAACCTGCCGCCCGAAGAGGGCAACGGCCTGCGCATCACGACGCGCCGGCCCGGCGCGCCGCGCGAAGACGACGGCGCCGTCACCGACGTGCGGCACTACGCCGCCGCCGAGGTCATGGAAGGCTTCTGGCGCAGCCTCCACGAGGGCGACGAAGTCGAGACGCGGCACCTGGCGGACCGCTCCCGGGTCTCGCTCGCGTCAGCGCCGCCGGCTGGGCCTTCACGCGACGATTCGCTGTCGCTGCTGGCGACGCTGCCGTCCGCCACCGCCCTGCTGTACTACCTGCCCGGCGAAGACCGGCTGGACGCGCTGCTGGTCAGCGCCGGCGGCCGCCGCCATGTGCGGCTGGCGGTGCCGCGCGCCGAACTGAATGCCGCGATCGACGACTTCGCGGCCGTGCTGCGCGAGCCCGACCGCGACCCGCTCCCGGCCGCGCAGGCGCTGTACCGCCGCCTGTTCGCGCCGCTCGAATCGGCCGTCTCGGCCAGCGGCGCGCGCGTGCTCGCGCTGGCGCTCGCAGACCGGCTTCGTTTCGTGCCCTTCGCGGCGCTGCACGACGGCCGGGGCTGGCTGGTCGAGCGTTACGCGATCGCGCTGCACCCGGGCGGCCGCCTGGCGGGCCGCCTCAAGCCCGCTTCGCCGCAGTGGCGCGCCGCCGCCTTCGGGGCCACCCTCGGCGGCGCCGGATTCCCGCCGCTTCCCAGCGTGCGCGGCGAGATCGCGGCCGTGGTGCGCCAGCGCGAAGGACCGGGCGGCGCGCTGCCGGGCGAGGCCTTCCTCGACCAGGGCTTCACCGCCGAACGGCTGCGCAGCGCGCTGGCCGGCGGCGCGCAGGTGCTTCACATCGCCAGCCACTTCAAGTTCAGCGCAGGCGACGCCGCCGGGTCCTACCTGCTGCTGGGCGACGGCGGCCGCCTGAGCCTGAAGGAACTGGCCGGCCCGCAGTACCGCTTCGACCGCACCGAACTCGTCACGCTGTCGGCCTGCGCCACCGGTGTGTCGGCTGACGACACCTATGGCCAGGAGGTCGACGGCCTCGCCGCGCTGCTCATGGGCCAGGGGGCGCCATCGGTGCTGGCCTCGCTGTGGGAGGTCAACGACCAGAGCACGGCGGCCCTGATGTCTTCGCTGTACCGGCTGCGCGAAGGCCAGCACCTGTCGCGCGCCCTCGCGCTCCAGCAGGCGCAGCTGGCGATGATCCGCGCCGCCATGCCCGCCGGCGGTGGCGAAAGCCGCGGCGTGGCCCGCGTGCGCCTGCCGGGCGATCCGGACCCCGAGCCGGCGGCCCCGGCGTCCGCCTTGCCGGGCCAGGCGCACCCGTTTCACTGGGGCGCCTTCGTGCTGATGGGCAACTGGCTTTGAGGGCGCGCCATGCCGCGGTGGCACTGGCGCTGCTGAGCGCGCTGCCGGCGCTGGCAGCGAAACTGGCGCTGCTGGTCGGCGTGGGCGAATACCCGGCGCTGGCGCCCGAACTGCAGCTGAAGGCGCCGCCTGCCGACGTGCGGCTGATGCGCCGCGTGCTGCTGCAGCGCGGCTTCGCCGCCGCCGACATCGCGACCCTGGCCGATGGTGTCGAAGGCGCGCAGCCGCCCACACGCGAGAACATCCTGGCCGCGTTGCGGGCGCTGGCCGGCCGGGCGCGACCCGGGGACATCGTGCATCTGCACTTCTCCGGCCACGGCAGCCTGCAGCCCGGGCCCGAAGGCGGCGCGCGCTGGCAGCCGGTGTTCCTGCCGGCCGACGCGCGCGGCTGGGACGGCCGCAGCCGCGAGCGGGTGGCCAACGCGATCACCGACACCGAGTTGCGCGACGCCGCCGACCGCCTCAATGCCGCAGGCGCCTTCGTCTTCGCGGTCTTCGACGCCTGCCATTCGGCGCGCCTGGTGCGCGGCGCGCTGCCAGGCACCGACGCGCGCCAGGTGCGCGTGCGCCAGGTCGCGCCGGCCGCGCTGGGCCTGCCCGACCCCCCGGCGGCCGAGCCGCCGTCGCGCTGGGCCGAGCCGGCGGCCGGCGCGGGCGCCGACAGGGGCCGCGCGGTCTACTTCTATGCCGCGCAGAGCTACGAGCTGGCGACGACGCTGTCACCGCGCGAAGGCGCCGGCGGCGAGTGGCACGGCCTGCTCAGCTGGTCGCTCACGCAGGCGCTCGCGCTCGGCCAGCCGATGAGCTACCGCCAGCTCGGCCAGCACCTTCTGTCGCGCTACGACCAGCACCCTGCGGCCAGCGCCGCGCCGCTGTGGGGGGGCGACGGCCTGGACGACGCGGTGCACGGCCAGCTGGCGCCGCTGCTGCGGCAGTGGCCCGTGCAGCAGCGGCAGGGCCGGCTGGAACTGGGCGCCGGCGCGCTGGACGGCGTGGCCGAAGGCGCGCTGCTGGCGCTGCTGGCGGACCCGCTGGCACCGGCCGGCGCCAACGCCGCCGATCCGCCACGCGGCACGCTGGGGTACCTGCGCGTGAGCCTGGTCGAAGCCGACCGCGCGGCGCTCGAGCCCGTTGCCTGGCAAGGCTTCGCCGCGCCTTCGCCGTCGCGGCTGAACCCCGGAAGCTGGGCGCGCCTGGTGGCCGGTGCGCCCTCGTTCGAGCTGCGCGTGGCGCTGGACCCCGCCGGTTGCGGCAACGCCTGCGCGGCCGGCCGCGCGCTGGCCCGGCTGCGGCGCGAAGGCGTGCCCGGCGTCGACGTGCGCTGGATCGAAGGCGCGCAGGCCGGCGACCTGCGCCTGCGCGCCACCGAACGCGGCGTGCAGCTGCTGCTGGCGGGCACGAGCGAAAGCGACCGCAGCCACTGGGGCTACCCGGCGCCCGCCGAAGGCGACGCCACCGCCTTCGAGACGCTGGTGCAGCAGACCGCCGGGGCGCTGAACCGGGTCGCCAAGGCGCGCAACCTGGTGAAGCTCGCCGCCCAGCTGGCCCTGCGCGGCAGCACGCCCGGCCTTCGCCTCGACCTTTCGGTGCTGCCGCAGGGCCGCGAACCAGGGCAGCCGGTCACGGGCGACCGGCTGGTGGCACTGTCGGTGGGCGACCAGCTTCGGCTGGGGGGTGCCAACGGCGGCGCCGACCCGCTGGACATGGTCGCCTTCTGGATCGGCGCCGACCAGAGCATCCGCCGCCTCTACCCCGAGGACCGGCGTGACAACGCTCGCCTGGCGCCGGGCGACCGGCTGCGCCGTTCGGGCTGGGTCATCGAGCCTGGCAGCGAAGGCACCGAACGCCTGCTCGTCATCAGCGCGCCCATGCGCCGTGGCCGCGAGGCGGCCGACTTCCGTTCGCTCGAGCAGCCCGCGCTGGGCCGCCTGCGCGGCGCGATCGACCCCGGCCTGCAGGCGCTGTTCGACGCCTGCGTCGCCGACTCCGGGGCGCGCGGCGCGGCGGCCCCGGCGCCGGCGCCGGACCGCCTGGGGTTGCAGGTCTTCACGTTCCGGATCACGCCGTAGCGCCGCGGCGCCATCAGAACTTCGGCGCCCCCACATACTCGGCGCTGCGGGAACGGCATTGCATCCTGAGTTCGCCCAGTCCGCGTTCCTTCTCGTTGAGGAGCTCGCCTTCGAGCGCGCCGTTCTGGCGGTCCACCGAGAGCCGGATCTGGTTCAGCCGCTTCAGGTCGGCCAGGAAGACCAGCACCGTGCTCTGCAGCCAGCCGGGCAGGTTCACGAGCGTGGTGCCCTGCGGCGCGAGGCGGTAGTTCATGGTGTAGGTGGTCGGTGTCGGCACGTAGGCCAGCTTCTCGCCTGTCGGCAGCACGTTCGACCGCATCACCAGCGCCGTGCGGCTGTTGAAGCGCAGGCCCAGGTCCAGGTGCGCCGGCCGCGAGTCGGTGCCTGCCGTGAACGTGCCCTCGCAGGCGAGGAAGCGGCTGTATTCCTGCGCCTGCGCCGATCCCGCCAGGGCCAGCGCCAGCGGAAGCAGCCGCTTCACTTGGAAGGCACCGCGGAGGCGTCGGTGGTGCTGCCCTGCACCTTCAGCGTGCCGCCGGCCCCGAGGCCGCCCTTGACCTGCTGCGACTTGTAGTTGCGCATCGCCGGGACGAGCTTGTTGTAGGCGTCGGCGTAGGCCTGCAGGATGATCTTGTCCATCGAGGTCTTCGAGCTGGTGCCCACCTGCGCGCCGCCCAGCGCGCGCCCGGCGCGGCCGAGCACCGAGGTCGCCATCGCGGTGTTGGCCCCCGTGCCGTGGCCCTGCGCCACCGCCAGCTGCACCTTGGAGCGCACGTCGAACAGCACCAGCTGGACGTCGGCCGAGGACTCCGACTTGCTGAGCCCCAGCCCGCCCAGCGCCGAACCCAGCAGCCCGCCGGCCTTGAAGCCGCTCGAGTTCTCGTCCTTGTTCGCACCCAGCAGCAACGAACGCAGCACGAAGTCGGCCGCGACCTCCTGCCCCTGCCCCATGTTGGCGTCGTCGCGCACCTCGTTGCCGGCGGCACGGGTGCGCCGCTTCTCGTCGGTGGCGGCCGCTTCGCCGATGCCGCGCTCGACGATGGCCAGGCAGTTGGACTGCTGGATCAGCAGCCGCAGCGATTCGATCGACGCGCCGCCGGACGGCGCGGCGCGCCGCTGCTGCATCGCGTCGACATCGCGCAGCAGGCCGCGCAACGACTCCAGCGCGCTGCCGCCCTCACCGCTGGTGCCGGCGGTGCTGGCCGGGGCGTTGCCGTCCTGCAGGCGCACGGTGCCCACCGTATCGGGGCAGGTCTGCAGGTCGGCGTCGCCTCCCACGGACGTGCTGCCGCCGGCGGCACCCGTCGACGCCGGGGCCTCGCTCTTCGGACTGCTCGCGCAGCCGGCCAGGAACAGCACCGCCGAAGCGAGCACCGTGATCGACAAGACTTTCTGTTGCGACATGCATTCCTCCTGATGAAGGCCCGGGCCTTCCGCAGGCCCGGGCCGGGTCTCGACTTCCCTGAGCAGTGCGGCCCTCTTTGCGGGTGCGCGTCACCGTGGCGAGATCCTGCTCGGCAGGGCGTGACTGGGCAGTGACCAGGGCGGTCACAGGAAGGCGCGCGCGCGGCAGGGGTCGCGCGCAATGAAGGCCGAGACGCGACGCGTCAGGAGCGCGCGGTCTCTGCCGCCGGCGGCACGCAGCCGCGGCGGCGGCAGGGCGCCGGGCGCTGTCGGCCAGCGCCGCGCACGGCCGGCCTGAAGGGCCGTGGCGGGTGACGGCGGTTCGAGGGGCGAGCCGCTACCAGGCCGCTTCGCGTTCCGGCGTGGCGCCGATGCGGTGGATGGAGAGGTCGGCGCCTTCGTGCTCTTCTTCGCCACTGAGCCGCAGGCCCACGGTCGCCTTGAGCACACCGTAGACGACGAAGCCGCCGAGCAGCGCCCACGCCACGCCCAGCAGGGTGCCGACGAGCTGCGCCCCCAGCGCCACGCCACCCGTGCCGCCCAGCGCCGGCAGGCCGAACACGCCGCAGGCGATGCCGCCCCAGGCGCCGCACAGGCCGTGCAGCGGCCACACGCCCAGCACGTCGTCGATCTTCCAGCGGTTCTGCGTCAGCGTGAACAGGCCGACGAAGATGGCGCCGGCCACGCCGCCCACCACCAGCGCGCCCGCCGGGTGCATGACGTCGGAGCCCGCGCACACCGCCACCAGACCGGCGAGCGGGCCGTTGTAGGCGAAGCCGGGGTCGTTGCGGCCCAGCAGCACCGCCACCAGCGTGCCGCCGACCATCGCCATCAGCGAGTTCACGGCCACCAGCCCGGAGGCCTTCTCCAGCGTCTGCGCGCTCATCACGTTGAAGCCGAACCAGCCCACGACCAGGATCCAGGCGCCCAGCGCCAGGAAGGGAATGCTCGAAGGCGGGTGGGCGCTGATGCCGCCGTCCTTGCGGTAGCGGTTGCGGCGCGCGCCCAGCAGCAGCACCGCCGCCAGGCCGACCCAGCCGCCGACCGCGTGCACGACCACGCTGCCGGCGAAGTCGTGGAACTCGGCGCCGGTGGTGGCCTTGATCCAGGCCTGCACGCCGAAGCGGCCGTTCCAGGCCACGCCTTCGAAGATCGGGTAGACCAGCCCCACCAGCACCGCGGTGGCTGCCAGCTGGGGACCGAAACGCGCCCGCTCGGCGATGCCGCCGGAGACGATGGCGGGAATGGCCGCCGCGAAGGTGAGCAGGAAGAAGAACTTCACCAGCTCGTAGCCGTTCTTCGCCGCCAGCGTCTCGGCGCCGGTGAAGAAGCTGGTGCCGTAGGCCACCGTGTAGCCGACGAAGAAGTAGGCGATGGTCGAGATGGCGAAATCGACCAGGATCTTCACCAGCGCATTGACCTGGTTCTTCTTGCGCACCGTGCCCAGTTCCAGGAAGGCAAAGCCCGCGTGCATGGCCAGCACCATCACGGCGCCGAGCAGGATGAACAGGGCGTCCGCGCCCTGCTTGATCGAATCCACCTTGTCGTCTCCTCCAGCGTGCACCACCCCGGTTCGGGCGGCGCACCGGGGACGCAAGATGTGTTCCCGGATTGGTGCGTCGTGCGCGCAGGTTGTGCGCACCGCCAGCGATCATGAAGGCGCCGAAATGGTGCCGACAGGCACCACGAGAAGGCGTCTCAGCGCCGGAAGCCGACCTCGCGGCGCTGCCGCACCTCGGGTTTCACCCGGTGCTCGCTCTCCAGCTGGGACAGGAACTCGTCGGGTTCGAAGCCGGTGCCCAGGATGTCGACCTGCCGCTTCACGGCCGCGAAGTCGCCCGGCACCAGCTGGTCCAGCGCGCCCAGGCGCTGGCGGTGCTCGACCGTCAGCGCGGTGGCGTCGCCGGCCAGCGCCTCGGCCACGAACATGCGTTCGCGCTGCTCGGGCCTGAGCACCTGGAAGCGGATCTTGAAGGTGAAGCGGCGCAGCGCCGCCTCGTCCAGGTCGTCGAACAGGTTGGTGGTGCAGACGAAGATGCCGGCGAAGCGCTCCATGCCCTGCAGCATCTCGTTGACCTCGCTCACCTCGTAGTGGCGCTCGGCCATGCGGCGGCTGCGCAGGAAGCTGTCGGCCTCGTCGAGCAGCAGCACCGCGCCTTCGGTCTGCGCCTCCTCGAACATGCGCGCCATGTTCTGCTCGGTCTCGCCGACGAACTTGCTGGCGATGTCGCTCGCCTGGCGGATCATCAGCGGCCGCCCCAGCGCGCTGGCGATGTGCTCGGCCAGCGCCGTCTTGCCGGTGCCGGGCGCGCCGTGAAAGCACAGCGTGCCGTGGCCGCGGCGCGCCAGCGCTTCCACGATGCGCGGCACCTCGAAGCGGCATTCCACGTTCAGCAGCGAGAGGTCGTAGCTGGTCACCACCAGCCGCGCGCCGCGTTCCTGGCCTAGCGTGCCCAGCGCGCGGTCGGCGTTGGCCAGCTGGCGCTGGATCAGCGCCTCGGTGTCTTCGGCACCCTGCCCCGCCAGCTTCGCGAAGCGCACCGCGGTGCGGATCTGCGCCGGGGTCAGCGCACGCCGTTCGGCCAGCCGGGCGGCGAAGTCCTCGCTCACCGCGGCGCCTTCCAGCGCGCGCCGCACCAGCCCTTCGCGTGCGCCGGGCGGCGGGCTCTTCAGCAGCAGGTGGTACTGGAAGCGGCGCCGGAAGGCGGGGTCGATCTGCTCGATGCGGTTGGTGACCCAGATCACCGGCACCGGATTCGTCTCCAGGATCTGGTTCACCCAGGCCTTGCCGCTGACGCTGCCCGAAGGCTGGGCGTCGCTGCTGTCCAGCCGCGCGATGAGCTGCGCCGCTTCGGTGCTGATGGGCGGGAAGACGTCTTCCACCTCGTCGAACAGCAGCGCCACGCCGGGGCTGCCCTTCAGGAACACCTGGCTGATCTGCAGGCTGCGGTAGCGGTCGCGGCCGGAAAGGCTGTTGCCGTCGCGGTCGGCGTATTCCACCTCGTACAGCTCCAGCCCGGCGGCGGCGGCGCAGACCTTGGCCAGCTCGGTCTTGCCGGTGCCCGGCGGTCCGTAGAGCAGCACGTTGACGCCGGGCTCCTTGCGGTCGGCGGCGTTCTTCAGCAAGGCCGTGAGCACCTGCGTGTCGTCGGCGACGAAGCCGAAGTCGGCGACCGCCAGCTCGCTCTTCGCGGCCGGGCGCGTGAACACCGCCATCAGGTCGTTCGGGCCTCGGTATTCGCGCATCAGCACCGGCGGCAGCTGCTCGCTCACCTTCATCAGGTCGGCGAGGTCGGTGATGTTCTGTTCCGAGATCAGGTTCTCGACCATGCCGATGCGTTCGAGCCGGCTGCCGGCGCGCAGCGCCTCGGCGACGTCGCTCGCGTCCACGCCGGCCACGGCGGCGATGGCCGCATAGGCTTCCTGTGCGTTGCTGACCTTGAACTCGACCAGCAGGCCGCGAAGATCACGTTGATAGCGCGCCAGGGTGCCGTACAGCAGCAGCGCGCGTTCGGCCGGGTTCAGCTGCAGCAGGCCGGCGAGCGCGTCGATGTTCTTCTGCACCAGCGTGCTCTGCTTCTTGAGCCGCCGCTCCAGCCATTCGCAGGTGGCGCCCAGCACCGCCAGCAGGTCCTTCGGCGCGTCCTTGATGTACTCGTCGATGTAGAAGAAGAGCGTGCCTTCCTCGTAGGGGCCGCGCCAGGCGCCGTGGCGCTGCACGAAGGCGTCGTCCGTGAGCGCGTCGTGGCCGCGCCACTGCGGGTTGCCCTTGCAGCGCAGGTTCAGGAAGGCGCGCAGCCGGCCCAGCACCGGCAGCGGCCACACCAGGTGGCGACCGGTCAGCGACAGCAGGCTGTTCCAGTCGCGCCGCAGGTTGAAGCGGCCGGCCTGACGCAGCGTGAGCGTGAGCACGAAGTGCGAGCAAAGGCTGTCCAGCACCGGGGCTTCATTGAGCCCCGGTGAGAGCACCACGCGCGAATCGGCTTGCGCCTTGGCCATGCCCGTTGCGACTTCCGCGAATCGACCTGCGCACGATCTTGGCGCAGGGCTCAGCGCTAGGCAAGAGGCGCAGATCGCGGCCGCGGCCGCGTCAGGGAATGACGGAAAGCTTCAATGCAGGGCCAGCGGCTGGCGGCCCAGTTCGGCGTAGCGCTCGATGAAGGCGTCGAAGTCCTCCTGCGAAGGCTCGTTGCGCATCAGGGCCTGAACGCCGGCCTTGAAGCTCTCGGCCACCAGGCCTTCGATGAAGATCTCCTGCCGCGCCAGCTTGTCGACGATCTCGTAACCGCCGCGGCCGGGCAGCCCTTCGCCCGTGGCCCAGTCGAGCTGGACCACCGCGTAGCTTTCCGAGTCGTAGAGCATTTCCATGGTGATGGGATCCTCCAGTCCCCGACACCTGAGGCCAGGGGCGGCGAATACAAGGTCAGCGCAGTTCCAGGCGTTCCAGCACGAACTCGCTCGAGTCGCCGCTGGTGGGAATGGCCAGGCGCAGCTTCACCGGCAGCCAGGCGCGCTGCGGGTCCAGCCAGACGTCGACTTCGGTGTCGTAGGGCTTTCGCGGCTGCCGGCGCAGGTGCAGCGCCGCCGCCACCGGGCCGGCGGGCAGGGCGAGCGGCTCGCGGTCGCCGGCCTCGAAGGTCCAGAGATCGGCGTCGCCGCGGGCGCCGACCACCATCATCGTGATGCGGGCCCCGCCGACCCGTTGGCGACAGGGGTCGGCGGCGACGATGGCCGGCAGCTGCAGCATCCAGCTCAGCCGGTCCTGCGCGCCGGCCACCAGCGGGTATTCCACCGACGGGCCGGAAAAGGTGATGCGGCCGCCGTCGCGCTGGAAGTTGGCCGCCTGCGGCGAGCGGCGCATGCGCTTGTCCACGAAGCGCTCCGGCGCCAGGCCGGCGGCGTCGAAGCGGCCGCGGCTGGTCCACGAGATCACCGGCAGCGAGAACGCGGTCGCCTCCAGCGTGGCTTCGTAGCCTTCGGCCGAAGGCTGCCAGGCCAGGTCGGCGCTGCCACGCAACGCACCGCGGCGCATCTCGAACACCAGCCGCGCCGCCGGCGGCGGCTGGGTGGCATAGACCGGCGGGGCGAGGCCGCCGCCTTCGGTGGCAGGCGCGGCTTCAGCGGACGGAACCGCGGGGGCCGATGCGGGCTCGGCTGCGGCCACGGCCACCGTCTCCTGCGCCGCCGGGGGCGGCGGGGCGGGCGGCGGTTCGGTTGCGCTGGCCGGCGGCTCGGGCACCGGCGCCGCGGCTGGCGGCGGCGCCGGCGGTGGCGCGGGAACCGGCGCGGGCGCCGGTGAAGGGACCGGTGCCGGTACCGGCACCGGAGCCGCCTCCACCACCCCGGGCGGCGGCGGCGGCGCCAGCACGATCTGGCGCACCGAAAGCGGACGCCGCACGTCGCCATGCCAGCCTTCGCCCACGCCCACCGGCAGCAGGCCCAGCACGGCCGCATGCGCGGCCAGCACCACGGCGCCCAGCGCACGCGGCCAGCGCGGGCGGCGCAGGGGCGGCGGGGCGGCGGCAGGGCGCATCGCACAATACTGCCATCGACCCCGACCCCCGGAACCACAGAACAACATGAAGCTCGCCACCCTGAAGGACGGTTCGCGCGACGGCCAGCTTGACGTCGTCTCGCGCGACCAGTCGCAGGCCCACTTCGCCACCGGCATCGCCACCCGGATGCAGCAGGCGCTGGACGACTGGAACTTCGTCAGCCCGCAGCTGGAAGACCTGTACACCACGCTCAACCAGGGCAAGGCGCGCCATGCCTTCGCCTTCGACCCGCGCCAGTGCATGGCGCCGCTGCCGCGGGCCTACCAGTGGGCCGACGGCTCGGCCTTCCTGAACCACGTGGAACTGGTGCGGCGCGCGCGCGGCGCCGAGATGCCGGCCAGCTTCCACGAAGACCCGCTCATGTACCAGGGCGGCAGCGACGACTTCCTGGGCCCCTGCAACGCCGCCGTCTTTCGCGGCACCGACTGGGGCATCGACTTCGAGGCCGAGGTCGCCGTGGTCACCGGCGACGTGGCCATGGGCGCCACGCCCGACCAGGCGCTGGAAGGCGTGCGCCTGCTGATGCTGGTGAACGACTGGACCTTGCGCAACCTGGTGCCGGCCGAGATGGCCAAGGGCTTCGGCTTCTTCCAGAGCAAGCCGGCCACCGCCTTCAGCCCGGTCGCAGCCACGCCCGACGAACTGGGCGCCGCCTGGCGCGGCGGCCGCGTGCACCTGGCGCTGGAATCGGTGCTCAACGGCAAGCGCTTCGGTCTGTGCGACGCGGGACCGGAGATGACCTTCCACTTCGGCCAGCTGATCGCCCACGTCGCGAAGACGCGCAACCTGCGCGCCGGCAGCATCGTCGGCTCGGGTACCGTGAGCAACCAGGACTGGGCCAAGGGCTGCTCGTGCATCGCCGAAAAGCGCGCCATCGAGACGATCGAAGGCGGCGCACCGGTCACGCCCTTCATGGCCGCCGGCGACACCATCCGGATCGAGATGCTGGGCGCCGACGGCATGAGCCTGTTCGGCGCCATCGAACAGGCGGTGGCGGTCGCCTAGGCTTCGCGGCGCCGCCCCCGGCGCAGGCCGCCGGCCGCCAGCAGCGCGGCGCCGAACAGCGCCAGCGAGGCGGGTTCGTCGACGTGCCCCGTGATCTCCAGTCCCGGCACGAGCGTGCCGTACACCGGACCCGTGCGTTCGCCGTTGCGCACACCGACGGCGAACGGGTCGGTCACCGTCACGCCGTCGGACAGCCCGAAGACGATCGAGAACAGACCGTCGAGCATCTCGGGGTTGAGGTAGGTGTAGGTCACCGTCGACGACGAGGCGCAGCCGTTGACGAAGTCCGCGCTCGCCAGGTCGGCCGGCGAAGCCAGCACGTCGGCGAACACGGAACAGCCCATGGCGCCGACCGCGTCGCGCGGAATCGTCAACTCGATGCTGTCGAACACCGGGCCCGGCGACGCACCGGTCAGGTCGAAGTTCAGCATCACGCCCCCGGGCTGCGGGAAGGTGATGGCCAGGGCATGCGCCGGTTGGGCGGCCCCGGCCAGCCACAGCGCGGCCGTGGCAATGGCCGCTGAGACACGAATCTTCATGACCTCTCCTCGGAAGGGGCCGCCGCGGCCCCGGTGAGCGCCTTTGTAGGGCTGGCCCCGTTAGCGCGCCGTTATCGGACGCCGGGCAAGGTGCCAGCACAGGCACGGCCCGGGTCCTTCCGTCGCGCCGGACCGGCCGTCCGTCGCATCGCGCTGGTCCGCCAGGCCCGTGGCCGCGACCATGCCGGCCATTCCAGAACCAGGCCGGAGACCGCTTCCATGCTTTCGATCCAGCACCTGAGCCATGTCTACCCGAACGGGGTGCGCGCGCTCGACGACGTCTCGCTCGAGATCCCGGCCGGCATGTTCGGCCTGCTGGGCCCGAACGGCGCCGGCAAGAGCAGCCTGATGCGCTGTCTGGCCACGCTGCAGGTGCCCACCCGCGGCAGCATCCGCTTCGGCGACGTCGACGTGCTGGCCCAGCCCGAGCAGCTGCGCGCCACGCTGGGCTACCTGCCGCAGGACTTCGGCGTCTACCCGCGCGTCTCGGCCGAGGACATGCTGGCGCACCTGGCGGTGCTGAAGGGCGTGGCCGGCCGCGGCGAACGGCGCGACACGGTCGACAGCCTGCTGCGCCAGGTGAACCTGTGGGACGTGAGGAAGCGCCCGATCGCCGGCTTCTCCGGCGGCATGCGGCAGCGCTTCGGCATCGCGCAGGCGCTGATCGGCAACCCGCGGCTGGTGATCGTGGACGAGCCCACCGCCGGCCTGGACCCCGAGGAACGCAACCGCTTCAACAACCTGCTGGCCGAGATCGGCGAGAGCGTGGTGGTGATCCTGTCGACCCACATCGTCGACGACGTGACCGACCTGTGCGCGCGCATGGCCATCCTGGTGGGCGGGCGCATCGTCGAGACCGGCACCCCGGCGGCACTGATCGAAGGCCTGAAGGGCCGCATCTGGCGCGCCGAGATCGACCGCCGCGAACTGGAATCGGCGCGCGCGCGGCACGACATCATCGCCACCCGCCTGGCCGGCGGGCGGCTGGCCATCCGCGTGCTGGCCGACGCGCCACCGGGCGTGGGCTTCGCACCCGCCGAAGCGGGGCTGGAGGACGTGTACTTCTCCACCCTGCACCTGCACCGCCGGCTGCAGGCCGCCCAAGCCACGAACAGCCAGCGCAAGGCGGCCTGAGCCATGTTCGCCTCCGTCGCCGCCTTCGAATGGCGCTACCAGGTCAAGAGCCCGGTGTTCTGGGTCGGGGTGCTGCTGTTCTTCCTGCTCACCTTCGGCGCCACCACGGTCGACACGATCCAGATCGGCAGCCGCGGCAACGTCAACCTCAACTCGCCCTACGCCATCGTGCAGACGCTGGGCATCATGAGCCTGTTCGCCATCTTCGTGGTCGTCGCCATGGTGGCCGGCCCGGTGATCCGCGACGACGAGACCGGCTTCGCGCCCATCCTGCGCAGCACGCGCATCGGCAAGGGTGCCTACCTGGGCGGCCGCTTCGCCGGCGCGCTGGCGGCGGCGCTGCTGGTGCTGGCCGCGGTGCCGACCGCCATCGCGCTGGGCGCCGCGATGCCCTTCCAGGACCCGGAGAAGATCGGCCCCTGGCACCTGAGCCACTACCTGTGGGCGCTGTTCGTCTTCGGCCTGCCCACGCTGCTGATCACCGGCGCCGGCTTCTTCGCGCTCGCCACCGCCACCCGTTCGATGATGTGGACCTACGTCGGCGCGGTGGCCACGCTGGTGCTGTACTCGGCCACCCGCATCGGCCTGCGCGACCTGCAGCACGACACGCTGTCGGCGCTGACCGACCCCTTCGGCCTGTCGGCCTTCGCCATCAGCACGCGCTACTGGACGGCGTCGGAGCGCAACACGCTGCTGCCGCCGCTTTCGGGCCTGCTGCTGGGCAACCGCGTGCTCTGGACCGCGGTGGCGGCGGCGCTGTTCGCGCTGGCCTGGCGCGTCTTCAGCTTCGAGCAGCGCGGCAAGCGCGCCGCCGCCGCCGCGGCGGAAACCGAGACCGCGCCGGCCGGCCCCACGCTCGCGCTGCCCGCGCCGCGCCGCGACGCCGCCACCCGGCGCGCCCAGCTGTGGGCGCTGGCGCGCTTCGACATGGGCTTCGTCTTCCGCAGCCCGGCCTTCTTCGTGCTGCTGTTCATCGGCGTCGTCAACGCCGCCATCTCCGGCTGGTACGTGGGCGAGTACTACGGCAGCTCGTCGTGGCCCGCCACGCGGCTGATGGTGCAGGCGCTGCAGGGCGCGTTCACCTTCATGCCGGTGGTGATCGCCATCTACTACGGCGGCGAACTGGTCTGGCTCACGCGCGACCGCCGCGTGCACGAGATCGTGGACGCCACCGCGGCGCCCGACTGGGCGCACCTGCTGCCCAAGATCGTGGCCATCGCGCTGGTGCTGTCGGCCACTTCGCTGGTGGCGGTGGCCACCGGCATGGCGGTGCAGCTGGCGGCGGGCTACACGAAGTTCGAGCTCGGCGCCTACCTGCTGTGGTTCTGGCTGCCCACGGTGATCGGCTCGCTGCAGCTGGCCGTGCTGTCGGTCTTCGTGCAGGTGCTGGTGCCGCAGAAGTACGTGGGCTGGGGCGTGATGCTGGTCTACCTGGTGGCCAGCGTGGCGCTGGGCTCGGCCGGCTTCGAGCACAACCTCTACAACTACGCCGGCGCGCCCATCGTGCCCTTGTCCGACATGGCCGGCATGGACCGCTTCTGGATCGGACCGGCCTGGTTCCAGTTCTACTGGAGCGCCTGCGCCACGCTGCTGGCGCTGCTGTCCTGGGCGCTCTGGCGCCGCGGCGTGGCCACTTCGCTGCGCGTGCGGCTGGCGGCGCTGCCGCGCCGGCTGCGCCAGGGCGGCGCGCTGGCGCTGGGCGGCAGTTCGCTGGTCGCCTTCGTGGCCAGCGGCGCCTGGATCTTCGTCAACACCAACCTGCGCGACACCTATCAGCCGGTGCCGGAAGCCGAACGACTGCTGGCCGAGACCGAGAAGACGCTGCTGCCCTGGGAGAAGCTGCCGCTGCCGCAGGTGACTGCGGTGACGATCGACGTGCAGCTCTTCCCGCGCGAGGCGCGCGCCGTCACCCAGGGCCGGCTGCGGCTGGAGAACCGCGGCCGCGAGCCTGTGGCGCAGCTGCCCGTGCTGTGGGGCGGCCGCCTCACGCTGGACCGCTTCGAGCTGGCCGGCGCCACGCTGCAGAAGGAATACCCTGACTTCCACGCCCGCCTGTACCGCCTGCAACCGGCGCTGCAGCCGGGCGAGGTGCGCGAACTGGCCTTCACCACCACCCTGCAGCAGCGCGGCTTCTCCAACGGCAACCCCGACGGGCTGCAGCAGACGTCCGACGGCCGGCCGCTCACGCGCATCGTCGCCAACGGCAGCTTCCTGGACACGGCCGAGATCGTGCCCGGGCTGGGCATCAACCGCATGGGCTTCCTGAAGGACCGCGCCAAGCGCCGCAAGCACGGCCTGCCGACCGACCTGCGGCCGCCCAGGCTGGAAGACGAAAGCGGCCGCGCGCGCAACGAGTTCAGCCCCACCAGCGACTGGGTCGACGCCGACATCACCGTCACCACCGACGCCGACCAGCAGCCGGTGGCCCCGGGCACGCTGCTGTCCGACCACACGGCAGTTGGCCGCCGCACGGCGCACTTCAGGACCGACGCGCCGATCGCGAACTTCTTCTCCATCCAGAGCGCGCGCTACGAGGTCCGGCGCGACCGCCTCGGCGACATCGACCTGGCGGTCTACTACCACCCCGGCCACGGCTACAACGTCGATCGGATGCTGAAGGCGATGAAGGCCTCGCTGGCGCTGTTCTCGGAAGCGTTCTCGCCCTACCAGTTCAAGCAGGCGCGCATCCTCGAGTTCCCCAGCTACGCGCGCTTCGCCCAGAGCTTCGCGAACACCATTCCCTATTCGGAAGACATCGGCTTCCTGAGCCGCCTGGGCGGCGAGGACAGGATCGACGTCGTCACCTACGTCACGGCGCACGAGATCGCGCACCAGTGGTGGGGCCACCAGCTGATTCCCAGCGAGCAGCAGGGCGCTTCGATGCTGGTGGAAAGCTTCGCGCAGTACTCGTCGCTGCTGGTGATGGAGCGGCTGTACGGCAAGGAGGCGATGCGCAAGTTCCTGAAGTACGAGCTCGACCGCTACCTGCGCCAGCGCGGCGGCGAAGTGGTGGAGGAACTGCCGCTGGCCCGGGTCGAGGAGCAGACCTACATCCACTACCAGAAGGGTGCGCTCTCGCTCTACTGGCTGAAGGAGGTGGTGGGCGAGGACAAGGTGAACCGGGCCCTCTCGCGCCTGCTGAAGGAATACGCCTTCAAGGGCCCGCCCTACCCCAACACCACCGACTTCCTGCGCCTGCTGCGCGAAGAGGCGGGACCGGCGCACGACGAACTCATCGCCGACCTCTTCGAGCGCATCACGCTGCTGGACGTGAAGGCCAGCGACGCGAAGGCCGTGAAGCGTGCCGACGGCCGCTGGGACCTGAGCTTCGCGGTCGAGGCGAAGAAGTTCCACGCCGACGGCAAGGGCAAGGAGACCGAAGCGAAGCTGGACGAGGCCTTCGACGTCGGCGCCTTCACGGCCGAACCCGGCCGCCCCGACTACAGCGCGGCTTCGGTGCTGCGCTTCGAACGCCAGCGCATCGTGACCGGTCGCCAGACCGTGAGGCTGGTGGTCGACCAGCCGCCGCAGTGGGTGGGCGTGGACCCGTACAACAAGCGCATCGACCGCAACTCGCAGGACAACCTGGCGAAGGTGGAGATCGCGAAGTAGCGTTTCGTATGGCATCGTGCGGGCCATGACCGGCCCCACCTTGCCGCGCTGGCTTCGGCGCCTGCTCTGCCTGTTGTCCTGGCTGGGGCCGCTGGCCGGCCCGGCCTGGGCCGCCTGCCCGCCCGAACCCGCGCTGCCCGACGCCGCCGCGCTGGCGGCCGCCGCGCGCACCGACCGCGGCCTGCTCTGGCGCGTGGAACGCGGCGGCCACGCGTCCTACCTCTACGGCACCATGCACGTCGGCAAGCCCGAGTGGGGCCGCCCCGGGCCGGCGGTGGCGGCGGCGCTGGCGCAGACCGACGTGCTGGCGCTGGAGATCGACCCCGGCGACCCCGGCATCGCGCGCCAGCTGGCCGAGCCCGAGGCGCCGCCCCCGGTGCTGCCGGCCGCGCTGCAGGAGCGGCTGGCGAAGCTGGTGCAGGCCAGCTGCCTGCCCGCCACGCTGGCCGAAGGCCTGCCGGCCACGCTGCAGGTGCTGACGCTGTCGCTCTACGAAGCGCGCTGGCTGGGCCTGGACCCGGCGTTCGCGCTCGAGCACATGCTGGCCGCCCGCGCGCGCGAAGCCGGGCGCCGCGTGGTGGCGCTGGAGACGGTGGCGCTGCAGAAGAAGGTGTTGCTGCCCACCGACCCGAAGGAGGCGCTGGCACTCGTCGAGAGCTCGGTCGACCAGCTGGAACGCGGCTCCGACCGCCTGCAGCTGGCGCACCTGGCGCGGGCCTGGGAGGAAGGCGACCTGGGCACGCTGGAGCACTACGAGGACTGGTGCGACTGCGCCCGCGACGCCACCGAACGTGCCGCGCTGCGCGCCATGCTGGACGACCGCAACCCGGGCCTGGCCGAAGGCATCGCCCGGCTGCACGGCCAGGGCCGGCGTGTCTTCGCCGCCGTCGGCGCGCTGCACATGGCCGGCCCGCAGGGCCTGCCGCGGCTGCTGGCGGCAAGGGGTTTCACCGTCGAGCGGCTGCCGCCGGTGCATTGAACTCCGGAGCACAATGGTCCGACAGGAGGAGAGTCCGACGATGGCAACGGCAACCGATTTCGCGAAGATGGTCCCCGGCTTCGATTTCCTGCAGGGCCTGATGAAGAACGCCGGCAACAGCCTGCCCAACATCGGCCAGTGGATCGCGCCCACGCTGGACCCGGCCGAGCTGGAAAAGCGCATCCAGGAACTGAAGACGGTGCAGTTCTGGCTGGAGCAGAACGCACGCATGCTGGGCGCCACCATCCAGGCGCTGGAAGTGCAGCGCATGACGCTGGCGACGCTGAAGACGATGAACATGCCGGTGACCGAAGTGCGCAAGGCCTTCGAGCTGAAGACGCCCGCGCCGGCCGCCGCGGTGGCGGCGCCGGCGCCCGCCGCCGCGCCACCGGCCGCGAAGGCACGTCCGGAAGCCGGCGCCGAAGAAGGCCGCCGGCGGCAGCGCCGCACCCGCCGCCGGCGCGGTCGACCCCATGCAGTGGTGGAGCGCGCTGACGCGCCAGTTCGGCGAACTGGCGGCCAACGCGGTGAAGGACAGCGGCGCCGCCACCGCCGCCGCCCCGGCGCCGGCGAAGAAGGCGCCCGCCCGCGCGCGCCGCGGCGTCGGCTGAACGAGCGATCGAGATGGCGCCCTTCGTCTGCGGCCATGCCACCCATCCCGACTGGCGGATGGCGGTCTCGCTGGCCGCGGCCCAGGTCGACGCCCAGCATGCGCGCCAGGAACCCGGCGGCGCCGGCCCGCTGACGCTGGGCTTCGCCTACTTCACAGACGCCTATGCGCCGCACGCCCGGCCGCTGCTGGCCGAGCTGAAGCGGCGCTGGCCCGGCGTGGCCTGGGTCGGCTCGGTCGGCGTGGGCGTCAGCGCCAGCGGCGTGGAGTACTTCGACGAGCCGGCCCTGGTGCTGATGCTGGCCGCGCTGCCCGGCGGCCGCTTCGAGGTCTTCTCGGGCGCCCACCCGCTGTCGCGCATCGAAGCCTTCAGCGCGCTGGTGCATGCCGACCCCGGCACGCCGGAACTTTCCGAGCTGATCGCCGAGCTGAGCGACCGCACCGCCTCGGGCTACCTGTTCGGCGGCCTGGCGGCTTCACGCACGGGCACCGTGCACCTGGCGAACGACGTGTTCTCCGGCGGCCTGTCGGGCGTGGCCTTCACGGCCGACGTGCCGCTGATTTCCCGCGTCACGCAGGGCTGCCAGCCGGTGGGCCCGGTGCGCACGGTGACGGCGGCCGAACGCAACATCGTGGTCGAACTCGACGGCCGGCCGGCGATGCCCGCCCTGCTGGAAGACCTGGGCCTGGCCGACCTGACGAACGCGCGTGCCGCGCTGCCGCGCCTGCGCGGCACGCTGGTGGGCCTGTCCGACGGCGACGCCGCGCCGCTGGCGCGCGGCCGCCAGTTCGGCCCCGACGTGCGCGTGCGCCACCTGGTCGGCCTGGACCCCGGCCGGCAGGCGGTGGCGGTGGCCGACATGGTGAACCCCGGCATGCGGCTGGCCTTCTGCACGCGCGACGCCGAAGCGGCGCGGCGCGACCTGGTGCGCATCTGCAGCGAGATCCGCGAAGAGGTCGAGGCGCCCTCCGAACTGGCCGTGCCGGGCGCCGCGCCCGAGCCGGCGCCGGCGGCTTCGTCGCGCATCAAGGGCGCCATCTACGTCAGCTGCGCCGGCCGCGGCGGGCCGCACTTCGGCAGCCCTTCGGCCGAACTGAAGATCGTGCAGCGCGCGCTGGGCGACGTTCCGCTGGCCGGCTTCTTCGCCGGCGGCGAGATCGCGCGCCACCACCTGTACGGCTACACCGGGGTGCTGACGGTCTTCACGCGCAACGCGTGACGCGGCGATGGCGACGTCCCGCCTGCCGCCCATCCACTGCCTGCAGGCCTTCGAGGCGCTGGCCCGCCTGCGCAGCGTGAGCGCGGCGGCCGAGGAACTGCACGTCACGCCCAGCGCAGTGAGCCACCGCATGCGGCAGCTGGAGACGCAGGTGGGCGCGCGCCTGTTCGGCCGCAGCGACTTCACGCCCACCGCCGACGGCGCGGCCTACCTGGCGCAGGTGCGCAGCGCGCTGGCCGCCCTGTCGCAGCTGCCCTGGGCCGACGAACGCGTGGCCGCGCCGGCGCGGCTGCGGCTGGCGGTGACGCCGACCTTCTCGCGCGAGATCCTGCTGCCGCGGCTGGCCGGCTTCCGCCGCGCCTACCCCGACGTCGAGCTCACGCTGCAGGTGGCGATTCCCTTCCTCAACGTCACCGCCGAGGAGGCCGACCTCGAGATCCGCTACGGCACCGGTCCCGGCAACGGCGTCGAGAGCGTGCGCGTGCTGTCCGACGAGATCACGCCCGTCTGCAGCCCGGAGTACGCGGCCGAGCACGGCCCGTTCGAGGAAGGCTTTGCCAGCGCGGCCGAAGTGGCGCGCGTGCGGCTGATCCGCAGCCCGCTGGAGCCCTGGTCGACCTGGTTCCGCGCCGCCGGCCTGGCGCTGCCTGAACCGCGCGAAGGCGCGCAGTTCAACGACGTGGGGCTGATGCTGGACGCCGCCGCGGCCGGTTTCGGCGTCACGCTGCTGCGCCTGCAGCTGGGCGCCGCCTGGCTTTCCAGCGGGCGCCTGGTCCGGCTGTCGCCGCGTGCCGTGCCTTCGCCGCACCACCATTACCTCTGCTGGAAGCCGGGCGCGCTCTCGCGTTGGGAGTGCGCCGCCTTCGTGGACTGGTTGAAGGGCAGCCTCAGCTGAAAGCCGGCTGAACGCGTGAAAAGGCTTCACGCGTGCCGGAGCCAACTTTCACGCGCCGGGCGCCCGGGCCGCGCAGCATCGCGCCCCATTCCAACCAGGATCTTTTGGAGACGAGGCGATGCTCTGGCAACAGGTCTACAACCCCCTGGGCAGCATGGTGCTGTCCACGCTGCTGGCGGCGCTGCCGGTGGTGGTGATGCTGGTCGGTCTGGGCTTCCTGCACCTGAAGGCCCACGTGGCCGCCGCCGCCGGCCTGCTGGCGGCGCTGGCGGTGGCGGTGTTCGTCTACGGCATGCCCTTCGCGATGGCCGGCAACGCGGCCCTGCTGGGCGGCCTGACCGGGCTGCTGCCGATCGGCTGGATCGTGCTCAACATCATCTTCCTGCACCAGCTGACCGAACAGAACGGCAGCTTCGCGGTGCTGCAGGACTCCATCGCCGGCATCACGCAGGACCGCCGGCTGCAGCTGCTGCTGATCGCCTTCGCCTTCGGCGCCTTCTTCGAAGGCGCGGCCGGCTTCGGCACGCCGGTGGCGGTGACGGCGGCCATCCTCATCGGGCTGGGCTTCAGCCCGCTGGCGGCTTCGGGGCTGTCGCTCATCGCCAACACGGCGCCGGTGGCCTACGGCGCCCTGGGCACGCCGGTGATCACGCTGGCCAAGGTGCACGGCTACGACCTGATGGCGGTGTCGGCCATGATCGGCCGCCAGCTCCCCCTGTTCAGCCTGATGGTGCCGTTCTGGCTGATCTGGGCCTTCGCCGGCCGCAAGGCGATGTGGGAGATCTGGCCCGCGATCCTGGTCACCGGCGTCTCGTTCGCGGTGCCGCAGTTCCTGGTGTCCAACTTCATCGGCCCCGAGCTGGTGGACGTGATCGCCGCCATGTGCTCGATGACCGCGCTGGTGGGCTTCCTGAAGGTGTGGCAGCCGAAGACGATCTGGACCTCGGTCTCGCTGAAGGGGCACGAGAAGGACGGAGGCGTTGGTCATGTCGCGGCGCCGCCGAAGCGCCATGCGCGCGCCGACGTCATCAAGGCCTGGACGCCCTGGGCCATCCTCACCGTGTTCGTCTTCGTCTGGGGCCTGCCGCCGGTGAAGGCGTACTTCAACAGCCTGTTCGCACCCGCGTTCCCGATCGCCGGCCTGCACAACCTGGTGGAGAAGGTGCCGCCGGTGGTGAGCAAGCCCACCAGGGAAGCTGCGGTCTACGTGTTCGGGCTGCTCTCGGCCACCGGCACCGGCATCCTGGCTTCGGCGCTGGTGGGCGGGCTGGTCATGGGCTACGGCGTGCCAGGCCTGGTGAAGCAGTTCGTGCGCACGATCTGGCTCGTGCGCTACTCGCTGCTGACCATCGTGCTGATGCTTGCGCTGGGCACGCTGACGCGCTATTCGGGCACCGACACCACGCTGGGCCTGGCCTTCGCGAACAGCGGCGTGCTGTACCCCTTCTTCGGCACCCTGATGGGCTGGATGGGCGTGGCGCTCACCGGCAGCGACACCGCCAGCAACGTGCTCTTCGGCGGCATGCAGAAGGTGGCGGCCGAACAGCTGGGCCTGTCGGCCAACCTGATGGGCGCCGCCAACAGTTCCGGCGGCGTGATGGGCAAGATGATCGACGCCCAGAGCATCGTCGTCGCCAGCACCGCCACGCGCTGGTTCGACCACGAAGGCGACATCCTGCGCTACGTGTTCTTCCACTCCATCGCGCTGGCCTGCCTGGTGGGCCTCTTCGTCACGCTGCAGGCCTACGTCTGGCCCTTCACCGCGATGGTCGTGCACTGACTTAGACTGGGGCCTGCACCCATGAACGCCCCCGAGAAGGCCATCACCACCGCCGAACGCGCCGCCCGCCAGCAGCAGGTGGTGGCGGCGCTCTCGCCGCTCCTGCCTTCGCACGCGCTGCTGTGGCACCGGGAATCCACCGTGCCCTACGAATGCGACGGCCTCACCGCCTACCGCGAGCCGCCGCTGGTGGTGGCGCTGCCGGAGACCGAAGCGCAGGTGGCCGCGGTGCTGAAGGCCTGCCACCACCTGGGCGTGCCGGTGGTGGCGCGCGGCGCCGGCACCGGCTTGTCCGGCGGCGCGCTGCCGCATGCGCTGGGCGTGACGCTTTCGCTGGCCAGGTTCAACAAGATCCTCGCCGTCGACCGCTACGCGCGCACGGCCACCGTGCAGTGCGGCGTGCGCAACCTGGCCATCAGCGAAGCCGCGGCGCCGCACGGCCTGTACTACGCGCCGGACCCTTCCAGCCAGATCGCCTGCACCATCGGCGGCAACGTGGCGGAAAACTCCGGCGGCGTGCACTGCCTGAAGTACGGGCTTACGCTGCACAACGTGCTGCGCGTGCGCGGCTACACCGCCGAAGGCGAGCCGGTGGAGTTCGGCGGCCACGCGCTGGACGCGCCGGGCCTGGACCTGCTGCCGGCGGTGGTGGGCAGCGAAGGCATGCTGGCGGTGATCAGCGAAGTGACGGTGAAGCTGATCCCGAAGCCGAAGCTGGCGCGCTGCATCATGGCCAGCTTCGACGACATCCGCAAGGCGGGCGACGCGGTGGCCGCCATCATCGCCGCCGGCATCATCCCGGCCGGGCTGGAGATGATGGACAAGCCGATGACGGCGGCGGTGGAAGACTTCGTGCACGCCGGCTACGACCTGAACGCCGAAGCCATCCTGCTGTGCGAAAGCGACGGCACGCCGGAGGAGGTGGCCGAGGAGATCGACCACATGCTGGATGTTCTCTCCGGCGCCGGCGCCAGCCGCATGGAAGTCAGCCGCGACGAGGCGCAGCGCCTGCGCTTCTGGAGCGGGCGCAAGAACGCCTTCCCCGCCAGCGGCCGCATCAGCCCCGACTACATGTGCATGGACTCGACCATCCCGCGCAAGCGGCTGGCCGACATCCTGCTGGCCATTTCGCAGATGGAACAGAAGTACGGCCTGCGCTGCGCCAACGTCTTCCATGCCGGCGACGGCAACCTGCACCCGCTGATCCTGTTCGACAGCAACGACCCCGACCAGCTGCACCGCTGCGAACTGTTCGGCGCCGACATCCTGGAAACCAGCGTGCAGATGGGCGGCACCGTGACCGGCGAGCACGGCGTCGGTGTCGAGAAGCTCAACTCCATGTGCGTGCAGTTCACGCCCGAGGAGCGGCTGCAGATGCTGGCCCTGAAGCACGCCTTCGACCCGAAGGGCCAGCTCAACCCCGGCAAGGTGATCCCCACCCACGCGCGCTGCGCCGAGTACGGCAAGATGCACGTGAAGAAGGGCCTGCTGCCCTTCCCCGAGCTGGAGCGGTTCTGATGCCGGCCGAGGCCGTCCTCGAAGTGCTGGCCGGCCGCATCCGCGACGCCGCGTCACGCAAGGCGAAGCTCAACATCCGCGGCGGCGACACCAAGGGCTGGTACGGCGAAACGCCGCAGGGCGAGCCGCTGGACACCACGCTGCTCACCGGCATCAGCAGCTACGAGCCCACCGAGCTGGTGGTCACCGCGCGTGCCGGCACGCGCATCGCCGAACTGGAAGCCGCGCTCGCCGAAGCCGGCCAGTGCCTGCCCTTCGAGCCGCCGCGCTTCAGTGCCAACGGCACCCTGGGCGGCATGGTGGCGGCCGGGCTTTCGGGGCCGGCGCGGGCGAACGTGGGCTGCGTGCGCGACTACGTGCTGGGCCTCACCATGCTCAACGGCCGCGGCGAGCTGCTCACCTTCGGCGGCCAGGTCATGAAGAACGTGGCCGGCTACGACGTGCCGCGCCTGATGGCCGGCTCGCTGGGCGTGCTGGGCGTCATCTGCGAGGTCTCGCTCAAGGTCACGCCCAGGCCGGCGGCGACCGCCACGCTGCGCTTCGAGCTGGACGAGGGAAAGGCGCTGCGCCGGCTGAACGACTGGGGCGGCCAGCCGCTGCCTGTGAACGGTTCGGCCTGGTGGGACAACACGCTGGTGCTGCGCCTGGCCGGCGCCCAGGCCGCGGTGGCGGCGGCGAAGGCACAACTGGGCGGCGAGGTCATCGAACCCGGCCTGGCCGAACGCTTCTGGACCGGCCTGCGCGACCAGACCGACGAGTTCTTCGCCGGCGCCCGGAAGGCGGTGGACGCGGGCGCCACGCTGTGGCGCATCGCGGTGCCGCAGACCGCGCCGCCGATGAAGCTTTCGGGCGAACAGCTGGTGGAATGGGGCGGCGCGCAGCGCTGGCTGTGCACCGCCACGCCGGCCGAGCCCATCCGCGAAGCGGCCGCCGCCGCCGGCGGCCACGCCACGCGCTTCCGCAGCCGCGACAAGGCGGGCGGCGTGTTCCACCCGCTGACGCCGGCGCTGGAGCGCATCCACCGCCAGCTGAAGGCCGCCTTCGACCCCGACGGCGTCTTCAACCCCGGCCGCCTGTACCCCGGGCTGTGACGACCATGCTCGACTACTACAAGCGCCGTGCCGCCTACTACGAACGGGTCTACCACAAGCCCGAGCGCCAGGACGACCTGCGCGCGATGGAAGCCTGGATGCCGACCGTCTTCGCCGGCCGCCGCGTGCTCGAAGTGGCCTGCGGCACCGGCTGGTGGACGCCCTTCGGCGCGCAGCAGGCCAAGCGTTGGCTCGCCACCGACCTGAACCCCGAGACGATGGAAGTGGCGCGCGCCAAGCCCATGCCCGCCTGCGTGGAGTTCCGCACCGTCGACGCCTACACGCTGGCCGAGACCGGAAGCGAGACCTTCGACGCCGCCTTCGCCGGCTGCTGGTGGAGCCACGTGCTGCTGCAGGACCTGCCGGGCTGGCTGGCCACGCTGCACACGAAGCTGGAGCCCGGCGCGCGCGTCGTCTTCCTCGACAACAGCTTCGTGCAGACCAGCAGCACGCCGCTGTCGCGCCGCGACGAAGAGGGCAACACCTACCAGCAGCGCACGCTGGACGACGGCAGCTCGCACGAGGTGCTGAAGAACTTCCCGACGCCCGAGCAGGCCTTCGCGGTGCTGGGACCGCGGGCGCGCCAGCCGCGGTGGATCGACCACGTCCACTACTGGATCCTGCAGTACGACCTCGCCTGATGCAGACGAACCTCGCCCCCGAGTTCAAGGACACGCGCGAAGGCAAGGCGGCCGAAGCCATCCTGCGCAAGTGCGTGCACTGCGGCTTCTGCACCGCCACCTGCCCCACCTACCAGCTGCTGGGCGACGAGCTCGACGGCCCGCGCGGCCGCATCTACCAGATCAAGCAGGTGCTCGAAGGCGCGCCCGTCACGCGCGAGACGCAGGTGCACCTGGACCGCTGCCTCACCTGCCGCAACTGCGAGACCACCTGCCCCAGCGGCGTGGCCTACGGGCAGCTGATCGACATCGGCCGCAAGATCGTGGAAGACCGCGTCGAGCGGCCGCGCAACGAGAAGATGGCGCGCTGGGCATTGCGCGAAGGCCTCACCTCATCGGCCTTCGCGCCGGCCATGAAGCTGGGCCAGCTGGCGCGCGCCTTCGTTCCCGCCGCGCTGAAGGACAAGGTGCCGCCGCCGCACCCGGCGCGCGCGCAGCTGTGGCCGCGCCGCGAGCACAAGCGCAAGGTGCTGATGCTGCTGGGCTGCGTGCAGCCTTCGATGGCGCCCAACATCAACAGCGCCACCGCGCGCGTGCTGGACGCCGCCGGCATCCAGACCCTGGTGGCCGACGGCGCCGGCTGCTGCGGCGCCGTGCGCACCCACCTGGCCGACACCGATGGCGGCCTGGCCGACATGCGCCGCAACGTCGACGCCTGGTGGCCGCTGGTCGAGGGCCTCACCTCGCAGGGCAAGGTGGAAGCGATCGTGATGAACGCCTCCGGCTGCGGCGTCACGGTGAAGGAGTACGGCCATGCGCTGGCGCACGACCCGGCCTACGCGAAGAAGGCCGAACGCATCGGCGCGCTCACGAAGGACCTCTCCGAACTGCTGCCCGCCCTGGTGCCGGCGCTGAAGCCGCGCCTGAAGAAGACCGCCGCCCGCAAGCTGGCCTTCCACCCGCCCTGCACGCTGCAGCACGGCCAGCAGCTGCGCGGTGGCGTCGAAACGCAGCTGGCCGAACTGGGTTTCGACGTGCGCCTGGCGCACGCCGACAGCCACCTGTGCTGCGGCTCGGCCGGCACCTACAGCGTGCTGCAGCCCGAACTGGCGAAACAGCTGCGCGACCGCAAGCTGCAGCAACTGGCGCCTTCGGAAGTGGACGCCGTGATCTCGGCCAACATGGGCTGCATCCAGCACCTGCAGAGCGGCACCCGCACGCCGGTGCGGCACTGGGTGGAAGTGCTGGACGACGCGCTGGCCTGAGCCGGGCTACATCGAATAGCCCAGATAGGCCGAAAGCCACGGCTTGCCGACAGTGGGGTCCGCCATGCGGTCGGACCGGTTCAGGAAGTCATGCCCGAACAGGATGCCGGCGTTGAACTGCTCGTTCTTGCTGCTCCCAAGCCGCAACCCGACCGCCACCGTGTAGGCCGCCTTTGATTCGGTGTTGTTGGTGGTCGCATCGGTGACGGGCACATTGGAGAGCCCGAGCGCCATGACGGGTGTGAAGGTCAGGCCGTACACCGACCATGCCGTCCGGAAACCCACGTAGGGTGCAATGGTGCTGGAGCTGACGAGGTGTTTCTCCTTGCCGAGCCGCAGCTTGAAGGGAACGACCAGGCCACCGAAGGTGACGCCGCTGCGGCGGAAGTCGGTGTGCAGGAAATTCGCGGTCGGCAGTTCGTAGCTGGTGAACGTGTTGACGCGCGCTTCCTTCTTGCACTCGGGGTCGGTCAGCGCGGCCTCGTCGAACTTGAAGGTCTCGTCTTCGCCGGACACGGTGAGGAAGCGTACGTAGAGCTTCTGGTCGTCCTGGTCGGATACCGCCAATCGCGAACCCGCGGGCGCGCACAGCTTGCCACCCGTCTCTCCGAGCTTCGAGATGCCCTTGAGGTTGGTGAACAGCCTCAGGTGGTCGCCCTTGAAGCTGTTGCCGTCGGACGGCATGCTCTGGGCCCAGGCTGCGCCAGAAAGTGACAGCAGGGCTGCCAACGCGGTCATCGAAGACGTGCGGATCCACATGTCGGAAGTCTCCAACTTGGCTGGAAGGAAGGGCATCGTATCGGGGTAGCCCTCCAGCCGCATCCTCAGCATGGCCGACGTCAGACGATCTTCACGCTCAGCTCCGGCAGCCGGTCGATGTGGATCTGGATCACGTCGCCGCGCACCACCGGGCCCACGTTTTCCGGCGTGCCGCTGTAGATGATGTCGCCCGGCATCAGCTCGAACGCGGTGGAGAGCTGGGCGACCTGCTCGGCCACCGACCAGATCATGTGCTTCAGGGTCGCGTTCTGCTTCAGGGTGCCGTTCACCTTCAGCCAGATGGCGCCGTCGGTGAAGTGGCCAATCGAAGCCGCCGGGTGCAGCGGCCCCAGCACGGCCGAACGGTCGAAGCTCTTGCCGATCTCCCAGGGCTTCTTCTCGTCGCCCATCGCGCGCTGCAGGTCGCGCCGCGTCATGTCCAGGCCCAGCGTGTAGCCCCAGACATGGTCCAGCGCGCTGGCGGCCGGGATGTTGCGGCCGCCCTTGCCCAGCGCGCAGACCAGTTCCACTTCGTAGTGGTAGTTCTTCGTGAGCGTGGGGTACGGGTGGTCGGCCACCGTGCCGGGGGCGACGAACTGCACCGCGTCGGTGGGCTTCTGGAAGAAGAAGGGCGGCTCGCGCGTGGGGTCGCTGCCCATCTCGCGCGCATGGGCGGCGTAGTTGCGCCCGATGCAGTAGATGCGGCGCACCGGGAACATCATGTCGCTGCCCGCCACCGGGATGTAGGTGCGCGGCACGTCGAAAGGCGTCTTCGGCTGGTTGGCCGCCGTCACGGGGGCGGCGCAGCCGATGACGGCGCCGCCGCTCATCGCGGCGCCGGTGGCCAGAAGGGAACGGCGGCTGGTCTGTCTTTCGCTCATGGGGTGTGTCTCCTGCTTGTCGATGTCACGGGTCCAGGTGCAGCCGCTGCACCAGACGCCAGCGCGGCGCGGGGCCGGCGGGCTGCGGCCGGCCGTCGGCGCCGCGGCGCCAGCGGCGGGGCACCTTGTCGCAGCCCAGCATGTGCATGGTGAGCCCGCGCTCGCTGAGCGTGAAGCGCAGGAAACCCTTGTGGTCTTCGCTCGCGGTGGCGCCGGACGCGTTGTTGGTGAGCTGGCCGAACACGCCGCACAGCAGCGCGAAGTTCAGCCCGAACAGCAGCGCGCCGGCGAAGGCGCCGCCCAGGCCCACCAGCGTCCAGACCCCGGGCCCGCTGGGGCTTTGCAGCAGCTTCGCGGCCCCCAGGTACAGCGCCCACACCAGCACGCCGTGCGCCATGCCGTGCAGCGTGCCCAGCAACAGCTTGGCGGGCCAGCGCCAGGTGCCTTCCCAGCCCAGGCGGATGCAGCCGCCGATCATGGCGGCGTTGAACCCGAAGGCGATCGGGCCCGAGAACATGGCCTTCAGCCAGGCGATGGCGCTGGGCCAGCCGAACTGCAGCGGCACGCCGCCTTCGCGCGTGAAGAGCAGCGCGTTCAGGTTCGCGTTGGCGGCGTAGAGCATGCCGATGATGACGGCGAAGCCCAGGTTCGAATTGAAGAGCTGCGCGCACAGGTTCCAGGGCCCGCTCACGTGGCGCAGCCGCGGGTTGAACAGCGACAGCGGCAGCTGCGTCAGCGCCTGCCAGCGCGAGACGCCGCGTTCGGGGAAGGTCTGCAGGCCCGAGCGTTCGAACTCCGTCACCTGTGCCGCGTCCGGCGAGACGCTGCCGTCCACCAGCCCCACGCGCGTGCGCAGCCCCAGCGAAGGGGGCACGGTGTTCGCGGCCGCGCCACGGTCCATCACCACGTGGCCCTGCACTTCGGCGCCGTGGGTCACGTGGCCGAAGGCGCCCGCCGCGCCGCAGGTGACCAGCGCCACCTGCTTCTTCTGCCCCGGCCAGGCCGGCGTGTCCACGTCGGCGGTGCGGCAGGCGTAGTGGTGCAGGTCCCCGGCCAGGCGGATGCGCACGCGAGCGCCGGCGCCCTGGCTGTCGGGGTCGCTGCCTTCGCCCTGGCGCGGCGGCGCTTCCAGCAGGTGTTCCAGGCGCTGGAAGCGGCGTGTGTAGCCGCGCGGCGCGCCGGTGTCCAGCGGCTCGGTCCAGTAGGGCGAGGGGAAGACCAGGATCACGTTGTCGCCGGGCAGGATGCGCGGGCCTTCGCGCGCCGTGTCCCACAGCGAGCGGAAGGCTTCGAACTGGTTGCGGTCGATGTCGCCGCGCAGCGCGAAGTCCAGCCCCAGCACCCACCAGCCGTGGGGCAGCCGGGCGGCGAAGCAGGTGCGCGTCTGGCGCGCGTTGGCGCCCACGAAGTCGGGCTTGCCTTCGCGGCCCACGAAGTAGCGGCAGAAGGTGGTGACGCTGTCGAACCAGTCGTGGTTCTGCGGAATGGCCAGCACTTCCTTCCACGCCCGCGGGTTGCCCGCCGCGTCCTGCGGGCAGGCCAGGCTGAACACTTCCAGGAAGCGGTACTGGTAGTCGTGCGAACTGGCGGTGGGGTAGGCCAGGTCGCCGCCCAGCACCACCAGCGGCGGCCGCGCCAGCGCCGGGCCGCCTTCCGGCGCCAGGTGGTCGGCGGTGGCGGCCGCGGCCACCGTGTGGGTGGCGTTGCCGCCGTCGCCGGTGTCGGCCAGGAAGTCGAAGCCGCAGGGTGCGGGCATGTCGGCGAAGTCGATCACCGGCAGCGTGCCGGTGAAGTTCTCGCGCCGGTCCAGGTTGCGCTGGAAGTCTTCCGAAGACAGCACCTCGCGCGCCGCCTGCAGCAGCACCGGCGGCGAGTACCAGGCCACCGGGCGCCGTTCGCTGGGCAATACGTCGGAACCGAATCTTGTCGTCATGCCGCATGCTCCTGCCCCACCACCGGCTGCGGCCGCGAACGCAGCGCCGTCAGCACGCCGGCCACCAGCAGCACGATGCCGCCGGCGGTGGCCGGTGCCGGCCATTCGCCGCGCAGCACGAAGGCGTAGGCCAGCGCCGAGAGGGTCTCGAACACGATCAGCTGACCCACCAGCGTGGTGGGCAGGCGCTGGCTGGCTTCGTTCCAGCACAGCGTGCCCAGCCACGAAGCGAAGAGGCCGATCACGAACATCAGCGCCACGAAGCGCAGCGGCTCGGGCCCCAGCGGCGCGGCCAGCGTGTCGCCGAAGGGCAGCAGCGCCACGTAGCCCAGCGCCGCCAGCGGCAGCGTGGCCACGCCCTGCGCGGTGGCCCAGGTGCGCGGACTGCGGTCGGCGTGGGCGCGCAGCCAGTCGGCATTGCGCAGCGGGTACCAGGTCCAGCAGGCCACCGCGCCCACCGCAAGCAGCGCGCCGGTGGCATAGCGGGCCAGGTCGGCGTCGGCCGCCAGGCGGTCCAGCTCGGCCCGGTTCACCAGCCCGATGCCGGCGGCGATGAGCAGCAGCGAAGGCGCCAGCTGTCGCCACGACAGCCGCCCGTCGCGCACGTGGTCGCGCAGGTTGGAGCTGACCGCGATGACCACCGGCAGCGTGCCGATGATCATGGTGGGCAGCGGCCCGCCCGCGCGCTGGATGGCGGCGGCCAGGAACAGGTAGTACAGCAGGTTGCCCACCAGCGCCAGGCGCGCCGCTTCGCGCCAGTCGGCGCGCGTGAGCTCGCGCAGGCGCGCGCGGTCCCACCAGGCCAGCGGCAGCGCGATCAGCCCGAACGCCAGGTAGCGACCCACCGTGAGCAGCCCGGCCGGGTACTGCGGCAGCAGCAGCGGGGCGATGAAGACCAGGCCCCACATCAGGCCTGCGGCCAGCGCGAAGGCGGTACCGGAGAGGAGCGCGGCGCGGTGCGGCATGGGGGTGGATGATGCCTTGCCCCGCGCGTAGCATCGCCCGCTTCGACGAATCCCACGGACACCTGCGATGAACGTCACCCGAAGGACTGCCGGCCTGACCCTGGCCGGGGCCCTGCTCGGCCTGCCCGGCAGCGCGACGCACGCCGCCGGCGCCGACCCCGTGGCCACGCGGCAGCTGCACGCACTGTTCGACCGCCACTGGCAGACCCTGGCCGAGTGGTTCCCCGAGTTCGCCACCTACCGCGGCGACCACCGCTACGACGACCGGCTGGCCGACGTCTCGGCCGCGTCCATCGCCGCCATGGACGCGCAGACGCGCCAGTGGCTGGCCGAGGCGAAGGCCATTCCGCGCGAAGGCCTGTCGCCCACCGACCGCGTGTCGCTGGACATGTTCATCGGCGCGCGCGAACGCGACGTGGCGCTGCAGCCCTTCACCGGCTTCCGCAGCCTGCGCGTGGGCGTGCTGGGCGGTCCGCAGGCCGACTTCGCCAGCCTGATGCAGGTGACGCGGCTGGAGACGAAGGCCGACGTGGCCAACCTGATGAAGCGCATCGCGGCGCTGCCGGCGCGCATGGACCAGGAACTGGCGCTGCTGCGCGGCGGCCTGGCGCTGGGCTGGGTGCCGGCGCAGGCGGTGCTGGACCGCGTGCTGTCGCAGATCGACGGCCAGGTGGGCATGGCGCTGGAAGACAGCCCCTACTACGCGCCGTTCAAGCAGCTGGGCCGCGAGATCCCCGAAACCGAACGCCCGGCGCTGCAGGCCGCCGGCCGCGCCGCGATCGAACGCGACGTGATCCCTTCACTGAAGAAGCTGCGTGCCTTCGTGGCCGGCGAGTACCGCGCCAGGGCACCGGCCGAAGGCGCGCTGCTGCGCCAGCCCGGCGGCGTGCAGGTCTACGAGATCCTGGTGAGGCAGCAGACGACCACCAACCTGTCGGCCACGGAGATCCACGCCATCGGCCAGCGGGAGTTGAAGCGCCTGCGCGCCGAGATGGAAGCCACCGCGAAGGCGGCGAAGTTCGAAGGCGACTTCGCGGCCTGGGTGAAGTTCCTCTACACCGACCGCCGCTTCTTCTACGACAGCGGCGAAGCGCTGCTGGCCGGCTACCGCGACATTGCCAAGCGCATCGACGCCGAGCTGCCGCGCCTGTTTGCCGAACTGCCGCGCATCCCCTACGGCGTGCGCGCCATTCCCGCCTTCCGCGGCCCCGACGTGGCCGAGTACTACACCGGCCCCGACCGCGACGGCACGCGCGCCGGCTGGTTCAACGCCAACGCGCTGGGCTTCGCGAAGAAGCCCAGGTGGGAGATGGCCACCCTGGTGGCGCACGAGGCGATGCCCGGCCACCACCTGCAGATCGCCCGCGGCCTGGAACTGAAGAACCTGCCCGAGTTCCGCCGCGGCGGCTTCGGCTACACCGCCTTCGTGGAAGGCTGGGCGCTGTACGCCGAGACGCTGGGCTTCGAGATGGGGCTCTACGAAGACCCCTACGCGCGCTTCGGCCACCTGCAATGGCAGGCCTTCCGCGCCGCGCGCCTGGTGGTGGACACCGGGATCCATGCGCTGGGCTGGAGCCGACAGCAGGCGATCGACTTCATGGTGGAACGCACGGGCGTGGAACGCGGCTTCGTCAGCGAGGAGGTGGACCGCTACGCCAGCACGCCGGGGCAGGCGCTCAGCTACATGATCGGCAAGCTGAAGATCGTCGAACTGCGTGACCGCGCGAAGGCGGCGCTGGGGGCGAAGTTCGACCTGCGACGCTTCCACAACGCGGTGATCGACCAGGGGGCGTTGCCGCTGGATACGCTGGAGCGGGTGATTGAGGATTGGGTGGCAGCGCAGAGGTGAATGACAATCTGCCACCGGGTGTCGCCAGCGTCCGGCAGGAGGTTCAGGGTTGGCCCTTCGCCACGTCAAGTTGTTCAGCTGCTTCATCGCCCCGCTCTCCGACGACATGCTGGTGGCCGGTTCCGGCAACCGCCGTTTGCTGGCGCAACTGGTTCGCTGCTACCGGGCCGCGGTGGGCGCCGCCAGTCCCAAGGACGAGGCTGCGGTTCTGGCGGTGAGCGTTGAGTCGCTGCGCCTCTGGCGCAACGGCGAGACGGTGCTCTCCCTCGATCGCATGCAGCGCAACATCAGGCGTGCGCGGGACCGCGCGGCCGAGGAGTGGTCCAGACGTCTGGCGCCCGGCTCTCCGCAGGCGCGGGATGCGAAGGACGCGATCGAGCGACTGGGCCAGTTCCTGGCTGCGCTCGACTCCGAGAGTCCCGAGAGCGTCTACGACGTGGCCACCCGGGTGCTGGGTCTGGGGGGGCACACCGAAGTCCAGCGCTGCATCGACGAGGTGATCTATCGCGACCGGCCCCTGCTTCCGAGTTGCTGGTTCGACCTCTCCGCCGACAGCCCCAACCGGGATCGCGACGACAAGTTGCTTCGAACCCTGCTGGGGCACCACGCCTTCTACCTGCGCCGGCAGAACCCGCTGCGCTGGCTGCTCGCACCGGCGCGCGTCCGCTACCGCGTGGCGAACGAACACGGGCAGGGGTTCATCCGCTTCAAGATGGCCATTCCCGACTCGCGCGGTGATGCCGGTGTCGGCAAGGGTGCGCACGACGTCGACGGCGCGGTCACCGACACGGGGAGCTTCCTGTTCTTCCTGGCCGAGAGCCGGGGCGAGTTGCGCCAGGACCACCTCTACATGGTCTGCCCGCGGCTGGTGACGCTGGGCGATTCGGACCAGTTCTGGTCGCTGGGAAAGTACCTCACCATCGACCAGAACACGCTGCAGCCGGTGAGCGAGGACTTCGTCGTGCGGCGCCACAAGCGGCCCAGTCGCGAGGCCCTTGCGGCGCTGGTGGCCGACGAGGACCCTGCCTTCATGGCGAGCCATCGGGTCCTCAGGTCCGACAGCACCGACCCGGCTCTGAAGGCGGAATTCAGGCAGATCGAGGACGTCTACCGCCGCCTTCAGGCCGGTGGCCAGGACCCTACTGCAGACGGTCCATCGGCTCGCGCGGCAGCGCGGCGCGTTCGGCGGGGGTGAGCTTCGGGTTGAGGCTTTCGATCGGTTCGCTGTGGTGGCGTGAGCCCCAGATCTGCCTCGGGGCTTGCGGTCCTGCCGGGGGTTCCTTCGGCACGTAGGCACGCGCCGTGGCCTCGTGCGGCAGTCCGTGCGGCTTGATCTCGGTCCACGCCTTGTCGGCCGGCAGGATTCCTTCCTTGTTCTTGAACGCCTTCTCCTCGACCCGCGCGGTCTTTCCGTCGGGCTTTGCGACCGGCTTGCCGTCGGCCAATGCCAGCGCCTTGGCCTGTGTCTCGACCGGAAGCTTCGAAGCTTCGGTGAATTCACGCCGGTTGAAGGCGTTGAGCCTGCCCACCTGCTGCTCGTTGATCACTTCGTGCGTGTGCTTCCAGGCCTGGGGCTCGGGGACCTTCAGCTCCGTGAGTCTGGGTGGGGTCGTGGCACGTGCCGCCTCGCCGTTCGCCGGCCTCGAGTGAGTGGCGGCACCAGCCGCAGGCGCATGGGCCTGCGACGATGGGGAGGCGGAGGAATGGCTTTGCGCATGGCCTTCGCCATGGCCGCCGCTGCCAACGTGGCCGCTTCCGTGGCCATGTCCATGGCCATGACCTGCTGCCAGCGCATATGACGCGAAGGCGACCGGCAGGAGCAGCGACACGATTCGATTCGTCTTCATCGGGGTTCCCCTTTCATTCACTCGCTTGCGATGTACAGGACGGTCATGCCGTTGGGCAGCGTCATGACCTTGAGGCGGCTCAGGAACTGCTCGCGGTGGTTGAACGCCCGCACGAGCGTGTTGTGCGAGCCGGCCAAGGTGTCGTGGCGTCGTTCCACGCCGCTGGCCACGGCGCGCACCTCTTCGCGAAGTTCGGCCACCGCGCGCCGGTCGCGTGCTCCGGCTTCCGCCGCCTTGTCCAGCCCCAGCGCGAGCCGTGCCTGGGTCTGGCGCAGGGCCGCGATCGCGTACTCCAGTTGAGCGCGGTCATCGGCCTGCTGGGCCGCCAGGGCGCGGACGTCCGATGTGCTGGCGCAGCCGCAAAGGGCTGCGGCACCGGCCGCCACGGCGGCGGCGAGGATTCGGTTCGTGGAGTTCATGTCGGGCCTCCCCTCAGCTCACGCGAACCAGGCGGACCTGGTCTGTACCGGCATGGGCACTGGCGAAGAACTGTTCACCGGCGCTGCTGTCGAGCATCGAGAGCTTCGAGGCCACATAGAACTCACCCGGGGGCAGCAGCGGCAAGCTCATGGGGACCACGGCAGGCTGCAGCGCTCGGCCAGGAGCAAGGGCCAGAGTTGCGGCGGCCCGCAACGGCGGACGGGCGCGTGCCTCGGCCTCGGTGACCCCGCGGCCGACCGTTCTCGTGTCAACGGCCGTCACGTCCACGCCGATCAGTCGCATGCTGTCGGCAGGCTCCAGGGCCGGGAGGCCCACGGTGGTGGGTAGTGGATCGCCACGAGCCCAGTCGAGCACGGCGGAGAGCCGCTCGCGGGCCAACGCAACGAGCTGGCGTGGCTCCGGGATCAGGCCGACTTCATGGGCGCCGATCGCAGCCCACAACACGGCACCGATGCGGCCGATCCACTCGAGCAGCCCCGCACCATGGCTGGCCTGCTGCGCCGCGGAGAAGGCCACTCCGATCGACTGCGAGATGGCCTTGGTGATGCGCCCTCCAAACAGGAACATCAGCAGCCGGTCGATCAATCCGGCCTGGGCTGGCATCGCGAACGGCGCGATGCTGGCGGCCGCGCAAGCGCCCAGGAATCGGCGCCGGTCGGGGCGCAGGGCGGCGGGCGGTTCGGCATGCCGTCGCACGGGAGGGATGCCCAGCAGCCTCATCGCCGCCCGGCGCTGCTCGCGCGTCAGTGATCCCAGTTCGACGAGTTCGCCGCCTGCGCACGGGCCGCCCGCCTGGTCGCCATGGCGCGTCGTGGGTTGCCAGCGCAGCGGGGGATGCCCGCAGTCGTCGTCGAGAGTCAGGATGCGTGGTGTCGACATCAGCATTTCGATCTCCGAAGCTGGGCCGGCCCGGGGGTGGGAGGCCGGCAAAGAAGTCCCCCGACCCCAAGGTGACAGGTTCTAGATTGCAAAACAACCTAGCATGTCTACCTACTTGACCAACCTCTTGATCGATGCCAATCTGATGGACGATGCCGGCCTTCGCCTCGAGGAAGGGCGCCGGCGAGTCGCACGCGCCATGCAAAGGGGCCGCCCGATGGGCGGACCTTCAAGCGGACGGTCGGCGGTCTCAGCTCACCGCGCCTTCCCGCTCTTCCATGCGCTCGGCAGCGTGCTGGCAAGCGATCTGGCCCGCTGGGACGCGTGGTGGCGGCGCAGCGCTGCCGCGGGACGCGGGGGTCCGCCCCCCGGTTCCGTTCAGGTCCGCAGATGCAGGGGGATGTCGAACCAGAACTCCGAACCCTGTCCAGGCTGGCTGCGGACATCGATGACGCCGCCCATCAGCTCGACCAGTTGCCTGCTGATCGCCAGACCCAGCCCGCGGCCGCCGTAACGCCGGGTCGACGAATCGTCCCCCTGCGCGAAGGGCCTGAACAGCGCCGCCGCGGCCTCCTGGCCCATGCCGATACCGGTGTCGCGCACGGCGAAGCGCGTCCAGATGCGCGGGTCGCCTTCGCGTGCCGCGAGCCGGTCGACCCGAACCTCGACCGCACCCCGCTGCGTGAACTTGACGGCGTTGCCGACCAGGTTCAGCAGCACCTGCCGGATTCGCTTGCCGTCCCCGAGCACCGTCTTCGGCACCTGCCCGTCGACCTCGGCCGTGATGCGCAAGGGCTGCGGCGACGCCGCCGATCTCACGGAACCCAGCACGTCCTCCAGCAGGCGCGCAGGCTCGAATTCGGCCGACTCGATGACGAGCCGGCCGGCTTCGAGGCTGGTGTGGTCCAGGATGTCGGTCACGAGATCGCTCAACGCCAGCCCCGACTGGACGATGGCATCGCAGTACCGCGCCTGGTTGGCGTCCAGCTTCGTCCGCTTCAGCAGGTGGGCCATGCCCAGCACGCCGTTCAGCGGTGTCCTGAGTTCGTGGCTCATGTTGGTGAGGAAGCGCGACTTGGTCTCGCTGGCCGCTTCGGCTGCACGCCTGGCTTCGGCCAGTTCGCGGTTGTGGTCGCGCAGCCGCGCCGTCAGGCGTTCCAGGGCGTCGATCGTGGACAGGCCCTCGGCGGGCGGCCCCGTCGGGTCGACGGCGTCCTGCAGCGCATCGACCTCGTCGGCAATGCGCACCACCGTCAGCCGCTTGGACGCCTTGGCGCCCGCGATCGACTCGTTGAGCTCGTGATAGGTACGGAACTCGCCATAGGCCTCCTGCCAGCGGCCCGTGGCGGCGAAGAGATCGGCCAGGCGCTTGTGGCAATGCCGTGCCAGCATGGGGTCGCCGATGCGCGTGGCGATGTCGAGCGCTTGGGCGAAAAGCGACTCGGCCGGGGCGACGTCGCCGGAGGCGGCCCGGATCGCTCCCAGGCTGCCCAGCAGGTTGGCCAGCGCCTTGTTCGGCGGACGCAGCCGGGCTTCGGCCACTGCCGGGGCGAGGCAGCTTTGGGCGTCCGTCAGCCGGCCCATGGCGGTCAGCACGCTCGCCACGGTGTCGATCACGTTGAGACCCGCCACCGTGAGCGCGTCCTCCTGGGCGATGCGCAGGCTCTCCTGGCCGGCGGCCAGCGCCGGCTCGAGATCGCCCTTGCCGAGCAGGGTCATCGCCAGGTTGTTGAGCACCGAGCACAGCCGGCGCCGGTTGCCGGTGTCGCGCGCGATGCGAGCGGCCAGCTCCAGATGCCGCAGCGCCTCGACCGGGTCGCCGAAGATCGCGTACACGGTACCCAGCACGTCGAGCGCGTGCAGTTCCCTGTCGTGGTCTCCCACGCTGCGTGCCGTCTTCAGGCCCTGCAGCGAGTAGCGCAGTGCGCGGCTGAACTCGCCGCACTGGGCGTAGGCCCAGCCCAGCCCGGTCCACGCATCGCAGGCGGTGCGCGTCGCCGGCCGGTAGCCCGACAGCTTGAGGGCGGCGTGGAACTGGACCACCGCGGACTCGATGTGGCCGTCCTGGCGGTCGAAGCTGCCGAGCAGCACCCGCAGCTCGGCCTCCTCGTCCTGGTGTGCAGCCCCGGAAGGGTGCTGCCGGAGCAGCAGGTCGAGCCCGCGCTGCGCTTCGCGGCGCGCGCGGTCCAGGTCGGTGTAGCGGTGCCGTCGCGCCGCTTCGATGCACGCGACGACCGGCTCCGGTCCGTCTGGCGGAGCCGCTTCGGCCTGCGTCGTCTGCGTCATCGGTCCATGCTAGTGCTTGTCGCCGGGCCAGCACAGCATCGAAGTCAATGCGGCCACGGATCGGGCAGAAGCGCGGTCCGGTGCGCGCAGCGACTCGGCCAGCGGGCGCGGCAGCGCGCCGCCGTCGCCGCGACCGCCCTGGGTGGACAGGCCGCCGCAGAAGAAGGTGCCGGTCGCCTCGGCCATCGCGCGCGGCGCGCGGTCGGACTGTGCGCCTGCCGCGCGTGAAGCGTGCTGCCGCCGCCGCTGCGCGAAGGCGCACTGCCGGCGGGGACTCCCGCGCCGCGTGCGTCCGGGCCGGCCTTCAGGCCGGGGGCTTCGGCGCGGGGCTTTCCAGCCAGCCCAGCAGCCGCTCCGACAGTTCGTCCGCCGGCATCGGCTTGGTCATGAAGTCGGTCATGCCGGCCTCCAGGCAGCGCCGGCGGTCTTCTTCGAAGGCATTGGCCGTCAACGCGATGATCGCCGTGTCCCGGTTGGGCCCGCTGCCGCGGATCGCCCGCGCCGCGTCCAGCCCGTTCAGGCGCGGCATCTGCATGTCCATCAGGATCAGGTCGAAGCGCCGTCCGGCGGCGGCCAGCACCGCCTGTTCACCGTCCGCCACCAGCTGCACCTGCAGGCCCAGGTCCTCCAGCAGGGCGGTCACGAGTTCCTGGTTGATCGGCTCGTCCTCGGCCACCAGGATGCGGGCGCCACCGAAGCGCGACCGCAGCTCGGCCGCAGCGTCGACGGCCGGCGCCGCGGGCGGCGCCGGCGCTTCGTGGGTCGGACCGAACCGGGCCGTGAACCAGAAGGTGCTGCCCTCGCCCGGCACGCTCAGCACGCCGATGCGGCCGTTCATCATCGACACCAGGCGGCGACAGATGGTCAGGCCCAGCCCGGTGCCGCCCTGCTTGCGGATGGAGCTGTCGTCCACCTGCTCGAAGGCATTGAACACGCGGGCCTGGTCCTCGGGCGCAATGCCCTCGCCCTGGTCGACGACCTCGAAGCGCACCTCCGGCGCTTCGTCGCCGCCGTCGGCGGCCCCGGGCAGGGCGCGGATGCGCACCGTTCCCTGCGACGAGAACTTGATCGCGTTGCTGACCAGGTTGTCGAGCACCTGCCCCAGGCGCACGCAGTCGGCCAGCACGCTGCGGCCCGCCAGCGCCGGCGCGAACTCGACCGCCAGCTGCAGGCCCTTCTTCCGCGCCGCGTGGTCGTACAGCAGGCGCGTGTTCTCGAGGCAGGTCCCCAGGTCGGTGGGCACCAGGGTCAGGCGCATGTGGCCTGCCTCGATCTTCGACAGGTCGAGGATGTCGTTCAGGATCGCCAGCAGCCGCTGCGCCGACTGCGACGCCTTGTCCAGCCGGTCGCGCCGAAGCGGATCGTCGAGCCCCCGGCGCGCCATGTCGATCATGCCGATCACGCCGTTCATGGGCGTGCGGATCTCGTGCGACATGTTGGCGAGGAAGCGGCTCTTGGTCTGGCTCGCCACCTCGGCGGCGCGCTTGGCCAGCTGCAGCTCGGTGACGTCGAACAGCCAGGCCAGCGCCGACGGCTCGCCTTCGTAGTCGACGACCGTGAACGAGGCCAGCGCCCAGACCCGTTCGCCGGGGTCCTCGGGCCGCATCAATTCCACCAGCTCGTTGCGCACGGTCTCGCCGGCGCCGAGCCGGCGCGCGATGTCGGCGAAGGCGGCCGGGTCGGCGTAGTACTGGCGCACATCGACCTGCATCGCCTCTTCCGGCGTGCGCTTGACGAGCTCGGTGTAGGCCTGGTTCATGAACACCACCCGGTGGTCCCGCAGCCGCGCGATGCGCACCGCCATCGGCGCCGCCGTCAGGATGCGCCGCAACGTGTGCTGCTGCGTGCGCTGCAGCACCGCGCGGCCCTGGAGGAAGCGGCCCTGCGCGTCGAGCACCGGCTTGGCCGACACCAGCAGCGGCAGCGTGCTGCCGTCCTTGCGCAGGAACTCCATCTCGAGGTTCGACACGGTCTCGCCGGCACGGACGCGCGGGAAGCTGCGGGCGAACAGCTGGCGCGCTGCTTCCGTCAGCAGCGTGGCGACGGGTCGGCCCAGCAGCTCCTCGCGCGCATAGCCCAGCCACTGCAGCTCGATGTCGTTGATCAGGATCAGGCGGCCCTCGGCGTCGATCGAGTGGTAGCCGCATGGCGCGTTGTGGCAGAGGTCGTCCAGCTGGCGCACGGTGTCGCCGAGCACTTCGCCGGCGCGCGCCAGTTCGGCGGTGCGCTCGGCCACGCGCTGCTCGAGCGTGGCGTTCAGGGCCTGGACCTCGCCTTCGGCGCGCTTGCGGTCGTCGATGTCGGTGTTGCTGCCGAACCATTTGACGATCGCCCCGTCGGCGTCGCGCACGGGCCGGGCCTGCGTGTGGAACCAGCGGTAGACGCCGTCGTGGCGGCGGATGCGGAACTCGATCTCGAGGTCCAGACCCCGCTGGGCGGTGCGCGACCATTGGTCGATCGCGCGCTGGCGGTCGTCGGGGTGCAGCTGGTCCAGCCAGGCATAGCCCAGCTGCCGGGCCTCGGGGATGCCGGTGTAGCGCACCCACTGCGGGCTCAGGTAGTCGCAGGGGCCGTCGGGAGTGCAGGTCCACACCAGCTGCGGCAGCGACTCGGTCACCTGGCGGTAGCGGCTGTCCGAATCGGCGCGTGCGGCCACCGCCTGGCGCACCGCCGTCACGTCCTCGAACAGCATCACCACGCCGCCGACGCGCGCGGGCCCCTGGCGGAACGGCATCAGGTGCAGCTGGTATTGCCGGCCCGTGTCGACCGCCGGCTCCAGCACCTGTCGCTGGCCCGACGCGAGCACCTCGCGCAGGCCCTGCTCGACCTCGGCGATCGCGATGCGCCACGGAACGGCGTTGAGCGACAGGCCCTGCAGCGGGCGGTCGTGGTAGACGAGCGCGGCACAGGCGCTGTTGGCGTCGAGGATGAGGCGCTGCTCGTCGACGACCAGCAGCGGGAAGTCCAGGCTCTGCTTGACGTTGGTGAGCAGCGTCGCCGCGGCTTCCAGCTCGCCGGACTTGGCGTGCAGTTCGTCGTTCGACGTCTGCAACTCCTCGTTGGTGGACTGCAGTTCCTCGTTCGAGGTCTGGAGTTCCTCGTTGCTGGACTGCAAGGCCTCGTTGGTGGACTGCAGCTCCTCGGCCAGCGACTGCAGGTCCTCGTTGGAGGTCGCGAGCTCCTCGACCGCGACGCTGAGGTGGCTGCGCGCGGTGGCGAGTTCCTGCTCGAGCTCGGCGATGACGGCCGCGTCCGGCATTTCGCCGGTCCGTGGGGGCGCCCCGGTCGGCGTGTCCGGCATCGTGATGAAAGAGACCAGCAGCAGACCGCTGGAGTCCCGCTCCAGCGGCTCGACGCGCACGCGCACCTGGTGCGCCACGCCGTCGATCGGGCGTGTGTGCCCGGTGCCCAGTGACGCGCCGCGATCGCGACGGCTGCGCAGGACCTGGGCGTGCAGCTCGGCGCGGATGGCCGGGTCGACCATGTCGAACAGGTGCATCTCGGCGCGGCCGCTGGGCAGATCGAGGAAGGGCGTCAGCGCGCCCTGGAAGTGCACGATCCGGCCGGCTTCGTTCACCACCAGCGAAGGCGGTGCGTAGCGCCGCAGCAGTTGCTCCTGCGCCAGCTGGCCGATCTTGTCGGCACCGGTCCCGGCGCGGCGCGTGCCGCCGGAACGCTCGGCGGGCAGGATGCGGCCTTCGAACCTTTCGGGCGGCAGCGCATATTGCGCTGCGCCCTCCCGGCGGCCGTACAGCCGGGCATGCGGGTCGACCGGCGCATACAGGTCGGCCCGGGCCTCGGCCGATTCGGACCGGCCCAGGAACAGCCGGCCGCCCGGCCGCAGCGCGAAGTGGAAGGACTCGAGCACGCGGTACTGCACCGGCGGGGTCAGGTAGATCAGCAGGTTTCGGCAGCTGATCAGGTCCATGCGCGAGAACGGCGGATCGGCGATGACGTTCTGGCGCGCGAACACCATGCGGTTGCGGATGCTCTTGAGCACCCGCCCGACGCTGCCCTGGGTCTCGACGTAGCGTTCGCACAGCGGCCGGGGCAGGTCCTCCAGGGCCGGCAGTGCGTAGGTGGCGCTGCGTGCGATCTCCAGCGCGTCGTCGTCCAGGTCGGAGGCGAAGATCAGGTATTGCAGGTCGGCCCGCTGCTCGGCGCGCAGCGCCTCCTCGAACAGCATCGCGATGCTGTAGGCCTCCTCGCCGGTGGCGCAGCCGGGCACCCAGCAGCGAACGACGCCGGTGCGTGCCTCGCGGACCAGCGCCCCGATGGCATGTTCCAGCGCGCCATAGGCGGCGGCATCGCGGAAGAAGGACGTGACGCTGATGAAGGTGTCCCGCACCAGCCGCTGCGCTTCGTCCGGCGTCCTGCGCAGGTGGTCCACGTAGTCGGCCAGCGACGCAAGGTTCAGCAGGCCCAGGCGCCGCCGGATGCGCCGGCGCACCGTGCTGGACTTGTACTCGTCGAGCCGGAAAGCGGTGCGCACCCGCACCAGCTGCGCCACCTGGGCGTACAGGTCGCCTTCGGTCCCGGTCTCGGCCAGGTCGGCGATCCCGGTGTCCTGGTTCAACAGGCGCAGCAGCACCGGCCCGATCTCCCCGGGCCGCAGCACCAGGTCCACGGCACCGGTCTGGATGGCGGCCCTGGGCATGCCGTCGTGGCGGGCACTGGCCGGGTCCTGCGCGATCGTCACCCCGCCGGCAGCCTTGATGTCGCGCAGGCCGGCGGCGCCATCGCTGCCCGTCCCCGAAAGCACGATGCCGATCGCGCGCTCGCCCAGGCCCTCGGCCATCGACCGGAACAGCTGGTCTGCCGACGGTCGGGGGCCGTGGGTGAGTTGCGGCTCGACCAGCTTGAAGCGACCGTCGGCGTAGACCGCGTCGCGGTCCGGCGGTGTGACGTAGACGGTGCCGGGCTCCGGCGCCTGACCGTCCTGGAGGCCGAGCACCCGCAGCGGCGTGCGCCGGGCCAGCAGTTCGACCAGCGAACTGGCATGCGTGGGCGACAGGTGCTGCGCGACCACGCAGCTCAGGTGAGGCGCCTCGGGCAGCGCTTCCAGCATTCCGTGAAGCGCCTCCAGGCCGCCGGCCGACGACGCGATGCCGGCCACGCGCAGTTCCCGGTTCGCGCCCTCCGGATTCCCCGCATGCTCCTGCGCCACGCCGCCGCGGGGCGGGGGCTCGGGATGCGCGTTGTCGCTCATGCTTCCAGTCCGTCCTTTCGCTTCGGCGGTCTCGTGCCATGGGCGTCCCCGCCGCGGGACCGGGGAGTCACAAGCCCCGAGGTCGATCACGTGGCCTAGGCTAAGGCGTCGGAAGGGTAGCGTTTATTGTGTTTCATCAACTCCCGCGGAGTTCTTGACCGGTCGCGGGGCGCCGGCCCTCGCCGGAACACCCGGTCCAGCGCCCATGAAAAAAAGCCGCGCAGGCCGTTCGGCGCTGCGCGGCTTCCCGGCCGGGGCCGGTTCAGTTCACCGAACCTTGCCGTTCTTCCAGGCGTTCAGCAGCGTGTCGTAGGCGATGGTCTCGCCCTTCGGCTTCTCGTTGGCCAGCTTGGCCCACGGGGCGCCCTTGTCGCTGAGCCACTTCTTCGGGTCTTCCTTCTTGTTGAGCTTGGGCGCGCAGGTGGCCATGCCGGCGCGTTCCAGGCGCGCCATCACCTGGTCCATCTCCTCGGCCAGGTTGTCCATCGCCTGCTGCGGCGTCTTCTCGCCCGTCACCGCCACGGCCACGTTCTTCCACCACAGCTGGGCCAGCTTGGGGTAGTCGGGCACGTTGGTGCCGGTGGGCGTCCAGGCCACGCGCGCAGGGCTGCGATAGAACTCCACCAGGCCGCCCAGCTTCGGCGCCATGTCGGTCATGGCCTTGCTCTGGATGTCGCTTTCGCGGATGGGGGTCAGGCCGGTGATGGTCTTCTTCAGGCTCACCGTCTTGGCGGTCACGAACTGCGCGTACAGCCAGGCGGCGGCCGTGCGGTTGGCGTCGTGGCCCTTGAAGAAGGTCCAGGAGCCCACGTCCTGGTAGCCGTTCTGCATGCCCTGCTTCCAGTACGGGCCGTTGGGGCCGGGGGCCATGCGCCACTTGGGCGTGCCGTCGGCGTTGACCACCGGCAGGCCGGCCTTGGTCATGTCGGCGGTGAAGGCGGTGTACCAGAAGATCTGCTGCGCGATCTGGCCCTGCGCCGGCACCGGGCCGGCTTCGCCGAAGGTCATGCCGGTGGCTTCCTTCGGGGCGTATTTCTTCATCCAGTCCACGTACTTCGTCAGCGCGTAGACCGCGGCCGGCGAGTTGGTGGCGCCGCCGCGCGCGACGCTGGCGCCCACCGGGGCGCACTTCTTGTCGTCGACGCGGATGCCCCATTCGTCCACCGGCACGCCGTTGGGAATGCCCTTGTCGGCGGTGCCGGCCATGGACAGCCAGGCGTCGGTGAAGCGCCAGCCCAGGCTGGGGTCCTTCTTGCCGTAGTCCATGTGGCCGTAGATGGGCTTGCCGTCGATGGTCTTCACGTCGTTGGTGAAGAACTCGGCGATGTCCTCGTACGCGCTCCAGTTCAGCGGCACGCCCAGGTCGTAGCCGTACTTGGCCTTGAACTTGTCCTTCAGGTCCTGGCGCGCGAAGAGGTCGGCGCGGAACCAGTACAGGTTGGCGAACTGCTGGTCGGGCAGCTGGTAGAGCTTGCCGTCGGGTGCGGTGGTGAAGCTGGTGCCGATGAAGTCCTTGACGTCCAGCCCGGGGTTGGTGAACTCCTTGCCCGCACCGGCCATGTAGTCGGTGAGGTTCATGATCTTGCCGTAGCGCCAGTGGGTGCCGATGAGGTCGCTGTCGCTGATCCAGCCGTCGTAGATGCTCTTGCCCGACTGCATGGAGGTCTGCAGCTTCTCGACCACGTCGCCTTCCTGGATCAGGTCGTGCTTGACCGTGATGCCGGTGATCTCGGTGAAGGCCTTGGCGAGCGTCTTGCTCTCGTATTCGTGGGTGGTGATGGTCTCGGAGACGACCGAGATCTCCTTCACGCCCTTGGCCTGCAGCTTCTTGGCCGCTTCGATGAACCACTTCATCTCGGCCGCCTGCTGGTCCTTGGTCAGCGTGGACGGCTGGAACTCGCTGTCGATCCACTTCTTGGCTTCGGCCTCGCCGGCCCAGGCGGACTGCCCGGCCAGCAGCGCGGCGGCCGCGAAGGCGACGGCATTGACGCGGAACTTCATGGTCACTCTCTCCTCTTTATGGTCTTCCCAGGGGGTCACGGATGAAAACGCACCGGCTGGGAAGAACGGGCCGGCGCCCTCGAAACACGAAAGAAGGGTCAGCCCTTGCGCATGACCAGCGCCAGCAGCGCCATCGAAAGCCCGAAGCTGATCCACACCGAGGGCTCGTTCTCGAGCCCCAGCCACTCGCCCAGCTTCTCGCTCGTGCCCACGAACGCCAGGTTCACGTAGGCGGCCGAGAGCAGGCCGATGAACAGCCGGTCGCCACGGGTGGTGGCGATCGGCAGCCAACCCTTGCGCAGCGTGGTGGGCGACTTCAGTTCCCATACCGTCATGCCGACCAGCATGAGCACGATGCAGCCGAAGAACACGGCCACCGGCAGCGTCCACGCCATCCAGTCGAACATCACACTCTCCCCATCGCGAAGCCCTTGGCGATGTAGTGGCGCACGAACCAGATGACGATGGCGCCCGGCACGATGGTCAGCACGCCGGCGGCGGCCAGCACGCCCCAGTCCATGCCGGCGGCCGAGACGGTGCGCGTCATCACGGCGACGATGGGCTTGGCGTTCACGCTGGTCAGCGTGCGCGCCATCAGCAGTTCGACCCAGCTGAACATGAAGCAGAAGAAGGCGGTGACGCCGACGCCGGCCTTGATGAGCGGGATGAAGATGGTCAGGAAGAAGCGCGGGAAGCTGTAGCCGTCGATGTAGGCCGTCTCGTCGATCTCGCGCGGCACGCCGCTCATGAAGCCTTCCAGGATCCACACCGCCAGCGGCACGTTGAACACCAGGTGCGCCATCGCCACCGCGATGTGGGTGTCCATCAGCCCCACCGTGGTGTAGAGCTGGAAGAAGGGCAGCAGGAACACCGCCGGCGGCGTCATGCGGTTGGTCAGCAGCCAGAAGAAGACGTGCTTGTCGCCCAGGAAGCTGTAGCGGCTGAAGGCATAGGCCGCGGGCAGCGCCACCAGCAGCGAGACCACCGTGTTGATGGCCACGTAGATCATCGAGTTGATGTAGCCCGAGTACCAGGACACGTCGGTGAAGATGACCTTGTAGTTGTCCAGCGTGAATTGCACAGGCCACAGCGAGAAGGTGCCGACGATCTCCTCGTTCGTCTTGAACGACATGTTGACCATCCAGTACACGGGCAGGATGGCGAACACCAGGTACGCCACCAGCAGCAGCGTGCGCTTCTGGAAGCGGTTCTCATCCATGGCCGGCCTCCGCCTGCGCCGACTGGCCCACGCGCTGCATCCAGTTGTAGAGGATGAAGCACAGCAGCAGGATGATGAGGAAGTAGATCAGCGAGAACGCCGCCGCCGGCCCCAGGTCGAACTGGCCCACCGCCTTCTGCGTGAGGTACTGGCTCAGGAAGGTGGTGCTGTTGCCGGGGCCGCCGCCGGTGAGCACGAAGGGTTCGGTGTAGATCATGAAGCTGTCCATGAAGCGCAGCAGCACGGCGATCATCAGCACGCCGCGCAGCTTGGGCAGCTGGATGTAGCGGAACACGGCCAGCTTGCTGGCGCCGTCGATGCGCGCCGCCTGGTAGTAGGCGTCGGGGATGGCGCGCAGGCCGGCATAGGACAGCAGCGCCACCAGCGGCGTCCAGTGCCAGACGTCCATCACCAGCACGGTGAGCCAGGCGTCGCGCGCGCTGCCGGTGTAGTTGTAGTCCACGCCCAGGGCGGCCAGCGAATAGCCCAGCAGGCCGATGTCGGCGCGGCCGTAGATCTGCCAGATGGTGCCCACCACGTTCCACGGGATCAGCAGCGAGATCGCCACCGTCACCAGCACCGCCGAAGCGCGCACGCCCCGGGCCGGCATCGCCAGCGCAAGTGCGATGCCCAGCGGGATCTCCACCGCCAGCACCGCCAGCGAATAGCCCACCTGGCGCACCAGCGCCGAGTGCAGGTCCTCGTCGCGCATGACCGACTTGAACCACTCGGTGCCCACGAACACGCGCCGCTCGGGACTGATGATGTCCTGCACCGCGTAGTTCACCACCGTCATCAGCGGCACGATGGCCGAGAAGGCCACGCACACGATCACCGGCAGGATCAGGAACCAGGCCTTCTGGTTGACAGGCTTGTTGGCGCTCACGCGACAAGCTCCTCGTTGGCATAGAAGCAGGTGTGCGTGCCCAGCACACGCAGCCACACCGGCTGGCCCACCGCGGGCACGGCGCTGTCGGGCGCCAGGCGCGCCTTCAGGCTGGTGCCCTGCACCTGCGCGGTCAGCAACAGGTGGGTGCCGATGTCCTGCCGCTGCGTCACGGTGGCCGGCAGCGCGCCTTCGCTCTCCGCTTCGGCCAGGGTCACGTATTCGGGGCGCACGCCCAGCTTCAGCTCGCCGGCCGGCAGCGCGCGCGGCGCCGGCATCGCGCGCGAGGCGACGGTCAGGCGTTCGCCTTCGGCGCGCGCCGGCAGGAAGTTCATGCCGGGCGAGCCGATGAAGTGGCCCACGAAGGTGTGCGCCGGCCTTTCGAACAGCGCCTCGGCGCTGCCGATCTGCACCGCCTTGCCGCGCGTCATGACCACCACCTCTTCGGCGAAGGTGAGCGCCTCCACCTGGTCGTGCGTCACGTAGATGAGCGTGAGCTTCAGCTCGTGGTGGATCTGCTTGAGCTTGCGGCGCAGCTGCCACTTCAGGTGCGGGTCGATCACCGTCAGCGGCTCGTCGAACAGCACCGCCGCCACGTCGGCGCGCACCAGGCCGCGGCCGAGCGAGATCTTCTGCTTCTGGTCGGCCGCCAGGCCGGCGGCACGCTGGTCCAGCTGGGCCGAAAGCTCCAGCATCTCGGCGATCTGGCCGACGCGGGCCTTGATCTGCGCTTCGGCCACGCCGCGGTTGCGCAGCGGGAAGGCCAGGTTCTGCGCCACCGTCATGGTGTCGTAGATCACCGGGAACTGGAACACCTGGGCGATGTTGCGTTCCTGCGGGGTCGAACGCGTGACGTCGCGGCCGTCGAACTGCACGCTTCCCTGCGAAGGCACCAGCAGGCCGGAGACGATGTTCAAGAGTGTGGTCTTGCCGCAGCCCGAAGGGCCCAGCAGCGCGTAGGCGCCGCCGTCGCGGAAGCTCATCTTCAGCGGCAGCAGCGCGTAGTCGGCTTCGGTCGCCGGGTTCGGCTTGTACGAATGCGCCAGGTCGAGGTCGATGCGGGCCATGGTCTGCTACACCCCCCTGCGCGCGGGCGCCACCAGCAGCTGGCCGGTGGCGTCGAACACATAGGCCTGCGAAGGCGCCAGGTACAGCGTGACGGCGCTGCCGAGCTCGAAGAAGTGCACCCCGGTGAGCTGCGCCACCACCTCGCCCACCGGCGTGGCCACGTGCACGAAGGTGTCGGAGCCGGAGATCTCGGCCAGTTCCACCTGGCCGGGCAACGCCACGTCGCCCGGCCGCTGCTGCACGCGCAGCGCGCTGGCGCGCACGCCGATGGTGAGGCTCTTGCTGGCCGCCGCCGGCAGCGGGATCGACAGCTCCGGGCCGGCGCGCAGGCGGATGCCCAGGCTTTCGGCGTCGGCCGCGATCAGGTTCATCGGCGGGTCGCTGAAGGCGCGCGCCACGCGCAGCGACTTCGGCGCGTGGAAGACCTCGGCCGTGGGGCCGTACTGCAGCAGTTCGCCGGCGTCCATCACCGCCGTCCAGCCGCCGAGCAGCAGCGCTTCGCCGGGTTCGGTGGTGGCGTAGACCACGGTGGAATCGCCGGCGGCGAACAGCTGGGTCAGTTCGTCGCGCAGTTCCTCGCGCAGCTTGTAGTCCAGGTTCACCAGCGGCTCGTCCAGCAGCATCAGCGGCGCCGACTTGGCCAGCGCCCGCGCCAGCGCCACGCGCTGCTGCTGGCCGCCGGACAGCGCGGCCGGGTAGCGGTCGAGAAAGGGCTCGATGTGCAGGCGCGCCGCCAGTTCGCGCACGCGCTGCCCGATGCCGGCTTCGCGGCGCAGCTTCAGCGGGCTGGCGATGTTGTCGAACACCGTCATCGACGGGTAGTTGATGAACTGCTGGTAGACCATGGCGACGTTGCGCTCGCGCACCGGCACGCCGGTGACGTCGGCGCCGTCCACCTTCACGCGGCCGGAGGCCGGCGCGTCCAGGCCCGCCATCACGCGCATCAGGCTCGTCTTGCCGGCCTGGGTGGCGCCCAGCAGCACCGTCACCGCGCCGGGCTGCGGGGCCAGGCTCATCTCGTAGAGCCAGGGCTCGGCGCCCAGGCGCTGGGTCACGGCTTCCAGCGTCAGCTGCATGGCGCCTCCGCGGCGGCGCGCGACTGCGTTTCGCCCAGCCAGTCGGCCACCCGGCGGCGCGCGGCCGCGTCGATGTGCAGGCCCAGCTTGCTGCGGCGCCACAGCACGTCGTCGGCGCTCTGCGCCCATTCGTCTTCGCACAGGTGGCGCAGTTCGCCTTCGTGCAGGCCGGGGGCCACTTCTTCGCCCAGGTCGCGTTCGAGCAGCTTCTCGACCCGGCTGCCATAGGCGTGCGCCAGCCGGCGCACCAGCGGCGGCGCCAGCTGCGGGCAGCGCGCGGCGAGCGCCTGCACGAAATGTTCGAAATCGCGGTCCGGCCGTTCCGGCTTGCCGATCCAGCCGCGCAGGTCGCCGCCGGGCAGCGGCGCCTGTTCGGTCCAGGCGCGGCGGCGGTCGCCCAGCAGTCGGCCCACTTCGCCCGCCGCTTCCTCGGCCAGCTTGCGGAAGGTGGTGAGCTTGCCGCCCCACACGCTGAGCAGCGGCGCGCCGTCGGCACGCGTCTCCAGCTGGTAGTCGCGCGTGACGGCGGCGGCGTCGGCGCCGTCGTCCAGCAGCGGACGCACGCCGCTGTAGGACCAGCGCACCTCGGTCGCGCGCACCGGCTGGCGGAAGTAGCGGCTGGCCTGTTCGCACAGGTAGGCCACCTCGTCGCCGTCGATCGCGGCGGCAGCAGGGTCGCCTTCGTATTCGACGTCCGTGGTGCCCACCAGCGTGAAGCGGCCTTCGTAGGGAATGGCGAAGATGATGCGTTTGTCCGGGTTCTGCAGGATGTAGGCGTGGTCGTGCTCGAACAGGCGCGGCACCACGATGTGGCTGCCCTTGACCAGCCGCAGGCTGCGCCCGGCCAGCGCTTCGCCCTGGGCCGGCTGCGCCACCTGGCGCAGGAAGGCTTCGGCCCAGGGGCCGGCGGCGTTGACCAGCGCGCGCGCCTTCACGCGGCCTTCGCGCCCGCTGTCGTGGCGCAGCGTCGCGGTCCAGCCCTGCGGCCCGCGTTCGGCGCGTTCGCAGCGCGTGCGCGTGTGCACCTGGGCACCGCGCTCGCGCGCGTCCACCGCGTTCATCACCACCAGGCGGGCGTCGTCGACCCAGCCGTCGCTGTAGACGAAGCCGCGCGTGAAACGCGCCTGCAGCGGCGCGCCCAGCGGGCTGTGGCGCAGGTCGACGGACTGCGACCCCGGCAGCACTTCGCGCCGCGCCAGGTGGTCGTAGAGGAAGAGGCCGACGCCGATCATCCAGGCCGGGCGCATGGCCGCGTCGTGCGGCATCACGAAGCGCAGCGGCCTGATCAGGTGCGGCGCGGCGCGCAGCAGCACTTCCCGTTCCTGAAGCGCCTTGCGCACGAGCGAGAACTCGTAGTGCTCCAGGTAGCGCAGCCCCCCGTGCACGAGCTTGGTGGAAGCGCTGGAGGTGTGCGCGGCCAGGTCGTTCTGTTCGACCAGCACCACGCGCCAGCCGCGGCCGGCCAGGTCGCGCGCGATCCCGGCACCGTTGATGCCGCCGCCGACCACCAGCACGTCGCAATCTGTCTCCACCAAGTCAGCAACCCGTCGTTTTCGTTTTGCGGCGATTCTTGTTCGTTTGCGTTCGTTGACACTCCAAACTAACCCTGAGGCCGGTTCGTTTTGCTTCGTTTAGCCTCCCGCCCCATGACGCCCAACCCGCGCCAGGCCGAGTTGCTGGACATGGTGCTGCGCCAGGGCGTGGTCTCGGTGGAGGCGCTGGCCGAACGCTTCGGCGTCACGCTGCAGACGGTGCGGCGCGACGTGAAGCTGCTGGCCGAAGCGGGCCTGCTGGCGCGCTACCACGGCGGCGTGCGCGTGCCGCGCAGCACCACCGAGAACATCGCCTACCGGCAGCGCCAGCAGATCCACCAGGACGCCAAGCGCGCCATCGCGCGCGCGGTGGCGAAGGCGGTGCCGCACAACTGCAGCCTCATCCTGAACATCGGCACCACCACCGAGGCCATCGCGCGCGAGCTGCTGCACCACAAGGGCCTGCGCGTGATCACCAACAACCTGAACGTGGCGGCCATCCTGGCCGACGCGCCGGAGGTGGAGGTCATCGTCGCCGGCGGCACGCTGCGCCCGCGCGACCGCGCCATCATCGGCGAGGCGACGGTGGACTTCATGCGCCAGTTCCGCGTCGACATCGGGCTCATCGGCATCTCGGGCATCGAAGCCGACGGCACGCTGCGCGATTTCGACCTGCGCGAGGTGCGCGTCACGCGCGCCATCATCGAAGCCTCGCGCGAGGTGTGGCTGGCCGCCGACCACAGCAAGTTCAATCGCCCGGCGATGGTGGAAGCAGGGCAGCTCTCGCAACTGGATATGCTCTTCACCGACCAGGCGCCGCCGGCGCCTTTCGCGGCCTTGCTGGCCGAAGCCGGCGTGCAGTGCCAGGTGGCAGGAGACAGTGCATGACGACGAAGTTCGTGTTGGCCCTGGACCAGGGCACTTCCAGTTCGCGCAGCATCGTGTTCGACGACCGCGGCCGCATCGTCGCGATGGCGCAGCGCGAGTTCCGCCAGATCTACCCGCAGCCCGGCTGGGTGGAGCACGACCCGGAAGAGATCTGGACCAGCCAGCTGGCCACCGCACGGGAAGCGATCGCGAAGGCAGGGCTGAAGGCGGCCGACATCTCCGCCATCGGCATCACCAACCAGCGCGAGACCACGGTGCTGTGGAACCGGCGCACCGGGCAGCCGATCCACAACGCCATCGTCTGGCAGGACCGGCGCGGCGAACCGCTGTGCGCGCAGCTGCGCGCGCAGGGCCATGCCGAACAGGTGCGGCGCAGCACCGGCCTGGTGATCGACTCCTACTTCTCGGCCACCAAGATCCGCTGGCTGCTGGACCACGTGAACGGTGCCCACATCGCCGCCGCACATGGCGACCTGGCATTCGGCACCATCGACAGCTGGCTGATCTGGAAGCTCACCGGCGGCCGCGTGCACGCCACCGACGTGAGCAACGCCAGCCGCACGATGCTTTTCGACATCGGCCACAACGTGTGGGACCACGAACTGCTGAAGCTGCTGCACGTGCCCGACAGCCTGCTGCCGAGGGTGCACCCCTCCAGCCACGTCTACGGCGAATCCGATCCGGCGCTGCTGGGCGCGCCCATTCCCATCGCCGGCAACGCGGGCGACCAGCAGGCGGCGCTGTTCGGCCAGGCCTGCTTCACGGCCGGGCTGGCGAAGAACACCTACGGCACCGGCTGCTTCATGCTCATGCACACCGGCGGCCGCTTCGAGAAGTCGGGCCACGGGCTCATCACCACCGCCGCCGCGCAGGCCGGCACGGCGCGCGAATACGCGCTCGAAGGCAGCGTCTTCATCGGCGGCGCGGTGGTGCAGTGGCTGCGCGACGGGCTGCACGCGATCAAGGCCAGCAGCGAGGTGCAGGCGCTGGCCGAAAGCGTGCCCGATGCCGGCGGCGTGATGTTCGTGCCCGCCTTCACCGGCCTGGGCGCGCCCTACTGGAACGCCGACGCGCGCGGCACCATCGTCGGCCTGACGCGCGGCAGCACGGTGGCGCACATCGCGCGTGCGGCGCTGGAGAGCATCGCCTTCCAGAGCGCGGCGCTGCTGCAGGCGATGTCCAAGGACACCGGCCCGGTGACGGAACTGCGGGTGGACGGCGGCGCCTGCGTGAACGACCTGCTGATGCAGTTCCAGGCCGACCTGCTGGGCATTCCGGTGGTGCGGCCGCAGGTGACCGAGACCACCGCGCTGGGCGCCGCGTACCTGGCCGGGCTGGCGACCAGCGTGTGGAAGGACACCGCCGAACTGGCCGCGTTATGGCAGGTGCAGCGGCGCTTCCACCCCACGCTGCCGCGCGAGCGGGCGGCCGAGGCGATGGCGCGCTGGGAACGCGCGGTGCGGCAGGCGGCCGCGGGCTGAAGCCGCGCGCCGCCGCGGCGGCGCCCTACTTGATCTCGAAGTCCTTCAGGGTCTTGCCGGTGGCCAGCGCCTCGCGCAGCCAGACCGGCTTCAGGCCGCGCCCGGTCCAGGTGTGGCCGGCGTCGTCGCGGTATTTCGGCGGCACGCTGCCTTTGCCCTTGCCCTTCTTCGCCGCCTTCTTCGCGCGCGGCGCGGCGGCGGGCGCGGCGGCCTTGCGCGCGCGTGTGGCCAGGCCCAGGTCGGCCGCGGTCAGGCCGTAGTGTTCGATGGCTTCGCGGATGCGGGTGATGACACCGTCGATCTCCTTGCGGCGCAGCTTCTCGGCTTCGCCTTGCAGGGCTTCGATCTGCTTGAGGACTTGTTCGTAGGACTTGGCCATGGGCGTTGCTTATCCTGGAGTTCCCGGCCAGCCGCCGGGGCACCGGCGACCATAACACGACGACGCTGCTGACATGCGGTTGTCAGCAGGGGGCGCGCACGATCTCGTTCCCTTCAAACCGACCCCGGAGAACAGCCTCATGAACCGCGACGCCCTGACCTGGTTCGAGATCCCCGTGCGCGACATCGACGCCGCCGCCCGCTTCTACGAAGCCGTGCTCGGCCGGCCGCTGCGCCGCGAATCGATGCTCGATTCGCAGCTGGCCGTCTTCCCCTGCGAAGAAGGCGGCGCCACCGGCTGCCTGCAGGCCGGCCCCGGCGTGCCGGCGCCCGGCAGCGCGACGCTGGTGTACCTGGACGTGTCGCCCTCGCTCGACGCCGCACTGGAACGCGCCACCGCGGCCGGCGGCCGCGTGCTCAAGGGCCGCACCGCGCTGCCGCCCGGCCTGGGTTTCTTCGCCCACGTGCAAGACCCGGAAGGCAACAAGGTCGGCCTGCACGCGCCGGCCTGAAGGCGACATCGCGATGAGATTCGCCTACACCATCGTCTATGTCGAAGACGTCGAGGCTTCGCTCGACTTCTTCGAGCGTGCCTTCGGCCTGGCGCGCCGCTTCGTCGCCCCGGGCGGCGGCTACGGCGAACTGGAGACCGGCGCCACCGCGCTGGCCTTCGCGCAGCACGCCACGGCGCGCGGCAACCTGGGCCACGACTACGTGCCCGCCGGCGCGAGCCGGCAGCCGCTGGGCGTGGAAGTGGGGCTGGTCACCGACGACGTGCCGGTGGCCGTGCAGCGCGCGGTGGCCGCCGGCGCCACGCTGCTGCACGAGCCGGTGAGGAAGCCCTGGGGCCAGACCGTCGCCTATGTACGCGCACCGGACGGCACGCTCGTCGAGTTGTGCACCGCGATCACCAGCTGAGCGGGTCCACCGCGTAGCAGGCGCACAGCTCGCGGTACAGCGCCGGCTGCTCTTCGGCCAGCGCCTGCGGGCATTCGAAGAAGCGCTCGCTGGCGACGGCGAAGAACTCGGCCGGGTCGCTGGCGCCATAGGCGCCGATGACGCTGGGCTCGCCGCGCGCCAGCCGCGCCCGTACCTCGCCATAGGCCGCGCTCCAGATGGAGGCCCAGCGCTGGTAGCGCGCGCCGGCGGCGCCCAGCACCGGCGCGCCGTTCGGCCGCCCGCGTTCGGAATCCAGCTGGTGCGCGAATTCGTGGATCACCACGTTCTCGCCGTCCGCGGGGTCGGCGGCGCCGGCCAGCACGTCGTCCCAGGACAGGATGACCTGGCCCCGCTGCCACGACTCGCCGCTGAGCACGCGCCGTTCCTCGTGCACCAGGCCGGCGGCGCCGGGCTGCTCGCGCTGCACGACGAAGGCGCCCGGGTACATCAGCCCCTCGCGCAGGCCGGGGACGCCGCCGGCGCGCCGGTTCAGCTGCAGCAGCGCGGCCTGCGCCGCCACCAGCACGCGCATCTCGTCGGTCACGGCCAGGCCGGCGCAGCCGACGAAGGGCTTCTCGGCCACGAACACCTGCACCAGCCGCTTCAGCTGCAGCTGCAGGTCGGCCGGCAGGCGCGCGAAGGCCGGCATGCGGCGGCGCAGGATCTCGCGCCAGGCGGCGGGAAACGGCCGCCGGCGGATGCGCGCGCGGCGCGCCTCGCGCCAGACCGGCGGGCCCCACATCCAGGCCGAAGCCACCAGCAGCACGGCGGCGATGAAGACGAAGCCCATCGGCGGCACATGGTGCGCCGCCGCCGTTCTTCAAGGCGGGGCGTGGCGGTAGACCAGCGAAGTGGCGCCCATGAACTCGATCGGGCCGCCGTTGGTGGCGCCCAGCCGTTCGGCCAGGCGGATGGAGCGCGCGTTGTCGGGGCGGATCAGGCTGATCAGCGCGCCCAGCCCCAGTTCGCGGCGGCCGAAGTCCAGCGCCGCGCGCGCCGCCTCGTAGGCGTAGCCCTGGCCCCAGGCGTCACGCGCCAGCACCCAGCCCAGCTCGCAGCCGGGCCAGTCGGGCGCGTCCAGATAGCCCACGCGGCCGATGAAGGCACCGTCGCTGCGCCGTTCCACCGCCCACATGCCGTTGCCCTGCAGCACCCAGCTGCCGATGAAGATGGCCAGGTGGCGCCAGGCCGCTTCGCGCCCGACCGGGCCGCCGGCGCCGATGTGGCGCATGACCTCGGCGTCGGCGCAGATCGCGGCGTAGGGGTCCAGGTCGGCGGCGGTGAAGGCACGCAGGCGCAGCCTTTCGGTGACCGGGCCGTCGACCGGAAAGCGCTTCAGGTTCGCGGCCGGCACAGCACCTCCGTCTTCACCGAGTTGGCGATGAAGCATTCGTCGTGCGCGCGGTGATGCAGCGCCAGCAGTTCGTCGTGCGTGGGCAGGCGTTCGCCGCCGAAGGTGGTGCGCGGCCGCAGCGTGACCTGCGTGACGGCGACCTTGCCTTCGCCGTTCTTCATCATCACGCCCAGCGCGTCGTCCTCGTAGCGGTCGACGCGGAAACCTCGCTTCGCGGCGATCGACAGGAACCACAGCATGTGGCAGCTGGAGAGCGAGGCGACGAACATCTCCTCCGGGTCCACCGCCTCGGCGCGGCTGTAGGGCAGCGGCACCGACAGCGGCGACGAGGAGGCCACCACCTCGACGCCGCCGTCGAACACCAGCTTGTGGGCGCGGCTGTAGCGGTTGTCGGTGAAGGGCTCGAGCGCGTCGCGCTGCCATTCGATGCGGGCGGTGTACTCGTGCATGGGGATGATTCTCGCGCGCCCCGTACGATCGCGCCATGCGCCGTGCCGACCGCCTGTTCCAGATCGTCCAGCTCGTGCGGGGGCGCCGACTCACCACGGCCGAATTCCTGGCCACGCGGCTGGAGGTGTCGGTGCGCACGGTCTACCGCGACATCGCCGACCTGCAGGCGCAGGGCGTGCCGCTGGACGGCGAGGCCGGCGTGGGCTACCGCATGCGCGCCGGCTTCGACCTGCCGCCGCTGATGTTCACGCGCGAAGAGGCCCAGGCCCTGGTCGCTTCGGTGCGGCTGGCGGCGCCGCGGCTGGACCGCGCCCTGGCCGACCAGGCCGAAGGCGCGCTCGCCAAGATCGTGGCCGTGCTGCCGGCCGACGTGCGCGCGGCCGCCGAAAGCCTGCCGCTGTTCGCGCTGACGGCCGGCCCCGACGCGGCCACGCTGGAACGACTGGCGCTGCTGCGCGGCGCGGTGGAGAAACGCCTGAAGGTGCGGCTGGACTACCGCGACCTGAAGGGCGACGCCAGCGAACGCGTGGTGCGCCCGCTGGGCTGCTTCTTCTGGGACGCGGTGTGGACGCTGGCCGCCTGGTGCGAACTGCGGCAGGACTTCCGCAGCTTCCGCCTCGACCGCATCGCGGCGATGGCGGTGCTGGAAGAACGCTTCCGCGACGAAGCCGGCCGCACGCTGGCCGACCTGCAGCGCGCGGTGGGCGTGCGAAACTGAAGCGCATGATCACCCTGCACTACCACCCGGGCAACGCCAGCTTCACGCCGCACGCGCTGCTGCACGAGATCGGCGTGCCCTTCAAGCTGCAGCTGGTGGACCGCGCCAACGCCGAGCACAAGTCGGCCGCCTACCTGAAGCTGAACCCGAACGGCCAGATCCCGGTGCTGGTGGACGGCGACCTGGTGCTCTACGAGACCGCCGCCATCGTGCTGCACCTGTGCGACCGCTTCCCGCAGGCGCTGCTGGCGCCGCCGCCGGGCACCGCCGAGCGGGCGCAGTTCTACAAGTGGATGGTCTGGCTCACCAACACGCTGCAGGTGCGGCTGATGCACTACTTCTACCCCGACCGCCTGGCCGAGGCCGACAACGCCGACGCCGCGGCGCAGGTGAAGGCGCGCGCCGAGCGCGAGATCGCCGGCCTGCTGCAGCAGCTGGACGACCAGCTCGCGGCCCATGGCGGGCCCTGGCTGCTGGGCGACACGTTCAGCGCCACCGACGTCTTCGCCGCCATGCTGGGGCGCTGGACGCGCGGCTTCGCTTCGAAGCCGGCGCGCGACTACCCGCGACTGGGCCCCTGGCTCCAGCGCGCGTTCGAACGCCCCGCGCTGCAGCGCGTGGTGGCGGCGGAAAAGCTGACCGCTCCGTTGTACTGACCGCGCCCTTCAGCTGGCCAGGCCGCCGAAGAGCCGGCTGAACAGTTCCGGCTCGTCGATCTCGCGCGTGTGGAGGCCCGTGAACGGCTCTTCGAAGTCTTCGGGCGGCGGCTCGCGCGTGGGCTCGCGCAGCAGCAGCGAGACCATGCGCTCCCAGCCGCTGGGCCAGGTGCACCCGGCTCCGTCCCGCTCGGGGCGGAGTTCGGGAAACGAAGCGAGCATGCGCATGTGGGTGTCCCTGCGTTACCTGTTGTTGCCCGTGTATCGGCAAGGAACGTGCGCGGCTTGACCGCGCGGCGCGGAATTTGTCGCGCCCTGGGCAGCGTCGTCAGAAGCTGCCGCTGCCGGCCAGCTTCTCCAGCCGCAGCGCCAGCGCCTGGCGCATCTCCGAAAGGCGCTGCCGCTGGCCACGGGTGCTCTCGTCTTCGGGCCGGCCTTCCAGGCTGGCCGCGAGCGCGGCGATCTCGCGCATCAGTTCCACTTCGGGCGGCACGACGCCGGCGTCCTTCAGGATCTTCATCGGCATCTTCAGCTCGTCGGGCGTCTGCGCGTAGCCGTCGGCGAAGTCCAGCGGCTTGCCCCAGCTGGGTGCGTGCCGCAGCTCCCCCGCGGCTTCGCTCTCGCGCAGCGACTGGCCGATGTGGTCGTCCAGCAGCCTGAGGCGCTGCTCGCGCTTTTCCTCGGCATTCATGCGCGTGCCTCCTGCCCGATGTCGAAACGTTCGGCCCAGTGCCGCGTCAGCGGCGACGCCGGCTTGGCCATCAGCCTTTCGTTGACGAGCGCGCGCCCCAGCTCGCGCCGGTGGCCGCGCGCGGCGCCGGCCAGCAGCGTGAGGTCGATGAGGTCGCGCTGCGCGTGGCTGCCGCCGAACTGGCGCGCCAGTGCGCGCACCGGGTACATGGCGTCGACGGCGCCGTCAGCGTCGCCGCGTTCCAGCGCCAGCACGCCGCGCATGAGCGGCAGGCCCACTTCGCGCGCCATCTGGTGGTTGGCCCGGCGCGCGTCCTCGGCCGAGAGCGCGCGTTCGGCGCAGCGCGCGACCCAGGCCTCGGCATGGCCGCCGTCGCCGGCGGCCAGCAGCGCCAGCACGTAGTGCAGGTCGTTGAAGGCGTAGTAGCCGGCTTCGCCGCTGGTCATGGGCCAGCCCGCGGCCAGGGCGCCGGCATGGTCGGACACGTCGGTGCCCAGCAGGTGCAGCCGCCACAGCATGGCCGCGGCGTCCACGCGCTGCAGCGTGATCTGCAGCGCTTCGCCCGAGAGGTGGTTGTCCACCAGCCGCAGCACGCCGTGCGTGTCCAGCGCCTCCAGGCGGAACAGGGCCTTGTGCCACCACAGGTGGCCGGCGAAGCCGTTGCCTTCGGCCCAGTGAGGCTGGTACTGGCGCAGCCAGGCCGAGCCTTCCTCGAAGCGGCCCTGCATCTCCATCACGTGCGCCACCGCGTGCACGGCCCAGGGCACGCGCGGGTTGGCGGCCAGCGCGCGCCGGCCCGCTTCCTCGGCCTGCGGGTAGAGGTTGCATTCCTCCAGACCGAAGGCGTAGAGCGCCAGCACGTAGGGGTGCAGCGGGTCGGACTCGTCCCATTCGGGCAGCACGCGCGCGGGGCGCTGGCGCAGACCGATGGCGTCGCCACGGTAGAAGTCCCACAGCTGCGCCCACTGCAGCGCCAGCGCGTCGCGCGGATGCTTCATCAGCAGCTCGTCCCACAGCTTGCAGGCGGCGTGCCAGCGGCCTTCGGCCACCTGCTGCACGGCCTGCGCGTGGACCTGTTCGCGCCAGGGCAGCGTTCGCGTGCAGCGTGCGGCCTGCGCCAGGTGGGCGGTGGCTTCCTCGCACAACGCGGGTTCGGTCAGGCTCAGCAGGAAGCCGGCCTTCATCACGTGCGGCAGGGCCCAGCCGGGGTCGGCGGCGATCGCGGCGTCCAGGTCGGCGAGCGGCGCGTCGTAGAACGACATCATGCGCCAGAGCGCCTTTTCCACATGGTCGCGCGCGGCGGCGCTGTCGCTGCCGCCGGGGTTGTCGCGCGCGTCCGGGTGCGTCATGGCGCGAATGTAGCGCGTGCGCGCGGACGCCGTGATTTCAGTCGACCGGGGCCGGATCGGGTCGAGGGGCAGGGGCCGGGCCGCGGTCGTCGCCGAAGAGCGCGGCCATCACCTGCGGCGCGGCGCGGTTGCTGGAAAAACGCAGCGTGCCTTCGCGCAGCGCCTGCTGCGGCGAAGCCATGGTGCCGGCGTGGCCGCCGCCGGCACCGTCGGCCGCGTGCAGGCCCACCCAGGCGTCGCGGCCGGCGCGCTTGGCGGCGTACAAGGCCACGTCGGCCAGCTTGACGACGTCGTGTCAGCCGAAGGCGCGCGGGTCGCTGCGGTCGAAGGGCAGGCAGGCGAAGCCGATCGAGCAGGTCACCGCCAGCTGGCGGCCGTCGTCGGTGACGAAGGGCGCCTCGGCCACCGCCTGGCGCATGCGTTCGGCCAGTTCCTCGGCGCGCGCGCGCGTCGGTGTCGCGCGCGACGGCGAGGAACTCCTCGCCGCCCCAGCGCACCAGGTGGTCGGTCTCGCGCATCATGGCGCGCAGCCGGTGGCCCATCTGCACCAGCACCGCGTCGCCGGCGGCGTGACCGTGCACGTCGTTCACCTGCTTGAAGCGGTCGACGTCGACGAGGAAGAACACGTTGTCGGTGTCGACGGGCGCGCGGTTCGAAGTCCCCTGCTCGCTGGCGCGGCGCAGGCTGGCGGCCACCTGCACGTCGATCTGCTGCGTCAGGTAACGACGGTTGTGCAGGCCGGTCAGCGGGTCGGTGATGGAGGTGAGCTCCAGCACGCGCGACTTCTCCTCCAGCGCCTTCGACACCGCTTCCAGCTCGGCCGTGCGTTCGCGCACCTTGCGTTCCAGTTCGGCCTGGCGCAGCCGCAGCGCACGCGTGCGCCAGCCCACGATGGCCGACAGCGCCATCAGCGCCGCCACCACGGCGAGCGCGCGCGCCCACACGGTCTGGTACCAGGCCGGCAGCACCCGCACCGGCAGCGCCAGCGGCCGTTCGCCCCAGGCACCGTCGCGGTTGGAACCGCGCAGCAGCAGCCGGTAGTCGCCCGGCGGCAGGTTGGCGTAGACGGCCAGGCGGCGTGTCGCGTCGCTGGGCACCCAGTCGCCGTCGTAGCCTTCCAGCTGGTACGCGTAGCGGTTGCGTTCGGGGGCCGAATAGTCGGCGGCCGAGAACTCCACCGCCAGCGCGTTGGCCCCCGGCGGCACCACGATGGGGGCGCCGCCGGCCGGCAGCGCCAGCGGGCGGCCGCCCACCTGCACTTCGGTGGCCACCACCGGCGGGCGCCAGGTCCAGGGCTGCAGGCGGTCGGGCCGCACGATGGTCATGCCGCCCGCGCCGCCGAACAGCAGTTCGCCGGCCGCCGTGCGCGCGGCGGAGTTGGTCCAGTAGGTGGGCAGCACCACGCCTTCGGCGCCGCGCAGCGCGCGCGCGCTGAAGGCTTCGGTGTCGATCAGGGCCAGGCCGTCGTCGGTGCTCACCCACAGGCGGCCCGAGGCATCTTCGATGAAGGCGTTGATGTTCTCGTCGGGCAGGCCCTGGGCGCGGCCCATGCGCCGGAAGCGCGTGCCGCCGGCTTCCAGCACCGAGATGCCGCCGCCGTAGGTGCCCACCCACAGGCGGCCGGCACGGTCGGTGTAGAGGCAGCCGATGAAGCCGTTGGCCAGGCTGTCGCTGCGGGCGGCGTCCGGCACGAAGCGTTCGACGCGGCCGCTGGCGGCGTCCAGCCGGTTGAGGCCGAATCGCGTGCCCACCCACAGGCTGCCGGCGGGCCCGTGCGCCAGCACGGTGACGCGCTCGTCGCTCAGGCGCTGCTCGCCGCGGTCGCGCGCGACGCGTTCGGTGCGGCCGCCGGCCAGGTCCACGCGCCACAGGCCGTCGGTGTGCCCGCCCACCCACAGCGTGCCGCCTTCGGCCAGCAGGGCCCAGGTGGAAGCGGCCGGGTCGCGACCCTGCAGCGCCACACGCACCACGCGGCGGCCGTCGCTGCCGGCCCGGTAGAGGCCGCGCTTGGTGGCGATGAAGACGCTGCCGTCGCCGGCGCGCTCGAGCGCGATCACCGAATCGGCCGGCAATGCGCTGGCGGGCTGCTTCGGGTCGGGGCGCAGCGCGCCCACCACGGCGCCGGTGGCGTCGACGATGTCGATGCCGCGCCGGTGCGTGGCGAGCCAGAAGCGGTCGGTGTCCACCGGCAGGATCCAGCTCACCTCGGTGCTGGCGCGGGCGCTGCCTTCGGCGCGCAGCGGCGGGCCGAACCAGGTGAGCACCGCCGACTGGCGCGGGTCGTGCCGGCTCACGCCGCGGTCGGTGGCGGCCCAGACCAGGCCCGAGCGGTCGCGGAACAGGCCGTGCAGCGTGTTGTCGGCCAGGCTCAGCGGCAGCGTGGGCTGGTGGCGGATGCGCCGCGTCTCGCGCGCTTCGGTGTCCACCGCCACGATGCCCTGGCCCAGGGTGGCCAGCCACACCTCGTCGGGCCGCACTTCGGCCACCGCCACCACGTGCTGGATCTCCAGCGCCGCCGCGCCTTCGGGGGTGGCGCTCTCGTGCACCGCCTGCACCGCGCCGCCGGGTTCGACGACGAAGGCGCCATGGCGCTGCGTGCCCACCCAGACGCGGCCGCGGCTGTCTTCGGCCAGGCTTTGCGGGTACGGCTGTTCGCCGGACTTCAGGCTCACCAGTTCCCAGCCGGCGCCGCCGTCGCGGCGGAACAGGCCCGCCGGCGTGCCCACCCACAGCGTGCCGCGGCGGCCCAGCAGCAAGGCCTTCACCGGGCCGGGGCCGGGCGCGGGTTCGCGCCGGATCGTGGCGGCGTCGGCGCCGACATGGTCCAGTCCGCCTTCGGTGCCCACCCACAGGCCGCCGGCCGCGTCGTCGACGATGGCCTGCACGCTGACGTGGGCCAGCCCCTTGTCGCCCACCGGGTAGCGCACGAAGCGGTCGGCCTGCGCGTCGTAGCGCACCAGGCCGGCGGCGCTGGTGCCCACCCACAGGCGGCCGGCGGCGTCGGCATGCAGCTGCTGCACCACGTTGTCGGGCAGGCCGCGTTCGGCACCGACTTCGGGGCGGTAGACCTTCAGGCGGTAGCCGTCCCAGCGCGCGATGCCGCTCATGGTGCCGATCCACAGGAAGCCCTGCCCGTCCTGCGCCACCGCGGTGGCGATCTCGTTGGGCAGGCCCTGGGCCTGCGTCAGGTGCTGGAAGCTCAGCTGCGTGTGCTGCGACCAGCGCGGCACCGCGGCCTGCGCGGCCGCCGCCAGAAGTAGACCGATGGTGATCGCCAGCCCTCGCACGGGCCGCATTGTCACCGCCCGTTGCACCCGTCCCCTCCCGGGGAAGACCCCCTCAGGGGGGAACCCGACAGGTCAGTCGAAACGCGGCCAGGGGCGCGGCGCTTCGCGCAACTGCTCCCAGGCGCGCGCCATGCGCAGCACGCCCAGGTCGTCGTGGCGGGCGCCGGTGATCTGCAGGCCGATCGGCAGGCCGCTCTTCGTTTGCCCGCAGTCCACGCTGATCGCCGGCTGCTCGCTCATGTTGGCCGGCAAGGTGAAGCCGATGTGGTGCATGGCGCGCGCCGGGTCGTTCAGCGGGCTGGCCCATTCGGCGGGGTAGCTGGGCACCGGGCACACCGGCGACAGCACGAAGGCGTACGGGTGGCAGGCCGCCACCGCGGCGTCGCGCAGCACGGCCATCTGGCTGTAGCCGTGGAACACCTCGGCCGCGCTGAAGTGCCGGCCGGGCGCGACCCATTCGCGGATGTAGGGCAGCACCTTGTTGCGGCGTGCTTCGGGCAGCGCCGACATGTCCAGCCACGAACGCATGCGCCAGAAGCGGTCGATGCCCTCGGCCATCTCGGGCGTGAGATAAGGCTTGATCGGCTCGACGATCGCGCCGGCGGCCTCGAAGCGGCGCGCCGCGGCCTGCACCGCCGCAGCGGTCTCGGGTTCGAGCGCGATGCCCCAGCCGGCGTCCATCAGCAGGCCCAGGCGCAGGCCCTTCAGGTCGATGTCCAGCGACATCCAGTCGATGTGCTGGTAGGGCAGGCTCATCGCGTCGCGCCAGTCGGGCTTCGTCAGCTCGACCATCATCATCGCGGCGTCGGTCACCGTGCGCGTCATCGGGCCGGCCACGCGGCCGGCATAGGGCGGCTTGATGGGGATGCGGCCCAGGCTGGGCTTCAGGCCGAACACGCCGCACCAGCCGGCGGGCAGGCGGATCGAGCCGCCGATGTCGGTGCCGATGTGCAGCGGCCCGTAGCCGGCCGCGGCCGCGGCGCCCGCACCGGCACTCGAGCCACCGGGGTTCTTGGCGAGGTTCCACGGGTTTCGCGCGAGTGCGTGAAAGCTCGACAGCCCCGAGCTGAGCATGCCGTAGTCGGGCATCGTGGTCTTGGCCAGCAACACCGCGCCGGCCTCGCGCCAGCGCGCCGCGGGCGGTGCGTCGTCCACCGCCGGCAGCAGCGTGGTGGCCGCGGTGCCGAGCGGCACCGGTGTGCCCTTGGTCGCGATGTTCTCCTTGATCGTTCCGGGCACGCCGTCGAGCGCCGACAGCGGCTCGCCCTTCGCCCATCGCGCCTCGCTCGCGCGCGCCTGCGCGAGCGCCGATTCGGCGTCGAACGCATACAACGCGTGCACTTGCGGCTCGACGCGCTCGATGTGTGCGATGACGGCGCGAGTCACTTCCACCGGCGAGGCCTCGCGGCGGCGGTACAGCTGCGACAGCTCGGCCGCCGACTTCTGGTGCAGGTCAGACATCGTGTTCACTGGAGTACCGGCAGGCCCGGGTCTCGTCACTGCCACGACACGGCGGTCATGTCGTTGGCAAAGATCGGCGAGCTCGCCCACAGCCCCTTCAGGCCCTTCTTGGCCACCGACACCTGCGCTGGGTTGAAGATGTAGGCATTGACGCTGTCGGTGGCGAGCAGGCGCTGCAGGTCGCCGAACAGCCTGGTGCGGTCCTTCGGGTTCGTGGCCGCCGCGTGCTTTGCCGCCAGGTCGCGGAAGGCCTTGCTGTCGTAGCCCCAGTAGTAGCCGGTGTTGGCGTACTGCATGTAGTCGAGCGGCTCGACGTGGTTGATGATCGTGAGGTCGAAATTGCCCTTGAAGGTGCCGCCCAGCCACTGCGCCCATTCGACGTTCTCGATCTTGGCGACGACGCCGACCTTGGCCAGCATCGCCGCGACCACCTCGCCGCCCTTGCGCGCGTATTGCGGTGGCGGCAGCGTCAGCGTGACGTTGAGCGGCGTGGCCACGCCCGCCTCCTTCAGCAGCGCCTTGGCCTTCTCGGGATCGTAGGGATAGGTGCCGGTGAGATCCAGATAGCCGGCATCGGTGGGCGCGAAATGGCTGCCGATCGGCTTGGCCAGCCCCTCGAGCACGCCGTCGATGAAGGCCTTGCGGTCGATCGCATGCATCAGCGCGCGGCGCACGCGCACGTCGTCGAACGGCTTGCGCTTGTTGTTGATCGTCATGATGCCCTTGCCGGCCGTGCTGCCGATCTCGACGACGAAGCGCTTGTCGGCCTGCAGCTGCTTGACCGCCTGGGGTGCATCGAGGCGTGGCACGCCGTCGATGTCGCCGGCGAGCAGCGCGGCCACGCGTGCGGCCGGATCGTTGATGAAGCGGAACGTCACACGCTTGAGTTTGATCGTCTTGGCGTCGCGATAGCCGTCCCATCTGGCGAGCGTGACCGAGTTGCCTTTCTTCCAGTCTTCCAGCACGTAGGGGCCCGTGCCGACGGGCTTGGTGGCGGTACCGGCTGCGCTCTTGGGATGCAGGATCACCGCGGTGTTCTCGCCCATTCGGAACAGGAAGTTGCCGTCGGCGTTGTTCAGCGTGAGGATCACCGTGTGCGGATCGGGCGCGCTGATCGAGCTGATGTTGTTGAACACCGCGCCCTTGGCCTTGTTGGTGCTCTTCTCGTCCTTGGCGCGCTCGAAGCTGAACTTCACCGCCGCCGAATCGAACGGCTCGCCGTCGCTGAATTTCACGCCCTTTCTGAGTTTGAAGGTGTAGCTCTTGCCGTCGGGGTCCATGCTCCAGCTTTCGGCGAGCAGCGGCGTGACCGAGCCGTCGACATGGATCTTCGTCAAGCCTTCGAGCACGTTGTAATGCACGATCTCGCCGATCGCGGCGGCCGGCGCGGTGGTGGGGTCCAGCCCCGGCGGCTCGAGCACCATGCCGAGGGTGACGCTGTCCTTGCGGGTCTGGGCCTGCGCCGACGGCGGCACGGCGGCGATGCCTGCGGCCAGGGATGCGACCAGCGCGGCGGTCAACGCAGCGCGACGGTGAAGCTTCATCGATCGATCTCCTTCTGACTCGGGCCCGGACGGACCCTTGGGAAGCGGCCGTCGATGGTGCCGCAATTCGCTGCCGCGGGCAGGCGGTGGCAACCCTAGCCAGGCTCAGACCGACTGCAGCGCCTGTTCGAGGTCGGCCACCAGATCCTGCGGGTCCTCGACGCCGATCGAGATGCGGATCAACGCCGGCGTGATCGAGAAACGCTTCAGTTCCTCCGGCGCCATGCCCGAATGCGTGGTCGACGCCGGATGCGAGGCCAGCGTCTCGGTGCCGCCGAGGCTGACCGCGAGCTTGATGACCTCCAGCCGATCCAGCAGCGCGAAGGCGGCGCGCTCGCCGCCCTTGACTTCGAACGAGAAGGTCGAGCCGGCGCTCTTGTCCTGGCGTTCGTGAAGCGCGCGATCGGGATGGTCCTGCGGCAGGAAGTCGAGGTACCAGACGTTGTCGATCTTCGGATGCGAACGCAGGAACTCGGCGACGACACGCGCGTTGGTGGCACTCGCCGTCATGCGCAGCTTCAGCGTCTCGAGCGAGCGCAGCAACAGCCAGGCGGTGTGCGGGTCGCACATGGTGCCAAGCGTCGAGCGCATGCGGCGCACCGGCGCCAGCATCGCCTTCGGCCCGCTGACGCCGCCGCCGATCAGATCCGAGTGGCCGCCGACGTACTTGGTCAGCGAGGTGACGACGAGATCCGCGCCGTGGGCCAGCGGCGTGCAGTAGATGGGCCCGAGCATTGTGTTGTCAACGATCAGCGGCGGCCGCTTGCCGCTGGTGTTGATCTTCGCCAGTGCATCCGAAATCCGCCGCGCTTCGGCAATGTCGACCAGCCCGTTGGTCGGGTTGGCCGGCGTCTCGACATAGATCGCGGCGACGCGACCGGTCTTGCCCGCGACATCCGCTGCCGCGCGCATCGCCGGCAGGCCACCCTCCACCTCGAAGCCGACCTGGCGCACGCCGAACTCGGGCAGGATCGAATGAATCAGCGTCTCGGTGCCGCCGTAGATCGGCTGACTCTGGAGCACCACGTCGCCCGGGCGCAGGTAGGCCCACAGGCAGGTCGAGATCGCCGCCATGCCCGACGCGAACGCCAGGCTGGCTTCGGCCTCGTCCCACAGCGCGAGGCGGTCTTCGAGCACTTCGAGGTTCGGATTGTTGAAGCGCGAATAGACCAGGCCCGGCTCCTCGTCGGGGCCGAGCGGGCGGCGGCCCTGCATCGTCGCGAAGAAATCCTTGCCGGCCTGGGCCGACGGGAAGACGAATGTCGAGGTCTGGAACTGCGGCGGTTTCAGCGAGCCTTCGGAGAGCATCGGGTCGTAGCCGAAGCCCATCATCAGCGTCTCGGGAGCGAGCGTGCGTTCGCCGAGTTCGCGCTTGCGCCACT
>JBGAKY010000102.1:0-14742 GCA_044224175.1 Rubrivivax sp. | reverse complement strand
CATGTTCGCCGCCCTGGTGCTGGCGCAGATGGGGCTGGCGCCGCTGGTGCTGGAGCGCGGCCCGGCGGTGCGCGAACGCACCAGGGACACCTGGGGCCTGTGGCGCCAGGGCGAGCTGAACCCCGAATCGAACGTGCAGTTCGGCGAAGGCGGCGCCGGCACCTTTTCCGACGGCAAGCTCTGGAGCCAGATCAGCGACCCGCGCCACCTGACGCGCAAGGTGCTGACCGAATTCGTCAAGGCGGGCGCGCCGGAAGAGATCCTCTACGTGGCCAAGCCCCATATCGGCACCTTCCGGCTGGTGTCGATGGTGGAGAAGATGCGCGCCGACATCGAAGCGCTGGGCGGCGAGATCCGCTTCCGCCAGCACGTGAGCGACGTCGAGATCGAAGCCGGCCGCCTGCAGGGCCTGGTGCTGGCCGACGGCACCCGCATCGCCGCCGAACACGTGGTGCTGGCGGTGGGCCACAGCGCGCGCGACACCTTCGAGATGCTGCACCGGCGCGGCGTGCAGATGGAAGCGAAGCCGTTCTCGGTGGGCTTCCGCATCGAACACCCGCAGAGCCTGATCGACCGTGCGCGCTTCGGCCCCAGCGCCGGCCACCCGGTGCTGGGCGCGGCCGACTACAAGCTGGTGCACCACGCGCGCAACGGCCGTTCGGTCTACAGCTTCTGCATGTGCCCGGGCGGCACCGTGGTGGCGGCCACGTCCGAGCCCGGTCGCGTGGTGACCAATGGCATGAGCCAGTATTCGCGCAACGAACGCAACGCCAACGCCGGCATCGTGGTGGGCATCTCGCCGGCCGACTACCGCCAGCAGCGCGAAGGCACGGGCCCGGTGCCGCCGCTGGACGGCATCGCCTTCCAGCGCGGCTGGGAGTCGCGTGCCTACGAACTGGGCGGTGGCGGCTACGTGGCGCCGGGGCAGCTGGTGGGCGACTTCGTGCACGGCCGCCACGGCAAGGCGGTGGCGCGCGAATTCGGCAGCGTGCTGCCTTCATACCGGCCGGGCGTGCAGCTCACCGACCTGGCCGAACCCGGCCGCGGCAGCCTGCCCGAAGAGGTGCTGGCCGCCATCCGCGAAGCGCTGCCCGCCTTCGAACGGCAGATCCCCGGCTTCGCCATGGCCGACGCCGTGCTCACCGGCGTGGAGACGCGCACGTCGTCGCCGCTGCGCATTCCGCGCGGCAGGAACCTGCAGAGCCTGAACGTGGCCGGGCTGTACCCGGCCGGCGAAGGGGCGGGTTATGCCGGCGGCATCATGTCCGCCGGCGTCGACGGCATCGAGATCGCCGAAGCGCTGGGGCTGGCGCTGCTGTCGCCCGCAGGCTGAAGCACCGCCGCTTCTTGGCCATCCTGGGGATGGCAGCCCGGCCCAGGCGTTCCAGAATTCCGGCCTCGCCCACGGCAAGGAAGCCTGCGCATGAAGCCCATCTTCATCAGCTACCGACGTGACGACACCGAAGGGCAGGCCGGCCGCCTGTTCGAGGCGCTGCGCGAAGTGTTCGGCGCCGAGAAGGTGTTCATGGACGTGGCCACCATCGAACCAGGCGTGGACTTCCGGCGCGCCATCGAGAAGAACACCGCGTCCTGCGGCGTGCTGCTGTCGCTGATCGGCCGCAACTGGCTGACGCTGGCCGACGCGAAGGGCCAGCGCCGGCTGGACGACCCGAACGACTTCGTGCGCCTGGAAACGGCTTCGGCCCTGAAGCGCGACATCCCCGTGGTGCCCGTGCTGGTGCAGGGCGCCACGATGCCGCGCGCCGAGCAGCTGCCCGAAGACCTGCGCGACCTGGCCTTCCGCAACAGCGTGGAGCTGACGCACGCGCGCTGGGAGTCCGACGTGCAGGTGCTCATCGGCGCGCTGCGCAAGCTGCTGGGGCACGAAGGCGAATCGCCCGGCGGCGGGCGCGGCAAGCCCGCGCGGCCCGCCTGGCTGCTGCCCGCCGCGGGCACGGGCGTGGTGGCCCTGGGCGTGGGGGGCTGGCTGCTGTTGAGGCCGCCCGAACCGCCCGAGATCCTGGCCGCGCGGCCGGCCACGACCGCGCCGCCGGCGGCCGCCGCCACGCCCCCTTCCACGTCGCCCGCGGCCCAACCCCGGCCGCGCAAGCCGGAACCTTCGGCCGAGGAAGCGGCGGCGGAGAAGAAGCGCCAGGAACAGGTCCAGGCCCACCGCAACGGCATCTGCCTCACCGGCTTCGTCTGGCGTGACGCGCGCCCGGGCGACAAGGTCTGCGTGACGCCCGACGTGCGCACGCGCACCGCGGCCGAGAACCAGGCGGCCGCGTCGACACGTTCGCCCAACGGCGGCGCCTACGGCGTGAACACCTGCAAGCCAGGCTTCGTGTGGCGCGAGGCCTTCGAAGGCGACGCGGTCTGCGTGGTGCCCGCTTCGCGCCAGCAGGCCGCGAACGACAACGCGCAGGCCGCGCAGCGCGTGGTGCCGCTGCCGCGCTGACGCCGGTGCGCAAGGCCCGCCGGCCGGGTGCCGGCGGCGCCTACGCCACGCGCCCGAACCACAGCACCGAAAGCCCCGCCCCTGCCACCAGCACCAGCGCGGCGGCCAGCGCCAGCAAGGCGGTGAGCTCGGTGTCGCGCGGGCTGGTCTGCAGGCGCGAGCCCAGGTTCAGGTACACGCTGCGCAGCGCTTCGGCGCTGGCGGCCTGGTGGTATTCGCCGCCGGTCATCTGCGCCACCTGGCGCAGCGTGGGTTCGTCCAGCTGCAGGTAGTAGGCGGCGCCTTCGCCCATGGCCAGGTGGCCGTCGGGCGTGCCCAGGCCGATGACATAGATGCGCACCCCGCGGTCGGCGGCCATCTTCGCCGCTTCCACCGTGTCCACGCCCATGGTGCGGCGGCCGTCGCTGAGCAGGATGATGGCGGCCGGTTCGTGGCTGCCGGGCGGCACCGGCGTGAAGTCCTTCGGCGACGCCGCCTTCGCCTTCGCCCGGTTCTTCTCGTCCAGGCTGCGCGAAGGCGTGGACGAAGAAGACGAACGGCGCGGGCCGAAGGTCATCTCTTCCACGTCGAAGCCCTGGTCGGGGAACAGCTCGGACAGGCACACCACGATGGCGTTGCCGATGGCAGTGCCGTACTGCATTTGAATGGCGTCGACGGCGGCCACCAGCGTGGGGCGGTCCAGCGTGGCGCGCTGCGCCACCTGCGCGGTGCCGGCGAAGGTGATGAGCCCCACTTCCACGTGGCCGGGCACTTCGGCCAGGAAGGACTTGGCGGCTTCCTGCGCCGCCACCATGCGGCTGGGCTTCACGTCGCCCACGCGCATGCTGAGCGAGATGTCGATGGCCAGCAGGATGGTGGACTGCGCCCAGGGCAGCCGCACCGGCGCGCTGGGTCGCGACAGGGCCAGCAGCAGCAGGCACAGGGCCAGCCACAGCAGCGCCGGCGGCACGTGGCGGCGCCAGCGCGGGGTGGCGGCGGCACGGGCAACGTGGATGCTGGGCAGGCGCACGGCCGTCTTGCCGCGGCGGTGCAGCAGCCACAGGTAGAGCAGCGGCAGCGCGGGCGCCAGCAGCATCCACCACAGGTTGTGAGGCCACAAGAAGTGCATCGGCTCCACCGGACGCGGCACCCTGGGCAAGAAAACCCGCGGGCGCGACGGGTGTGCCCGCGTGGCGGGCACCGCTGGCCGATTCTGACCGAGCGGCCGCAAGCCTGCAGGGAACGGTCTCGGGCGTGGCACACTGACCCCGTCCCCGGCCCGCCACGGGCCGCCGCAACCCGCCCGGGAGGAGATGCCGATGCTGACGGTGGAGAAGACGGCCGACTACGTGAAGCGCTGGGTCGCCGCGTTCGAGTCGAAGAACCTGGACCGCGTGCTGGACTTCTATACGGACGACGTGATCTTCCACTCACCGCTGGTGGCGCGGCTGAGCCACGACCCCAGCGGCACCGTGCAGGGCAAGGCCGCGCTGCGCGCCTACGTGAAGAAGGGCTTCGAGGTCTTCGACCACATCAAGTTCACCGTGCTCGACGTGCTGCGCGGCGTGGACAGCATCGCCATCCACTACAAGGGCATCACGGGCACCCATGTGGTGGAGGTGCTGTTCTTCGACAAGGACGGGATGGTGCGGGAGTCGTATGTGCATTACGCGTCGCCGGAGTAGCAACGCAATACCTGCCGGCTAGAGGTGGTGCATGTGGGTCAGGCGATTCTCGCCGGCTCCGGATTCAAGATCGCGTGACTGCTAACTGTTGCGGCCGGCTTTGAACCCATTGCCGCCGTCACACGAGCCTTCACGCGCATTCAATGTCGGACGAGTCCAACGGACGTTGACCCCCGACGTCGACGCTACTGTTGAGCGCTGAGCGGGCTCTCGCGGTTGTTCAGCACCGGCATTGCAGCGGGTGCGGTCCTACGCCTTGCAGAATGCGACGCCGCGCGAGCGGTTGTTCAACAGGTCGAGAGGGCGTTCTGGAGGTACTCGGTTGCGCAGAAGGTGGCAAGACAATAGGCGGGGACCGAATGCCTTTCTGGCCGAACGCCTTCGCGGCCCAGCGCCGCAAGGGGCGGGCTGACAGATGAGAACAGTCGTTCGTCACGAATATGCAGCGATAGGTTGCGGCATGGTGGTTGGCTTCGCCTGCGGTCTTGTAGCCGACGCAGTGCTCCCGGTGAAGGCGGACACGAGAGGGCCTTGGCCGTCGAGGTGCTGAAAGAACTGCGGCGGCTGGAAGGCCCTATTCAGAAACCGCAGCCGTTCGAGCGAAATCGGGCTAGGAAGGCGTCTTGGCTTGTCCAAGACCAGGACAAAGCCACGCTGGATGCCCCCGAAGTACTCAAAAAACTGAGCCCTGCTGAGACCCGAGACGTAGCCAAAACGGCGCCAAAGCGTTTCTGGGGCAAGCGAGTGCATTGAACGCACTTCGGCAGAGCCGACAACCTTGCCGATGGGTACCTTGACGTACATCCAGACGGTGGTCCCGACACTGAGCCGCATGGGCCGACGCCGAAGCTCGACAAGCTTCACGCCGCTCAGGATGCCCTCGGCAAAGCGCTCTTCAAGCGAGATGAGTGCGTGAGAAGAGGCGGTCATTGGGATAGCGCCTCGCTGAGGATCTTGCTCAGTTGTTCTGCCGTGATCGGGCGCGTGGTGATCAACTGATGCGACTCGCCGCAGCCAATATCCTTTAGGCTGCTCAACGGTACAGGCTTCGGCAGCACGATCAGGTTGTCGAAAGCGGTCACGGTCTTGGCCTTTGAAGTGCCGATGGAGGATAGAGTCTGAGCATTCAACACAGACGGGTCGAAGTCTGACTGATCAATAGCGCCCTCCTGCTTCAAGAAAGCCCGCTGTACCCGGCCGATCGCAACGATGGCAGCCGCGCCACCGCCCTTGCCGGACTCATAGAACAACATGAGCGTGCCCCTCGAGAAGAACTTCAGCGTCCGTTCAGCGCTGAAGTAGTGGCGCTCCGCGAACTGCGCCACTCGAGCATGGGGCAGGAACGTGCTCTGCGGTGAATGCTCAAGCAGTTGATCGGCGAAGTCCTTCTGGATTGGTGTGATGACCGCGGGACGCCCTGGAAGACAGAAGATTGCCGGGGCCAGGCTGCTCTCCACCTCCTGCAAGCGAACATAGCGCCTGTTGCCATCGGGGCACAGGATCTCGATCTGCTGATCGATTCCTTTGAACCTCGGACAACTGCTCGGCAGCTTGAGCTGCGCCAGCGTCGAAAGCTCGGCTGCCGTCGCGGCCCAGTTACTGGGCGTGACCACCCGGTTTAGGACCAGCTTAACTAGGGATGAGCCGTTCTCTGCCCCGGCGAAGCCCAACCCCAGAGCAAGTTCTCTGGCCGCGACTTGTCTCGGCGCGAGATGGAGGCTGACTCGACTGGGGGCACTCTCTTTGGCGCGCGACAGCAGTTTGTTCAACAGCAGTCGACCGGCCGATTGCACATGCGGGTCGGATTCATTGAGGGCAAGCCGGCCGATGACGACAGACTTCTCCACCTGTCGTGGGCATGCGAGGTAGCCGACGAGTCGATCCTCTGAGGCAATAGCCACGCGCTGAACGGTTCTCTCGGCGGTATCAACGGCGCCCCAATGGGCGACTGCATCTGAGTCGGACACGCTCAGGGTTCTAAGCATTTTCCGCAGCAGATCCTCGCTATCCGCCTGCAGGGGGGTAGCTGTCAACGTTGCGCCGGTGGTGGTGGTCTCGAACTGCTCCTCATGCCCAGCGTGATCGCGTTGTGGGCGAAAGACTAACGGCGAGACCACGTGTAAATCGAACCTCTTTTCGATCTGGCCTGCGGCTTCCAGGATGCTCTCGTCGTTCGTGATGAACCCTGCCAATCGATGGTGCACTGCTGTTGCGAGGTGGGTGAGGTCGGACAAGTCATTCGCAGTGAAGTTCTCGGCGCGTGTCTTTTCCGGGAACACGATGGCGCTGAGGGCCTTGATCAGCTTGGCCTTTTCAGCATCTGGTGGCACGGGGAAGGTGATGAAGATCGCCGCCCAGTTGTGCATCGGGTCCGATCGCTGTGCAGCGGTGGCCGTGCGCACGAGTTCTGCTCGGAGCTCGGCGCTGAGGGCGAGCTGGCACGTACCGTGCCGCTCGGCATGGAATACGTCGAGCGCAAGCTCGTTCCTTGACCGGCGCGGACCAAGATCAAAGAGGACGTTCAGGTCGAGCAGGTAGATCGGCCTTTCGTCCTGAAGCTCGTTACCGAGGCCGAAGGGATTGCCGGATGAAATTCCGCTTCGCTCGAAGAGCTGTGGCGAGCTGAGTTCGTGGCTTCGCGCCAGGATGGTCCTATCGCGCGCCTTTCCACCTGGCCGCGTTCTCTGCACGTAGAAGCCATTGCGCTCCCAGAACGAGTTCGCATCTTGGAGGTCCTCTGCGACGCCAGCGTATATGGAGATGTAGTGCAACTCGGTCAGGTGCTCTTTCAGCCGATCGAGCAATCGCTTGGCGATGCCGTGACGCCGCGCGTTGGGCATCACAAAGACTTGAAGAACGCTGGCTCTGGGATGGCGCGCATCGAACAGCAGGTGCCCGGCGTAATGCAGGCGACCTGCGCTCAAGGTGGCTGCGACGAAGAGGTTGCCCTTACGCGCTTGCACGCCGTACACCTGCGTGGGTAGGAACCCCAGAGCGGTCTTGTCGCTATCGCCCCACCGCACCACGTCGGCAAGGTACGGCAGGACGTCCGGATACCTTTCCAGGACGACGATTTGCATGTCTTTCCTGCGCATCTGCGAGCCGCGGCGCTCACTCCGTAGCGATGGACGAAATGTAAGCGAGATGGTTCTCGGCCTGACTCGCCATCGAGCGTTCTTCGGAGACCAAGGAGTGCGGGGTGTCGAGTGATCGGGGCACAGCATGGATCTAGCCTGGCAGGCCGGTGGCTCGTGGCGTGAGCCAGCAGCGGCTATTCAGGCAAACTACAGCCGCGTAGCACGCCGATCACCGTAGGCATTCGCGAGGCGCCGTGGAATACCTGGAACCACCATCGGATATCACCTGGATCTGCCGCAGGGACTGGTTTGAGGACCAGATCGCAGAGCACCAGGGACAAGGGAGCTACCTTCTGAGCGAGCAAGCCTGCGCACTCATGATGGAAGTTCAGGCTTGCTTTTGCGCCGGCGCCTGGATCGCCGTGGTCGTGCTGGCCTACACGGTGATCGACGCCCAACTTGTGGAGACGCAAGCTCCTGATTCCGATGGCAATTCGGCTCAGCTACTGAGGCACTTGGACTTCGGCGACGAATACCAGCAGCTACGGTTGCGCCGCAATCGAATCGTCCATCTTCGCTGCTACCAGCCGGCTATCACGGTTGACCAGCAATGGGGCTCCAGACGGGAACTCGAAGCGGAGGCGAGAGCTGCAGTGAAACTGATGCTGGCGGCCTTCTTCGACGCACCTGGAACGTAGCGTCACCGGCCCTACCCTATTGCTCCCTGCCTTAGTTTGCCGCTGGTGGCGCCGGTGCGCTTGGCCTACTGAGCCAGCGACGCGCCATCCAGCTTTGGATTCCGCCAGGCGGGGTAGCCCGCCTTGCTCCCATATGAGTCTGAAGAAGCAGCTGAGGTAGCGCAAAGCTGCCGTTGGTGAACGTCGACACTCAGTCTGAAGCGGACACGCCGCCAGCACTATCAGCAGGCGACTCGCAACTTCAACCCAGCCCCTCCAACACCGCCCTCGCCGCCCCCACCGCCCTCCTCGCCCACTCCCCATACCCCACCTTCGGCGCCCGACTCTCACTAGGCACCTCCACACTGACCGGCAACCCCGCCGGCAACCGCGCAAACAACGCCGCCAGCGGAATCCCCCCCTCCCCCGGCAGCAGCCTTTCGCACCGCGCGTCGAAGATCATTGCCTCCACACTCGCCGGCCCCGGCACGCGCCCGTCGCAGATCTGCGCGTAGTGCAGGCGCTCGGGCGGAATGGCGCTCACGTCGTCCAGCGTGCTGCCGCTGCGGCTCCAGTGCAGCGCGTCCACCAGCACGCCGCCGTTGGGCTGCGCGGCGCGGGTGGTTATGCGGGTGGCGGTGGCGGCGTCGCGCACCGCGGTCCAGGGCATGAATTCCAGGTCGCAGGTCAGGCCGTGCGGCGCGGCGGCTTCGCACAGGGCGGCGAAGTTCGCGGTGAGGCGCGCTTCGTCCGGGTCGTCGCCGGCCACCAATATGTGGCGTGCACCCAGGCGCTGGCCGGTTGCCAGGAAGGGGCGCAGCGCGTTCAGGTCGAAGCGCTCGCCGATGCGCAGCACTTCCAGGTCCAGCACGCCCACGCCGGTGCCGGCCATGACGGCCAGCGTTTCGCGCAGCATCGGCTCGTTGTCCTGCAGCGGGTAGTGCGGGCCGCCGGGTGAAGTGGGCAGCAGGCGGATGCCGGCGGCACTGCAGCCCACGTCGGCCGCCAGCTGCACCATCTGCGGCGGCGCGTAGGGCAGCGCCATCAGCTGCGCCAGCGAAAGGGGGCGGTTCGTCTTCGTCGTCGTCATGAAGGCTCTTCTTCAGTTCTTCGGGCGGTGGCTTCGAGCGCGGGCGCCGGCATGGGCAGCGCGCGGCCGGCGGCGTGGTGCGCCGCCACCCAGGCGAAGGTGAGCGCCGGCCCCAGCGTGATGCCGCCGCTGGGGTAGTGGCCGCCCATCACGCTGGCCATGTCGTTGCCGGCGGCGTACAGGCCGGGCAGCGGCTGGCCGTTGCCTTGCAACACGCGCGCGTGCGCGTCCACCGCCAGGCCGGCGAAGGTGCCCAGGCTGCCGGGCACCACGCGCACGGCGTAGAAGGGCCCGCGTTCGATGGGCGCCACGCAGGGGTTGGGGCCCGGGTGCCGCGCGTCGCCCTGCATGCGGTCGTAGGGGGTGCCGCCGCGGTCGAACGCGGGGTCGCGGCCTTCGCGTGCGGCTTCGTTGTACGCGGCCAGCGTGCGTTCGAAGCCGGTGGCGCTGAAGCCGGCGGCGCGCGCCAGCTCGGCCGGCGTGGCGCCACGCCGCAGGTAGCCGTTGGCCAGCCAGCGGCCCAGCGCGAAGGGCCAAGGCCGCACCGCGCCCAGGCCCCAGCGGCGGATGAAGCGGTGGTCGCACACCAGCCAGGCCTGCGCTTCGCGGCCCTGGGTCCTGGCGAACAAGGCGCGCATGAAGCTGTGATAGTTGCCGGCTTCGTTGACGAAGCGTTCGCCGTTCGCGTCCACCGCGATGAGCCCCGGCTTGCCGCGTTCCAGCAAGTGCGGGAAGTTGAGCGTGCGACCGTCCGGCATGGGCACCACCGAACAGGGCGCCCAGGCCGCGGGGTCGGCCAGGTCGTCGGCCTTCAGCGCCGCGCCGGCGGCTTCGCCCAGGCGCAGGCCGTCGCCGGTGTTGCCGGCGGGCGCGGCGCTCCAGTGCGGCATGCAGGCGAACCACTGGCGCTGGCGCGCGCGGTCGTGCGGGAAGCCGCCGCAGGCCAGCACCACGCCGGCGCTGGCGTGCAGCGTGTGGTCGCCTGCGGCTGAAGCCACCACCGCGCCGGTGATTCGGCCGCCTTCCACCCGCAGCCGCCGCACCGCATGGCCGGCGTGCAAGGCGACGCCGCGCTGCTGCGCGCTGGCCAAGAGCGCGGCCACCAGCGCGTTGCCGCCCATGCGCAGCCGGCCGTGGCCGTGCAGCGCGCGTTCGGCCAGCTGGCGCAGCGCGCGGCGCGCCACGTAGGCGGTGCTGGGCCACGAACGGCCGGCGTGCAGGAAGTGCTTCAGGTCGCTGCCGATGCTCATGCCCAGCCAGCTCATCAGCGGGTGCGGGGGTTTCAGCAGCGGCAGCAGCGGGCCCAGCACGCCGGCTTCGAAAGGCGCGGCGCAGACCGAACGGCCGCCGGTGCGCGCGCCGGGCAGGCGGCCGTGGAAGTCGGGGATGGTGTTGCCGTCGACGAACTGCAGCGCCGTGTGTTCGGCGAACCAGCGCACCGCGGCGGGCGCGTGGGCCAGGAAGGCTTCCACGCGTTCGGCTTCGAACTGCGTGCCCGTCACCGCCTGCAGGTAGCGGCGCGGTTCGGCCAAGTCTTCCACGATGCCGGCGGCCACCGCCAGCGGGTTGCGCGGCACCCACATCCAGCCGCCCGACCAGGCGGTGGTGCCGCCGAAGCAGGCCTCTTTCTCCACCACCACCACGCGCAGGCCCAGCGCGGCCGCGGTGACGGCCGCCGCCAGGCCCCCGGCACCGGAGCCCACGACGAGCAGGTCGCAAGACGTGGGCAGCGCTGGCATCAGCCCTGCACTACGAAGACGCGCGCGAATAGGCGCGGTCGAACAGCGGCGAAGCGGCGCTGGCGTTGGCAATGTCGGCCGCGGCGGCCAGCAGGTCGGGCACCAGCGAGCGCATCTTGTCTTCGGTCAGCCGCACCGCGGGGCCGCTGATGGCCAGCACGCCCACGGCGCCGCGCCCGGGGGCGTTGATGGTGCAGGCCAGCGCGTTCAGGCCGTGGGCATAGGTTTCCGAAGTGATGGCCCAGCCCTGCTTGCGCGCCTGGCGAATGCACTTCAGCACCGCCTGCATGGAAGTGGGCGCGTTGGGGCCGTAGTCGCCCGGCTTGCCCAGGCCCTGGCGCGTGAGCAGCGTGATGGCGTCGTCTTCGGGCATGGTGGCCAGCCAGGCGTGGCCCGAAGAGGTGCAGCTGAGCTTGGCGTCGATGCCCATGTCGGGGTCGTAGCGCAGGCCGGCGCGCGCGCCCTGCGACAGCGCCACCCAGGTGATGTGGTCGACGTCGACCACGCCCATGCGGCAGAGTTCGCCCGCGTGTTCGGCCAGCCGGTCCAGGATGGGCTGCGAAAGGTCGACCACGCCCGAATACTTCAGGTAGTTCAGCCCCAGCGACACCAGCTTGGTGGTGAGCACGTAGTCGCCGCGTTCGCGCGTCTGGCGCACGTAGCCCAGCGTGGCCAGGTCGGTCAGCAGGCGGTGCGCGGCGCTGCGCGGAATGTCCAGCTCGTCGGCCAGGGTGGCCAGCGGCACGCCGCGCACGTCGGCGGCCAGCCGCTCCAGGATCGCCAGGGTTCTTTCCATCACGCCGGACATGTGCGCTCGCCCTTATTCGTTCGAATGGGTCAAGCTTACCGGGGCGCCGGTGCGCGCCGATTCGTGCACCGCCAGCGCCGCCGCCAGCGTGGCCAGGCCTTCGCGGCCGCTGCAGCGCGGCGCTTCGCTGCCTTCCACCACCGCGCGCAGGTGGCGCAGCTGTTCCTGGTAGGGGTCCGCTCTGTGCGGCGCGGTGGACACGCGCGTGAGCGGTTCGTGCCAGCCGCGCGCGCCTTCGTAGCGCCACAGGTCCAGCCGCGGCAGCGTGAGCGAACCTTCGGTGCCGCTCACGAAGTGCGAGTCGATGGGCTGCTGCGGGTAATGCGCCGCTTCGCCGGCGGCCAGGTCCCAGTTCCAGGGCGACACGGCGGTGTCGGTGACGGTGATCGTGGCGAGCGCGCCGTTGGCAAAGCGCAGCAGCACGGCGGCGGTGTCTTCAACCTCGAAGCCGCGCACCGCGTTGCTGGTGGTGGCCTGCACCTGCACCACGTGGCCCAGCAGGCAGCGCAGCAGGTCGATGTCGTGGATGGCGTTGATGAGCACCGGCCCGCCGCCGGGCTGGCGCCGCCAAGCCAGGTCGAAGTAGGGCGGCGGCTTCAGCCAGGTGGCCAGTGCGGTGGCGCACACCGGGTGGCCGATGAAGCCTTGTGCGACGAGTTCCTGCGCGCGGCGCAGCTGCGGGTGGTGGCGCCGGTGGTGGCCCACCAGCAGCGGCAGGCCGCGCCGTTCGGCGGCTTCGCACAACGCGCGCGCGTTGGCCAGCGTGTCGGCAATGGGCTTTTCCACCAGCAGCGGCACGCCGGCTTCCAGGCAGGCGATGCCGATCTCGGCATGGGTGGCGTTGGGCGTGGCGACGATGGCCGCTGCCGGCCTGGCTTCGCGCAGCAGCGCGTGCACGTCGCCGAAGTGGCGCAGGCCGGCGGCGCGCGCCCATTCGGCGGCGGCGGGCGAAGGGTCGGCCACCGCGACCAGTTCCACCGCGTCGCTGGCCAGCGCGCGCTGCACGTGCAGGCGGCCGATGGCGCCCAGGCCGAGCACGGCGATGGGCAGGCGGGTGGAGGACGGAGGGGTCACCATTTCGAAATCAAGTTCGATAGTAGAACAGTATTCCACTTTTTGAGCCGCGGTGCTAGAGTCCCGGCCCATGTTCGAAGGAACCCTCACCGGCGCCACGCGCGTCATCTTCATCGTCGGCGACCCCATTGCGCAGGTGAAGTCGCCCGCCGGCGTCACCGCCGGCCTGCGCGCCGCCGGGCGCGACGCCGTGGTGGTGCCGGCGCAGGTGGCGCCGCGCGACCTGGCCGCGTGGATGGAAGCGGTGCACCGCATGCCCAACTGCGACGGCGTCATCGTCACCGTGCCGCACAAGTTCGCGGCGCTGGAACTGTGTGCCGAGGCCACGCCGCGCGCGCGGTCCATCGGCGCGGCCAACGTGCTGAAGCGTTGCCCCGGCGGCTGGCTGGGCGACATGTGCGACGGCGAAGCGCATGTCACCGCGCTGCGGGCCGCCGGCTTCGACCCGCGCGGCAAGCGCGCGCTGCTGGTGGGCGCCGGCGGCGCGGGTTCGGCCATCGCCCATGCGCTGGTGGACGCCGGCGTGGCCGTGCTGGCGCTGCACGACGCCGATGCGTCGCGCCGCGAAGCGCTGGCCGCGAAGCTGCGCCGCTACGGCAGCGTGGCGCTGGAAACCGGCAGTGCCGACCCCGCCGGCTTCGACCTGGCGACCAACGCCACGCCCGCAGGCATGCGCGCCGAAGACCCGCTGCCCATCGACGTGCAGCGCCTGGCGCCTTCCACCTTCGTGAGCGACGTGGTCACGGTGCCGGCGGTGCCGCCGCTGATCGAAGCGGCGCGCGCGCGCGGCTGCGGCACGCTCACCGGCAGCGGCATGTTCGAGGCGGTGCGCCGGCTCATCGTCGACTTCTATCTGTAGGACCGGCAATGGATTTCTCGCTCAACGACGAACAGCGGATGACGATCGAGACGGTGCGCCGTTTCATCCGCGAAGAACTGCAGCCGCTGGAACAGCGTGTCGAAGACGTCGGCGCGCTTTCGCGCGACGACGCGCTGGCGGTGCACGAGGAGGCGAAGTCGCTCGGGCTTTATGCCCTGAACATGCCGGCCGAACTGGGCGGCGGCGGCTTGTCGGTGCTGGACCGCATCCTCTGCGAAGAGCAGTTCGGCCACACCACCGACATCCTGATCCGGCGCGCCTTCGGCAACGTGTACGAACCGCTGCTGGAATGCCGCGGCGAACAGGTCGAGCGCTGGCTAAAGCCCGCGGTGGCGGGCCGGCGCACCTGCGCCATCGCCATCACCGAGCCCGGCGCCGGCAGCGACGCGCAGGGCATCAAGACGCACGCGAAGCGCACTGCCAGTGGCTGGGTGCTCAACGGCGGCAAGCACTTCATCAGCGACGGCGAGTGGAGCGACTTCTTCCTGGTCTCGGCGAAGACCGGGGAGAAGGAGATCAGCATGTTCATGGTCGACAAGGGCCTGCCCGGCTTCACGGTCGGCAAGGACCAGAAGATGATGGGCATCCGCGGCACGCCCCACGTGGAGCTGTTCTTCGACAACGTGGCGCTGGAACCGGCGGCGCTGCTGGGCAGCGAAGGCCAGGGCTTCAAGCTGGCGATGGGCGCGCTGAACGTGGTGCGGCTGGCGCAGGTGGGCGCGCGCGCGGTGGGCAAGGCCAGCCACGTGCTGGAGCAGATGACGGCCTACGCGAATGACCGCAAGCAGTTCGGCCAGCGCATCGGCGACTTCCAGCTCATCCAGCAGATGCTGGCCGACAGCGCCATCGAGATCAACGCCGCGCGCTGGATGGTGCTGCACGCGGCCTGGCTGCTGGACCAGGGGCAGGACGCGCGCGAGCAGATCGCCATGGTGAAGGTGCACGCCGCCGAAACCCTGGGCCGCGTGGTCGACCGCGCGGTGCAGCTGTTCGGCGGCATGGGCTTCTGCAAGGAACTGCCCATCGAGCGCTACTACCGCGATGCGCGCATCTACCGCATCTTCGACGGCACTTCGGAAATCCACCGGACGGTGGTGGCGAAGAGCCTTTTGAAGAAGGGCGCGGCCTTGCACGACTTGCATCGGTGATGGGGTTGTCTTGGTCGGTGGAACACGTGCGCGTTGCGGCTTGCGTGGCCGGGGGTCCGGGGGTGCGCTCTCCGGGATCACGCTCCCGGGGCGCTGCTCGCTGTGCGCCACCTGCTCACCGTCAACC
>JBGAKY010000015.1:0-98060 GCA_044224175.1 Rubrivivax sp. | reverse complement strand
CAGGACAAGGCCATCGACGCCTTCATCGAGGCGGTCCAGAACGACCCCGACACCACCGAACTGCACTTCGCGCTGGGCAGCCTGTTCCGCCGCCGCGGCGAGTTCGAACGCGCGGTGCGCGTGCACCAGCACCTGCTCTCGCGTGCCGACCTGAAGGCCGCCGAACGCGACCGCGCCCAGCACGAACTGGCGCAGGACTTCATGAAGGCCGGCCTCTTCGACCGCGCCGAACAGGCCTACCGGGCGCTCGAAGGCAGCGCCTTCGCGGGCGAGGCGCGGCTGGCCCTGCTGTCGCTGTACGAACGCTCGCGCGACTGGCGCCAGGCCGCCGAGGTGGCCGGCCGCCTGGAAGCCGCCGGCAGCGGCGCCTTCGGCGCCCGCATTGCGCACCACTGGTGCGAGATCGCGCTCGAGGCCGACGAACAGGGCCGCCCCGAAGAAGCGCAGGCCGCGCTCGACCAGGCGCGCCGCGCCGCGCCCGAAGCCGCGCGACCGCTGGTGCTGGCCGGCCAGCGCCTGGCCAGGGCGGGCGACGCCGCCGGCGCGCTGCAGGCCTGGGACGAACTGCGCCGCCACCGCCCCGCCGCCTTCCCGCTGGTGGCCGCGGCCTACGCCGATGCCGCCAAGGCCGCGGGCCGCGTGGCCGCCGCACGCGAGACGCTGGCCGCGCTGTTCGAGCAGCTGCCCTCCCCCGACCTGCTGGACGCGCTGGGCCGCCTGGGCGCCGCGCCGCCCCTGCTGCCCTACCTGCGCGCCCACCCCACGCTGTCGGCTGCGCAGCGCTGGCTGGCGCGGCCGGCGGACGAGTGGTCCGAAGAAGGCGTGGCCGCGGTGCGCGAAGCCGTCGCCCGTGCCGCGCGGCCGCTGCAGCGCTACCGCTGCGCGGCCTGCGGCTTCGAGGCGCAGCACTACTTCTGGCAATGCCCGGGCTGCCTCAGCTGGGACAGCTACCCGGCGCAGCGAGTGGAAGAGCTCTAGTACCTGGCCAGGGCGAGCTGCTGCTCCAGCAGCGCCATCACGTCCTGCTGGGTGGGCACCTGGCCCTTGCCGCCGATGCTGGCCACCACCGCGTCGCCATTGCCGGTGATGCCGGCCAGGCCGGGGTCGTGGTCGCAGTAGATGCCCAGCGTGGGCCGGCCCAGCGCGGCGGCCAGGTGCGTGAAGCCGGTGTCCAGACCCACCACGTGTTCGGCGCCGGCCAGCAGGCCGGCCACTTCGCCCACCTTCAGGAAGGTGGGCACGGCACCGTCGCAGCTGGCGGCAATGCGCTCGGCCAGGGTCTGCTCGTCGTTGCTGCCCCACAGCACCACCGGCTGCCAGGAACGCTGCAACAGGCGCTGGCCCACCACCGCCCAGCGCCGTTCGGGCCACAGCTTCTCGACCCGGCTGGCGCCGGGGATCAGCACCGCGTAGCGCGCCTGGCGCGGCCGCCAGCCGGCGGTGGGCATGCGCAGGCCGAAGTCGGGCGGCGTGGCCGGCACCTGGTAGCCCAGGTGCGCGGCGGCCAGCTGGCGGCAGCGGTCGATGGCGTGCAGGTCCGTCGCCACCGAAGCCTTGCGTGCATAGAACCAGGCCGCCTGCGGCTCGCGCGCGCTCCTGGCGTCGTAGCCGGCCAACGGGCCGGCGGCCTGGCGGCCCCAGAGCGCGCTCTTGATCAGGCCCTGCAGGTCCAGCACCAGGTCGTAGGGCTCGCGCTTGAGCTCGCCGCGCAGCGCGTTGATGGCGCGCCAGGTCTTGCCCTTGAGCAGCTGGCCGCGCCATTTGCGCCACGACATCGGGATCACCTTCGCCACCCCGGGGTGCAGTTCGGGAATGGCGGCGAAGGCGGCCTCCACCAGCCAATGCACCTGCAGTCCGGGCACGGCCGCCACCATGTCGGTCACGGCCGGCAGCGCATGCACGACGTCGCCCATCGACGACGTCTTGACGATCAGCACCCTCACCCGGCGCCGCCCCGTTCCTTCACCAGCACCGGGTTGAACCGCGGATCGTTGTACATCTTGAACTGGCGGTAGACCTTGAAGTAGGCGCGGCCGGCGGCGGCGTCGGCCAGCAGCGCGTCCAGGCAGGCGGCCAGGTCGGCGCGCTGCTGCAGCAGGCGTTCCAGCTTGCCGCGGCTGGACTGGCGGTGCGCCTCGTCGACGTCGCGCCGCTCGGTCTGTTCGCGCATGGCGCGGATCTTCAGCGCCATGATGGACAGGCGGTCGACCATGGCGCCGGCGGTCTCGCTGTTCAGGCGCGCGCCGGCCGGCACGCGGGCCTGCGGCGAGTCGGTGCGCGCCGAGGCCGGGTCCACCAGGTCCAGCGCCACCAGCAGCAGCTCGTCCACGCGTTCGGTGGCGTCGTTGCGGGCCTGGTTGAAGCGGTCGATGGCCCGCTTGTTGGCCGCGATCTCGGCGTCGGCCACCGTGGTCCGGCGTGCCAGGTCTTCCTCGGCCCAGAGCAGGCTGTTGAAGCGGTGGTTGGTCTGCACCCAGCCGAGCAGGTCGCTGGCGGCGGCGGGCTCGGCCTGCGGCCAGCCGGCGGTGGCCGAAAGCCGGTCATGGAGTGCCGTGACCTCGGCGGCAGCGAGCGGGATCGTCGTCATGGGGCAGGGTGGCAGAATCGGCCGCGATTATCCCCCGCCGATGCCGACACCCCGCCGCCCGTTGATCGTCCGTCTGCGCAACTGGGTCGGTGACGTGACACTGGGCGTGCCCGCGCTCGAACGCCTGGCCGCGGCCGGCTACGACCTGCAGCTGGTGGGCAAGGGCTGGGCCGCCGACCTGCTGGCCGCTTACGGCTGGCCTGTGCAGCCTCTGGCCGCCGGCTTCGGCAAGCGCGTCGCGCAGCTGAAGGCGCTTCGCGTGCAGGCGCAGGCGGCAGACCCCGGCTTCGGCCGCCGGCTCAATTCGATCTGCTTCCCGTTTTCATTCGGCAGCGCGCTCGAGTTCCGGCTCGCCGGGCTGCGTGCGCTGGGCCAGGCCCACGAAGCGCGCGGCTGGCTGCTGGGCCGAAGCCTGCCGCGGCCGGCGGGCCTGCACGAGCTGCAGGTCTACTGGCAGTTCGCCGACGCCCTGCTGGGCGAGACGAAGCCGGCGCCGGCCGCCATCGGCCTGCGCGTCGCGCCGCGCCACGAAACCGAAGCGGCCACGCTGCGCGCGCGCCACGCCGTCGGGCCCGGCTACATCGTCATCTGCCCTTTCGCCGGCGGCACCTACGACGGGGCCGACAAGTGCTGGCCCGGCTTCGCCGACTTCGTGCGCCGCGAACTGCCCGCCTTCGGCCGCACGGTGCTGTGCTGCCCCGGACCGGCCGAGGTGGCCCAGGCGCGCGAGCATTTCGCCGCCACCACGCTGGTCGAAGACGTGGGCCTGGGTGCCTACGCCGCGCTGCTGAAGGATGCGGCGCTGATGATCTCCAACGACACCGGTCCCGGCCACATCGCCGCCGCGGTGGGCACGCCCACCTTGTCCGTGCTGGGCCCGACCGACCCTGCGCAATGGGGCGCCTGGGGCCCCACGGCGCAGCACCTGCGGGTCTGGCCGGGCTGGCCCGATGGCGCCCAGGTGGCCGCGGCGGCGGCCCGTCTGCTGGAAGGAAGGTCATGACGCTGAAGTCCCTGCTCGCGCTGCTGCTGGCGCTGTTCGCCCTGTCCGCCCATGCCGCCGTCGAGGCCAACGAGGCCACGCAGGCGCAGCTGGAAACGGTCAAGGGCATCGGCCCCGGCGTGTCCGAGCGCATCCTGGAAGCGCGCAAGGCGTCCAGGTTCGAGGACTGGAACGACTTCCTCGCGCGCGTGAAGGGTGTCGGCGAGGTCACCGCGGCCCGCCTTTCAAAGGGCGGCCTCACGGTCAACGGCCGGCCCTATTCGCCGGCGGTGCAGAGAGAAGCGAAGTAGCGCTTCAGGGCAGCAGGATGTCGGGCTCGGCACCGCTGCGCCGCGGCGCCGGGCGGTCCCAGCCGAAGAAGCGCAGCACCTCGTCGCGGCGCGCCAGGGTGTCGGCTTCGCCGAGCGCGATGAGTTCGCGCGTGAAAGGCGCCTCGAAGAGCAGGTAGCTCGCCAGCGCCGAGCCGCGCGCCGATTCGCCCTGCCCGCCCACGCCCACGCCGCGCAGCAGCGCGCGCACCGGCGCCGGCAGGCTGTTCAGGTGCCCCGACGCGATGTCGTCGATGCGCTGGCTGGGCGAGATCACCAGGGTTTCGATCGGCCGCAGCGGGGTGTCGGCGAGTGCGCTGTCGGGCAGCAGCGCCAGCGTGCGGTTGATGCGCCGCATGCGTTCGATGTCCACCGCCAGCGCGTCCAGGAAGATGCTGGACATCGCATGGCCGGCGATCTGTGCCAGGTTCGGGTAGGCGGTGTCGGCCACCTGGCGCTGGGTCGGTTCCTGCATGCGGCCGGCACCGATGATGAGCAGCCGCTGCGCACCCAGGTGGATGGCGGGCGACAGCGGCGCGGTCTGGCGCATCGAGCCGTCGCCGAACCAGGCGCGCTGGCCGCCGACTTCGATCTCCGCCGCCGGGAAGACGAACGGGATGGCGCTGGACGCCAGCAGGTGCGTGCGCGTCACCGGGGACGGCAGCGCCACGCGCTGCGAACGCACCCAGGGATCGATGGGCTGCGCCGAGGTGTAGAAGGTGCAGTGCTCGCCGGTGGTGTAGCTGGACGCGGTGACCGCCAGCGCGTGCAGGTGGCCGCCGGCCATCACCATCGGCAGCCGCTCCAGCGGCACCAGGCGCTGCAGCAGGCCGGCCAGCGGCTCGTTGTCCAGCAGCGAACGCGGCCGCGCCTTGCGCCAGCGTGCGATGACCCAGCCCACCGAGAACAGCGTCAGCCAGCGCGCGCCGCTGCGGATGACGCCCAGCGCGTCGGCGCGGTACACCTGTTCGGCGCTGAAGTTCTCCCACACGCGGGCCAGCACTTCGACCGCGCCTTCGAAGCGGTCGGCATGGCTGGCCAGCGCCGCGGCGTTGATGGCGCCGGCCGAAGTGCCGGTGATGACGCCGAAGGGGTTGGCCAGCCGCGCGCGCGGGCTCAGCGCCTGGCGGCGCAGCTGCGCGATGGCGCGCAGCACCCCCACCGGGTAGGCGGCGCGGGCGCCGCCGCCGCTGAGCACGAGCCCAGTGAGGGGAGCTTCGTACATCGGCCGCGTCAGTCGCGGCCGTGGCGGCGTTCGCGGCGGTCCTCGCGCCGCTCGTGGCGTTCCTCGCGCCGGTGCTCGGCCATCACGTGGCGGTCGTACCAGCGGTGGTCGACAAAGTACACCGGCATGCCGCAGGCGTTGTAGCGCGCGCAGTGCTTGCCCCAGTTCTTGCGGTGGCCCGGCGGCACCCACAGGTACACCGGTTCGGGGTTCACCACCACCGGCCGGCCGATGATCACCGGCCGCGGCACGATCACCTGCGGCTGCGGGAAGCGGCCGATGTCGATGCGGCCGTACACCCCCGGCTGGCTGATGCCGATGGAGACGCCCACGTCGACCTGCGCCTGCGCGCAGGCGGCGGCGCAGAGCGCGGCGGCGAACAGGATCCGCTTCATGGCTTCACTCCTTCACTCGTAAACGATGGCGGCGCGCCCGCCTTCGGCGATGCTCTTCCAGCGCGCCAGCGCCTCGTCGCTGGGCCAGAAGCGACCCTCGTCGCCCAGGTCCAGCTCGGCGGTGCAGACGCGACGGTGCAGCTTCAGCCGCACCGCCAGCCCCTGCGAGAGGTCGCCGTGCTCGGTCTCGACCGTGCGTGCCGGCCACAGACGCACCACGTCGGCCACCGGCGGCACGCCGCCGTTGACGTCCACCGCCAGGTAGCGGCCGAAGCGCGCCCGCGCCGCCGGCAGGTCCCACAGCTGCGCCGCGTTCAGGCGCAGGCCGCCGGCGAAGCGGTCGGGCTGCACCTTGCCGGAGACGACGACGAGTTCGTCTTCCTTCAGCCGCTCGCGGTTGGCGTCCAGCAGCTCCTCGTTGGCCACCGCCTCGATCGACTCGGTGCCGTCGTCGAGCCTGAAGATCGCGACCCGGCCGCGCTGGCCGTTGATGACGCGCAGCTCGCTCACGATGCCGGCCACCAGCTGCGGCTCGCGCGAGTCCACCAGTTCGCCGATGCCGCGCTTGACGAAGCAGCGCACCTCGTCCTTGCAGGCGTCGAAGAGGTGGCCGCTCAGGTAGAAGCCGATCGCCGCCTTCTCCTGCGTCAGCCGTTCGCGGATGGTCCAGGGGTCCACGCCCACGAGCGAAGGCTCCTGCGTGCTGGAGCCATGGGCGTCGCCGAAGTCGAACAGCCCCGCCTGGCTGGCATTGGCGGCCTGCGTGTCGGCCCATTCGAAGGCCAGGCCCACGCTGGCCAGGGCCGACGCGCGGTCGGGGTGCAGGGCGTCGAAGGCACCGGCCTTGATGAGCGCTTCCACCACCCGCTTGTTGACGCGCTGGCGGTCGACGCGGGCGCAGAAGTCGAACAGGCTGTGGAACGGGCCGCCGCCTTCGGCGCCGCCCTCGCGCGCGGCCACGATGGCCTCGATCGCGCCCGCGCCGGTGCCCTTGACGGCGCCCAGCCCGTAGCGGATGCGCTTGTCGGTCACCGGCTCGAAGCGCAGCGTGCCGGCGTTGATGTCGGGCGCGTCGAAGCTGATGCCGAAGAGCTTCGCGTCGGCCAGCAGCACCTTCAGCTTGTCGGTGTTGTCGGCTTCGATCGTCATGTTGGCCGCGTAGAACTCGGCCGTGCAGTGCACCTTGATCCAGGCCGTGTGGTACGCCAGCAGCGAATACGCGGCGGCGTGGCTCTTGTTGAAGCCGTAGCCGGCGAACTTCTCCATCAGGTCGAAGACCTCGTCGGCCTTCTGTTCGCTGATGCCCTTCTCCATGGCGCCGGCGCGGAACTTCACGCGTTCCTTGGCCATCTCCTCGGGCTTCTTCTTGCCCATGGCGCGGCGCAACAGGTCGGCGCCGCCCAGGCTGTAGCCGCCCATCACCTGCGCGGCCTGCATCACCTGTTCCTGGTAGACGAAGATGCCGTAGGTCTCGGCCAGCACCTTTTCCAGCAGCGGGTGCGGGTACTCCACCGGCTCGCGGCCGTTCTTGCGCGCGCAGAAGCTGGGGATGTTCTCCATCGGGCCCGGGCGGAACATCGCGTTCAGCGCGATCAGGTCCTCCAGCCGCGTGGGCCTGGCCTCGCGCAGCATGCCCTGCATGCCGCGAGATTCGAACTGGAACACCGCTTCGGTGAAGCCGTCGGAGAAGAGCTTGTAGACCCGCGCGTCGTCGAGCGGAAGGGTCTCGTACGAGAAGTCGGCCATCGCCGGCCGGCGGCGGACGATGTAGTCCCTGGCCAGTTCCAGGATGGTGAGCGTGGCCAGGCCCAGGAAGTCGAACTTCACCAGGCCGATGGCCTCGACGTCGTCCTTGTCGAACTGGCTCACCGCGTTGTCGCTGCCGGGCTGCTGGTACAGCGGGCAGAAGTCGGTGATCTTGCCGGGCGCGATGAGCACGCCGCCCGCATGCATGCCGATGTTGCGCACGATGCCTTCGACACGCGTGGCCAGCGTCAGCAGTTCGGCCACCTCCTCTTCGGCCGCCTCGCGGCGGTCGATCTCGGGTTCCTCGGCACGGGCGTAGATGATGCCGGGGTCGGGCGACTCCGGCACCTTGGCCAGCGTGACCGTCTTGCCCGGCGGGGCCGGGATCAGCTTGGCGATGCCGTCGACGTGGCCGTAGCCCATGCCCAGCACCCGGCCCACGTCGCGCAGCGCGGCCTTCGCGGCCATGGTGCCGAAGGTGGCGATCTGGCTCACCGCGTCGCGGCCGTACTTGCCCTTGACGTATTCGATGACGCGGTCGCGGTTGCCCTGGCAGAAGTCGATGTCGAAGTCCGGCATCGAGACGCGTTCCGGGTTCAGGAAGCGTTCGAACAGCAGGTTGTACTGCAGCGGGTCGAGGTCGGTGATGAACAGCGCGTAGGCCACCAGCGAGCCCGCGCCCGAGCCGCGCCCCGGCCCCACCGGGCAGCCGTTCGCCTTCGCCCAGACGATGAAGTCCGAGACGATGAGGAAGTAGCCCGGGAAGCCCATCTTCACGATGGTGGCGAGCTCGAATTCCAGCCGGTCAACGTACTTGGCCCGTTCGGCTTCGCGCTTCGCGGGGTCGGGGAACAGCGCCTGCAGCCGACGCTCCAGGCCTTCGTGCGACAGGCGGCGGAAGTAGTCCTCGATCGGCGAACCGTCGGGGGTGGGGAAGTCGGGCAGCTGCGGCTTGCCCAGCACCAGCGTCAGGTTGCAGCGGCGCGCGATCTGCACCGTGTTGGCCACTGCCGACGGGATGTCGGCGAACAGCGCTTCCATCTGCGCCTGGGTCTTGAAATACTGCTCGCGGCCGAAGCGTTTCACCCGCTTGGGGTTGGCCAGCGTCTCGCCTTCGGCGATGCAGACGCGCGCCTCGTGCGCTTCGTAGTCGTCGGGCACCAGGAACTGCACCGGGTGGGTGGCCACCACCGGCAGCTTCAGCGCGGCCGCCAGCGGCACCGCGGCGCGCACGTGCGCTTCGTGGGTGGGCAGCCCGGCGCGCTGCAGTTCCATGTAGAAGCGGCCCGGGAACAGCGCCGCGAGCTGCTGCGCCAGCACCTTCGCGCGTGCCGGGTCGCCGGCGAGCAGGGCCTGGCCGACGGCACCCTGGTCGGCACCCGACAGCGCGATCAGGCCACCGCCGAATTCGCGCAGCCAGTCCCAGCGCACCAGCGCCAGGTTGCGCTGCACGTTCTCGGTCCAGGCGCGCGCCAGCAGCTGGCTCAGGTTCAGGTAGCCCTGCGCGTCCTGCACCAGCAGCAGCAGGCGGCCGGGCTGCTTGTCGCCGCCTTCGGCGGCTTCCATCCAGACGTCGACGCCGATGAGCGGCTTCACGCCCTTGCCACGGCAGGCCTTGTAGAACTTGACGGCACCGAACAGGTTGCCCAGGTCGCTGATCGCCAGCGCCAGCTGGCCGTCGGCCCGCGCCGCGGCGGCGACGTCGTCGATGCGGAGAGTGCCGTCGACGACCGAGTATTCGGTGTGGGTTCGCAGGTGCACGAAAGGCATGGCGGGCGATTGTAGGCAGCGGGCCTTCCTACAATCGTCAGCGCATGAAAGCCTGGGCCCTGCGCCTCCTCGGCGTGCTGATCCTGCTGACCACCGTGGCGCTGGCGCTGTCGCGCGCGCCCGACTGGCCGGTGGAAGGGCTGGTGGCGCGCTGGGCGCCGCCGCCTTCGGACTTCGTCGACCTCGGCGGCCAGCTGGTCCACCTGCGGGACGAAGGGCCGCGCGACGACCCGTTGCCGCTGGTGCTGGTGCACGGCACGTCGTCCAGCCTGCACACCTGGGAAGGCTGGGTGAAGGGGCTGAAGGATCGCCGTCGCGTCATCAGCTTCGACCTGCCGGCCTTCGGGCTCACGGGCCCCTTCAGCGGCCGCTACGCCGGTCGACCCTACGAAGGCGACGAGTACGCGCGCTTCGTGCTGGACCTGATGGACCGGTTGAAGGTGCAACGCTTCGCGATCGGCGGCAACTCGCTCGGCGGCGACGTCGCCTGGCGGGTGGCGCTGCTGGGCCGCGACCGCGTCGAGCGGCTGATCCTGGTGGACGCCGCCGGCGAGCCCTTCACGCCGGAGTCGTTTCCACTCGGCTGGCGCCTCGCGCGCGTGCCGGGCCTGCGCTGGCTGGTCGAAGAGACGCTGCCGCGCGCGCTGGTGGCGCAAGGCGTGGCCACCGCCTACGGCCACCCCGAGCGCATCACGCCCGCGCTGGTGGACCGCTACTTCGAACTCACGCTGCGCGAAGGCAACCGCAAGGCGCTGGTGCAGCGCCTGGCCAGCTGGGTGCCGGGCGTGGACGCCGGGCGCATCAAGGGCCTGACACTTCCCACGCTGGTGCTGTGGGGCGGGCGCGACCGTCTCATTCCACCGGCCACCGCGCAGCTCTTCGTGCGCGACATCGCGGGCGCGAAGCTCGTGATGTTCGACGACCTGGGCCACGTGCCGCAGGAGGAAGACCCGGTGCGCACGCTGGTGCCGGTGAAGGAGTTCCTGGGCGTCAGGTAGACAAGGTCGCCGGGTCCAGGTTGGCGCCGCAGATCACCAGCAGCACGCGCTCGTGCCGCGCCGGCTTCACCGTGCCGGTGGCCAGCGCGGCCAGGCCCAGCGCGGCGGCGGGCTCCACCGCGAGGCGGAACTCGCGCCACAGGCGGCGCTGCGCCTCGCGGATGGCCTCGTCTGCCAGCAGGTGCGCGGCGGCCACGTGGCGCTGCGACACCTCCCACGCGATGGCGCCGATGCGGCGCGCCCCCAGCGCATCGGCGGCGACGCCGGCCACGTCCACGTCCACCGGCCGCCCCGCCGCGCGCGCCGTGCAGCGTGGGCGCCAGCCGCGGCTCCAGCGCCTCCACGCGCGCACGGCCGCCGAACCAGGCGGCGATGCCGGCGACGAGGCCGCCGCCGCCCACGCTGACCAGCACGCGGTCGGGCAGGCCGGCTTCGGCTTCCACTTCGCCGGCCAGCGTGCCGGCGCCGGCCACCACCTCGGGCTGGTCGTAGGCGTGCATCAGCAGCGCGCCGCTTTCGCGCTGGCGCTCCAGGCAGGCCGCCAGCGCGTCGGCATAGGCGGCGCCCTGCACGCGCACGGTGGCGCCCAGCGCGGCCAGCGCGGCGCGCTTGGCGGCGCTGGAGACTTCAGGCAGGAAGACTTCGCAAGGGCAGCCCAGCGCGCGCGCGGCGGGCGCGACCGCCATGCCGGCGTTGCCGCCCGACGCCACCACCACGCCGGCGACCGGCAGCGGCTGCGAACGCATGCGGTTGAACATGCCACGCGCCTTGAAGCTGCCGGCGACCTGCAGCTGTTCCAGCTTCAGCCAGACCTCGGCCACGTCGAGGCCGAACACGGCGCCGGGCAGGCGCCACAGGGGCGTGCGGCGCACGTCGCCCGCGATGCGTTCGGCGGCGGCGCGGATGGTCCCGCGGTCGATGTTCAGGATCCGCCTCCGGTGTCGGGCCGACGGCGCGCCAGCGCCACCTTGTGCAGCAGTTCGACCAGCATCGCGCGTTCGGCCGGCGTGAGGGTGTCGAGCGCGGTCTGTTCGCCTTCCAGCAGCTGCCGGGTCGACGCCTCCACCAGGGCCGCTCCGGCACGGGTGAGACGCACGTGCTGCATGCGCGCGTCGCGTTCGCTGCGCGTGCGCGTGACCAGGCCGCGCTGCTCCAGGCGGTCGAGGCCGATCGCGATGTTGGGCGGCGTCACCGCCAGCGCGCGCGCCAGTTGACGCGCCGTCACGTCGGGGTTGCCCTGCACCAGCGCCAGCAGGGTGTACTCCACGCGCCGCAGCTCGCCCAGCCGGCCCACGCGTTCGTCGAACACCTGGTTGGTGACGATGGCGGCCTGCGCCAGCTGGTAGCCCAGGATGGCATGCACGCCGCCTTCGGCCAGCCGGGCCAGCGGCGTGCGGTCGGCGGGCGGAATGTGGCGCTTGGGCAAGACCGCTGCTTCGAGAAGTTGATGAACGGGAATGGGAATTCTCTGCCGAGGGAAAGCCCGGGCGCCGGGACCGGAATGGGTAATTAACCTATCGATTCAGAAAAACACCCCAGGAGACGCCTGATGACGAACCGAAGCCCCAGGTCCCGACCGGCCCGCAGTATCGCAGTGGCCGCGCTCTCCGCGTTGGCCGCGGCCGCCTTCGCGGACGCGCCGTCGCACGGCCGGCTGCCGCAGCTGGACCCGGCCACGCCGGCCGACCTGGTCGGCACCTGCGAGGACCTGGCCGCACGCCTCACCGGCCTGCCCGCCACCACCATCACCGCCACCACCACGGTGCCGGCAGGCACGCTGAAAGTGGCCGGCAAGCCGATCGCCGAACACTGCCGCGTCACCGGCTTCGCCTACCCGCGCGTGAGCCCGGTCGATGGCCGCAGCTACCAGATCAATTTCGAACTGCGCCTGCCCAAGGCCTGGAACGGGCGCTTCTTCCACCAGGGCAACGGCGGCATCGACGGCGCCGTGGTCACCGCCACCGGCAGCTTCGGCGGCGGGCCGCTCACGAACGCGCTCGACCAGGGCTTCGCGGTGCTCAGCTCGGATGCCGGCCACCCGGGCTCCATCGGCCCCGCCTTCGGGCTGGACCCGCAGGCGCGGCTGGACTACGGCTACCAGGCGGCGGGCAAGCTCACGCCGATCGCCAAGTCGGTCATCGCCACCGCCTACGGCAAGGGCCCCGACCGCTCCTACTTCGGCGGCTGCTCCAACGGCGGCCGCCACACGCTGGTGGCGGCGGCGCGCTACCCCGATGAATACGACGGCTACCTGGCCGGTGCGCCGGGCTTCCACCTGCCGCTGGCGGCGCTGGCCAACATCTTCGGCGCCCAGCGCTACGCCACCGTGGCCACCGGCGACCCCGCCACGCCGCCCGGGCTGGAAACGGCCTTCAACGCCACCGAACGCAAGCTGCTCGCCGCTTCGGTGCTGGCGCGCTGCGACGCGCTGGACGGCGCGACCGACGGCATCGTGCAGAACACGCTGCTGTGCCAGCACCGCTTCGACCTGCACCGCGACGTGCCCACCTGCGCCGGCGCACGTGACGGCACCTGCCTCAGCGCGGCGCAGAAGGACGCCATCGCGCCCATCTTCAGCGGCGCCACCACCCGCGACGGCCAGCCCTTCTACGCGCCCTTCTTCTACGACGGCGGCATCGGCGGCGGCGGCATCCCGTTCTGGGAGTTCACCGCACCGCTGGTGCTGGACTCGGGCGCGGTGGGCGTGATCTTCAAGGTGCCGCCTTCGACCGCGGCGTTGACCAACGGGCCGGCCTTCTCGCTCGGGCTGGACATCGACAAGGCCCTGGGCGAGCTCTACGCCACCGACGCCACCTACACCGAAGCGGCGATGAGCTTCATGACACCGCCCGACGAGGACGACCTGTCCACGCTGCGCAACCGCGGCGCCAAGGTGCTGGTCTACCAGGGCGTGAGCGACCCCATCTTCTCGCTCGCCGACACCGAAGCCTGGTACGAACGTCTGGGCCGCGGCAGCGGCGGCCGTGCCGACCAGTTCGTGCGCCTGTACCCGGTGCCGGGCATGGGCCACTGCTCGGGCGGCCCTGCCACCGACCAGGCCGACTTCATCACCCCGCTGGTGAACTGGGTCGAGCGCGGCCAGGCGCCGGGTGCCATCGTGGCCAGCGCTCGCGGCACCGGCAACCCGGGCGGCGTGAACGGCGACGTCCCGCTGGACTGGGCGCCCGACCGCAGCCGCCCGCTGTGCCCCTTCCCGCAGGTGGCACGCTACGACGGCAAGGGCGACGTCGAACGCGCCGGCAGCTGGCGCTGCATCCCGGCGCTGAACCGCTGAACGTTCAGGCCGGCGTGGGCCGTTGAAGCGCGCTGCGGCCGCTGGCGCGGATGCGCTCCGGCGCCCCGCGTTTCTCGGCCGCGGCCATCGTGTCGGGTCGCCCGGCCGCCGCGACCGGGATTGTGGACTTCCACATTCGCGCACGCCGGCGTGGCGCAGCCGCGCCCGGGCACCCTAGACTGCCCCCATGGCCCCGTCCGCCCTGCCCCGCCCCGCCGGCCGCCGCCGTGGCGCCTGGGCCTGGCCCTTCCTGCTGGCGCTGGCGTTCACGGCTTCGCTCGCGCTGTGGCTGCAGTGGAGCATGCGGGCCGACCAGGAGGACGAACGCCGCACCCTGCTGGCGGACGCGCTGACGATGGAAAGCCGCGTCTCCGGCGCACTGGCCGCCGAGCAGCAGGCGGTGGCCACGCTCGCCGCCACGCTGCCGCCTTCACTGGACGCCGAAGGCCTGCTGCGCCTGCCGGCGGTGGTCGAAGGACTGCGCCGCCTGTGGGTGAGCGTCACCGTGCTGGACAGCGGCAACCGCGTGCGCGCCCACGTGCCCGTGCAGGCGCCGCGGCCGGCGCCACCGGTCGCCACCGCGGGCTTCGACGAAGGCGGCATCAGCGCCCACATCGCGCAGCCGGCCGCCGGCGGCGGCCGAGTGGTCGTGCGCATCGCGCCGGCGGCACTGCTGCGCCAGGCCGTGCCCTGGTGGCTGGCGCGCAAGTACGAGGTGCGCGTGGTCGACGGCCTGGGCCAGCGCCTGGCCGGCGCCACCGAGACCTTGCCGCCCGAAGGCCGCCAGACCCACCTGGTGAGCCTCGAGCCGGGCCTGGCCGACGCCTTCCTCGAACTCACCACGCGCGAGTCGCACTTGCCCTGGTGGCGCACGCCCATGCCGCTGGTGATGGGCCTGTTCATCGCGCTGTCGGGCGGCGCCACGGCGATGCTGCGGCGCCGCCTGCGCGAGGTGGAGGCGGCCGAGTTCCGCTGGCGCACCGAGGCGGCGTTCCGGCGGTCGATCGAGGATTCGCTCACCGTGGGCCTGCGCGCGCGCGACCTGCAGGGCCGCATCGTTCACGTCAACCGCGCCTTCTGCGACCTGGTGGGGCTGCCGCCCGAGCAGATGCTGGGCCGCAGCCCGCCCCTGCCCTGGTGGCCGCCGGACGAGGTGGACGACGGCATGCAGCGCCACCAGCGCAACATGGCCGGCGGCGCGCCGCGCGAAGGCTACGAGGCGCGCTGGCGTCACGCCAGCGGCCGGCCGCGGGACGTGATGGTGCTCGAAGCGCCTCTGGTCGACGCCCAGGGCCGCAGCATCGGCTGGATGGGCAGCATCGTCGACATCACCGCACGCAAGCAGGCCGAGGAACGCGAGCGCAAGCGCAGCGAGGCGCTGGCCACCCAGGCGCGCCTGACCACGCTGGGCGAAGTGGCCTCGGCGCTGGCGCACCAGTTGAACCAGCCGCTGGCGGCCATCGCCGGCTACAACGGCGGCGTGCTGCGCCTGCTGGAACGCGAAGGCGGTGCCGACTCCGTGGTGCTGGAGGCACTGCGCAAGCTGGGTGAGCAGGCGGCCGAGGCCGGGCGCATCGTGCAGCGCATCCGCGGTTTCCTGACGCGGCGCGCGCCGCAGCGCGAACGCTGCGCGCCCGAAGGCATCGTCGGCCGCGCGGTCGCGCTCGTCGCGCGCGACCTGCGCGCGCGCGGCGTCGAGGTCGAACAGGTGCCGGCATCCGCGCTGCCGGCGGTCGACGCCGACCCGGTGCTGGTGGAACAGGTGCTGATCAATCTGCTTCGCAACGCTGCCGACGCTCTGGCCGGCCGCGAGGCGCCGCACATCCGCGTGGAGGTGGCGCGCGCCGGCCCGCGCTTCCTGCGCGTGGACGTCGACGACAACGGCCCCGGCCTCGGCGGCCTGGGCATCGACGCGCTCTCGGCACCCTTCCACACCACCAAGGCCGAAGGCATGGGCATGGGGCTGGCCATCTGCCGTTCGGTGATCGAGGCGCACCATGGCGCGCTGGAGGCCGGGCCTTCGCCGCTGGGCGGAGCGCGCTTCTCCTTCACCCTGCCCCTGGCTGCCGAAGAGGAGAGCGTGCATGCCGCCGAACCCGAGCGCTCCTGAACCCTGCGTGCACCTGGTCGACGACGAGGCGGCGGTGCGCGACGCGCTGGCCTTCCTGCTGTCCACCCAGGGCCTGAAGGCGCGCGCCTACGCCAGCGGCCCCGCACTGCTGGCCGCGCTGGAGGCCGGGCCGCTGCGCGGCTGCGTGGTGCTGGACGTGCGCATGGAGCCGATGTCGGGCCTGCAGGTGCACGACGAGCTGGTGCGTCGCGGTGTGCCGCTGCCGGTGATCTTCCTCTCCGGCCATGGCGACATCCCGATGGCGGTGGAAGCGCTGCAGAAGGGTGCGCTGGACTTCGTCGAGAAGCCGTTCAGCGACGAGGGCTTGTTGCGAAAGGTCGAACGCGCGCTGGCGCTGGAAGCCGAACGCCATGCCGCGCAGGGCGACCGCGAGGCCGACCTGGCGCTGCTGGCGCGCCTGTCCGACCGCGAGCGCGACGTCATGCGGCTGGTGGCCGCCGGCAAGCTGAACAAGCTGATCGCCGACGAGCTGAACATCTCGGTGCGCACGGTGGAAGTGCACCGCGCGCGTGTGTTCGCCAAGCTCGAAGTCCGTTCGGCGGCCGAGGTGGCTTCGTTGCTGGCGCGGGTGAAAGGTTAGATTCGGGCCCATGTCCCAAGTCACCCCCGAAGGCCTGGACTGGGCGCGCCGCCTGGTGCGCCTGAACACCGTCAGCCACGAATCGAACCTGCCGCTGATCGAGTGCATCGCCGACCACCTGCGGTCGCTGGCGGTGCCGGTCCGCATCACCAGGGACGAGACCGGCCGCAAGGCCAACCTGTTCGCCACCCTGCAGCCCGGCAAGCCCGGTGGCGTGATCCTCTCCGGCCACACCGACACCGTGCCCTGGGACGGCCAGGCCTGGACCCTGGACCCGCTGGGTGCCGACCTGCGCGACGGCAGGCTCTACGGCCGCGGCAGCGCCGACATGAAGGGCTTCATCGGCCTGGTGGTGGCCCGCACGAAGGCCTTCCTGGACGCCGACGCCCCGCACGCGCTGCACTACGCCTTCAGCCATGATGAAGAGACCGGCTGCTTCGGCGTCAAGCGCCTCATCGCCGACCTGAAGGACGCCGGCCTCGCGCCCGCGATGTGCCTGGTGGGCGAGCCCACCGGCATGGTGCCGGCCACCGCGCACAAGGGCGTGTACCGCTGGCGCTGCTGCGTGAAGGGACGTGCCGCGCATTCGTCGCTGCGGCCGCAAGGCGTGAACGCGATCGAGGCGGCGGCGCGCCTGGTGGCGCACATCGCCGACACCGCCGACGGCTGGCGCGACCACGAACCGCGCTTCGAGGGCTTCGACGTGCCCTACTCCACTGCCGCGGTAGGCGTGATCGAAGGCGGCATCGCCGACAACGTGGTGCCGGAAGACTGCCGCTTCCACTACGAGATCCGCAACCTGCCCGGCACCGACGCGCTGGCCATGCACGGCCAGGTGCTCGACTACGCGCGCACGCTCGAGCCGGCCATGAAGGCGGTGGACCCGGCCACCGGCCTGCGCTGGGACGACATCTGCGCCATCCCGTCGTTCCTGGCGGCGCCCGGCGACCCGGCGGTGGCGCTGGCGCAGCGCCTGGCGGCGCGCAGCGACACCACGCTGGTGGCTTTCGGCACCGAAGCAGGCCTATTCCAGCAGGCCGGCATCGCCACCGCGGTGTGCGGCCCCGGCCACATCGCCCAGGCGCACCAGGCCGACGAATACGTCAGCCTGGAGCAGCTGGCCCTGTGCGAGGCCTACCTGGGGCGGCTGGCCGGCTGAAGGATCAGCGCGAGATCTTGGTCAGCGCCTCGACGATGCGCTGGCCGAAGGCCTTCGCCGTGGCCAGGTCGCCCGGCACCATCTCGTCGACCGACGCGTCCGACGGCGTGGCCGTGATCAGGCCGGAGTAGCCGCCCAGGTTGTTCAGGTCGTCGCGCGTGTGTGCCTTGGCGTTGGTGGGGTGCATGCCGCTGCCGACCCAGAACATGCCGTGCTGCTGGCTCAGGGTGAAGAAGTAGGTCAGCGTGCTGAACTTGTCGCCGTTGAGCGTGGCCGAGTTGGTGAAGCCCGCGGCAACCTTGTTGCGCCAGGCCTTCACGAACCAGGCCTTCGAAGAGGCGTCGGCGAACTTCTTGAACTGCCAGCTCGGGCCGCCCATGTAGGTGGGAGCGCCGAAGACGATGGCATCGGCCGCCGCCAGCTGTTCCCAGCCGCCTTCGGGCAGGTTGCCTTCGGCGTCGATGGCCAGCAGCGCGCCGCCGCTGCCCTGGGCCACCGCCTCGGCGACCTTCTTCGTGTGGCCGTAGCCGCTGTGGTAGACGATGACGATCTTGCTCATGTTCTCGGGTACTCCGTTGGCAGTAGTGAGGGCGGCCTTCAGGCCGCCAGGTCGAAGACCAGGACCTCCGCGTCGTGTCCCTGGCCCAGGATGAGACGGCTTTCGCCTTCCAGCACCAGCGCGTCGCCCGTGCTCAGCGGCTGGCCGTTGGCGACCACCGAGCCGCGCGCCACGTGCACGTAGCCCACGCGCCTGGGGTCCAGCGCCAGCTCGGCCGCTTCGTCGCCGTCGAACAGGCCGGCCGAGAGCGACGCGTCGGCGTGGATCGTGACGGATCCTTCGCGGCCGTCGGGCGAAGCCACCAGGCGCAGGCGGCCGCGCTTTTCGGCCGCCTCGAAGCGCTTCTGCTCGTAGCCGGGCGCAATGCCGCGCTGCGAAGGCAGGATCCAGATCTGCAGGAAGTGCGTCGTGCGGTCGGCGGCGTGGTTGAACTCGCTGTGCAGCACGCCGCTGCCGGCGCTCATGCGCTGCACGTCGTTCGGGCGGATCACGCCGGCGTTGGCGCCACCGGCGCTGCCGTTGCCCATGCTGTCCTTGTGCGCCAGCTCGCCGTCGAGCACGTAGCTGACGATCTCCATGTCGCGGTGGCCGTGGGTGCCGAAGCCGGTGCCGGGTGCGATGCGGTCTTCGTTGATCACGCGCAGGTTGCCCACGCCCATGTGGGCCGGGTCGTAGTAGTCGGCAAAGGAAAAGCTGTGGTAGCTCTTGAGCCAGCCGTGGTCGGCATAACCCCGTTCGCAGGACTTGCGCAGTCGAAGCATGTTGGGTCTCCTGTCGATACCGCACACTGTAGGCAGCGGACGCCTCCGGCAGGTGGATCGGCGTTGAAGCTCGCGTTCAAATAAGATGAAGCGATGGCCCACGAACGCCGCCAGGCCCTGACCCCCGAAGCGCTGGAGATGATGGACACCATCGCCCGCACCGGCAGCTTCGCCGCCGCCGCGCGCGAACTGGGCAAGGTGCCTTCGGCGCTGACCTACAGCGTGCGCCAGCTGGAAGACGCGCTGGACGTGCTGCTGTTCGATCGCAGCTCGCGCCAGGCCCAGCTCACCGCCGCCGGCACCGAGCTGCTGCACGAAGGCCGCCGCCTGCTGCAGGAGCTGGACGCGGTGGCCAACCGCGTGCACCGTGTGGCCAGCGGCTGGGAGACCACGCTGTCGATCAGCGTCGAAGACCTGTTGTCGGCGCCGGTGGTCTTCGAACTGGTGGAAGCCTTCTGCCAGGTGCGCGACGAACGCGACGGCAGCACCACGGTGGGCCCCGCCACCCGGCTGCGGCTGCGCAACGACGTGCTGGCCGGCACCTGGGAGGCGCTGATCACCGGCCAGGTCGACCTGGCCATCGGCGTCAGCGGGCTGCACGCCAACCCGGGCGGCATCGAACTGCGTCAGCTGGGCGACGTGCGCTTCGTCTTCTGCGTCGCGCCGCACCACCCGCTGGCGGCGATGGAAGAGCCGCTCTCGGCAACGCAGCTGGTGCACCACCGGGCGGTGGCGGTGGCCGACACCGCGCAGCGGCTGGAGCCCATCACCGTGAACCTGCTGCCGGGGCAGGACGTGCTGACCGTGCCTTCGATGCGCGCCAAGCTGGAAGCACTGCTGCGCGGCCTGGGCTGCGGCTTCGTGCCCGAACCGCTGGCGCGACGCCACCTGGAGGCCGGCCACCTGGTGATGAGGCAGACCAGCGGCCCCGAACGCGTGGGCCGCCTGCACTACGCCTGGCGCGCCGAACGTGGCGGCGCCGCCGGCCTGGGCCGCGCGCTGCAATGGTGGCTGTCGCAGCTGGAAAGCCCGGCCACGCGCATGGCGCTGATCGAGCGCCATGCCGGGCCGCTGGGCTGAATTGGGCTACCGCGGCCGCTTCGCCCCTTCGCCGACCGGGCCGCTGCACGCCGGTTCGCTGGTGGCGGCGCTGGCCAGCTGGCTGGACGCGCGCGCGCACGACGGTGCGTGGCTGGTGCGCATCGAGGACACCGACCGGCCGCGTTGCCCGCCGGGCACGGGTGAACGCGTGCTGCAGCAGCTGGCCGCCTGCGGACTGGTCAGCGACGAGCCGGTGTGGCGGCAGTCGGCGCGCGACGCGGCCTACGAGGCCGCGCTGCAGGCGTTGCTGGACAGCGGCCGCGCCTACCCCTGCGGCTGCACGCGCGCCGAGGTCGACGCCGTCTGGGCCGCGCGCGGCGTGCCTGCCGAGGCCCATGTCGAACGGCCCTACCCCGGCACCTGCCGCAACGGCCTGAACGGCAAGCCGGCGCGGTCGGTGCGGTTGCGCGTGCCGCCCGGCGTGGTCGAGTGGACCGACCGCCGGCTCGGCGTGCAGCGGCAGGACGTGCAGGCCGAGGTCGGCGACTTCGTGCTCAAGCGCGCCGACGGCTTCTGGGCCTACCAGCTGGCGGTGGTGGTGGACGACGCCGCGCAAGGCATCACAGACGTCGTGCGGGGCGCTGACCTGGCCGACAACACGCCGCGCCAGATCCTGCTGCAGCGGGCCCTGGGCGTGCCGACCCCTCGGTACCTGCACACGCCGCTGGTGCTGGCCAGCGACGGGCAGAAGCTTTCGAAGCAGACCGGCGCCGCGCCGCTGGACGTCGCGCAGCCCCTGCGCGAATTGCAGGCGGCCGCGGCCGTGCTGGGACTGCCGCCGCTGCAGGCCGGCCAGGTGGCCGCATGGCTGGCCCAGGCGGTGGCCGCCTGGGCTGGCATCATGCGCGCCTCAAACACCAGGAGCGTTCCATGACCACCCTTCCGTCCGGCCTGCAATACGAAGACACCGTGGCCGGCAGCGGCGCCGAGGCGACGGCCGGCCAGCAGGTCCGCGTGCACTACACGGGCTGGCTGCACGACCCGCAGGCCGCCAACCAGCGCGGCAGGAAGTTCGACAGCAGCAAGGACCGCGGCCAGCCCTTCGCCTTCCCGCTCGGCGCCGGCCACGTGATCCGCGGCTGGGACGAAGGCGTGCAGGGCATGAAGGTGGGCGGCACGCGCGTGCTGACCATCCCTTCCGAGCTGGGCTACGGCGCGCGCGGCGCCGGCGGGGTGATCCCACCCAACGCGACGCTGGTCTTCGAAGTCGAACTGCTGGCCGTCTAGGGCGGCCAGGCCGCGATCAGCGGCGCGGGCCGCGCGCGGCCTGCGCGTGCGCGCCTGGGCGGCCGCCCGGCCGGCCTGACCCGCGCGCCGCGGCGCCGGGCCGGGCACGAAGGGACGCGGCTCCAGTCCCGCGATCACCGCCGGCGGGATGCGCTGCGTGGTGAAGCGCTGGATGCGCTGGATCATGCCGGCGTCGCGCCGTTCGGCCAGCGTCACCGCCAGGCCGGTGCGGCCGGCGCGGCCGGTGCGGCCGATGCGATGCACGTAGTCCTCTTCCTTCATCGGCAGGCCGTAGTTCACCACGTGGCTGATGGTCGGCACGTCGATGCCGCGCGCGGCCACGTCGGTGGCCACCAGCACGCGCAGGTGGCGCCGGCGCAGGCCTTCGAGCACGCGGTTGCGCCGGCCCTGCGGCATGCCGCCGTGCAGCGAAGCCACCGCATGGCCCATCTCGGCCAGGCGGTCGGCCAGCGCGTCGGCGTCGCGCTGGGTGCTGGTGAAGACCAGCGCCTGGTCGACGCTGCGCTCGCACAGGATGTGGTCGAGCAGCGCGTTCTTGTGATCGCGGTTGTCGGCCCAGTGCAGGCGCTGTTCGATGTCGGCGTGCGCCTCGGTGTGCGAAGCCACTTCCACGCGCTGCGGCTCGCGCAGCAGTTCGGTCGCCAGCCGGCCCACGTGGCCGCCGAAGGTGGCGCTGTACATCACCGTCTGGCGCGCCGCCGGGGTGGCCTGGGTGATGTGCTGGATGTCGTCGATGAAGCCCATGTCGAGCATGCGGTCCGCTTCGTCGAGCACCAACATCTGCACGTTGGCCAGCACGGCCTTGCCGCTGGCCATGTGGTCCATCAGGCGGCCGGGGGTGGCGATCAGGACGTCCAGCGGGCCGGACAGGGCCTTCAGCTGCGCACCGTAGGGCACGCCGCCGACCACCGTGGCCACGCGCAGGCCCTGCACGAAGCGGCCGTAGCTGCTGAAGGCCTTGGCCACCTGCAGCACCAGTTCGCGCGTGGGGGCCAGCACCAGCACGCGCGGGCCGTAGACGGTGCCGCGCTGGCGCCCCTTGGTCTCGGCACGGGCGCGCAGCACGCCGGCCAGCGCGGGCAGCGCGAAGCTGGCCGTCTTGCCGCTGCCGGTGTTGCTGCTGACCATGAGGTCGCGGCCTTCCAGCGCCGGCGGGATCGCCTTCGACTGGACTTCGGTGGGTTGGGTGTAGCCGGCCGCGGAAAGGGCACGGGTCAGGGACTCGTGCAGGCCGAGTGTTTCGAAGCTCATCGTCGTCTTTCGGGGAACAGTGGGTGTCGCGCCAGGCTTGGGCGACGGCATCACCACCAACCGAGAAAACGCTGGGTCCCTTCACGAAGGGACGACGGACGAGGTCAGAGGGGATGAACGAACGGCGTCACGAAGGACGCCGCGAGGACCGCATTGTAGCCGAGTCTTCGGGAATTCCCTGAACTTGTTCTACACTCGCGGCCCGGTCGGCAGTTCACCCAGGCGTCGCCGCGCGGTCTTCGGTCCGCGAGCTAAACCTGCCACGCATTCCCCACCTGGCTGTCGGATTCCTGCTCTTCGCGAGCGTGAAGCCTCAGGCCCGGCAAGTCGGCGACCCCCGGCACCCGCTGCTGTCCGGCATGCAGGTCCCCTGAGGCCCACGCTCCTTGTTGCGAGGAAGCACCATGACCCGTGAAGCCCTGCCCTTCGTGGCCCCCGACCTGTCCGCCTTCGCCCGCGCGCTGGCGCGCTCGCTTGCCGAGCGCCCCGAGCCCAGGCCGCCCGGTCATGTCGAGATGCTCAACCTGATCGCGCGCGCCGCCGGCCACCGCAACGTGCAGTCCCTGCGCGCCGCCATGCTGGTGCCGCCGCCGGCGCTGGCGGCCGAGGACCTGCCGCTGCCGTTGCCCTTGTCTCCCAACGCGCGCAAGGCGCTGCAGCAATTCGACAGCCGCGGCCGCCTGGTGCGCTGGCCGCACAAGTTCAGCGTGCAGAAGCTGGCGATGTGGTGCCTGTGGACATTGTTCGAGCAGCGCCGCGTCTACACCGAGAAGGAGGTGAACGCGGTGCTGAAGGCGGCCAACACTTTCGACGACCACGTGACGCTGCGCCGCGAGCTGATCAACCACCAGCTGCTCGCCCGAAAGAGCGACTGCTCGGAATACCGCAAGCTGCCGGCGCGCCCTGACGACGAGACGCGGGCGCTGCTCGCGGCCTGGCGCACGCGCAACCGCACGGCGGCGCGGTCTCAGACGGCCAGCAGCGTGGCGCGGTAGTGCAGCAGCTCGTCGATCGACTCGTGGATGTCGGCCAGCGCGGTGTGCGCCTGCGACTTCCTGAAGCCTTCCAGTGCGGCGGGCTTCCAGCGCCGCGCCAGTTCCTTCAGCGTGCTGACGTCCAGGTTGCGGTAGTGGAAGAAGGCTTCCAGCGCCGGCATGGTGCGGGCCAGGAAGCGCCGGTCCTGGCAGATGGAGTTGCCGCACATGGGGCTCTTGCCCTTGGGCACGTAGCGCTGCAGGAAGGCGATGACCTGCGCCTCGGCGGCGGCTTCGTCCACCGTGCTGGCCTTCACGCGGTCGATGAGGCCGCTCTTGCCGTGGGTGCCCTTGTTCCAGGCGTCCATGCCGTCGAGCACGGCGTCGCTCTGGTGCACCGCGAACACCGGGCCTTCGACGCGCACCGTGATCTGGGGGTCGGTCACGACCACCGCCACTTCGATGATGCGGTCGCTGTCGGGCAGCAGGCCGGTCATTTCCAGGTCGATCCAGATCAGGTTGTGTTCGCTGGGCGCCAGGGTCGGTTCGCTCATGGTGTTGCGGCAGGGGCAAAGGTGCGGATTCTCGCCCAAGCCTAAACTTCGCCCCCATGCACGCTTCCTCTGTCACGCTGGCCTTTGCGTTCGCATTGCTCGCCTCGCTGGTCTGCAAGTTCTGGCTGGCCACCCGGCAGATGCGCCACGTGGCGGCGCACCGCGACCGCGTGCCGCCGGCCTTTGCCGCCACCGTGACGCCCGAAGCGCACCGCAAGGCGGCCGACTACACGCTGGCCAAGGGTCGCTTCGGCCTGCTGACCACCGCAGTCGGCAGCGCGGTGCTGCTGGCCTGGACGCTGCTGGGCGGCCTGGATGCGCTCAACCAGCTCCTGCGCGATGCCGTGCTGCCCCGTTGGGGCGGCATGGCCTACCAGCTGGCGCTGCTGGCCGGCTTCGCGCTGGTGGGGTCGCTCATCGACCTGCCGCTGGAGTGGTACGCCACCTTCCGCATCGAGCAGCGCTTCGGCTTCAACCGCATGACCTTCGGCCTCTGGGTGGCCGACCTGCTGAAGGGCGCGGCGGTGGGCGTGGTCATCGGCCTGCCGCTGGCGGCCCTGGTGCTGTGGATCATGCAGGCCACCGGCGGCTGGTGGTGGCTGTTCGCCTGGGCCGCGTGGGTGGGCTTCAACCTGCTGCTGCTGGTGATCTACCCGACCCTGATCGCGCCGCTTTTCAACAAGTTCGAGCCCCTGCCCGACGAAGCGCTGAAGGCGCGCGTGCAGGCGCTGATGCACCGATGCGGATTCGCCGCGCGCGGCCTGTTCGTGATGGACGGCAGCCGCCGTTCGGCCCACGCCAACGCCTATTTCACCGGCCTGGGCGCCGCCAAGCGCGTGGTCTTCTTCGACACCCTGCTGCAGCGCCTGACGCCGGGCGAGGTGGAGGCGGTGCTGGCGCACGAACTGGGCCATTTCCGGCGCCGCCACGTGGTCAAGCGCATGGCCGGCATCTTCGGCCTGAGCTTGGCCGGGCTGGCGCTGCTGGGCTGGCTGGCAGGCACCAGCAGCTTCTACACCGGCCTGGGCGTGATGCCCAACATGGGCGCACCGAACGACGCGCTGGCGCTGCTGCTGTTCGCGCTGGCGCTGCCGCCCTTCATGTTCTTCATCTCGCCGCTGATGGCGCACTTCTCGCGCCAGCACGAGTTCGAGGCCGACGCCTACGCCTGCGAACAGGCCGACGGGCGCGACCTGGCCAATGCACTGCTGAAGCTGCACGAGGACAACGCGTCGACGCTGACGCCCGATCCGCTGTACGTGCGCTTCTACTACTCGCACCCGCCGGCGGGTGAGCGGCTGGCCGCGTTGACGCTCGGAACGCACTGAGTTGGCCCGCGCCGAAGGCCTGGACCTCGGCCTGGTGGTCGCCGCGCATGGGCGGCACGTGATCGTCGAAACCCCGGAAGGGCGGCGGGTGCTGTGCCACCCGCGCGGCAAGAAGAGCGAACTCGTCGTCGGCGACCGCGTGCGCTGGCTCCCGGTGGGTGAAGGCGCCGGCGCCGAAGGCGTCATCGAGCACCTGGAACCGCGGCGCAACCTGCTCTTCCGGCAGGACGAATGGCGCACCAAGAGCTTCGCCGCCAACCTGGACCAGCTGCTGGTGCTGGTGGCCGCCGCGCCGGTGTTCAGCGAATCGCAGCTGGTGCGTGCGCTGGTCGCCGCGGCGGAAGCCGGCGTGCCGGTGCGCGTGGGGCTCAACAAGACCGACCTGCCCGCCATCGGCGCCGCGCGCGAGCGCCTGGCGCCCTACCGCGCGATGGGCATCGAGGTGCTGGAGTTCGCGCTCAAGACGGCGCCCGAGGCGGCACGCGCGCTGCTGATGCCGCTGCTGGCCGGCCGCACGACGCTGGTGCTGGGCCCCAGCGGCATGGGCAAGAGCACGCTCATCAACCTGCTGGTGCCAGCGGCGGCGGCGCAGGTGGGCGACATCTCGCGCGCGCTCAACAGCGGCCGCCACACCACGACCACGACCACCTGGTACTGGCTGGACGAGGCGCGCCAGGGTGCGCTGATCGACTCGCCCGGCTTCCAGGAGTTCGGCCTGCGCCAGGTGGAGGCGCCGGCCCTGGCCGCGCTGCTGCCCGACTTCGCAGTGCACCTGGGCGAGTGCCGCTTCCACAACTGCAGCCACCGCCACGAGCCCGGCTGCGCGGTGCGCGCGGCGGTGGAGCGCGGCGAGATCGCGCCTTCGCGCTACCGCATCTACGGCGAGCTGTACGAGGAACTGTCGGCCAGGCGCTGGTGAAGCGCGCTCAGCCGAGCACGTTCGCCAGCGTCAGCAGCGCCACCAGCAGCATCCACAGCACGACCGAGCGCCAGACCAGCCCGACCACGCTCTGCAGGTGGCCCAGCTGCGGCGGCATGCCGGACGTGGAGCCGGCGGCGTCCACCGCCTCGGCGTCGGCGCCGGCGCTGAAGGTCTTGGAACGGTCGGGCGTGACGCCGGGCGCCGCGCTGCCGCCCAGCTGCACGCCCACCGCGCCGGCGGCGGCCGCGAGGATGATCCCTTCGTTGGGCTGCGCCCAGAGCGCTGCGTTCTGCCGCCAGCCGGCCACCGCCTCCTCGAAGTTGCCCACGACCGCGAAGCCGAAGGCGGTGAGGCGCGCCGGAACGTGGTCGATCCAGCCGAAGACGCGGCGCGACAGGTCCAGCAGCGCCGGGTTCGCCGGCACTTCCAGCGTGCGGTGGCGGAAGCCCCAGTAGCGGCTGGCGAATTCGGCCATGCGGTAGAAGACCGCGCCCGTCGGACCCAGGCCCACCGCGGAAAGCACGACGAACCAGAAGAAGACGCCGAAGACGTGGCGGTGCGCAGCCAGCAGCGCATGCTCGATCACGTGGCGCAGCAGTTCGGTGCGTGGCAGCTCGCTCGCATCCAGGTGCAGCCAGTCGGCCAGCTTGCCGCGTGCCGCGGTCTCGTCGCCGCGGTCCAGCGCGTCGCGGATGTCGGTGAAGAAGTGGCTGAACTGGCGGAAACCCAGGGTCAGGTAGAGCAGGCCGACGTCGAAGGCCAGCGCCAGCAGCAGGCTGAATTCGCGCACCGCCACGTAGACCACGCCCACTGCCAGCGCCGGCGCCAGCACGGCAACGCACCAGACCACGATCTGGTGGTGCGGCTTGCCGGCGTCGAAGTTGCGGCTCGTCCATCCGACCCAGGACACCAGCACGTGGTGGACCCAGTTGTCGCGCGGAAGCGGCTTGAGCTGTTCGATCAGCAGCGCGAACAGGACGGCGAAAAAACTCATCGGCCGCGATGATAGCGGCGAGGGTCTACGCGCTGAGGAAGCGGTAGAGGTTGCGGATCATCGCCGCCGTCGCGCCCCAGATGAAGTAGTCGCCCCAGGGCATGGACAGGAACTGGCGCTGGCCGCCCGCGTATTCCATGACGTGGCGGCGGTGGTGCGCCGGGTTCATCAGGAAGTCCATCGGCACTTCGAAGGCCTCGGCCACCTCGAAGCTGTCCAGCGCCAGCGTGAACGGTGGCGTGATCAGCGCGACCACGGGCGTCACGACGAAGTGCGTCACCGTGGTGTAGGTGGGCAGCGTGCCCAGCACCTCCACCGCGCCGTCCGGCAGGCCGACCTCTTCCTCGGCCTCGCGCAGCGCGGTGGCGGCGGCGTCGGCGTCGTGGTCCTCGGCGCGGCCGCCGGGGAAGCTAATCTGGCCGGCGTGGTCGCGCAGGTGCTCGGTGCGCCTGGTCAGCAGCAGGCGCAGGCCGTCTTCGCGCGCCACCAGCGGCACCAGCACCGAAGCGGCCGAGGCCGGGCGGTCGACGATGAGCCGGCCGTCGCCTTCGAACTCGGGCTGCCAGGCCGGCGGCGCGGCAAAGCGCTGCCGCAGCGCGGACGGCGCCAGGTGCGGCGCCGGAACCGGGGGCAGGTGGTGGTCGGTACCCGCGACGGGGATCGTCTGCGGGTGCAGGATGCGCGGGGGCGGCACCCTGCCTTCGCTCATCAGGCGAGCTTGGCCTTGATGCGGGCCGACTTGCCGCTGCGTTCGCGCAGGAAGTACAGCTTGGCGCGGCGCACGTCGCCGCGGCGCTTGACCTCGATGCCGGCGATCAGCGGGCTGTAGAGCTGGAACGTGCGTTCCACGCCTTCGCCGCTGGAGACCTTGCGCACGATGAAGCTGCTGTTGAGGCCGCGGTTGCGCTTGGCGATGACCACGCCTTCGTAGGCCTGCACGCGCTTGCGCGTGCCTTCGACGACGTTCACGTTGACGATGACCGTGTCGCCGGGGGCGAAGGCGGGGATCGTCTTGTTCAGGCGAGCGATTTCTTCCTGCTCGAGGGTGGCGATGAGGTCCACTGGAGGCTCCGGATGCGATCTTGCGCGGCCCTTGTTGGGGGAGGTGTGTTGCGCCGGGGAACGGTGTCGGCCAGCGCAGGCCCGCAGAGGATCGACGAAAAACGCGGGATTATAGCGACAGCGCCGCCAGGAAGCGCTCGTCGGCCTTCGTCAGGCGCCCCGCGGCGCGCGCGGCGGCGACCAGGTCGGGCCGCCGCCGCGCCGTGAGCTCGAGCGAACGCTCGCGCCGCCAGCGCTCGATCTCGCCATGGTGGCCCGACAGCAGCACCGCCGGCACCGGGTCTTCCGAGCCGTCCACCGCCAGCCGCTCCGGGCGGCTGTAGGCCGGGCCCTCGAGCAGGCCATCGCTCGCGGTCGAGAAGCTGTCCTGCTGGTGCGAAGGCGCCTTCAGCACGCCTTCCTGCAGCCGCGCCACCGCGTCCAGCAGCGCCAGCGCCGGCAGTTCGCCACCCGAGAGCACGAAGTCGCCCAGGCTCAGTTCGTGGGTGACGCGGCGGTCGATGACGCGCTGGTCGATGCCTTCGTAGCGCCCGCACAGCAGCACCGCGCCGGGGCCGGCCGCGAATTCGTTCACGACCGCCTGGTCGAGCCGGCGGCCGGTGGGCGTGAAGTGCACGACAGCGACGCCGCCCCCGCGCTCGGCGGCCACCGCGTCCAGCGCGCGCAGCAGCGGCTCGGCCAGCATCACCATGCCGGGGCCGCCGCCGTAGGGGCGGTCGTCGACGCGGCGGTAGGTGTCGTCGGCGAAGTCGCGCAGTTGCCAGAGCTTCACCTCGATGCCGCCAGGCCCGAAGGCGCGCCGCGTGACGCCGCTTTCCAGGTGCGGTGCGATCAGCTCGGGGAACAGCGTGACGACGTCGAAGCGCATCGCGCGGGGCGCATCAGTAGTCGGCCTGCCAGTCGACGTGGATCACGCGGGCCTCGCGCTCGACGCGGTCGACGTAGGCCTCGACGAAGGGCACCAGCACTTCCGGTGCATCCGCGGCCTCGGGCTGGATGCGCAGCACGCAATGGGGTCCGGTCTCGACCAGGCCGGCCACCTGGCCCAGCAGCACGCCTTCGCGGTTGCGCACCGCCAGGCCGATCAGGTCGACCCAGTAGAACTCGTCCTCTTCGGGCGTCGGGAAACTGGAGCGGGCCACGTAGACGCGGGCTCCGGCCAGCGCCTGGGCGGCGTCGCGATCCGTGATGTCGTCGCAGGTGGCGACCACGCTGTCGCCCTGCTCGCGCGCTTCGCGCACGCGCAGCAGCGGCGGCACCTGCTGGGCCGGCTTGGCCTGGGAAGGTGCCAGCCACCAGCGCTTGGAGGAGAACAGCGCCTGCGGGTCGTTGGAGAAGGGCTTGAGCTTCAGGCCGCCCTTCACGCCCCAGGCGCCGATGACGCGGGCGACTTCGACCGCGTCGGCGGGACGCGCCGGCTCGGCCGGCAACGCCGACCCGGCCGGCAGCGGCATCAGGCCGCCTTCTTCGCCTGGTCGACCAGGCGGGCGACGGTGGGCGACAGCTGGGCGCCGACGCCAGCCCAATGGTTGACGCGGTCGAGCGCGACGCGCAGCGCCTGCTCGGCGGCGGCGGCCATCGGGTTGTAGAAGCCGACGCGCTCGATGAAGCGGCCGTCGCGACGCTCGCGCGAGTCGGCAACGACGATGTTGTAGAAGGGGCGCTTCTTGGCGCCACCACGGGCCAGGCGGATCACGACCATGACGGGAAACCTCGGGTCTCGAAATGCGGCCGGGGCGAGGGCGTGGACACGAGCCGCCGACGAACCGGTCAGGACTTCGGCTCAACCGTAGATACGCCTTTCGCCTGTTGACAGGCTGGGGGCCGGCGCCGAAAACCGCGCATTATAAACTCGACCGAACCCTTCCCCACGAGACCGCCTTGATCCTGCGCCCCAGCACCGAAACCGACCTGACGGCCATCACCGCCATCTACGCCGAAGCCGTGCTGCACGGCACCGGCACCTTCGAGCTGGAAGCGCCCGACGGCGCGGAGATGGCGCGCCGGTGGACCGACGTGCTCTCCAAGGGCCTGCCCTGGCTGGTGGCCGAGGATACTGGCCGCGTGCTGGGCTACGCCTACGCCAACCACTTCCGCCCGCGCCGCGCCTACCGCTTCTGCCTGGAGGACTCGATCTACCTGGCACCCGAAGCGCGCGGCCGCGGCGTCGGCCGCCTGCTGCTGGCCGAACTGGTGGCGCGCTGCGAAGCCGCCGGCGCACGCCAGATGCTGGCCGTGATCGGCGACTCGGCGAACGCCGGCTCCGTCGGCGTGCACCGCGCGCTCGGCTTCGAGCACACGGGTGTGCTGAAGGCCTCGGGCTGGAAGTTCGGCCGCTGGCTCGACGTGGTGCTGATGCAGCGTGCGCTGGGCACCGGCGCCGCCACCGCGCCCACCGACTGATGGCCGCCAAGTCCAAGACCCTGGCCACCTGGCTGGCCTTCGCCTTCGGTTCACTGGGCGTTCACCGCTGGTACCTGCACGGCTGGCGCGATGTCTGGGCCTGGCTGCACCCGTGGCCCACCCTGCTGGGTCTGGCTGGCGTGCTGCGCATGCGCGCGCTGGGCCAGGACGACCACCTGTCCTGGCTCTTGATCCCGCTGCTGGGGCTGATGATCTCGCAGGCCATGCTGGCGGCCATCGTCTACGGCCTCACGCCCGACGAGAAGTGGGCCGCGCGCCACAACCCGGGGCAACCGGTGCGCGCCACGCGCTGGGGCCCGGTGCTGGGCGTGATCGCGGCGCTGATGGTGGGCGGCGCGGTGCTGATGGGCACCATCGCCTTCGGCGGCCAGAAGTTCTTCGAAGCCCAGCGGGACTAGAAGACGTAAAGGCTGACGCCGTAGAACACGGCGGCGATGAAGGCCGAGGCGGGGATGGTGAAGATCCACGCCAGCACGATGTTGCCCGCCAGCCCCCAGCGCACTGCGGAAGCGTTGCGCACCGAGCCGACGCCGAAGATGGCGCCGGTGATGGTGTGCGTGGTCGACACCGGCACGCCCATCGCGGTGGCCAGGAACAGCGTCGCGGCGCCGCCGGTCTCGGCGCAGAAGCCACCCACCGGCTTCAGCTTGGTGATGCGCTGGCCCATGGTCTTGACGATGCGCCAGCCGCCGAACAGCGTGCCCATGCCGATGGCGATGTAGCAGGACCAGATCACCCAGTAAGGCGGCAGCTTGTCGGCCGCGTTGGCGTAGCCGGCGGAAATGAGCAGCAGCCAGATGATGCCGATCGTCTTCTGGGCGTCGTTGCCGCCGTGGCCCAGCGAATAGAGGCCCGCCGACACCAGCTGCGCGCGGCGGAAGAAGTTGTCCACCTTCAGGGGCGACGCGCGCCGGAAGACCCAGGCCACCCCCACCATCATGGCCGAGCCCAGCAGGTAGCCCAGGAAGGGCGAGACGAAGATGAAGGCCACCGTCTTCACCAGCCCCGAAGCCACCAGCGGCCCCGAGCCGGCCTTCGCCAGCACCGCGCCGACGATGCCGCCGATGAGCGCGTGCGAACTGGAAGAGGGGATGCCGAACCACCACGTGAACACGTTCCAAGCGATGGCGCCGATCAGGGCGCCGAAGATGACGTGCTGGTCCACCACCCCCGGGTCCACGATGCCCTTGCCCACGGTGGCGGCCACCTTGAGCTGGAAGACGAGGATGGCGATGACGTTGAAGAAGGCCGCGAATGCCACCGCCTGCTGCGGCTTGAGCACGCCCGTGCTGACGACGGTGGCGATGGAGTTCGCCGCGTCGTGGAAGCCGTTCATGAAGTCGAACAGCAGCGCCAGCACGACGAGCAGCACCACCCCCCAGAGGCCGACCGGCAAAGCGTCCATCAGATGGGATCCGCCGGCTCAGGAATTCTCGAGGACGATGCCTTCGACGAGGTTGGCCACGTCCTCGCAACGGTCGGAGATGGACTCCAGGTGCTCGTAGACGGCCTTCAGCTTGATCAGCTCGCGCGTGTCTTCCTCTTCGCGGAACAGGCGCGACATGGCGCTGCGCATGACGCGGTCGGCGTCGGACTCCAGGCGGTCGATCTCCTCGCAGGTCTTCAGCGCCGACTCGGCCACCGCGGCGTCCTTCAGGCGCGGCAGCAGCGTCACCACGTGCTGCACGCGTTCGCAGCAGCGCACCGAGATGTCGGCCAGGCGCTCGACGTCCTCGCCCAGCTTCTGCAGGTCGTACAGCGACATCACTTCGCTCGAGTCCTGCAGCAGGTCGAGGATGTCGTCCATCGCGTTGATCAGGCCGTGGATCTGCTCGCGGTCGAGCGGGGTGATGAAGGTGCGGTGCAGCAGCCGGTGCACCTCGGCCGTGACCTTGTCGGCCGAACGTTCCGCGGCGCCGACGTCGGCGGTGTACTTCTCGCGCAGCGAGGCGTCGGGATAGAACTTGACGAGCGACTGGAAGGCGCGCGCGCCCTCGGCAATGTAGGTGCCGTGCTCGTTGAACATCTCGAAGAAGTTGCCTTCGCGCGGCAGCAGCTTGCCGAAAACCATGCGTTCCTCTGGGGGTGCCGGCGGACAGGAGCCGACGGATCAGCGCGCGATTGTAGGGCCGCGGTCCTGCCGGATCCTCATGACCGGAAGATGAAATACACCGCGCCCACCATGCACAGCCCGGCCCAGAGGAAGTCCCACTTGAGCGGCTGGTCCATCACCACCACCGCGAAGGGCACGAAGACCAGCAGCGTGATCACCTCCTGCGCGATCTTCAGCTGCGCCAGCGTGTAGCCGCCGGCGAAGCCGATGCGGTTGGCCGGCACCTGCAGGAGGTACTCGAACAGCGCCACGCCCCAGCTGGCGAAGGCTGCCACCCACCAGGCGCGTGCGCCCAGCGTCTTCAGGTGGCCGTACCAGGCCCAGGTCATGAACAGGTTGGACAGCACCAGCAGCCCGAAGGTCTTCACAGGCAGCGGCAGGTCGGCAAGCGAGAACATTCAGGTCTTCCGGATCGGTTGGTCGGCGACACGGGCGAGGAACGGGGCCAGCGGTCCCAGCGTCGGATGCACCAGCGCCGGGTCCAGCTCCAGCAGCGGCACCAGCACGAAGGCGCGTTCGTGCAGCCGAGGGTGCGGCAGCACGAGGCCGGGGGCGTCGATCACCGCGTCGCCGTGCAGCAGCAGGTCCAGGTCCAGCGTGCGTGGCGCGTTGCGGTACGGCCGCTCGCGACCATGCGCCCGTTCGATGTCCAGCAAGGCCTGCAGCAGTCCGGTGGGCGGCAGCGTGGTGTCCAGTTCGGCGACCGCGTTCAGGTAGTCGGGGCCCTGGCTGTCGATGGGTGCCGTGCGGTAGACCGACGACGCCGCCACCCGCCGCGTGCCCGGCAGCCTCGCCAGCCGTTCCAGTGCGTCGGCCAGCGCCGCCGCGGCGTCGCCGAGGTTCGCGCCCAGGCCGACGAAGGCCCTCATTCGCCGGCGGCGGGGGCCGCGGCGGCCGGCTTGCGGCGGCGACGGCGGCGCTTGCGCGGCGCGCTGGTGGCGCCACCACCCGCGCCTTCGCCCCCGTCAGTTTCGGCCTCGGGTTCGGGCCTGCCTTGCGGCGCGGCCGCTGGCGCATCGCCGCTGCGGCGCGGTGCGGCACCGCGCGCGCCGCCGCGCGGGTGCGACTTCTCGCGCAGGTCCTGCAGCATGGCTTCGCGCTCTTCGTCGTCGCCCAGGTGGTAGTCCTCCCACCAGTCGGCCAGTTCGACCGGCACCTCGCCCACGTCGGCACGCAGGCGCAGGAAGTCGTAGCCGGCACGGAAGCGCGGCTGCGCCGCCAGCGTGGGCACCGAGCCGACGCTGCGGCGTTCGAAGCGCGGCTGCATGAGCCAGATCTCGCGCATGTCGGCGGCCAGCTTGCCGCGGCCGGAGATGTCGCCGATGCGCGCCTCGAACACCGCGTCCACCGCCTGCTGCAGCGCCGGGAACGCGCTTTCGCCGCCGGCGCGCAGCGTGCTCCAGCGCTCCTGCACGTCGTGCCACAGCATGCAGGCGAGCAGGAAGCTGGGCACCACGCTGCGCCCTTCGTTGACGCGGCGGTCGGTGTTCTCCAGCGCCGCCAGCACGAAGGCCTGGCGGACGGGGTTGGTCTTCGCGCCCGACAGCGCCGCTTCGAGCACCGGGAACACGCCGCGGTCCAGCCCGTGCTTCTTCAACTCGTCGACGCTCTTCACGGCGTGGCCGGTCTGCAGCAGCTTGACCATCTCGTCGAACAGGCGCGAAGCGGGCACGTTGGCCAGCAGCGGCAGCATGCGCCGGATGGGCGCTTCGGTGCCGGGGTCGAGCGCGAAGCCCAGCTTGGCGGCGAAGCGCACGATGCGCACGATGCGCACCGGGTCCTCGCGGTAGCGCGTCTCGGGGTCGCCGATCATGCGCAGCAGGCGCGCGCGCGCGTCGGCGAAGCCGCCGTGGTAGTCCACCACGGTCTGCGTCAGCGGGTCGTAGTACATCGCGTTGATCGTGAAGTCGCGGCGCGCCGCGTCCTCGACCTGCGGTCCCCAGACGTTGTCGCGCAGCACGCGGCCGCTGGCGTCGACCACGTGCGTCTTGTCGGCGATCTGGCCCTTGGCGGTCTTCTCGTTGCCCACCACCTGCTCGGCGGCGCTGGCGTCCAGGTAGGCGCGGAAGGTGGAGACCTCGATCACCTCGTGTTCGCGGCCGCGGCCGAAGATCACGTGCACCAGACGGAAGCGGCGGCCGATGATGAAGGCGCGCCTGAAGAGCGCCTTCACCTGTTCCGGCGTGGCGTCGGTCGCGACGTCGAAGTCCTTCGGCCGCAGGCCCACCAGCAGGTCGCGCACCGCACCGCCCACGATGTAGGCCTCGTGGCCGGCGTCCTTCAGCGTCTTGACGACGCGCACCGCGTTGTCGTCCAGCAGCTTGGGATCGATGCCGTGGCGGTCGGCACCGATCTCCTCGCGGCGACCGACCGGAATGACCGGTGCGGCGGGGGCCGCGGGAGCCTGCTCTTCCCTTCCGAGCAGGCGCTTGATGAACTTCTTGATCATTCGAACAGGTCCAGGATCGGCCAGCCGCGCGCCAGCGCGAGTTCGCGCAGCGCGGCGCCGGGGTTGGTGGCCACCGGGTGGCTCACGTGCTCCAGCAGCGGCAGGTCGTTGGTGGAGTCGCTGTAGAACGTGCTGCGCTCGAAGTCGGCCAGCGTGCGGCCTTCGGCCGCCAGCCAGTCGACGACGCGCTCGATCTTGCCTTCGCGGAAGGCCGGCCGGCCGCGGATGGTGCCGGTGGCCCGGCCCGCCGCGTCGCGCTGCAGTTCGGTGGCGATGAGGGTGGCGACGCCGAAGCATTCGGCAATCGGCCGCGTGATGAAGTCGTTGGTGGCGGTGACGATGGCCAGGCGGTCGCCGGCGCGGCGATGCCGTTCCACCAGATCGAACGCGGCGGGGCGGAGCGCGGGGCGCACCACCTCGTCGACGAAGCGCGCCTGCAGCGCTGCCTGTGCGGCAGCGTCCAGCGCACGCCAGGGCGCGGTGCAGAAGTCGACGTAGGCCGCGATGTCCAGCCGGCCGGCCTGGTAGTCGGCGAAGAAGGCGTCGTTGCGGCGCCGGTAGGCCCCGCCCTCGGCCAGGCCGGTGGCGACCATGAACTCGCCGAACGCATGGTCGGAATCGATCGGCAGCAGGGTGCCGTCCAGGTCGAACAGCGCCAGTCTCACGTGGGGCGTCCGCCGGTGGCCAGCGCCGCGGCGTCTTCGGCCTCCTCGGCCAGCATCGCCTTCACCAGCGGCACGGTGATGGCGCGGGCGCGCGCCAGCGCGTATTCGTCCAGCCGGTCCAGCAGCGCCATCAGGTGCTTCAGGTCGCGCGGGAAGCGCGTCAGAAGGTGGTTCATCACCTCGTCGCTGAGGAACACGCCCCGGCGGTCGCCTTCGCGGCGCAGCGCGGCGCGCGTCTCGGCTTCGGTGAGCAGCTGCATCGCGAACACGTGGCCCCAGCCCAGGCGGGTGCGCAGGTCGTCGCGCAGCGGCAGGTCCACCGGCGGCAGCCGGCCGGCGGCGGCCACCTGCACGCCTTCGGTGGCGGCCTCGACGAAGAGCGCGAAGGCGGCCTGCTGCTCGGCGGCGTCGAGTTCGTCGCAGCGGTCGATGACGACCAGCGACCAGCCCGGTGCCAGCGCCCAGGGCACGGGGTCGCCGGCGTCGAACCAGCCCACGCGCTGGCCGCTGTGCTGGGCCGCGTGGGCCAGCGCATGCAGCAGGTGCGTCTTGCCGCTGCCCGAGGGCCCCCACAGGTAGACCGGCGCCGAAGGCATGGCGAGCCGGCGCAGGTGCTCCAGCGCCGGTGTGTTGGCGCCGGGCAGGAAACTGTCGAAGGTCGGCAGCGGGTCGAGGCCGATGGCCAGCGGAATCTGTCGCATCGGCGGGGTCAATGCAGTCGCGGCCGCTCGCGCAGCTCGGCCAGGCGCACGCGCAGCGCCGGGGCGTCCTCGGCCTGCGGGCGGTGTTCCAGGTAGGCCGCCAGGTCGGCGGCGGCAGCTTCGGCGCGGCCCAGCGACGCCAGCGCCAGCGCGCGGTCGCGCCGCTCTTCCCAGCCCTGCGGCAGCAGGATGACCAGCCGGTCCAGCACCGCCACCAGGCGCGGCCAGTCGGCCGCCGTGCGGTGGATCTCCTTCAGGTTGCGCAGCAGCCGCGCGATCACGTCGCGCGCCGGCGCCGACTGCAGGAACAGGCCCAGCGGCGCCTCGAACTCGCCCACCAGGCCGCGCTGGCGGCGGTACGGGGCCAGCCGTTCGTCCAGCTCCTCGCGCGAAAGCGAATGGCCGGTGAAGGGGTCGATCACCACCTCGCCGCGCGGCATGCGCAGCTTGACCAGGAAGTGGCCGGGGAACGAGACGCCATGCGCCGCCAGCCCGATCTGGCCGGCGATCTCGATGTAGATCAGCGCCAGCGTGATGGGGATGCCGCGGCGCGACTTCAGCACCTCGGGCAGGTAGCTGTTGCGCGGGTCGTAGTAGTCGTTGACGTTGCCGGCGAAGCCCAGCTCCTGGAAGAAGTAGCGGTTGAGCAGGCGCAGCTTCTGCATCGGCGCCACGTCGGCGTGCAGGCGCTTCTTCAGCCGGTGCGCCAGCGCGTCGATGTCGGCCAGCGTCTGCTGCGGGTCCAGTTGCGGGTCGGCGTCCTGGGCGACGGCGATGGCGGCCTCGACGACCGAGAAACTCGTGTCGTCGGCGACCAGCGCCGAGAAGTATTCCAGCGCGGTCGGTGCCTCGAAATGCAGGGAGCCCGCCATGGCCTTCAGTGTAGGTCAGGCGCGGCGCGCGAACTGCCGCAGGTCCAGCCCGCTGGCCGCCAGCAGCGCGAAATACAGCGCCGCGACCCCCGCCAGCACGCCGGCCATGGCCGCAGCACGCCAGGCCAGGTGCGCCTGCAGGCCGATCCAGTCGATGCCGTGGGCGGCCCAGGCCAGCGCCGCGCCCAGGGCCGCGCTGGCCAGCAGCACGCGCAGTGCGAAGCCGCCCCAGCCCGGCCGCGGGCGGTAGACGCCGCGCCGCATCAGCCCCGCCAGCAGCAGCCCGGCGTTGAGCCAGGCGCCCAGGCCGATGGACAGCGCCAGCCCGGCGTGGCCGATGAAGGGCACCAGCAGCGCATTCAAGGCCTGCGTCGCCAGCAGCACGCCGATGGCAATCTTCACCGGCGTCTTCGTGTCGGCGCGGGCGAAGAAGCCCGGCGCCAGCACCTTGACGCCCACGATGCCCATCAGCCCCGCGCCGTAGCCCATGAGGGCGCGGGTGGACTGCTGCACATCGTGGGCCGTGAAGGCGCCGTGGTGGAACAGCACCGCGATCATCGGCGCCGGGAAGACGACGAGCGACACCGCGCAGGGCAGCGCCAGCAGCAGCACCAGGCGCAGGCCCCAGTCCAGCAGCGACGAATAGCGCTCGGCGTCGTCGCGCCCCTGCGCCGCGGCCAGTTGCGGCAGCAGCACCACGCCCAGCGCCACGCCCAGCAGCGCGGTGGGGAACTCCATCAGGCGGTCGGCGTAGGTCAGCCAGGACACCGCGCCGACCCCGATCTGCGAAGCGATCTGGGTGTTGATCAGCAGCGACAGTTGCGCCACCGAGACGCCCAGCAGCGCCGGCGCCATGCGGCCCAGCACTTCGTGCACGCCGGGGTGGTGCCAGGCGCGCCGCAGGCCGGCGGGCGAGATGCCCAGGCGCGGCAGCAGGCCCAGCCGCGCCAGCGCCGGCACCTGCACCGCGGCCTGCAGCACGCCGCCGACCATCACGCCGGAGGCCAGTGCCAGCACCGGCTCGTGCCCGTGCGCCTTCAGCCAGGGCGCGCCCAGCCAGCCGACACCGATCACCGACAGGTTCAGCAGCACCGGCGTCATGGCCGGCACCGCAAAGCGGCGCCAGGTGTTCAGGATGCCGGCCGCCAGCGCCACCATCGACATGAAGCCGATGTAGGGGAACATCCAGCGTGTCATCAGCACCGCCAGGTCCAGCCGCTCCAGCCCGGCGGCCATGACCCAGACAAGCACCGGCGCGCCGACCACGCCTACCGCGCAGGTGACGAGCAGCGCCCAGGCCAGCAAGGTGGCGACGGCATCGACCAGTGCGCGGGTGGCGTCGTCGCCCTCTCGTTCGCGCGTGGCGGCCAGCAAGGGCACGAAGGCCTGCGAGAACGCGCCTTCGGCGAACAGGCGCCGGAACAGGTTGGGGATGCGGAACGCGACGTTGAAGGCGTCGGTGGCGGCGCTGGCGCCGAACAGGCCGGCCACCAGCATCTCGCGCACCAGCCCGGTGACGCGGGACGCCAGGGTCAGCAGGGAAACGGTGGAGGCGGCCCGCAGCAGGTTCACGTGGTCGCGATTATAGGCAGCCGGTTCCCACCCGAAGGAGCCGTGCTATACTCGACAGTCTTTGCATGTAGCACTCCCCAATTCCCAGCATGGCCACTTCGTCCAAAGCCAAGAAGAAGACCGTCCGCCTCGCCTCGGGCCGCAAGCGTGCGCGCCAGGACGTGGTGCTCAACGCCGCCAATTCGGCGCTGCGTTCGCGTTTCCGCACCGTGGTGAAGAACGTCGCCAAGGCGGTGGCCGGCGGTGACAAGGCCAAGGCGACCGAAACCTTCAAGTCGGCGCAGAGCGTGATCGACTCGGTGGCCGACAAGGGCATCTTCCACAAGAACAAGGCCGCGCGCCTGAAGAGCCGCCTGGCCGCCAAGGTCAAGGCGCTGGCGCTCGCCGCGTAACGGCTTCGCCAGACCTGAACAGCGGGCCTGCTTTGCAGGCCCTTTTCTTTTTCAGCCCGCCTCGCCTGGTGCGAGGTCGCGCACGCGAAGGTCGTTGTCGTGCGCGAAGTTGATGACGAAGTCCCAGGCCATCAGTTCGATGTCCTTGAGGGCTTCGTTGACAAGCACGCCCTTCACGCCGTCGATGATGCGCGGCACGCAGTAGGGCGAATAGCCGATGTGCGCGCCCGGCGTGGCAGCGCCCCCGCCCGGCCGGAAGCTGGACATGGCGCCCGCCAGCCGCTCGGCCCAGTCGCTGGGGCGGAACGGTCGGCCTTCCCTGGTGATGCCCTGGATGAAGACCTGGCGTGGCGGGTGGTGGGTCATCGGCAACGGCGGATTGTGCCCGCAATCTGCTGCAGCGCAGCACGCGCGGCGCGCCGCGTAAAATGAAATCGGCGGCCGGCGCGCGATCCTGAGGGTGGCGCGCCGGCTTTCTTCCCTGCGCCGTTCACGAAAAGGATGCCCTCATGAACGCCCCCGAGCCCGCCGTCGTCTCCCCCATGCCGCACGTGATGAACACGTACGGCCGCCTGCCGCTGGCGCTGACGCACGGCCGCGGCTGCTGGGTCTGGGACACGGAAGGCCGACGCTACCTGGACGGGCTGGGCGGCATCGCCGTCAACACCCTGGGCCATGGCCACCCGAAGCTGGTGCCGGCGCTGCAGGACCAGGTGGCGAAGATGATCCACTGCAGCAACTACTACGAAGTGCCGCTGCAGGAGCAGCTGGCTTCGAAGCTGTGCGCCATCTCGGGCCTGTCGGCCGCGTTCTTCTGCAACAGCGGCCTGGAAGCCAACGAAGGCGCGATCAAGATCGCGCGCAAGTACGGTCACGACCGTGGCATCGCGCGGCCGGAGATCATCGTCTACGAGAAGGCCTTCCACGGCCGCAGCATCGCCACCCTCTCGGCCACCGGCAACCCGAAGGTGCAGAAGGGCTTCGAGCCGCTGGTCGAAGGCTTCGTGCGCGTGCCGCTGAACGACCTGGGCGCGGTGCACGAGGTGGCGCGCACGAACCCGAACGTCGTCGCCGTGTTCCTGGAGGTGATCCAGGGCGAAGGCGGCATCAACCAGACGCGCGCCGACTACCTGCGCGGCCTGCGCCAGCTGTGCGACGAACGCGGCTGGCTGCTGATGCTCGACGAGGTGCAGTGCGGCCTGGGCCGCACCGGCAAGTGGTTCGCCCACCAGTGGGCCGGCATCGTGCCCGACGTGATGCCGCTGGCCAAGGGCCTGGGCTCGGGCGTGCCCATCGGCGCCATCGTCGTCGGGCCGAAGGCCAAGGACGTGCTGGGCCCGGGCAACCACGGCACCACTTTCGGCGGCAACCCGCTGGCCATGCGCGCCGGCGTCGAGACGCTGAAGATCGTCGAGGAAGAGCGCCTGCTCGAGAACGCCGCCGCCGTCGGCGCGGTGCTGCGCGAGGCGCTGGAGACGGGCCTGGCGGGCGAGAAGGGCGTGGTCGAGTTCCGCGGCCAGGGCCTGATGATCGGCATCGAGCTCGACCGTCCGTGCGGCGTGCTGCTGCAGCGCGCGGCGGACGCGGGGCTGATGATCAGCGTCACCGCCGACCGCGTGATCCGCCTGCTGCCGGCGCTGATCCTCAGCGCCGACGAAGCGCGCCAGATCGCCGCCATCCTGGTGCCGCTGGTGAAGAAGTTCCTCGCCGAAACGCCATGAAGCCCGGGCATTCGCTGATGAAGCACTACCTGCAGTTCAAGGACTTCCGCGCCGAGGAATACGCCTACCTCTTCGAGCGTTCGCGCATCATCAAGTCGCGCTTCAAGAACTACGAGAAGTACCAGCCGCTGACCGACCGCACGCTGGCGCTGATCTTCGAGAAGGCCAGCACGCGCACCCGCGTCAGCTTCGAGGCCGGCATGTACCAGATGGGCGGCTCGGTGGTCAACCTCACTTCCAGCGACAGCCAGTTCGGGCGCGACGAGCCGGTGGAGGACGCGGCGCGCGTCATCAGCCGCATGGTCGACATCGTGATGATCCGCACCTTCGAGCAGGCGAAGATCGAACGCTTCGCGGCCCATTCGCGGGTGCCGGTGATCAACGGCCTCACCAACGAGTACCACCCCTGCCAGATCCTGGCCGACATCTTCACCTTCATCGAACACCGCGGCAGCATCGCCGGCAAGGTGGTGGCCTGGGTCGGCGACGGCAACAACATGGCCAACACCTGGGTGCAGGCGGCCGACATCCTGGGCTTCACGCTGCACGTCAGCACGCCCGGCGGCTACGAGATCGACCCCCGGCTCACGGGCGTGACCAACCCGGCCTGCGTGAAGACCTTCCGCAGCCCGGCCGCGGCCTGCGAAGGCGCGCACCTGGTGACCACGGACGTCTGGACCAGCATGGGCTACGAGGCCGAGAACGCGGCGCGCCAGAAGGCCTTCGCCGACTGGTGCGTCGACGAGCAGATGATGCAGCTGGCGCAGCGCGACGCCCTTTTCATGCACTGCCTGCCCGCGCACCGCGGCGAGGAAGTGGCCGCCGAGGTGATCGACGGCCCGCAGAGCGTGGTCTGGGACGAGGCCGAGAACCGGCTGCACGTTCAGAAGGCGCTGATGGAGTACCTCCTGATCGGGCGCATCGGCTGACGCCTTTCAGCCGTCGGCCAGCCGGTAGCCGGTGCCGCCTTGCTTGGCGGCGTACATCGCGGCGTCGGCGGCGGCCAGCAGCGCCTTCTCGGTGCTGCCGTGGCGGCCGCGGATCGCGCCGCCGATGTCCACCCCCAGCGCGGCCTTGCCGTCGGACACGCGCAGCGGGCGGCTCAGCCGGTCGGCGATGGCCAGCGCGCGTTCGCGCAGCCGCACCTCGTCGTCCAGGCCGGCGAAGAGCACGACGAACTCGTCACCGCCCAGTCGCACCGCCACGTCGACCTCGCGCACCTGGGCGCGGAGGCGGCGGCCGACGATGCGCAGCGCCTCGTCGCCGGCCGCGTGGCCGAAGCGGTCGTTGAAGGGCTTGAAGCGGCGCAGGTCCATGAACAGCAGCGCGAAGGGCTGCTCGGTGGTCAGCATCGCCTCGATGCGGCGCGACAGGCTGAGCCGGTTCGCCAGGCCGGTCAACGGGTCGGTCTCGGCCAGTTGCGTCGCGCGGTCGAGGTGGGTGTCCAGCGCCGTGACGTCGTGCAGCACTGCGACCGAGGCGCGCTCGCCATCTTCCAGCGACAGGTTGCAGATCGAGATCGACACCGGCACCAGATGGCCCGCGCGATGCATGGCCCGCAGCACCGGCCGCGAGCCCATCATCATCGAAGGCGCCTGGTCGGACTGGAAGGCTGAGACCATCGCCTCGTGCTTCTGGCGCAGCGCGGGCGGGATCAGGCGCCCCAGCGGCGCGCCGCACAACTCGGCCGGCACGAAGCCCAGCAACGTGCGCACCGCCGGATTGGCATGGATGATCATGCCCTGCAGGTTCACCACGATCACGGCGTCCGGCAGGATGTCCAGCAGTTCACCGATCGAATACAGCGGAAGTCCGGCCATTCATCTCCTCGGCACCGGCGCAGTGCACGCGCCGCCGATGCCGGGGCCAGTATCGGTCCGGCGCCGCCGTGCCGCTGTTGCGCGCGATCAAGCCGGCGCCACGGCCGGCGTTCAGTAGGTCGCGCGGCCGCCGGTGATGTCGAACACCGCGCCGGTGGAGAAGCTGCAGTCCTCGCTGCACAGCCAGGCCACCATGGACGCGATCTCCTCGGGCATGAGGAAACGCCCCATCGGAATCTTGCCCAGCATGTAGGCGATGTGCTGCTCGGTCATCTGCTCGAACATGGCCGTCTTCGCCACCGCCGGCGTCACCGCGTTGACCAGCACGTTCTTCGTCGCCAGTTCCTTCGCCAGCGACTTGGTCAAGGCGATCAAGCCCGCCTTGCTGGCGCTGTAGTGGCTGGCGTTGGGATTGCCTTCCTTGCCGGCGACCGAGGCGATGTTGACGATGCGGCCCCAGCCGCGTTCGGCCATGCGCGGCGCCAGGTGGCGGCAGGTCAGGTAGGGGCCGATCAGGTTCACCTCGACCACGCGCCGCCAGACCACGGGGTCCAGCTCCCAGGTGGTGCCGTTGCCGCCGGTGATGCCGGCGTTGTTCACCAGGATGTCGACCGCGCCGGCCTTCTGCGCGGCCGCGGCCACCGCCGCGTCGTCGGTGAGCTCGACGAGTTCGCCGCTGGCGCCGGGGAGTGCGGCGCAGGCCTCGCGCAGCTTCGCGACGTCGATGTCCCACAGGAGGGTCCGCGCGCCGCTCTGCTGCAGCCGCTGCGCGATCGCGAGGCCGATGCCCTGCGCGCCGCCGGTGACCACCGCGACGCGGCCCTTCAGGTCGATCTGGTTCACTTCAGGCCCTTCAGTGCCGCCGGGTTAGAAGCCTGGTCGGCGATGTACTGGCGAATGATGTCCTCGAACTGCTTCTCCGGCGCCAGCCCCAGGCGCGCGGCGCGCGCCGCCGTGGCGCCCTTCGGCCAGTTGGCGACGATGCCCGCGATGCGCTCGTCGCGCTGCTCGCGCACGCGCGCCCGCACCTGCGACCCGGCGACGCGCTCCAGCGCGTCCAGCATCTGCTGCACGGTCACGTTCAGCGCCGGCAGGTTCATGGCCGTGCGGCCACCGAAGGCTTCGCGGCTGGCTTCGTAGACGGCGATCAGCCCTTCCACCGTGCGCTGCGGGCTGGAGACCGGGTGCGAGACCTCGGGCGAGACGGGCAGGACCGCCTCCTCGCCCGCCAGCGGCTCGCGGATGATGCCGCTGAAGAACGAACTGGCGGCGCCGTTCGGCCGCCCGGGGCGCACCGTCACCGTCATCAGGCGTGCGGCGCGGCCGTCGAGGTAGCCCTTGCGGGTGTAGTCGGCGATCAGGTGCTCGCACACCAGCTTCTGCGTGCCGTAGCTGGTCTGCGGCGTGGGCAGCGTGTCGTCGGCCACCACCGCCGGCAGCGGCACCGCGGCATCGGGTCCGAACACCGCCACCGAACTGGAGAACACCAGCCGCGTGACCGGTGCGCCGCGCTCCACGCGCGAGCGCAGCGCGTCCAGCAGCGCACGCGTGCTGTCCAGGTTGCTGCGCAGGCCGAGTTCGAAGTCGGCCTCGCACTCGCCGGAGACGGCCGAGGCCAGGTGGAACACGCCGTCGAAGGCCTCTTCGCGCAGCGCGTCGCAGGCGGCCAGCAAGGGCGAGACGCGGCCCTCGACGCGCGGGTCGGCCAGCAGGTCGGCCGGTGCCGCCGCCTGGTCGGCCAGCACGATGCGGGCGATGTCGCGCCCGGCCAGCGTGCGCCGCGCCAGCAGCGTGCGCGCCAGCCGCGCGCCCACGAAACCGGCGCCGCCGGTGATCAGGATCTTCATCGTCTTTCCCCTTGCCTTTCAGGCCTGCGCAGCACGCCGCCGCGTTCGAGCCGCCGCTCGCTGTTGAGAAGGTGGCGCGTCGCGGCGCCGCCGCGCAGCGCGGCCGTCGCGCGCCGCGATGGCGTCGACGATGGCGGCATGCTCGCGCCGCACCGCTTCCATGAAGTCGGCGCGCCGCGCCTCGTTGCCGCGCGTCACGCGCATGGCTTCGCGCAGATACTGTTCCAGGAAACCCAGCAGGCGGACGAACTGCGGGTTGCCGGTGGCTTCGCCGATCAGCCGGTGGAAGGCCAGGTCCTCGGAGACGCCGTCGCCGCCGGCGGCGCTGGCGGCGTCGATCGCGGCCAACGCGCGCCGCAGCTTCGCCAGCTGCGCGCGCGTGGCGCGTTCGGCCGCGAGCGCCGCGATCTCGCCTTCCAGCACGCGCCGCACCTCGACGATCTGCACCACCGCGTCCACCGATTCCAGCACCGCAGGGTCGAACTCCAGTGCCCGGTGCGCCGGTGGCGCGGCGACGAACACGCCCGAGCCCTGGCGCGACACCAGCAGCCCGCGCGACTTGATGCGGTGCACCGCCTCGCGCACCACGCTGCGCGAGACGCCATGCGTGCTGGCCAGCTGCGCTTCGGTGGGCATCCGGTCGCCGGGCTCCAGGCCGCCGCCTTCGATCTGGGCCGCCAGCCGCGCGGCCAGCCGGTCGGCCAGGCTCTCGCGGTCGAACGGCCGGGGGGACTGCAGCGTCGACATGGTCGTCAGGTTATCAGACAAGTTTTGGGGCCCGACAACGGGTAAGTCCGATCCCAGGCCCGCGGCAGCCGCGCTTATCGTCGCCGCACGCGCAGCGGCACACCGGAGGAAGACAACGCATGGCCAGCGTGACCATCGCCCAAGTGAAGAAGCGCTTCGGCCCCGTCGAGGTCCTGCACGGGGTGGACATCCGCATCCCCGACGGCAGCTTCACCGTGCTGGTCGGGCCTTCCGGCTGCGGCAAGAGCACCTTGCTGCGCATGATCGCCGGCCTGGAGCAGATCAGCGATGGCGACGTCCACATCGGCGACACGCGCGTGAACGACCTGCCGCCGAAGGCACGCGACATCGCGATGGTGTTCCAGAACTACGCGCTGTACCCGCACATGACCGTGCGCGACAACATGGCCTTCGCGCTCATGCTCGCCAGGCAGGACGCCGCCACCGTCGAATCCAAGGTCGGACGCGCGGCCGAGATCCTGGGCCTGAAGGACCTGCTGCAGCGCTTTCCGCGCCAGCTCTCCGGCGGCCAGCGCCAGCGCGTGGCGATGGGACGCGCCATCGTGCGCGACCCGCAGGTCTTCCTCTTCGACGAGCCGCTGTCCAACCTGGACGCCAAATTGCGCGTGGCGATGCGCACCGAGATCAAGGAACTGCACCAGCGGCTGAAGACCACCTCCATCTACGTCACGCACGACCAGATCGAGGCCATGACCATGGGCGACCAGATCGTCGTCATGAAGGACGGCCGCATCGAGCAGACCGGCAGCCCGCTGGAGCTGTACGACCGGCCGGCCAACCAGTTCGTGGCCGGTTTCATCGGCAGCCCGGCGATGAACTTCCTGCCCGCCACGCTGCGCACCGCAGGTGGCGGCGCCAGCGTCGAATTCGCCGACGGCACGCGCCTGCCCGCTCCGCCCGGCGCCGCCGGCAGCGAAGGCCAGCCGGTGGTCTTCGGCACCCGGCCCGAGCACCTGCAGCTGGCCGAAAGCGGCGGCATCGCGGTGCAGGTCGCGGTGATCGAACCCACCGGCGCCGACACCTTCGTCTCGTGCCGCCACCAGGGGCGCGAACTGGCCGCCGTGTTCCGCGAACGGCACGCCTTCGCGCCCGGCAGCACCATCCGCCTGCTGCCCGACGTGCAGCGGGCACACCTCTTCGATGCCGGCTCCGGCCGGCGGCTCGCGGCCTGAAGACCGCTTCACACCGTCAGGAGATCCGCCTCATGTCACGCATCCAACGCCGCCGCTTCCTGGAAGGCACTGCCGGCGTCGCCGCCGCTTCGGCCCTGGGCGCCAGCGCCCTCTGGGCGCCCGCGGTCCAGGCGCAAAGCATCGCCTTCAAGCCCGAGAAGGGCGCCAAGCTGCGCGTGCTGCGCTGGAGCCGCTTCGTGCAGGGCGACATCGACGCCTACATGGCCAACGTCAGGAAGTTCTCCGAGAAGACCGGCATCGAGGTGCGCGTCGACAACGAAGGCTGGGAGGACGTGCGCCCGAAGGCCGCCGTGGCGGCCAACACCGGCGCGGGACCGGACATCATCCTGTCGACCAACGACGACGCGAACCTCTACCCCGAGAAGCTGCTCGACGTGACCGACCTCGCCGAGTACCTCGGCAAGAAGTACGGCGGCTGGTACCCCGCCTGCGAGGCCTACCTGCGGCCCGACGGCAAGAAGTGGCTGGGCATCGCGCTCGGCGCCGCCGGCTCGTACATGGTGTTCCGCAGCAGCATGATCAAGGCCGCCGGCTACGACAGCTTCCCCAAGGACACCAACGGCTTCCTGGCCATGATGAAGGCGCTGCACGCCAAGGGCACGCCCGGCGGCATGGCGCTGGGCAACGCCACCGGCGACGGCCTGTGGTGCAACTGGCTGATCTGGTCGCACGGCGGCATGCTGGTCGACAAGAACAACAAGGTCGTGATCGACAGCCCCGAGACGCTGAAGGCGCTGGAGTACGGCAAGGAGCTCTACGCCACCTTCATCCCCGGCACGCTGTCCTGGCTGGACCCGAACAACAACAAGGCCTTCCTCGACGGCCAGATCAGCGTCACCAACAACGGCATCTCGATCTACTACGCGGCGAAGAACTCGCCCGACCCGAAGATCAAGGAGATGGCGGCCGACATCGACCACGCTTCGTTCCCCATCGGACCGGTGGGCGTGCCGACCGAGTCGCACCTGTTCTTCAACCAGATGGTGATGAAGTACACCAAGTACCCGCAGGCGGCCAAGGAGTTCCTGCGCTTCATGATGGAGCAGGAGCAGTTCGACCCCTGGCTCACCGCGGCCGGCGGCTACATCGCGCAGCCGTTGCGCGCCTACGAGAAGACGGCCGTCTGGACCGCCGACCCCAAGAACACCCCCTACCGCGACGGCGTGAAGAACATGCGCCCGGCCGGCTACGCCGGCAAGCTGGGTTACGCCTCGGCCGGCGCGGGGGCCGACTTCATCGTCGTCAACATGGTGGCCGAAGCGGTGAGCGGCTCCAAGACGCCGAAGGAAGCGATGGAGCGGGCGCAGAAGCGCGCCGAGCGCTACTACAAGGTCTGAGCAGGGAACCGCCACCGACATGCTGGAGAAGCTGCAGAACAACCGCAATGCGCTGGGGCTGCTGTTCATGCTGCCGGCGGCGGTGCTGCTGCTGCTGTTCCTGACCTACCCGCTGGGCCTGGGCACCTGGCTCGGCTTCACCGACGCCAAGGTGGGCCGGCCGGGCCAGTGGGTGGGCTGGGAGAACTACCAGTTCCTGTGGGGCGACAGCGTCACGCGGCTGGCGCTCTTCAACACGCTCTTCTACACAGCGGTGGCCAGCGTCGTGAAGTTCGCGCTCGGGCTCTGGCTGGCCCTGCTGCTGAACAAGGAGATCCGGCTCAAGACCTTCTTCCGCGCCGTGATCCTGCTGCCCTACATCGTGCCCACCGCGCTGTCGGCGATCGCGTTCTGGTGGATCTACGACTCCCAGTTCTCGATCATCTCCTGGGTGCTGGTGAAGCTGGGCCTGATCGACCAGTACATCGACTTCCTGGGCGACCCCTGGAACGCGCGCCTGGCCACCATCGCCGCCAACGTGTGGCGCGGCGTGCCCTTCGTCGCCATCACGCTGCTGGCCGGGCTGCAGACCATCTCGCCTTCGTTCTACGAAGCCTCGGCGATCGACGGCGCCACGCCCTGGCAGCAGTTCCGCCATGTCACGCTGCCGCTGCTGACGCCCATCATCGCGGTCGTGATGACCTTCTCGGTGCTGTTCACCTTCACCGACTTCCAGCTCATCTACGTGCTCACGCGCGGCGGGCCGCTGAACGCGACGCACCTGATGGCCACGCTGTCGTTCCAGCGCGCCATCGCCGGCGGGGCGCTCGGCGAAGGCGCCGCCATCTCCATCGCGATGGTGCCGTTCCTGCTAGCGGCCATCCTGTTCAGCTACTTCGGGCTGCAGCGCCGCGCCTGGCAACAAGGGGGCAGCGACAAGTGAGCCGCATGGCCGACCTGGGGGGCATGGGCTTCCTGCAGACGCGCCGCCACAAGCTGGTGACGGTGTACCTGCCGCTGGCGATCTTCCTCTTCGTGCTGCTGTTCCCGTTCTACTGGATGGCCATCACCTCGGTGAAGCCCGACAAGGAACTGCTCTCGCGCGAAGGCAACCCGTTCTGGGTGATCCAGCCCACGCTGGCCCACTTCCACAAGCTGCTGTTCGAGACCAGCTACCCCGAATGGCTGTGGAACACGGTCGTCGTCTCGGTGGTGTCGACGGTCGCTTCGCTGGCGGCTTCGGTGCTGGCGGCCTACGCGATCGAGCGGCTGCGCTTCTCCGGCGCCAAGCAGGTGGGACTGTCCATCTTCCTCGCCTACCTGGTGCCGCCCTCCATCCTGTTCATCCCGCTGGCGGCCATCGTGTTCCAGCTCGGGCTGTTCGACACCCGCTGGGCGCTGATCCTCACCTACCCCACCTTCCTGATCCCGTTCTGCACCTGGCTGCTGATGGGCTACTTCCGCTCCATTCCCTTCGAGCTGGAGGAATGCGCGCTCATCGACGGCGCCACGCGCTGGCAGATCCTGGTGAAGATCGTGCTGCCGCTGGCGGTGCCCGGCCTCATCTCGGCCGGCATCTTCGCGTTCACGCTGAGCTGGAACGAGTTCATCTACGCGCTCACCTTCATCTCCAGCTCGGAGAACAAGACGGTGCCGGTGGGCGTGGTGACCGAGCTCGTCGAAGGCGACGTCTACCATTGGGGCCCGCTGATGGCCGGCGCGCTGTTCGGCTCGCTGCCGGTCGCCTTCGTCTACTCGTTCTTCGTCGAGCACTACGTCTCGGGGCTCACGGGCTCGGTCAAGGAGTAGCGCGGCTGCAGCGCGGCCGCGCCGCGCCCGGGTCTGTCGATTCCGCCCGCCGCCGTTCGTCGTGCGGGATGGGCGCGTCCGCCTGGAGCGGTCCCCACGGACCATGGGGACACTGCGCCGTCTCTAGACTGGACCTGGATGGAGGAACTCCCGGGCATGCGCGAGGCAGCGGAACATGAAGCCGCTGCCTGGCGCACGCATGGCCGCCGTCCTGTCGCCGCCGAAGAACGAAATGAGGCCCCAGCATGACCCGACCCAGCCCCGTCCCTCCCCTGCCCTGGCCGGTGACCGCCGCCGTCGCGCTCGGCGCCCTGGCCGGCGCCGCGTTGCTCGCCGGCTGCGGACCGCAGCCTTCACACGCCCAGGGCGGTGGCGGGCCACCGCCGGCGGCGGTGACGGTGCTCTCGCTCGCCGCGAGCAACCTGCCGATGCAGTACGAGTACGTCGGCCAGACCGCCGGTTCGCGCGACGTCGAGGTCCGCGCGCGGGTCGCCGGCATCCTGCTCAAGCGCAACTTCGCCGAAGGCGGCCAGGTGCGCAAGGGCCAGTCGCTCTACACGCTCGACGCGGCACCGTTCCAGGTCGCGTTCAACCGCGCCGACGCCGACGTGGCGTCTGCCGAGGCCCGGCTCGCGCAGTCCGCGCGCACGCTGGCGCGCCTGAAGCCGCTGGCCGAGGCGCATGCCGTCAGCCAGCGTGAATTCGACGACGCGGCCTCGGCCGAGCAGGTCGCGCGTGCCGACCTGAAGAGCGCGCAGGCCCGCCGTGCCGAGGCGGCGCTGAACCTCGAGTACACACGCGTCGAGTCGCCGCTGTCGGGGGCGGTCGGCCGCTCGCAGGTGAGCGAAGGCACGCTGGTCTCGGGGCCCGGCACGCTGCTCACCACGCTGACGCAGACCGACCCCATCAAGGTGCGCTTCGGCATCGCCGACACCGACTGGCTGAAGTGGCGCGCCGAGGTCGGCGCCGGTCGCCTGCAGCTGCCGCCGCACCAGGCCTTCACGGTCGAGGTCAAGCTGGCCGACGGCAGCCTGCACCCGCGCAAGGGGCGGCTGCTCTTCTCCGACACGCGTGTTTCTTCGAACACCGGCACCGTCGAGGCCGAAGCCGAGGTGCCGAACCCCGACGGCTCGCTCAAGCCCGGCCAGTTCGTGCGCGTGCGGCTCACGGGCGCGACGATGCCCGACGCGCTGCTCGTGCCCTCGCGCGCGGTGCTCGAGGGGCCGCAGGGCAAGTTCGTCTACGTCGCGGCCGACGGCAAGGCGCTGCCGAAGCCGGTGCAGGTGGGCGACCAGGTCGGCGACCGCTGGGTCGTCAACAGCGGCCTGTCGGCCGGCGACCCGGTCATCGTCGACGGCATGGCCCGCATCTTCTTCCCCGGCGCGCCCGTCCAGGTGACGCAGGCGCCGCCGGCCGGCGCCAGCGCGCCGGCCGGCGCCAGCGCGCCGGCCGCCGCGGCGAAGCCCGGGACCGGGCATGTTCTCGCGCTTCTTCATCGACCGGCCGATCTTCGCCGCCGTGCTGGCCATCTTCATCGTCATCGCCGGGCTCTCGGCGACACGCTCGCTGCCGATCGCGCAATACCCCGAGATCGCGCCGCCCGTGGTCAGCGTCACCGCGATCTACCCCGGCGCGAGCGCCGAGGTCATCGAGCAGACGGTGGCGGCACCGCTCGAGAACGCCATCAACGGCGTCGAGCACATGATCTACATGAACTCCACCTCGACCAGCAACGGCGTGGTGCAGATCCAGGTCACGTTCGACATCGGCACCAACGCCGACCAGGCGGCGCAGATCGTCAACAACCGCGTCAAGCAGGCCGAGACGCGGCTGCCGCAGGAGGTGCGGCGCCAGGGGGTGACGGTCGAGAAGGGTTCGTCGGCCTTCCTGCAGGTGCTGGCGTTCTACTCCGACGACGGCAGCAAGGACGACCTGACGATCAGCAACTACGTGACGCTGAACGTGCTCGACTCATTGAAGCGCGTGCCGGGCACGACCAACGTGCAGATCTTCGGCGCCAAGGACTACGCAATGCGCATCTGGCTGCGCCCCGACCGGCTGGCGCAGCTGAAGCTGACCACCGGCGACATCGCGCGCGCCGTCAACGAGCAGAACGCGCAGTTCGCGGCCGGCAAGGTCGGCCAGGCGCCGACCGGCGGCGCGCAGGAGATGGTCTACACGATCACCACGCAGGGACGGCTGTCGGAACCGCGTCAGTTCGAGGACATCATCGTGCGCGCCAACCCCGACGGCAGCACGCTGCGCCTGAAGGACGTGGCGCGGGTCGAGCTGGGCTCGAAGGACTACGACTTCATCGGCCGCATCAATGGCCGCGCCGCCACGCTGGTCGGCGTCTTCCTGCAGCCGGGTGCGAACGCGCTCGACGTCGCGCAGGACGTCGAGCGCACGGTGAGCGGGCTTGCCGCACGTTTCCCGCACGGCATCACCTACTCGGTGCCGTACGACACGACACGCTTCGTCAAGGTGTCGATCCAGGAGGTCGCGAAGACGCTCGCCGAGGCGATGGTGCTCGTGATCCTGGTCGTCTACCTGTTCCTGCAGAACTGGCGCGCGACCTTCATCCCGGTGGTCGCGGTGCCGGTGTCGCTGATCGGCACCTTCGCCGGCCTGCTGGTGCTGGGCTACTCGATCAACACGCTCACGCTGTTCGGCATGGTGCTGGCGATCGGCATCGTCGTCGACGACGCGATCGTCGTGCTCGAGAACGTCGAACGCATCATGCACGAGGAGCGCATGACGGCACGCGAGGCGGCGATCAAGGCGATGCGCGAGGTGTCGGGCCCGGTGATCGCGATCGTGCTCACGCTGTGCGCGGTGTTCGTGCCGATCGCGTTCCTGGGCGGCCTCACCGGCGAGCTGTACCGGCAGTTCGCGGTGACGATCTCGATCGCGGTCGTCATCTCGGGCATCGTCGCGCTGACGCTGACGCCCAGCCTGTGCGTGATCATCCTCAAGCACGAGCACAAGAACCCGGGGCGGTTGTTCCAGGCCTTCAACCGCGTCTTCGCGCGCGTGACGCAGCGCTACGTCGGCGGCGTCGGCTTCATGGTCCGCCGTGCCGGCATCGGCCTGGCGCTGTTCGCCGGCATGGTCGCGCTGGCGTTCGGGCTCTGGCGCATCACGCCGGGGTCGCTGGTGCCCGACGAGGACCAGGGCTTCTACATCGCGGCGGTGATCCTGCCCGACGGCGCTTCGCTGCAACGCACCGACAAGGTGGTGGGCGAGGTCATCGACATCATCAAGAGCAACCCGTTCAACCTCGACGTGGTCGCCTTCACCGGCTTCGACTTCCTGGGCGGCGGCTACCGGAACAACGCGGCGACGATCTTCGTGACCCAGAAGCACTGGGACGAGCGCCCGGTCCCGGTGCAGGCCCTGGTGGGCGAACTGTTCATGAAGACCGGCCACATCAAGGAAGCGCTGGTGCTGGCGTTCAACCCGCCGCCGATCTTCGGCCTCGGCACCGCCGGCGGCTTCGAGTTCTACGTCCAGAACCGCGGCGAAGGCGGCGCGCAGCGGCTGCAGCAGGTGTCGCAGCAGTTCATGGGCGCGGCGGCCAAGAGCCCGGTGCTGGCCGGCGTGCAGACGCTGTGGCGCGCCAGTTCGCCGCAGCTGTACGTCGACGTCGACCGCGAACGCGCGAAGGCGCTCGGCGTGCCGGTCGACGAGCTGTTCAACACGCTGTCGGCGACGCTGGGCAGCTACTACGTCAACGACTTCAACAAGTACGGCCGCACCTGGCAGGTGCTGATGTCGGCCGAGAGCGGCTTCCGCAAGCGGCCCGACGACATCGGCCGCATGTGGGTGCGCTCCGACAGCGGCCAGATGGTGCCGGTGTCGGCGCTGGCGACGGTGAAGTTCTCGTCGGGCCCGGAAACGCTGGACCGTTTCAACAACCTGCCGGCGGTCAAGCTGCTCGGCCAGGGCGCGCCGGGCGTCAGCTCGGGCCAGGCCATCGCCGAGGTCGAGCGCATCGCGAAGGAGGTGCTGCCGCCGGACTTCAGCTTCGACTGGGGCGGCGCGTCGTACCAGGAAAAGCGCAGCTCCGGCACCTCGGGGCTGGCGCTGCTGCTCGGCGCCCTGATGGTGTTCCTGATCCTGTCGGCCCAGTACGAACGCTGGTCGCTGCCGCTGAGCGTGATGCTGGCGCTGCCCTTCGGCACCTTCGGCGCGCTGGCCGCGGTCTGGCTGCGCGGCATGACCAACGACGTCTACTTCCAGATCGGCCTCGTCACGCTGCTCGGGCTGGCGGCGAAGAACGCGATCCTGATCGTCGAGTACGCGTCGCTGAAGCACCACGAGGGCATGAGCGCCTCGGCCGGCGCGCTCGAGGCGGCGCGGCTGCGTTTCCGGCCGATCATCATGACCTCGCTCGCCTTCATCCTCGGCGTGCTGCCGCTGGCCTTCTCCAGCGGCGCCGGCGCCGGCGCGCGGCGTTCGGTGGGCACCGGCGTGATGGGCGGCATGCTCGCCGCCACCTTCCTGGCGATCTTTTTCGTGCCGATGTTCTTCAAGGTCATCACGGCGCGCCGCCTTCGCGAGTCGCGCACGACGGCCGAGATCGAGGCCGAGGTGCGCCACGTGCACACCGCGCAGCAGCTGGCCGCCGCCAACCAGCCGCCGCACCGCGCACCGCAAGGCGGGCCCCTGCCCGACGCGAAGGGAGAACCGGCATGACGACACGCTTCCTGCCGCTGGCCGCGGCCGCGATCGGCAGCGCCTGGCTCGCCGGCTGTGCGGTGCCGGCGGCGGAAACCCATGCCCCGCCCGCGCTCGAACTGCCGGCCGCGACCGCGACGCCCGATGTCGCGCCCGACTGGTGGAAGCGCTTCGGCGACGAGCGACTCGACGCGGTGGTCGCCGAGGCGCTGGAGCACAACCGCGATCTGGCGCGTGCGATGGCGCGCATCGACGAGTCGCGCGCCGCTCTGCGCGCCGCCCAAGCCGACCGGCTGCCCAGCGTCGGCGCCAGCGCCGCCGCGAGCCGCCAGCGCATCAGCGCGAACGGCCCGCAGGCGGTGCCGGGCGCGCCGTCGACGATCAGCGACTTCAACGCCGGCGTGCAGGTCGCCTACGAGGTCGACCTGTGGTCTCGCGCCGCCAGCCTGAACGCCGCCGCACGCGACGAGCTGCTGGCCAGCGAGTACGCCGGCGAGACGCTGCGCATCACGCTCGCCGCGCAGGTGGTGCAGTCGTACGCGGCGCTGCAGGCGCTGGACGCGCAGGTGCTGCTGTACCGCCAGGCGGTGCAGGCGCAGCGCGAGAGCCTGCGGCTGCAGCGGCTGCGCCTGGACGCCGGCGACATCGCCGAGCTCGACGTCCGCCAGCTCGAAGCCGACCTGCTCGACAACGAGGCCCAGCTGCCGCGGCTGGAGCGTGCACGCGGCGAGGCCGAGCGTGCGCTCGCGCTGCTGCTCGGCCGCTCGCCGAAGGCCCTGCTCGAACAGGGCCTGGCACGCCAGGACCTGGCGCCGGCGCGCCCAGCCACCTTGCCCGAAGGGCTGCCGTCGGACCTGCTGCTGCGCCGCCCCGACGTGCAGGCGGCCGAAGCGCGGCTGCGTGCCGCCGGCGCGCGGGTCGACGCCGCGCGTGCCGCCTACTTCCCGGCCATCACGCTCACCGCTGCGTTCGGCCGCGAAAGCACGCAGCTGTCCGACCTGATCGACGCGCCCTCGCGCGTGTGGAACCTGGCCGCGGCGCTGACGCAGCCGATCTGGGACGCCGGCCGCATCGAGGCCCGGTTCGAGGCCACGAAGGCCCGTCGCCGGCAGGTCGAGCTGGACTACCGCGACAGCGTCGCCGTCGCGTTCAAGGAGCTGCGCGACGCGCTGGGCCAGGTGCGCGAGGCCGAGGCCTCGCTCGACAGCGGCCGACTGCGCGTGCAGGCGCTGCAGCGCGCGGCCGACCTGACGCGGCTGCGCTACGCGGGGGGTGAATCGAGCCGGCTCGACGTCATCAACGCAGAACGCCTGACGCTCGCCGCGCAGGCCCGCAATGCCGACGCCGCAGGTGCGCTCACCGCCGCGCAGGCCGGCCTGTTCCGCGCCCTCGGCGGCGGCTGGAAGGCACCGCCACAGACCAGCGCGGCCGCCGGCGCCGCCGCGCGCGAGTAGGCGGCCGCGGTCGCGACGCCGTCAGGTGCGTGCCACCCGGCGCGCCTTCAGGCGCGGCGGCGGCAGGCTCAGCGAAGGCAGCTTGCGGCGCGACGCGAGCACCGCTTCGATGTCCTGCTGAGCGCCGTCGATCAGCACCAGGCAGGCGCGTTCGGCCTTCGACGCGTTGCGCGCGATCACCGCGTCCAGCACGGCGCGGTGCAGCGGCAGCGAACTGGCCGGCCCGTCGGGCCGCGTGGTGCTGATCTCGAAGCTGGTGCGCAGCAGCGCCCCCAGCGCCTTGCTCATCTGCACCACCATGCGGTTGTGGCAGGCGCGCAGCAGGCCCTGGTGGAAACGCAGGTCGTTGCTGACGTAGTCGCCGCCATGTTCGATGGCCGACTTCATGCCCGCGTAGGCCGCTTCGATCTCGGCGATGTCGGCCGCCGTGGCGCGTTCGGCCGCCAGCCGCACGCCGGCCGGTTCCACGGCGCGCCGCAGTTCCTGCAGGTCGCGCAGGAACTCGCGCGTGAGGCCGATCCTCGACTTCCACACCACCACCTGGGGGTCGAACCAGTTCCAGTCGTCCTCGCTCAGCACGCGGGTGCCGACCTTGGGGCCGGTGACGAGAAGCCCCTTGGCGACGAGCGACTTCACCGCCTCGCGGATGACCGTGCGGCTGACGCCGAACTCTTCGCACAGCAGGGGCTCGGGCGGGATCGCCGTGCCCACCGGCCAGCGACCGCCGACGATGGCTTCGCCCAGCAGGTCGACCGTGGTGCCGTGGACGTTCTTGATCGACATCGCCTGCGTTCAGCCGCGCACGAAGAGCGTGACCAGCGGGTCCGGTCCGACCTGGCGGCTCCAGTGGCCGTGCACCCTGGCGTCGAAGGTGGCGCCGGCCGGCAGCAGGTCGGCGGAATGGAAGTGCTGGCCGGGCCCGAACAGGCGCGAACTGCCGTCCTGCAGGCCGATCTCCATCTGTCCGCCCAGGATGAACACCCACTGCGGGTTCTCGGTGCAGTGGAACTCGCTGCGGAAACCCACCGGACTCCTGCGCAGCTGGTAGCCGCCGCTGGCCATCAGCGCCGACAGCCGTGCCTGCGGCTTGCCTTCGGCCAGCGGCAGCGTCTCCTCGCGGAAGCGCGCGCGGCCGTCGGTGTCGGTGAAGAGGACGACCTTGGTGAAGCTTTCCATGATCAGAGTGAAGCGGTCACGCCGCCGTCGACATAGAGCACGTGGCCGTTCACGAAGCGTGAGGCGTCGCTGGCCAGGAACACCGCGGCCGGCGCCAGGTCTTCCACGTCGCCCCAGCGCCGGCTGGGCGTGCGGCCGACCAGCCAGCCGGAGAACTTCTCGTCGGCCACCAGCGGCGCGGTGAGCTCGGTCTTGAAATAGCCCGGGCCGATCGCGTTGACGTTGATGCCCAGCGGGCCGAGGTCGATCGCCATGCCCTTGGTGAGCATCTTCGCGGCGCCCTTGCTGGCGGTGTAGGCCGCGGTTCCGGGCCGACCCAGCTCGCTCATCACCGAGCAGATGTTGATGATGCGGCCGCGCCCGCGCGAGACCATCCTGCGCGCCACCGCCTGGCCCACCATGAACAGGCCGTCGATGTTCAGCCGCAGCACGGTCTGCCAGTCGGACACCGGCATCTCGTGGAAGAGGCCGCGGCGCGTGGTGCCGGCGTTGTTGACGAGCACGTCGATGGGTCCGACATCGCGCTCGATGGCGTCGACGCCGGCGTTCACCGAATCGAGGTCGGTAACGTCGAAGCCATGCGAACGCACCGCAAGACCGGCCGCCTTCAGCTGCGCGACGGCCGCCGCCAGCCTGCCGGCGTCGCGCCCGTTCAGCACCACGGTGGCGCCGGCCTCGGCCAGGCCGCGCGCGAGCGCGAAGCCGATGCCGGCCGAGCTGCCGGTGACGAGGGCGATGCGCCCGTCGAGGCGGAAGGTGGCGTTCGTGATCGTCATGCGGAAGCGGTCTCCAGGCCTTGCAGCGCCGCCGCCACCAGGGTCGGCGGTGGCAGCGAGATGTCGAGCTCGACGGCGCCTTCGTCGGCGGCGGGCGGCTCCAGCGTCTGCAGCTGGCTTTCCAGCAGCGAAGCCGGCATGTAGGCATGGCTGCGCGCGGCCAGCCTTTCGGCCAGCAGTTCGCGCGACCCGTGCAGGAACACGAGGCGGGTGCCCGGCGCACCGGCCCGCAGCTGGTCGCGGTAGCGGCGCTTCAAGGCCGAGCACGAGACCACCACGCCGTGGCCGCGCGTGGCGGCGCCGGCCAGCACGTCGGCCAGCGTGGCCAGCCAGTCGCGGCGGTCGTCGTCGGTGAGCGGGGTGCCCGAGGCCATCTTGGCCACGTTGCGCGGCGGGTGCAGGTCGTCGCCTTCCACGAAGGGCAGGCCCATCGCGGCGGCGAGCTCGCGGCCGACGGTGCTCTTGCCGCAGCCGCTGACGCCCATCACCACGATGCAGGGTTTGAGGTTCACGACGAGGTCAGGAGATCCTCTGGCCGCTGCCGGTGTCGAAGACATGCGCCTTGGCGGCCTCCAGCGTGAGGTGCACGGTGTCCTCGGGCTGCGCCGCGGTGCGGCCGTGCATCACCACCGTGATCTGCTGGCCGCCCACTTCCAGCATCAGCTCGGTCTCGGCACCGGTGGGTTCCACCACCACCACGCGCGCCGGTACGCCTTCGGGCGCCAGCACCAGGTCGGTGGGGCGGATGCCGTACTGCACCGCCTGCCCTTCAGTGCCGCGCGTGCCCGGCGGCAGCGGCCAGCGCGCACCCAGCGCCTCCACGCTGCCGCCGCGCAAGGTGCCCGCCATCACGTTCATCGCCGGCGAGCCGATGAACTGCGCCACGAACAGGTTGCCGGGCCGGTCGAACAGCTGCAGCGGGGTGCCGATCTGCTCGACGATGCCGTCGTGCATGACGACGATGCGGTCGGCCATGGTCATGGCCTCGATCTGGTCGTGCGTGACGTAGACCGTGGTCGTCTTCAGGCGCTGGTGCAGCGCCTTGATCTCGGCGCGCATCGCCACGCGCAGCTTGGCGTCCAGGTTCGAAAGCGGTTCGTCGAACAGGAACACCTTGGGGTCGCGCACGATGGCGCGGCCCATCGCCACGCGCTGACGTTGACCGCCCGAGAGTTCGCGCGGGTAGCGGTCGAGCAGCGCGTCCAGGTTCAGGATGCGCGCCGCGTTCGCGACGCGCTCCTCGGTGGTGGCGGCGTCGGCCCGGCGCAGGCGCAGGCTGAAGGCCATGTTCTCGCGCACCGTCATGTGCGGGTACAGCGCATAGCTCTGGAACACCATCGCGATGTCGCGGTCCTTGGACTCCAGGTCGTTGACGACCTTGCCGTCGATCAGGATCTCGCCGCCGGTGATCTCTTCCAGCCCGGCCAGCATGCGCAGCAGCGTGCTCTTGCCGCAGCCCGAAGGACCCACCAGCACCACGAATTCGCCGTCCTCGATGGAGAACTCGATGCCGTGGATCACCTTGACGCGGCCGTAGTTCTTCTGGATGCCGCGAAACGCTACCGATGCCATTGCCGCCCTCTCCCCTTCAGCTCTTGACGGCGCCGGCCGTGAGACCCGAGACCATGTAACGCTTGAACGCGTAGTAGATCGCCGCCGGCGGCAGCGCGTAGATGAAGCCGGTGGCCATCAGCAGTTCCCAGGGCGAGTCGTCGGCCGAGAGGAAGTTGCCCAGCGCCACCGACAGCGTGACGTCGGTGTCCTTGGAGAGCAGCAGGAAGGCGTAGAGGTACTCGTTCCACGCCAGCAGCAGCGAATAGGTGCCCACCGCCACCAGCGAAGGCACCATCAGCGGCAGGTAGACCATGCGGAACAGCTGCAGCGGGGTGGCGCCGTCCATGCGCGCCGCCTCGTCCAGTTCCCAGGGCAGCCTGTCGCTGGCCTGCTTGAGCACCCAGATGCAGTAGGGCGACGCGATCGTCACCATCGCCAGGATCAGTGCCCACTGGTGGTTCAACAGCCCGTAGACGCCCATCGTCTTGTACATGGGCACGGCCAGGAAGGCGGCCGGGATGAAGTAGGTGAAGAGCGCCAGGTTCATCACCGTGCGGCCGCCCGCCACCTTGAGCCGGCTGATCGCGAACGCGGCGCAGGTGGACACGAACAGCGTCAGCGCGCCCACCGCGATGGCGATGATGAAGGAGTTGCCCAGCTGCACCCAGAAGTGGTTCAGGTAGAAGTGCTGCTGCTGGAAGACGATGCTGAAGTTCTGCAGCGTCGGGTGTTCGGGCCACAGCCGGCCCGAGGTGGCCTCGTCCTTGGCCGAGATCGCGAACAGGAACAGGTGGTAGACCGGGATCATGGTCCACAGCAGCAGCGGGATGCCCACCAGCAGCAGCTGGGCTTCGATCCCCACCTTCCTGAGGGTCAGGCGGCCGCTCATTTGGACAGGCGCTTCATCATGAAGAAGACCAGCGGCAGCACCAGCGGCAGCGAGACCACGATCGAGGCCATCGCCAGGTCCACCTGGTCCAGCCGCAGGTAGCGGATGCCCAGCGTCGCCAGCACGTGCGTCAGGTCGGCCGGGCCGCCGCCGGTGAGCAGGTAGACGCTGTTGAAGTCGCCCAGCGTCCAGATCATCGAGAGGATGGTCGACGTGAGGTACAGCGAACGCATCGCCGGCCAGGTGATGAAGCGGAACTTCTGCCAGCGCGTGGCGCCATCCACGCTGGCGGCTTCGTACTGTTCGGCCGGAATCGCCAGACGGCCGGCGACGAGGATGAGCGTCCAGAACGGCAGGCTCTTCCACACGTGCATCAGCATCGAGAAGCTGAGCGCCAGCGTCGGGTCGTTCAGCCAGTTGGGACCGTCCAGCCCGGTCAGGCGGAAGATCAGCGAGTTGATCACTCCCCACTCGGGGTTCAGCATGAAGCGCACCGAGAGGATCGTCGGGATCGAAGGCACCGCCCAGGGCAGGATGAACAGCAGCGAGAGGATGCGGATCCACCAGCGCTGCTGCACGAAGAAGCCCGACAGGCCCAGTGCGACCACCATCTTCAGGTTGATCGCGACGACGATGAACACGATGGTGTTGATCGCCGTGCGGAAGAAGATGGGGTCCTCGAACAGCTTGACGTAGCTGGCCGGGTGGCGCGCCAGCCACAGCCCGTAGCCCACCGGATACAGCACGAAGACCAGGAACACCAGCACGTAAGGCAGCACCAGCGCCCGCCCCCAGAACTGCCAGGGGGTGAGCGGCCGGCGCGCCGCGGCGGGCGCTGTCATGACGGCGGACATGGGCTTCCGGCTTCAGGCCGCGATCAGCTGCCTGCCACCTGCTTGATGCGCGCGATCATCTCGTCGACCGCCTTGTCCACCGGCACCTTCTCGTTGAGCACCCGGTTCATCGCCTTGGCCCACACGTTCTCGTTGTTGAGCACGGTGAACTTGTAGTTCTTCGTGAATTCGAAGGGCACGGTGCCGCTCATGAACTGGTTGTACACCGCCAGCCGGTGCGGATCGGCCTTCCAGAACGGGCTCTGCTGCGAAGCCTTCAGCACCGGGAACCAGCGGCCGAGCGAACCTTCCACGTAGGGCTGCAGGTTGGCTTCGTCGAGCATGAAGGCGACGAACTTCTTGGCCGCCGCCTTGTTCTTCGCCTCCTTGAAGATGACGCCCGTCTTCACCGCCGCGCGGTAGACCATCTTGCCGCCGTCGGGCTTGCTGGGGAAGCCGGCGGTGGCGATCAGCTCGGTGTAGTTCTTCTTCGCCGTCGCGCGCTGGGCCTCGGTCAGCGTCGTGTTGTTCATGTCGTCCAGCCACTTGGCGGCGATCGAGATCGTCGCGTTGTGGGTGAGCACGATGGTCTTGTTGTGGAAGGCGACGTTGTTGTCCGGGTCCTTCCAGCTCGTGCTCGAAGGCGGCGTGCAGCCCTTGGCGTAGACCGACGTGTAGTCGGTCATCGCATTGATCAGGCCCTGGCGCACGGCGGGGTCGTCGACGAGCAGCTTGCCCGAGTCGTTGACCATCTTCACGTTGTAGGCGTCGGCGAAGGTCAGGAACGAGTAGAACGAGTCGCTCGAGTCCACGCCCATCGGGAAGCCGGTGCCGAAGGCGCGCTGGCCGCTCTTCTGGCGGTACGCCGGCTGCACCTTGTCGCACCAGAAGCTCCAGTACTCCTTCCAGGTCTTCGGGATGTCGCTTTCCTTGAACCCGGCTTCACCCAGCATGTCCTTCCAGTACTGGATGTGCATGGTCTGCTGCTTGATCGGGAACGCGTAGTAGGCGCGCGCCTTCTTCACGTCGTCGTAGAGGAAGGTCGTCGACAGCGCCTGCGGTTCGAACTTGGCGCGAATGGGGTCGATGACGCTGGAGATGTCCTCCAGCTTGTCGTCGAAGGCCCACTTGGCGGTGACCTGGAAGTCGTAGACGTCGGCGTAGGCCACGTCGGGCGGCGAACCGCTGTCCAGCGCGGCCACCGTCTTCGGGATCATGTCCTGGATGGGGTACTGCGAGAGGTCGATCTTGATGTTCTTGTGCTTGGCCTCGAACTTCTTGATCGCCTCGAACAGGGCGTCGTCCTCGGACTTGTAGAAGCCCTTCACCCAGAACACGGTGAGCTTCTCCTGCGCCTGCGCCAGCGCAGGGCCGGTGGCGGCCAGTCCGGCGGCGACCAGCACGGCCGGGATCCACGTCTTCATCTGCATCGCTTTGTCTCCTGGTGATGTCGGCGGCTGCGCCGGAAGGCGCAAGGTCTTATGGTATGACGATTGAAATTCCAGGCCGGACCGGGCTAACCCGGATCAGCGCCCGCTCACTTCCTGCATTCGGGCACCGGCGTCTTCAGCGGCCGGCCGGCGAAGTGCTCGCGCAGGTTGGCAAAGGCCAGGTCGGCCATCGCCTGGCGGGTGGCGGCGGTGGCGCTGCCCACGTGCGGCGTCAGCACCACGTGCGGCATCGCCAGCAGGCGCGCCGGCACCTTGGGTTCGTCCTCGAAGACGTCGAGCGCGGCGCCGCCGATGACGCCCTTCTCGAGCGCGTCGATCAGCGCTGACTCGTCGACCACAGAACCGCGGGCCACGTTCACCAGAATCCCCTTCGTGCCCAGGGCTTCCAGCACGCGGGCGTCGATCAGCTTGCGCGTGCCGGCACCGCCCGGGGTGATGAGGACGAGGAAGTCGCTTTCGGCCGCCAGCGACACGGCGTCCGGGAAGTACCGGTACGGGAGATCGGGCTTCGCGCTGCGCGCGGTGTAGGCGATGGCCATGCCGAACGCGGCGGCGCGCTTCGCGATCGCCTGCCCGATGCGACCCATGCCCACGATGCCCAGCCGGGCGCCCGACATCTTGCGCGCCAGCGGCATCGGCGCCTTCAGCCACTGCCCGTCGCGCACGTAGCGGTCGGCCGCCGGCAGCTGGCGCGCGGCGGCCAGCATGAGGCCCAGCGCAAGGTCGGCCACGTCGTCGTTCAGCACGTCGGGCGTGTGGGTGACGACCGCGCCCTTCGCCTTCACGGCGGCGACGTCCACGCCGTCGTAGCCCACGCCCATGACGGAGACGATCTCCAGCGCCGGCAGCTTCGCGATCAGGTCGCCCGGCACGCGCGAATCACCACTGGCCGCCACCGCGCGGACGTGCGGCGCGACGGCGGCGAACGCGGCGAGGTCGGTCTCGTGCAGGCGGTCGTGAAGGGTGAAGTTCGCTTCCAGCTGCGCCAGGTACAGCGGCGACAGCTTGGAGGCGGCGAGGACGTGCGGGCGGTCTGCGTCAGCCATTGGGAGTTCTACGGTAAGGAGGCTCAATCGTCATACCATAATATTCGTTGGACCCAGCCGAGAACCCCGGGAAAGCCTGCATGACAACACCGAAGAAGAAGCCCGAAGACCTGCGCAGCCGCCAGTGGTTCGGGCGCCAGGACCGCGACGGCTTCGCCTACCGCAGCTGGCTCAAGGGCAAGGGCATCCCGGACGACCAGTTCGACGGCCGACCCGTCATCGGCATCTGCAACACCTTCAGCGAACTCAACCCCTGCAACAGCCATTTCCGCACGCTGGCCGAACAGGTGAAGATCGGCGTCTACGAAGCCGGCGGCTTCCCGCTCGAGTTCCCCGTCATGAGCCTGGGCGAAGTGCTGCTGCGCCCCACCGCCATGCTGTACCGCAACCTGGCCAGCATGGACGTGGAAGAGAGCATCCGCGGCAACCCGATGGACGGCGTGGTGCTGCTGATGGGTTGCGACAAGACCACGCCCTCGCTGCTGATGGGGGCTTCCAGCGCCAACCTGCCGACCATCGGCGTCTCCGGCGGCCCCATGCTCAACGGCAAGTGGCGCGGCCAGGAACTGGGATCGGGCACCGGCGTCTGGAGCATGAGCGAGCAGGTGCGCGCCGGCACGCTGCGCCTCTCGGACTTCCTGGAAGCCGAAAGCTGCATGCACCGCAGCCACGGCCACTGCATGACCATGGGCACCGCCAGCACGATGGCCAGCATGGTGGAAGCGCTGGGCATCGGCCTGCCCGGCAACGCCACGTACCCGGCGGTGGACGGACGCCGCAACGTGCTGGCGCGCATGGCCGGCCGCCGCATCGTGAACATGGTGCACGAAGACCAGAAGATCGGCGACGTGCTCACGCGCCAGGCGTTCGAGAACGCGATCCGCACGCTGGCGGCGATCGGCGGCAGCACGAACGCGGTGATCCACCTCATCGCCATCGCCGGCCGGCTGGGCGTGAAACTCACGGTCGACGACTTCGAAAGGCTCGGCAGCGAGATGCCCTGCCTGGTGAACCTGCAGCCTTCGGGCGAGCACCTGATGGAAGACTTCTGCTACGCCGGCGGGCTGCCCGCGGTGATGAAGGAGATCGCCTCCACGCTGCACCTGGACCACGTCACCGTCAGCGGCAAGACGGTGCGCGAGAACGTGGCGAATGCCGAGAACTTCGACCCGCGCGTCATCAAGACCATGGCGCAGCCCTTCAAGGACAAGGCCGGCATCGCCGTGCTGCGCGGCAACCTGGCGCCGCGCGGCGCCGTCATCAAGCCCAGCGCCGCCACGCCGGCGCTGATGCAGCACACCGGCCGCGCCGTGGTGTTCGAGGACAGCGACGACTTCCACCACCGCATCGACGACGAAAGCCTGGACGTCGACGAGACCTGCATCCTGGTGCTGAAGAACTGCGGCCCCAAGGGCTACCCCGGCATGGCCGAGGTCGGCAACATGCCGCTGCCGCCCAAGGTGCTGCGAAAGGGCGTGACCGACATGGTGCGCATCTCCGACGCGCGCATGAGCGGCACCGCCTACGGCACCGTGGTGCTGCACACCGCCCCTGAAGCCGCCGCCGGCGGGCCGCTGGCGCTGGTGAAGAACGGCGACCTCATCACGCTGGACGTGGCGAAGCGTTCGCTGCACCTGCACGTGGAGCCGGCCGAACTCGAACGCCGGCGCGCCGCCTGGAAGCCGCCGGTGCCGCCGCTGACTTCCGGCTACTGGAAGCTCTACATCGACCACGTGCTGCAGGCTGACGAGGGGGCCGACCTGGACTTCCTGGTCGGGCAGCGTGGCGCCTTCGTTCCCAAGGACAACCACTGAGACCATGAATCAATTCGCCGTCGTCACCGGCGCGGGCAGCGGCATCGGCCGCGCCTGCGTCCTGGGCCTGCTCGACGCAGGCTGGTCCGTCGCCCTGGTCGGGCGGCGGCTCGAAGCGCTGCAGGAAACCGCCAGGCTGGCCGGCGAGGCCGCCTCGCGCGCCCTGCCCGTGCCCTGCGACGTGGGCCGCGAAGAGCAGGTGGCCGCCGCCTTCGCCACCGTCGAGAAGACCTTCGGCAGGCTGGACCTTCTGTTCAACAACGCCGGCGGCGGGCTGTCCTCGAAGACGCCCGACCTCGTCACCGGCGAGGAATGGCGCCGCATCGTCGACGCCAACCTCAACGGCAGCTTCTACTGCCTGAGCCAGGCCTTCCGCATCATGAAGGCGCAGCGGCCGATGGGCGGCCGCATCATCAACAACGGCAGCATCTCGGCCTACACGCCGCGGCCGGGCTCGATCGCCTACACCGCCACCAAGCACGCTGTGACCGGCCTCACGAAGACGGCGGCGCTGGACGGGCGGCCGTTCGACATCGCGGTCGGCCAGATCGACATCGGCAACGCCGCCAGCGAGATGACCGCACGCATGGTCGAAGGCGTGCCGCAGGCCGACGGCAGCATGAGACCCGAGCCGCGCATGGACCTCTCGGCCGTGGTGGACACCTTCCTGAACATGGCGCACCTGCCCTTGTCGGCCAACGTGCTGTTCACCACCGTGATGGCGACCAAGATGCCTTACGTGGGCCGGGGTTGAACATGGCGCGCATCGGCTTCATCGGCGCTTCCGGCCTCATGGGCCATGGGATGGCGAAGAACCTGCTCGCCAAGGGGCATTCGCTGTCGCTCACCGTGCACCGCAACCGCGAGCGTGTGGCCGACCTGCTGGCCGCCGGCGCCACCGAAGCGGCCTCGCCGGCCGCGCTGGCGGCGGCGAGCGAGTTCGTGTTCCTCTGCGTCACCGGCTCGCCGCAGGTCGAGGCTTCGGTGAACGGGCTGCTGGAAGGCGCGAAGCGCGGCCTCGTCATCGTCGACTGCTCCACCAGCGAGCCCGAATCCAGCGCGAGACTGCGCGAACGCTGCGCGCCGGCGGGCGTCACCTTCGTCGACGCGCCGCTGTCGCGCACGCCGGTGGAAGCCGAGGCCGGCCGCCTGAACGTGATGGTGGGCGCCGAGCCGGCCGTCTTCGCGCAGATCGAACCGGTGCTGAAGGGCTTCGCCGAGAACGTGTTCCACGTCGGCGGGCCGGGTGCGGGCCACACCATCAAGCTGCTGAACAACTTCATCGCCCAGGCGGTGTGCAATGCCACGGCGGAAGCCTTCGCGGTGGGCCAGCGCGCCGGGGTCGACCTGGCCAGGCTGGTCGAGCTGGTCTCGGTGGGCCCCGTGAACAGCGGCCTCTTCCAGGCGATGGCCAAGACCCTGCACGGCGACATGGCCGGCCTGAAGTTCGAACTCGACCTGGCGAAGAAGGACGTGCGCTACTACACCCACCTGGCCGAAGGCCTGGGCATCCCCAGCGTCATGGGCGAGGCGGTGCACCAGAGCCTGGCCATCGCCAGCGCGCTGGGCCATGGCCACAAGTTCGTGCCTTCGCTGGTGGAAGCGCAGGAACAGCTGAGCGGCGCCAGGATCGTGCCGCGCTGACCTCGCCGCCCCTCACCGAAAGGATTCCGATGAGCTCCCGACTGCAGGGCAAGACCGCCTTCGTCACCGCCGCCGGCGCCGGCATCGGCCGCGCCACCGCGCTGGCCTTCGCGCGCGAAGGCGCGCGCGTGATCGCGACCGACCTGAACGCCGCGCTGCTGGAAACGCTGCAGCGCGAGGCCGCCGGCCTGGCGCTGTCGGTGCAGAAACTCGACGTCACCGACCCCGCCGCCATCATCGCGACGGCGCAGACCGCCGGCACCGTGAACGTGCTGTTCAACGGCGCCGGCTTCGTGCATGCCGGCACCGTGCTGGAAGCGACCGAAGAGGAATGGAGCTTCGCCTTCGACCTCAACGTGCGTTCGCAATTCCGCACCATCAAGGCCTTCCTGCCGGGCATGCTCGCGGCCGGCGGCGGCAGCATCATCAACGTGGCCTCGGTGGCGGGCAGCCTGAAGGGCGCGCCGAACCGCTTCATCTACGGCAGCACCAAGGCGGCGGTGATCGGCCTCACGAAGGCGGTGGCGGCCGACTTCATCACCAAGGGCGTGCGCTGCAACGCCATCTGCCCCGGCACTGTCGAGTCGCCCAGCCTGCGCGACCGCATCGCCACGCAGGCGAAGGCCTCGGGACAATCGGCGGCGCAGGTGGAAGCGGCCTTCATCGCCCGCCAGCCGATGGGCCGGCTGGGCCGGGTCGACGAAATCGCGGCTCTGGCGGTGTACCTGGCCAGCGACGAATCCAGCTTCACCACCGGCACGACGCAGGTCATCGACGGCGGCTGGTCCAACTGATCTCGACAAGGAGAACCGAGGAAATGAAACTGCTGCGCCACGGCCCCAAGGGCCAGGAAAAGCCCGCCCTGCTGGACGACCAGGGCCAGGTGCGCGACCTCTCGAACGAGTTGCGCGACATCACCGCGCACACGCTCACCCCGGCGGGCATGGAGAAGCTGCGCAGCCTGCGCATGGCCGACCTGCCGGTGGTGCCGCAGGAACGGCTGGCGGTGCCGTACGCCGGCATGGGCAAGTTCATCGCCATCGGCCTGAACTACGCCGACCACGCGGCCGAGTCGAACATGCCCATCCCCAAGGAGCCCATCGTCTTCATGAAGACGCTGTCGTGCGCCATCGGCTGCAACGACCCCGTGGTGCTGCCTCAGGGGTCGATGAAGAGCGACTGGGAAGTGGAACTCGGTGTCGTCATCGGCAGCCGCGCGCGCTACGTGAGCGAGGCCGACGCGCTGAAGCACGTGGCCGGGTACTGCGTGGTGAACGACGTCTCCGAACGCGAATACCAGCTCGAACGCGGCGGCACCTGGGACAAGGGCAAGGGCTGCGACACCTTCGGCCCGGTCGGCCCCTGGCTCGTCACGGCCGACGAGGTGGGCGACCCGCAGAACCTGGCCATGTGGCTGGAAGTCAACGGCCACCGCTACCAGAACGGCAGCACGAAGACCATGATCTTCGGCGTCGCGCAGCTGGTGAGCTACCTCAGCCGCTTCATGACGCTGGAACCCGGCGACCTCATCACCACCGGCACGCCGCCGGGCGTGGGCATGGGCGTGAAGCCGGCCTCCGTCTTCCTGAAGCCGGGCGACGTGATGACGCTGGGCATCGAAAAGCTGGGCCAGCAGCGCCAGACCGTGCACGCCTGGGACCCGAAGCTCATCGACGCATGATCCCGGTCATCCGCATCCACGCCGACGACAACGTCGTCATCGCGCGCAGCCAGCTCGTCGGCGGGACGCGGATCGACAGCGAAGGCCTTACCGTCGCCGGCCTGGTGCCGGCCGGCCACAAGATCGCCACCCGTCCCATCCGGTCCGGCGAAGCGGTGCGGCGCTACGGCCAGATCATCGGCAGCGCCACGCAGGACATCGCGCCCGGCCAGCACGTGCACGTGCACAACCTTGCCTTCAGCCGCTTCGAGCGCGCGCACGAGCCCGGCGCCGGCGCGCTGCCGACCGCCTACGAAGCCGTGCCGGCCACCTTCGAAGGCATCGTGCGCGAGGACGGCCGCGTCGCCACGCGCAACTACATCGGCGTGCTGACCAGCGTGAACTGCTCGGCGACGGCGGCGCGTGCCATCGCCGATCAGTTCCGGCGCGACATCCGGCCGGAGGCGCTGGCCGACTACCCGAACGTCGACGGCGTGGTCGCCCTCACCCACGGCATGGGCTGCGCCACCGCTTCCGACGGCGAGGAACTGCGCGTGCTGCGCCGCACGCTGGGCGGCTACGCGCGCCACGCCAACTTCGCCGCCGTGCTGGTGGTGGGGCTGGGCTGCGAGACGAACCAGATCCAGGGCCTCGTCGCCCAGGAAGGCCTGGCCGAAGGCGCGCGCCTGGCCACCTTCAACATCCAGGACACCGGCGGCACCGCGAAGACGGTGGCGCGCGGCGTCGAGATCATCAAGGGCCTGCTGCCCGAAGCCAACCGCGTGCGCCGTCAGCCGGTAGCCGCGGGCCACCTGGTGGTGGGCCTGCAATGCGGCGGCAGCGACGGCTATTCGGGCATCAGCGCCAACCCGGCGCTGGGCGCCGCGGTGGACCGGCTCGTGCGGCACGGCGGCACCGCCATCCTGAGCGAAACGCCGGAGATCTACGGCGGCGAACACCTGCTGACGCGCCGCGCCGCCAGCCGCGCCGTCGCCGACAAGCTGCTCGCCCGCATCGTCTGGTGGGAGTCCTATACCGCGCGCAACGGCATGCAGATGGACAACAACCCCTCGGCCGGCAACAAGGCGGGCGGCCTGACCACCATCCTGGAAAAGAGCCTGGGCGCCATCGCCAAGAGCGGCACCACGCGCCTGGAGGACGTGTTCGAGTTCGCCGAGGCCGTGCGCGCAAAGGGCTTCGTCTACATGGACACCCCGGGCTACGACCCCGTCTCGGCCACCGGCCAGGTGGCGGGCGGCGCCAACCTGATCTGCTTCACCACGGGCCGCGGCAGCGCCTACGGCTGCGCGCCCAGCCCTTCGCTGAAGTTGTCGACCAACAGCGCACTGTGGCAACGCCAGCAGGAAGACATCGACCTCGACTGCGGCGGCATCGTCGAAGGCCGCGAGACGGTGGACGAAGCCGGCGAGCGCATCTTCCGCCTGATGCTGGACACCGCCTCCGGCCGCGCCACCAAGAGCGAACGGCACGGCTACGGCCAGAACGAGTTCGTCCCCTGGCAGCTGGGTGCGGTCATGTAGGACCGGGGTCAGCGAACCGGGTTAACCTCGGCCCGTCCATGAAGTACGGGATCCTGACCGACCTGCACGCCAACCGCGAAGCGGTGGAGGCGGTGCTCGAGCACGCCGCCGGCCAGCCCATCGACCGCTATGCGCTGCTGGGCGACTTCGTCGGCTATGGCGCCGACCCCGGCTGGGTGGTCGACATCGTGCGCAGCTTCGTCGACCAGGGCGCCATCGCCGTCATGGGCAACCACGACATCGCGGTGGTGCGCGGTCCTTCGCCTTCGATGCGGCCCGACCCGCGCTTCGTGGTGGAGTGGACGCGCGAGCACCTGGAACCCGAGCAGGTCGACTTCCTGGCCTCGCTGCCCTACACGCACGAGGAGGGCGAGATCCTCTTCGTGCACGCCAACGCCTGGGACCCGCCCGGCTGGGATTACGTGGCCGGCCGCCTGGAAGCCATGCGCAGCCTGCACGCCACGCGCGCCCACGTCACCTTCTGCGGCCACATGCACGAGCCGCGGCTGTACCACCTGTCGCCCACCGGCAAGACGGGCGAATTCGTGCCCACGCCGGGCATGCCGATCCCGCTGGCGGTTTCGCGCCAGTGGCTGGCCATTCCCGGCTCGGCTGGCCAGCCGCGCGACGGCGACCCCGCCGCCTGCTATGCCATCTTCGACAGCAGCGCGCGCGAGCTGACCTTCTGGCGCGTGCCCTACGACACCGAAGGCGCGGCGGCCAAGATCCGGGCCGCCCAGCTGCCGCAGCGGCTGGCCACCCGGCTCGAAGATGGACAGTGAAGCCGCCGCCGCCGCGCCGCCGCTGGCCACCGGCCACGTGGTGGACGGTTACCGCCTGGAGGAGCGGCTGCACCAGGGCGGCATGGCGCACCTGTGGCGCGTGACGCATGCCGACGGGCGGCCCGAGGAGATGCCGCTCATCATGAAGGTGCCGCGCATCAAGGGCGGCGAGGACCCGGCCACCATCGTCGGCTTCGAAGTCGAGCAGATGATCCTGCCCACGCTGCACGGCGTGCACGTGCCGAAGTACCTGGCGCGCGGCGACTGGGCGCGCACGCCCTTCATCGTGATGGAGCGCATCCAGGGACCTTCGCTGCGCCCGCGGCTGGACGAGGCGCCGCTGGCCATCGACGAGGTCATCGAGATCGGCTCGCGCGTGGCCACCGCGCTGCACGACCTGCACAGGCAGCACCTGGTGCACCTGGACGTGAAACCCAGCAACATCATGTTCCGCGCCGACGGCACGGCGGTGCTGGTGGACTTCGGCCTGTCGCGCCACGACCGCCTGCCCGACCTGCTGGAAGAGGAGTTCCGCCTGCCGATGGGCACCGGGCCCTACATGTCGCCCGAGCAGGTGCAGTTCGTGCGCAACGACCCGCGCAGCGACATCTTCGCGCTCGGCGTCATGCTCTACCACTTCACCACCGGCGAACGGCCCTTCGGGGCGCCGAACACGGTGCGCGGCCTGCGCCGGCGGCTGTACGTGGACCCGATCCCGCCGCGTTCGATCCGCGCCGACTGCCCGCCCTGGCTGCAGGAGGTCATCCTCAAGTGCCTGGAGGTCAAGCCCGAGCGCCGCTACCAGAGCGCGGCGCAGCTGGCGCTGGACCTGCAGAGCCCGGCCGAGGTGGCGCTCACCCCGCGCGCCGAACGGCTACGCCAGAGCGGGCCGATCAAGGTCTTCAAGCGCTGGTTCTTCGCGCTGGGCGCCGAGGCACGCAACGAACCCGGGCTGGGCATCGCCAGCCAGGTGATGAAGAGCCCCATCATCCTGAGCGCGGTCGACATCGACAACGCCGAGGAAGCGCTGCTGGAACAGCTGCGCGAGACGGTGCGCCGCATCGTCGTCACCGAGCCGGGCGCGCGCCTGGCCTGCCTGGCGGTGCTGCGCACGGCGCGCATCGGCATCGACGAACTGGTCGACGAGCAGGGCCACAGCAAGCACGTGAAGCAGCTGGTCGCGCTGAAGCACTGGGCGCGGCCGATCAGCAAGGCGCTTTCGCTCGACGAGGGCCGGCTCACCTTCCACGTGCTGGAGGCGCCCGACGTGGCGGCCGCCATCGTCGACTTCGCCACCCGCAACCAGGTCGACCACATCGTGATGGGGGCGCGCGGCGCCTCGGCGCTGCGGCGCTACCTGGGCAGCGTGAGCTCGCAGGTGGTGGCGCAGGCGGAGTGCACGGTCACCGTGGTCCGCGCCTGAGTTGAGCGGCGGCAACCCCTGCCTTTCCTGCGGCGCCTGCTGCGCCAGCTTCCGCGTCGACTTCGCGCGTGAGGAATGGGAGCCCGCTGGCGGCCGCGTGCCCGAAGGCCTGGCCGAACCCGTGACCGCGGCGCTGTGCCGCCTGCGCGGCACCGACCACCGGCCGCCGCGCTGCGCCGCGCTGGTGGGCACGGTGGGCGTGCGCGTGCAATGCGCCATCCACGCCGAACGGCCTTCGCCCTGCCGCGAGTTCGGCGAGCGTGCGCCCATGGGCGTGGCCGACGACGCCTGCGACGCGGCCCGCAGACGGCATGGACTGCCCCCGATCGGACATCCGGAATAGGGATGACGCGCCGCGCAGGCGGCGCGCAGAATGCCCCGCACGCCAACGTTCCACCGGGGAGAGACCGATGAGCGACGACATCCGATCGCTGCCCGCCAGCGAACGCATCGCGGTGCTGGACATCGTGCGCGGCTTCGCGCTGCTGGGCATCCTGATCATGAACATGCCCGGCTTCAGCCAGAGCTTCTTCGCCGAAGCCGACGGCTCGCACCTGTGGCCGGGTGCGCTGGACCAGGCCGCCGAGCAGCTGCGCGACACGCTGTTCTCCGGCAAGTTCAACAGCATGTTCAGCCTGCTGTTCGGCATCGGCTTCACGCTGCAGTACGGCCGCATGGTCGAACGCGACCCGGCGCACGCCACCGGCCTGTACCTGCGGCGCCTGCTCGTGCTGGGGATCTTCGGCGTCGTGCATGCCTTCGTGTTCTGGTCGGGCGACGTGCTGCACGTCTATGCGCTGCTGGGGCTGCTGCTGGTCTTTCCGCTGCGCGATGCGGGCCGGCGCACCATCGTGACGCTGATCGTGCTGTGCCTGCTGTACCCGGTGGTCAACGGCGCTGTCCGGCTGCAGGTGATGACACCCGAGTTGACCGCCACGCTGGTGGCGCAGGCGAAGGCGTTCGAGGCCAGCAACAACGCCGCCTACGGCCACGGCAGCTTCTGGCAGGCGGTGGCCGAGACCGCGCGCGAGACGGCCTACTTCTACGACAACCCGCTGTCGCTGTGGGGCACGCTGGGCTGGTACGTGCAGATGTCGCTGACCATGCTGCTGGGCCTGCTGGCCGGGCGCGAACGCTGGGTGCAGCGCATTCCGCAACTGCTGCCCCGCATTCGCCGGCTGACGTGGTGGGCGCTCGGCGTGGGCCTGGCCTGCGCCGCGGTGTCGACCGCGATCTTCGAATTCAACCGCACACCGGGCCCTTCGCCCGTCAAGTGGCTGGGCAGCCTGTGCTACTGGACCGGCCGGCCGGCGATGATGGTCTTCTACGTGCTCGTGATCGTGCAGCTGGCGCAGCGGCCGGCCTGGCAGCGCCGGCTGGCGCCGCTGGCCGCCGCCGGCCGCATGCCGCTGACCAACTACCTGATGCAGACGCTGCTGTGCACCACCCTCTTCCACGGCTGGGGCTTCGGGCTCTGGGGCCGCGTGGGGCCGGCAGCCGGGCTGGCGCTGGCCTTCGTCATCTACTTCGCGCTGCAGGTGCCCTGGAGCCTGTGGTGGCTGCGCCGCCACGAACGCGGGCCGCTGGAGGCGCTGTGGAGCCGGCTCACCTACGGCGGAGGCGCCGCGACGGTCAGCCGCCGCGCAGCCTGAAGCGCTGCAGCTTGCCGGTCTCGGTGCGCGGCAGGGACGGCCTGAATTCGATCTCGCGCGGGTACTTGTAGGGCGCGACGGTCTGCTTGACGAAGTCCTGCAGGGTCTTCTTCATCGCCTCGTCGCCGACGTGGCCGGGCTTGAGCACGACGAAAGCCTTCACGATCTGCCCGCGCGCTTCGTCGGCCTGGCCGATGACGCCGCATTCGGCCACCGCCGGGTGCAGCAGCAGCGCGCCTTCCACTTCCGGGCCCGCGATGTTGTAGCCGCCGGAGATGATCATGTCGTCGGTGCGCGCCTGGTAGACGAACTGGCCGTCCTCGTCCTGCAGGTAGGCGTCGCCGGTGATGTTCCAGCCGCCCTGCACGTAGTTGGCCTGGCGCGGGTCGTCCAGGTACTTGCAGCCGGTGGGCCCCTTCACCGCCAGCCGGCCCACCTGGCCGCGCGGCAGTTCGCGGCCCTGCTCGTCCAGCACGGCGGCGCGGTAGCCGGGCACCGGCAGCCCGGTGGCGCCCGGCCTGGCGTGGGCTTCGTCGGCGCTGATGAAGATGTGGAACATCTCGGTGGAGCCGATGCCGTCGATGATCTCGATGCCGCTGGCCTGCTTCCACAGCAGCCGCGTGGCGGCCGGCAGCGCCTCGCCGGCGGAGACGCACTTGCGCAGCGACGACAGGTCGTGCTGCGCCACCTGCGCCGCCATCGCCCGGTACGAGGTGGGTGCCGTGAAGCACACCGTGGCGCGGTGCTGGGCGATGGCCGCGAGCAGCACGTCGGGCGTCGCCTTCTCGATCAGCACGCTGGCGGCACCGACAGCCATCGGGAACACCAGCAGGCCACCCAGCCCGAAGGTGAAGGCCAGCGGCGGGCTGCCGATGAACACGTCGTCCGGCTGCGCGCGCAGCACGTGCGGCGGCCAGCAGGCGGCCGAGGCCATGACGTCGCGGTGGAAGTGCAGCGTGCCCTTGGGCACCCCGGTGGTGCCCGAGGTGAAGGCCATCACGCAGATGTCGTCGGCCGCCGTGTCCACGTTGGCGAAGGCTTCCGGCATCGCGGCCGCGCGCGTCTCCAGTTCGCGCGCCGGGCCGTTGAAGTGCAGCACGTGCGCCAGCGTGGCGCAGCCCGGACGCGCCAGGTCGAGTTCCTCGCGCAGGCGCTCGTCGCACAGCGCGTGCGTGACCTGGCCCTTGTCGACGATGGTGACCAGTTCGCGCGCACGCAGCAGCGGCATCGTGCCCACCGCGATGCCGCCCGCCTTCACCACCGCCAGCCAGCAGGCGGCCAGCATGGGCGAATTGGCGCCGCGCAGCAGCACCCGGTTGCCGGGCACCAGGCCCTGCTCGCGCACCAGCACGTGGGCGATGCGGTTCGCCTGCGCCAGCAGTTCGGCATAGGTCCAGCGCACGCCGTGGCCGACGAGCGCCAGCCGCCCGCCCTGCCCCTGGGCCACCCAGCGGTCCAGCAGTTCGGCGGCGCAGTTCAGGCGCGGCGGGAACTGCAGCGCGGGCAGTTCGAACAGCAGCTCGGGCATCGCGGCGGGCGCCGGCAGGCGGTCGCGCGCGAAGGTGTCGACGTGGGCGGTGGCAGGCATCGGGTGCATTCTTCGGCCAGATACTTTAGTTGTCAACTATCTCCGGTTTCGCCCTATCATCGACGCCCATGGCCAGGCTCTGGGACATCTCTCCCCCCGTGCACGCGGGTTCGCCGGTGTTCCCGGGCGACGCGCCGTACCGCAGCGTGTGGGCGGCGCGCATCGCCCCCGGCTGCCCGGTGAACGTGAGCACGATCACGCTCAGCCCGCACGCCGGTGCCCACGCCGACGCCCCGCTGCACTACGACGACGCCGGCGCGGCAGCGGGCGCGCTGGACCTGGCGCCCTACCTGGGGCCCTGCCGCGTGATCCACGCCATCGGCTGCGGGCCGCTGGTCCAGTGGCGGCACCTGGAACATGCGCTCGAAGGCCTGCCGCCGCGCGTGCTGGTACGCACCTATGCCCGGGCGCCGGTCGACCGCTGGGACCCGGACCTGGCTGCGTACGCGCCCGACACGGTGGAGCGACTGGCGGACCTGGGCGTGCGCCTGATCGGCATCGACACCGCCAGCATCGACCCCGCCGACAGCAAGACGCTGGACAGCCACCAGGTCATCCGCCGCCGCGATGTGCGCGTGCTGGAGAACCTGGTGCTCGACGAGGTGCCCGAAGGCGACTACGAACTCATTGCCCTGCCGCTCAGGCTGACCACGGCCGATGCGTCGCCGGTGCGCGCCGTGTTGCGGGAGTGGAAATGACGGCTGTCGGCTCTGAACAGCCGGTCGCGCGACCGCCTGCGGCGGGCCGAGGTCACCGGGTGCCGGGCTCCGCTCATGTTCCCCGGCCCGGCCTGCGGCCGTGCCTCCTCCTTGACTGCGCTGCGCCCGGCACCCGGCGCCCCCGGCCAACCACCACCGCTGCACGCGGGCTGGCGGCACGCCACGAGCGGTGCCGGAGCGGGCGATTGGGGTGCCCTGCGGAGCGAAGTAAAGGAGGAGCGGCGCGCAGCCCGACGCGGGGGACATGAGCGGAGCAGGGCACCCCAAGCGCCCGCGGCCGCCACAGGACGAGTGACCGCCCCGGGCCGAACGCAGGTTCGCCCCCGACAATTTCCTCTGGAGACCTCCACATGACGACGCGAGACCAGGCCCAGGCGCTGGACGCCGCCGACCCGCTGGCGCCGCTGCGAGACCAGTTCGAGATCCCGCCCGGACTCATCTACCTGGACGGCAATTCGCTCGGCGTGCTGCCCAGGGCCACACCGGCGCGCGTGCAGCAGGTGGTGACGCAGGAATGGGGCCGCGGCCTCATCGGCAGCTGGAACAGCGCCGGCTGGATGGACCTTTCGCAGCGCGTGGGCGACAAGATCGCGCGCCTGGTGGGCGCGAAGGCGGGCGAACTGCTGGTGGCCGACTCGACCAGCGTGAACCTGTTCAAGGTGCTGTCGGCCGCGCTCACCATCTTGCGCGCCGACGCGCCGGCGCGCCGCGTCATCCTCAGCGAGCGCAGCAACTTCCCCACCGATCTCTACATCGCCGAATCGCTGGCGCGCGAACGCGGTTTCGACCTCGTGCTGGCCGAAGCCGACGCACTGCCCGCACTGCTGGACGAGCGCTGTGCGGTGCTGATGCTCACGCACGTGAACTACCGCAGCGGCCGCATGCACGACATGGCCGCGCTGACGAAGGCTGCGCATGCGGCCGGCGCGCTGACGATCTGGGACCTGGCGCACAGCGCCGGCGCGGTGCCGGTGGACCTGCACGGCGCGAATGCCGACTTCGCGGTCGGCTGCGGCTACAAGTACCTGAACGGCGGCCCTGGCGCGCCGGCCTTCGTGTGGGCGCACCCGAAACATGCCGAACGCTTCTGGCAGCCGCTGGCGGGCTGGATGGGCCATGCCTCGCCGTTCGACTTCACGCCCGGCTACCGGCCGGCGCCCGGCATCGCGCGCTACCTGTGCGGAACGCCCTCGGTCATCGGACTGGCGGCGCTGGAGTGCGGCGTCGATACCGTGCTGGCGGCCGAAGCGCTGGGCGGCATGGGGGCGCTGCGCGCCAAGTCGCTGTCGCTGGCGCGCGTGTTCGCCGACCGCGTGGCCGCCACCTGCCCGCAGCTGGTGCTGGCGTCCCCGCGCGAAGACGCGCTGCGCGGCAGCCAGGTCTGCTTCGCGCACGCCGAGCTGGGCTACCCGGTGATCCAGGCGCTCATCGCGCGCGGCGTGGTGGGCGACTTCCGGGCGCCGGACATCCTGCGCTTCGGCTTCACGCCCCTGTACCTGCGCCACGTGGACGCCTTCGACGCCGCCGAGCACCTGCGTGCGGTGCTCGATTCCGGCGAATGGCGCCAGCCCCGGTTCAACCAGCGGAATGCAGTGACATGACCTCCAGCGAACACCACGGCGCCCAGCTCGACTTCTCGCGCTCGATGAGCTATGGCGACTACCTGCACCTGGACCAGGTGCTGGAAGCGCAGCACCCGCTGTCGCCCGGCCACGACGAGATGCTGTTCATCGTGCAGCACCAGACCAGCGAGCTCTGGATGAAGCTGATGCTGCACGAGCTGCGCGCCGCGATGGCCGCCATCGCCGAAGACCGCCTCTCGCCCGCCTTCAAGATGCTGGCGCGGGTGTCCAAGATCATGGAGCAGCTGGTCCACGCGTGGGACGTGCTGGCCACGATGACGCCGCCGGAATACAGCGCCATCCGCCCCTACCTGGCTTCCAGCAGCGGCTTCCAGAGCTGGCAGTACCGCTGCATCGAATTCAGCCTGGGCAACAAGAACGCCGCCATGCTGAAACCCCACCAGCACGCCCCGAACCGCCTGGCCGAGGTCGAAGCCGCCTGGCGCGCGCCTTCGCTGTACGACCAGTCTCTGCGGCTTCTGGCACGCCGCGGCCTCGCGGTGCCGGCCAGCCACACCGAACGCGACTGGACGCAGCCCTACACTGCCGACGACGCGGTGGAACAGGCGTGGCTCACGGTCTACCGCGCCCCTGACACCCACTGGGACCTCTACCAGCTGGGCGAAGAACTGACCGACCTGGAAGACGCCTTCCGCCTCTGGCGCTTCCGCCACGTGACCACGGTGGAACGGGTGATCGGCTTCAAGCGCGGCACCGGCGGCACCAACGGCGTGGGCTACCTGCGCAAGATGCTCGACGTCGTTCTCTTCCCGGAAATCTGGAAGCTGCGCACGGATTTGTAGGCTCGGCCGCCGGCCCGCCAACTAATTCACATGCCGGCCCCTACAGCCCGCCCGCGCAAATGCCGATCCTCCCGGCGTGAACCGGGGTGTTCCCGGTTGGAGGAAGTGGCCCAACCCACTGGCTGTCATGAGCGGCATCTCGCAGGTCATTCGCTGGAAGCAAGGACGCGCGGTCGTTTCGAACCGCATGGCCAAGCCACGCCAGCCCACGGCTGCCCCGGCGCCCGCGCCGGAGCCGCAGCCGTCGACCCGCGTCACCCTCTCGACGCCCAACGGCACCAGCGCCACCACCTACGCCGACAAGCTCAAGCGCGCCGCCAAGGCCGCGAAAGACGCCAAGCAGCAGAGCCTGCTGCACGCCAGCGGCGCCGCCGCGGCGGCGGCGCACACCGTGCACGCTGGCGAACCGCTGCAGGTGAGCGTGGCCACGCCGCCGCCGCCGCCGCCGCCGGCCGCCAAGGCGCCCGCCAGCACGCCGCAGCTGCCTTCCAGCGACGGCAGCGGCATCGAGTTCTCGTGGGACGAACCGGTACCCGACCCGTCCAGCCCGCCACCGAGCAGCGCGCCCGCCCCGACGGCCACCGCCAAGCCTGCGGAGAAGGCCGAAGAGCCCGAAGAGCGCGAAGAGACCGCGCCCAACCCGTCGACCAGCCCGGCCGCCGCCTGACGGCCGCCCGCAGGGCCCCGGCCGCGGCCGGCACCTGAAGCTGCGACACTCGCGGCGCCATGGCCCCTCTTCCCGTCGTCATCGTCGGCTGCGGCTTCGGCGGCCTGGAAGCCGTGCGCCGGCTGGTGCGCGGCGGCGCCGAAGTGGTGCTGGTCGACCGCACCAACCACCACCTGTTCCAGCCCCTGCTCTACCAGGTGGCCACCGCCGGGCTGGCGGCGCCGGCGATCTCGGCGCCCATACGCCACGTGCTGCGCCACGAGATGCAGACCGGCCGCCTGACCGTGCTGCAGGCCACCGTGACGGCGGTCGACGTGCCCGGCCGTGCCGTGGTGCTGGAAGACGGCAGCCGAATCGCCTATTCGCACCTGATCGTGGCCGCCGGCGCCACCCACAGCTACTTCGGCCGCGACGACTGGGCCGTGCACGCACCCGGCCTGAAGACGCTGGCGGACGCGTTCACCATCCGTGCGCGCGTCATCGGCGCCTTCGAAAGCGCTGAGCGTTGCGAAGACGCGGCCGCGCGCGACGCCTGGCTCAGCTTCGTCGTCATCGGTGCCGGACCCACCGGCGTCGAACTGGCGGGCACGCTGGTGGAGATCGCGCGCCACACGCTGCCCGACGAATTCCGGCGCATCGACTCGCGGCGCGCCCGCGTGCTGCTGGTGGAAGGCGCCGAACGCGTGCTGGGGGCCTTCGACGCCGAACTGTCGGCGAGCGCGCGCCGCCAGCTCGAAAGGCTGGGTGTCGAAGTGCTGACCGGCTGCCGCGTCACCGCGATCGACGCCGACGGCGTCGACGTGCAGGGCCCGTTGGGCGCGCAGCGCCTGGCCTCGCGCACCGTGCTGTGGGCCGCGGGCGTGGCCGCGTCACCGCTGGGCCGGCAGCTGGCCGAAGCCTGCGGCGTGGCCGCCGACCGCGCCGGCCGCGTGCCGGTGCGGCCCGACCTCACGCTCGAAGGCCACCCGGAGATCAGCGTCATCGGCGACCTCGCCGCCGCCACCAGCGGCGGCAAGCCGGTGCCCGGCGTCAGCCCGGCGGCCAAGCAGATGGGCCGCACCGCCGCGCGCAACGTGCTGGCGGCCCTGCGCGGCGGGCCGGTGGAGACCTTCCGCTATGCCGACTACGGATCGCTCGCCACCCTGGGCCGCAAGGCGGCGGTGGTGCAGCTGGAAGTGCCGCTGCTGGGCCGCGTGCGCCTGTCCGGCGTGGCGGCTTGGCTGTTCTGGCTTTTCGCCCACGTGTACTTCCTGATCGGCTTCCGCAACCGGCTGGTGGTGATGATCGACTGGGCCTGGAGCTACTTCACGTTCGCCCGCCATGCCCGCGTGGTGCCCGACCCCTGACTCCTAGAATGACTGTCCGCCCCACCGGCCGAAAGACCCCCATGGACGTCCGCACTTCCCCGATCCGCCTGCGCCTGACCCACCTGCGAGAGGCGATGGCGCGCGAGAACCTGCACGCGCTGCTGGTGCCTTCGTCCGACCCGCACCTGAGCGAATACCTGCCCGCACGCTGGCAGGCGCGCGAATGGCTCTCGGGCTTCACCGGCTCGGTGGGCACGCTGGTGGTGATGCCCGACTCGGCCGCGCTGTTCGCCGACAGCCGCTACTGGGTGCAGGCCGAAGCCGAACTGGTGGGCAGCGGCATCGACCTCGTGCGCATCCCCACCGGCACGTCCACGCTCTACATCGACTGGCTGGCCGGCCGCGTGCCGCGTGGCGCCACGGTGGCCGTGGACGGCCAGGTGCTGGGCCTGGCGCTGGCGCATGCGCTGCGCCAGGCGCTGGCCGCCGCCGGCGTGCAGCTGCGCACCGACATCGACGTGATCGACAGCATCTGGCCCGACCGCCCCGCCCTGCCCGCCGCCGCCGTCTACGAACACGCGGCGCCGTTCGCGGCCCAGCCGCGCGCCGCCAAGCTGGCCCTGGTGCGCGACGCGATGAAGGCGGCCGGTGCCAGCCACCACTTCGTCTCCACCGTCGACGACATCGCCTGGATCACCAACCTGCGCGGCAGCGACGTCAGCTACAACCCGGTGTTCCTGGCCCACCTGATGGTGGCGCAGGACTCGGCGCGCCTGTTCGTCGGCGCCGGCAAGGTGGACGCCGCGCTCGCCGCCACGCTGGCGGCCGACGGCGTGCAGGTCGCGCCCTACGACCAGGCGGCCGCCGCGCTGGCCGCGCTGGGCACTGGCCAAGTGCTGCTGCTGGACCCGCGCCGCGTGACGCTGGGCCTGCGCGAGAAGGTCGGCGCCGGCGCGCGCGTGGTCGACACGATCAACCCCAGCACGCTGGCCAAGAGCCGCAAGACCGCCGCGGAAGCCGCCTTCATCCGCGAGACCATGGCCGAGGACGGCGCCGCGATGTGCGAGTTCTACGCCTGGTTCGAGCAGGCGCTGGCGGATCGGCAGGCCGGCCTCACGGCCGGCAGGGAGCGCATCACCGAGCTCACCATCGACGAGAAGCTCAGCGCCGCGCGCGCGAAGCGCCCCGGTTTCGTGGGCCTGAGCTTTTCCACCATCGCCGGCTTCAACGCCAACGGCGCGATGCCGCACTACCGCGCGACGGACGACCACCACGCGGTGATCGAAGGCGACGGCCTGCTGCTCATCGACAGCGGCGGCCAGTACGTGGGCGGCACCACCGACATCACGCGCGTGTGGCCCATCGGCCGCGTCAGCGCGGCGATGAAGCGCGATTACACGCTGGTGCTCAGGGGCACGATGGCGCTGTCGCGCGCGCGTTTCCCGCGCGGCACGCCGAGCCCCATGCTGGACACGCTGGCGCGCGCGCCGTTGTGGTCCGAAGGCATGGACTTCGGCCACGGCACCGGCCACGGCGTGGGCTACTTCCTCAACGTGCACGAAGGCCCGCAGACCATCAGCAAGGCGGTGGCCGAGCCGCAGATGGCGATGGAAGCCGGCATGATCACCAGCATCGAACCCGGCCTCTACCGCCCCGGCCAGTGGGGCGTGCGGATCGAGAACCTGGTGCTCAACGTGCCCGCCACCACGCCCGAGGCGGGCGCCTTCGGCGACTTCCTCGAGTTCGAGACGCTCACGCTGTGCCCGATCGACACCCGCTGCATCGACCGTTCGCTGCTGCGCGAGGACGAAGTCGCCTGGCTCAACCGCTACCACGCCACCGTGCGCGAACGGCTGGCGCCGCGCGGCGCCGGCGCCGCGCGGGCCTGGCTGACCGAGCGCACGCAGCCGATTTGAACCGCCTGGGCGTCGACCTCGGCGGCACCAAGATCGAAGCCGTCGTGCTGGACCCGCAGGGGTCCGAACGCTGGCGTCGCCGCATCGCCACGCCGGCCGGGCGCTACGAGGAGATCCTGGGCGCCATCGGCTCGCTCGCGGACGAAGCCCGTGCCGCGGGCCACGGCCCCTTCTCCATCGGCATCGGCACGCCGGGCACGCTGGCCGCAGGCGGGCTGATGAAGAACTGCAACTCCACCTGCCTGAACGGCCACCCGCTGCAGCAGGACCTGGCGCGGCGGCTGGGCCAGCCGGTGGCGATCGCGAACGACGCCAACTGCCTGGCCTTGTCTGAAGCCACCGACGGCGCCGGCGCGGGCGCGGCGGTGGTGTTCGCCGCCATCGTCGGCACCGGCACCGGCGCCGGCATCTCGGTGCACGGCCGCGTGCTGGGCGGACCCAACGGGCTGGCCGGCGAATGGGGCCACAACCCGCTGCCCTGGGCCACCGCCGAAGACCCGGCACCGGCCTGTTACTGCGGCAAGGCCGGCTGCATCGAGACCCTGGTCAGTGGCCCGGGGCTGGCACGCGACCACGCGGCGCGCCACGGCGGCACGCTGGACGCGGCGGCGATCGTGCAGCGCGCGGCCCTGGGGGACACCGACTGCGCGGCTTCGCTGGAGCGCCACGCCTCGCGCCTGGCGCGTGCGCTGGCGGCGGTGATCAACCTGCTGGACCCCGACGTCATCGTGCTCGGCGGCGGTGTCTCGCGCATGGCGCACCTGTACCGGCGCGTGCCGGAACTGTGGAGCCAGTGGGTGTTCTCGGGCGGGCTGCTGGACCCCGTGCGCACGCGCCTCGTGCCCAGCCTGCATGGCGACGCCAGCGGCGTGCGCGGCGCGGCCTGGCTGGGCGCCGGCGCCGGCTGATCGGCACCGGCCGCAATCCGTCGCCCGCGGCCTGCCGTTCGTCGCCCGCCGCTGGGCGGCCGGCGGGCCGGTCCGTAGATTCCGTTTCCGGGGCAGGCAATCCTGTGGCAGGCCCCGAGCGACCCTCGAAGCGGCCCCCCGGCAACCCACGCCGGACCGCTCCTCCGTTAGGGGCCGGCTTCACCGCCGGCCCCGTTTTTCCGGAGGGTCAGGCCTTCCCGCCCGCGTGCGTGAAATCGCGCGCGGTCCGGCAAGCAGCGTTCGCCGCCTTCCGGCGGCTCAGGTCCCCTTGCCGTGTTTGGCGATCAAGTCCTTGGCCGTCTGCAGCAGCTTCTTGCCGTCGAAGCCGCGCTTGTTCATGTCGGCCACCCATTCGTCGTCGACCTGGGCCGAATGCTTGATGAAGTCCTGCCGTTCGGCGGCCGTGAACTGGTAGATCGTGTTGCCGCGGTCCACCGCCGACTTGCGGCCGATGGCGTCGTTGCCCTGCTGCGTCTTGCCCAGCCAGCCCGAGGTGGCGAGGCCCGAATTGGCGTCGATCACCTTCTTCAGGTCGGGCGCGAGCGACTCGTACCTGGCCTTGTTCATCGCCATCACGAAGGTGGTGGTGTAGAGCGCGCCGCCGGTGTTGTCGAACTCGCTGTGGAACTTGGTGAGCTCGTGCACCTTGACCGACGGCACGACCTCCCAGGGGATGGCGCAGGCCTCGATGGTGCCCTTGGACAGCGCGTCGGGAATCTGCGGCAGCGGCATGCCCACCGGGATGGCGCCCAGGGCGCCCAGCAGCTTGGTCACCTGGCGGGTCGGGCCGCGCACCTTCATGCCCTTGAGGTCGCCCACGTTCTTGATCAGCTTGGTCGCCGAGTGGAACATGCCCGGGCCGTGCACCTGCAGCGCGATGACCTGGGTCTCCTTGAACTCGTCCGGCGCGACCGTCTGCACGTACTCCCAGTAGGCCTTGGACGTGGCTTCGGCGTTGTTCATGATGAACGGCAGCTCGAAGACCTCGATGCGCGGGAACCGCCCGGCTGTGTTGCCCGGCAGCGTCCAGACCACGTCGACGACGCCGTCGCGCGCCTGGTCGTACAGCTGCACCGGTGTCCCGCCCAGCTGCATGGCGGGGTAGCCCTCGAACTTGATGCGGCCGCCGGAGTCCTTCTCGACCTTTTCCATCCACGGCTTGTGCATGGTGAGCCACACGTTGGACAACGGCGCCATGAAGGTGTGGAACTTGAGCGTGACGGTCTGCTGTGCCAGCGCGGCCAGCGGCGCGCCCAGCGAGACGGCGGCTGCGGCACCCTGGACGAAGGAACGGCGTTTCATGGGGGAGGCTCCTTGGGGAAGATTCGGCGCACCGAAGTTAACGGCGGCGCCGACCCGACGCCGTCATGGTTGACCCTCATCCGACGTACTTCACCAGCCACAGCGAGACGGGCGGGAAGAAGAACAGCAGCGCCAGCCGCAGCGAATCGCTGGCCAGGAAGGGCAGCACGCCGCGGTAGCTCTCGGCGATGGGCACGTCGCGGGCCATGCCGTTGACCACGTAGACGTTCAGCCCCACCGGCGGCGACAGGAGGCCGAAGCTCACCGTCATCAGCACCAGGATGCCGAACCAGATGGCCACGCTTTCCTTGGGCATGCCGAAGTCCAGCCCCATCACGATGGGGAAGAAGATCGGGATCGTCAGCAGCAGCACCGAGAGCTCGTCCATCAGGCAGCCCAGCGCCAGGTAGAAGACGACGATCGCGCCCACCACCATCAGCGGCGAGACACCCCAGCTCTGCACCAGCCCGGCCAGTTGCGCCGGCACCTGCGTCAGCGCGAGGGCGGCATTCATCAGGTCGGCGCCGAGGAAGATCATGAAGATCATCGCCGACGCCTCGGCGGTGGCGAAGAAGCACTGCTTGAACTTGGGCCAGGTGATCTCGCGCTTGAGCAGCGCGGCCACGAAGGTGGACGCGGCGCCGACCGCCGCGCCTTCGGTGGGCGTGAACTTGCCGCCGTAGATGCCGCCGAAGACGACGAGGAAGATCACCGCGATCGGCAGCACGCCCATCAGCGCACCGGTCTTCAGGGGCGGCGCGTCGCTGTCGTGTTCGGGCGCGTGGCCGGGCACCAGGCGCACGTAGATCGCGATCGCGATCATGTAGCCGGCCATCGCGATGATGCCCGGCACCATGGCCGCGGCGAACAGCTTGGCGATGTTCTGCTCGGCCAGGATGGCGTAGACCACCAGCGGCACCGAAGGCGGGATCAGGATGCCCAGTGTTCCGCTGGCCGCCAGCGTGCCGGTGGCCGGGCGCGGTGAATAGCCGTGGCGGCGCAGTTCCGGCAGCGCCACCGAGGTGATGGTGGCCGCCGTCGCGACCGAAGAACCGCAGATCGCGCCGAAGGCCGCGCAGGCCAGCACCGCCGCCATCGCCAGCCCGCCCTTGAAGCGCGCCATCAGGCCCGCCGCCACCTCGAACAGCGCCTTGCTGATGCCGCCCTGGGTGGCGAAGTTGCCCATCAGGATGAACAGCGGGATCACCGACAGGTCGTAGCTCGCGAAGCGCGCGAAGGCGGCGGTGTTGAGGAAGTTCGCCAGCGGCAGCCAGCCCGCCTTCAGCACGTAGCCCACGGCGCCGGCGACGAACATGGACACCGCGATCGGCGTGCGCAGGGCCATCAGCGCGACCATGGTCGCGAAGATCAGCAGCGTGAGCGCGATCGGGCTCATTGCTCGGCCCCCCGGGCGAAGCCGGTCCAGGCCTGCACCACGCCGATCAGAACGCAAAGCACCATCGGCGGCACGATGCAGGTGTAGATGATCCACTCCGGGAAGCCGAGCATCATCGAACCCGCCTTCGACTGCCACGCGCTCATCCCGCCGACCGCGGACCGCCAGGCCAGCAGCGCCATCATGGCGGCGAAGAGCAGCGCGCCCAGGCGGTCCAGCGCCGCCTGCGTGGCGGCGCCGGCACGGACGGTGAAGAAGTCGACGATGATGTTGCCGCGCTTGACCTGGCACCAGGGCAGGAAGAGCGCGACCGCCGCGCCCGCGACCGCCGCCGAAAGCTCGATGTCGCCGACGATGGTCCAGCCGGTGGTGTTGCGGCCGATGAGGCTGACGCAGGTCATCAGGGTGATGGCCGTCATCAGGCAGCCGGCCAGCACGGCGCAAAGTCGCGCCAGCGTTTCGAGGATTCGCATCGCTCGGTTCTCCCTTTCGGTTTCAGTACTGGGTGGCCGGCAGGCGCACGACGAGCCCTTCCAGCGCGGGCCGCAGTTCGATCTGGCAAGACAGCCGGCTCGTCGCTTCGCGCGGCGCGGCGGTCATCTCGAGCATCGCCTCCTCGTCGGCGTTCGGCGGCGGCAGGCGCACGGCCCATTCGGGATCGACGACCACGTGGCAGGTCGCGCAGGTGAGGCAGCCGCCGCAATCGGCGGCGATCGCGTCCACGCCGGCGTCGACCGCAGCCTTCATCAGGCTGCGGCCGGCACGGCCCTGGATGCTCTGCCGGCGGCCGCCGGGCGCGACCAGGTGAACGGTGACGGTGGCAGCCATCTCAGTAGCGGGAGAAATATTCGCGCCGCTGCCAGGCTTCCTGGTCCGCGGCTTCGTCGTGGCGCTTCTGTTCGAAGCGCTTCACGCGGGCGAGCAGCCAGGCCATCGGTGCGCCGAAGCCTTCGGCGATGACGCGATCGGCTTCGAAGGCATCGACCGCCTCGGCCAGGCCGCCGGGCAGGCGCTCGCCATCGGCCGGCTCCGCATAGGGACGGTCGGTGGCGGGCGGCGGCACCAGCTTGCGCTGCAGGCCGTCCAGCCCGGCCAGCACCTGGGCCGCGAGGTAGAGATACGGATTCGCCATCGGCTCGCCCAGCCGGTTCTCGATGCGCGTGGCCTCGTCCCCGGCGCCGCCCACCACGCGCAGCAGGGCGCCGCGGTTGTCGCGCCCCCAGCGCGCGGCCAGTGGCGCCAGCGCGTTGGGGCGGAAGCGGCCGTAGCCGTTCAGGCTGGGCACCGAAGCGAGCGTGGTGCCGCGGGCGTGCGCCAGCAGGCCGGCCAGCCAGGCGGCGCCCGCGTCGCTGAGCCAGTGGCGCGCTTCATCCGCTTGTCCCGCAGCCGCTTCGCGCACGAACACGTTGCGGCCGCTTTCGAGCTGCACCAGCGACTGGTGCAGGTGCCAGCCGCTGGACATGATGTTGGGAAACGGCGGCCGGCACACGAAGCTGGCGTGGTAGCCCGCGCGCCGCAGCGCCTGCTTCACGCCGTTGCGGAACAGCAGCATGCGGTCGGCGGCGGTGAGCGCGTCGCAGGGGTCGAAGACGGCCTCGAACTGGCTGGGGCCGAGTTCGATCTCCAGTGAGCGCAGCGGCATCCCCAGTCCCTGCGCGGTGTGCTGCACCAGCGCCAGCACTTCGTCGGCCTGGTCGGCGTGGGCCTCGCCCAGCAGTTGCCAGCCCGGGTGCACCAGCTCCACCGCGGGTGGCTCGGGCGGCCAGTCGGCGGCCGCGGGGTCGAGCGACTCGCGCACGATGCGGTAGACGTGGAACTCCACCTCCAGCCCGCAGCGCAGGCCGTAGCCGGCCGCGGCCAGCCGGTCGAGCGCCGCGCGCAGCACGCGCCTCGACTCCACCGGCACCGGGCGGCCGTCGGCGAAGAAGAGCTCGCCGCGCAGCCAGCCGGTGCCGGGGGCCCAGGGCAGCAGCACGGCGCTCTGCGGGTCGGGCACCAGCACCAGGTTGGCGGCCCCGCCGAAGCCGGGCAGCGCGTCCAGCGCGCCGGGCTCGAACACCGGCACCGCGGTGCGGTCGGAGCTGTCCTTCAGCAGCAGCGTGCCCACCATGCCCAGGCCTTCGGCCAGCGTGACGGGCAGCGCGTCGGCCATCAGCGTCTTGCCGCGCAGCAGGCCGTGCAGGTCGCCGAAGGCGACGCGAAAGCGCTGCAGGCCGGCGCCGGACCACTCGCGCTGCAGGCGTTCGCAGGCGGCGGCATCGGAAGTGCCGCAACGCCGGGAGAAAGGCGTCATGCGGGCGTCCGCTCGCCCGCCAGCCAGGACGCCCCGGCGCGCTTGGCCGCTGCCTGCCGGCGCCAGAATTCGGCCCAGCCGTCGGCGGGCGCGACGCAGTCGATGGTGTCGGGCCCGCGCAGCGCGGCGGCGGCGGCGGCGTCCAGCACCATGGGCGGGCTGCCGCCGGCCTGCACGGTCTCGATCGCCTTCAGCAGCGCGCGCCGGTTCGCCATGATCACCTTGTCGGCGGTGCCCAGGTGTTCGCGCGTGCGGTCCTGGATGGCGCCCATGCTTTCGACGGCCCACTGGTCGTGCAGGTTGATGTCGTCCTCGCCCATGCCCAGGAAGGTGCGGCTGCGCTGCTCTTCGGGGTTGAAGTTCCAGTGGTCGTGCGCGCCGTGCACCGGCACGTAGTCGGGCAGCGTGATGTGGGCCAGGCGCTGCGCGCGCATGGTCTCGCGGTCCACCGGTTCGGCAAAGCTGGTGAAGAAGGCCACCCAGTAGGTATGGCGGTCGTCCACCGGCACGTGCATCTGCGTGATCGTCATCGTCTCCGACAAGGGGATCACGAAGGTGTGCGGGAACACGGCGTTGGTGATGCGCACGTGCGTGGTCGCCTGGTCGACCGCGCGCAGAGAGGTCAGCCGCACGAGGCCGGGGGCCAGTTCTTCATGGCGGATCTCGGGGCTGTAGCACTCGCGCATGACGCGCGTCATCGGCCAGCGCTCGCCGCCCACGGTGCCGACACTGGCGTTGCGGAACTGGCGGCCGTAGGTGTTCTCCAGTTCCTGGTCGAACAGGAAGCGGTGCAGGAAGCTGGCGTGCGAAGGGTCGATGCCCACTTCGAAGGCCTGCAGCCAGTTGCACTTCCACAGGCCCTTGAAGGCGAAGACGTGGCTGTCGGGGGCGGCAAAGCAGTCGAAGGCGGGCAGTTCGGGCGGGGTCTCGTCTTCCGGCCCCAGCCAGGCGAAGACGACACCGGACTTCACCTGCACCGGGTAGCGGCGCTGCCGCACGCGCTGGCACAGCGTCGAGCCGACCGGTTCGGCCGGCGTCTCCAGGCAGCGGCCTTCGGCGTCGAACTTCCAGCCGTGGAAGGGGCAGCGGATGCCGTCGCCTTCGTGGCGCGCGAAGGCCAGGTCGGCGCCGCGGTGCGGGCAGTCGCGGTCGACCAGGCCCCAGCGGCCCTGTTCGTCGCGGAACAGCACCAGGTCCTGGCCCAGCAGGCGCACCGCCTTCAGCGGCCGGTTCGCCATGCGGGGGTCGAAGCGGGGGTCGAATTCGTCCAGCAGCGCGGCCGGCTGCCAGTAGCGGCGCATCAGCGCCCCGCAGGGGGTGCCGGGGCCGATGCGGGTGATCAGTTCGTTCTGTTCGGCTTGCATGGTGAGCCCTGCATGACCGGGTCAGTCTAGGGGTCATGGCGGGGGTGGGCAAGCTGCGGCAAACACGCGGTCCGGGGGGCTTGCGCTACCCTCTGGCGAACCGTCGACTTCCTGTCACCCGCATCGCCACGATCCCCTGCCCTGAAGACGCGCTGCTCGCCGGTGCCACCGGCCTGGTGGGACGCGAGCTGGTGCGCCTGTGGGCCGGCCCCGGCACCTTGCACCTGCTGGTGCGGCGGCCGATGCCCGCGCCGCCGCATGCAGCCGTGCACGTGGTGGACTTCGCCGCCCTGCCGGCGCTGCCGGGCGCGGCATGGGCCTTCTGCACGCTGGGCACCACGATCAAGACCGCGGGCTCGCAGGCGGCCTTCAAGGCGGTCGACTTCGACGCCGTGCTGGCCTTCGCGCGGGCCGCGCGGGTCGCCGGCGCGAAGCGCTTCGGCCTGGTCTCGGCGCTGGGTGCGAACCCGCGTTCGGGCAACTTCTACAGCCGCGTGAAGGGCGAGGCGGAAGCGGCGCTGGGCGAGATCGGCTTCGAGACCCTGGTCATCGCCCGTCCTTCGCTGCTGGCCGGCGACCGTGAATCGCTGGGCCAGGCAGCACGGCCGGGCGAGCGGCTCGCGCTGGCGGTGACGCGGCCGCTGGCCAGGCTGATCCCGGCGGCGTGGCGGCCGATCGAGGCGGCCGCGGTCGCGCGGGCACTGCTGCGGGCCATGGCCGAAGGCGGCAGCCGCCTGCGCGTGCTGGATTCGGCCACGTTGCAGCGCCTGGGACGCCCCTGAAAGGCCGAACCCCCGGGCGTTGCCGTGAGACAGCGGTGCGGGGGTCCGGGGGATTCAACGAAGGCGGCCCCTGCCGGCCGCCCGCGTGGAAACGATCAGGCCGGGGCCTTGTCGGCGGCCTTCTTGGCGGCCTTGTGGGTCTTCTTGGCCTTGACCTTCTTGGCGACGGCCTTGTCGGCCTTGGCTTCGGGGGCCTTCATGTCGGCAGGCTTCGCGGGCGCGGCGGCCGGGGCCATCGGCGCGGCGGGGGCGGCGGGAGCGGCCGGCGTGGCGCCCTGGGCGAAGGCACCGGTGGCGAAGGCGGCGGCGGCCACGAGGGCGAGGAACTTGTTCATGTGGGGGACTCTTGCGAAGGGATGAGAGCGAAAGTGCTCACACCCGAGAACGCAGTCCACGCCCGGCGCGTTGACCGTCTTCAGATGAAGACGCCCTCGCGCATCCATTTGGTTGCGACCCATTTCTCGCCTTCGATCACGGGTGAGCCGCCGTGCAGGGTCTTGGCGACGGGGTGGGCACGGTCGTAGCTGAAGAAGGCGGCGTTGCCCTTCACGGCCGCGACGTCGATGCCGGCGTCCGGGAAGATGGTGGCGCCGCCGGCCCTGGGCGTGTTCAGGTACATGACCACGGTGCCCACACGCTGACCGCCGCGCTTCAAGATGGTGGGCGTGCCGGCATGGGCGGGATCGAAGTAGTCCTGGTGCGGCCGGTATTCGGCGCCCGGGCCGTAGTGCAGCACCTGGATGCCTTCGCCGTTCTCCAGCGGCCAGTTCACCAGCCTGGCGATGCGCGTCTCGATGCGGCGCACGAGCTCGGTCTCGCCGCGGTTGAAGAACATGCCGCTGCTGGTGCGCGCTTCGTTGACTTCGCTGCCGCCGGTTTCGTTGATCACCGTCTCCGAACGCGCCAGCCGCGGGCGCGCCAGCTCGATCAGCTGGTCGCATTCGTCATCGGTGAGCAGGCCGCCGAAGACCACCACGCGCGGCAGCTTCACCGAACACAGCACGCGCACCGGGTGGCCGTCGACTTCCAGCACCGCGCGGCCGCCGGCGATGTCGGGCTCGGGCACCGGCACGGGTGCCGGGATGGACGCCTTCTCGCGCGCCACCTGGTCCAGGCGGTCGCGCAGCGTGGCTTCCAGGGCGTCGATGGCGACGTCCTCCTGCCAGCCGCTCTTGACCATGGCGGCGATGATGTCCTCGGGCCGGCAGCCGGCTTCCGCCTGGGCGATGATCCAGCGGCGCAGTTCGTCGGTGACGTTCTGATGGGCGGTGGTCGCGGTCATGACGCTATTTTGGCCCAGCCCGGTGTTTCGAATCGTTGCCACCGCGGCGCGCTGTTCAGTCCTGCTCACCCTCGGCGCGCCGCAGTTCCGGCACCGCACCCAGCGCCGCCGCCCAGGTGCGGGCCGGGATGTGGTTGCGCAGGCGGAACAGCGCGCGCTTCACCAGCACCGGGTGCAGCAGGTGGCCCACGCCTTCGGCGATGTCCAGCGTCGCGTCGCCGTTCAGCGCCGCCATCGTCTCCAGCGCCTGGCGCGAATGCTCGGCCGCGATCACGGGATCGGCGCCGCCGTGGAAAAGGTGCAGCGTGGTGTGGCGCGGCGCTTCGGCGGGCAGGCGCGCGAAGCGGCCGGCGAAGGCCAGCACGCGGCCGGCCAGGCCGTCGTGCGCGGCGGCGGTTTCCAGCGCGAGGATGGCACCCTGCGAGAAGCCGCCGATCGCGGTGGCCACCGGCGGCACGCGCAGGCGGTCCTGCTGCTGCCGGATCCAGGCCACCAGCCCGGGCAGCACGGCGGCCACGCGCGGCACGCGGTTGTCTTCGCTGATGCCGGCGACCGAGAACCACTGGCGCCCTGGCCCGCCGCCTTCGAAAGGGTGTGGCGCGTCGGGCGCCAGCAGCGCGGCCTGCGGGAATTCGGCACGCAGCGCCTGAGCCAGCGGCGCCAGCGCGACGCCGTCGGCGCCCACGCCATGCAGCAGCACGATCAGCTGTTCCGGCGTGCCGGCGGCGGGCAGCCATTCGATGGGACATTCCATGGGGCTGGATTGTGCAGGCCCGGCCCTCACCGGAAATTGCGGCTCCGGGTGGCCAGCCCCTGCAGCAGCGCCGAGTGGTCGACCAGCTTCTTGGCCACCAGGTGCCGCACTTCGCCTTCGCACTGCCAGACCCCGAAGACGGTGAGCAATGTGCTGGCCAGGAGCGGCCGCCGCTGTGCCGCCGCCACCGCCGGCCAGACGATGACGTTGACGGCGCCGGTCTCGTCTTCCAGCGTCACGAAGACCACGCCCTTGGCGGTTTCCGGGCGCTGGCGGTGCGTCACGATGCCCGAAGCGCGCGCCAGGCGGCCGTTGGGGTAGCCCGCCAGCACGGCGGCGGGCTGCACCTGGAACGCGGACAGTTCCTCGCGCAGCAGCGCCAGCGGGTGCTGCGACAGCGACAGCCCGGTGGCGCGGTAGTCGGCGAGCACGGTCTCGGCGGCACCGGGGGCCGGCAGTTCGACATCGGCCTCGTGCGTGCGCGTGCTGCGCAGCAGCGCGGTGGCGCGGGTGTCGACGCCGGCCACGGCCCACGCCGCCTGGTGGCGGTGGCCGGCCAGCGGCGCCAGCGCGTCGGCCTGGGCCAGCAGTTCCAGCTGGTGGGCGTCGAGCGCCGCGCGACGCGCCAGGTCTTCGGCGTTGATGAACGGGCCGCCGGCGGTGCGCGCGGCCACCAGGCGCTGCGCCGCTTCCTCGGCGAAGCCGCCGATGCGGCTGAAACCCAGGCGCACGTTGCACAGCGGCGAGGCCTGGCCTTCCAGCACCGTGTCCCACTCGCTTTGATGGACATGCGGCGGCAGCACGGTGACGCCATGTTCGCGCGCGTCGCGCACCAGCTGAGCCGGGGCGTAGAAGCCCATCGGCTGGCTGTTCAGCAGCGCGGCCAGGAAGGCGTCGGGGTGGTGGTGCTTGAGCCAGGCGCTCACCCACACCAGCAGCGCGAAGCTGGCGGCGTGGCTTTCCGGGAAGCCGTATTCGCCGAAGCCTTCGATCTGCTTGAAGATGCGTTCGGCGAATTCGGTCGTGTAGCCCTTGGCCACCATGCGGCCGACCAGCCTTTCGTGGAAAGGGCCCAGGCCGCCCTTGCGCTTCCAGGCCGCCATGGCGCGGCGCAGCTGGTCGGCTTCGCCGGGCGTGAAGTCGGCCGCCAGGATGGCCAGCTGCATCACCTGTTCCTGGAAGATGGGCACGCCCAGCGTGCGCTCCAGCGCGCGCCGCACTTCGTCGCTGGGGTAGTCGACCGGCTCTTCGCCGTTGCGGCGCCGCAGGTAGGGGTGGACCATGCCGCCCTGGATGGGCCCCGGGCGCACGATCGCGACCTCGATCACCAGGTCGTAGAAGTTCTGCGGCTTCAGGCGCGGCAGCATGCTCATCTGGGCGCGGCTCTCGACCTGGAAGGTGCCGACGCTGTCGCCGCGCGAGAGCATGGCGTAGACGCTCCTGTCGTCGGCCGGCACGTCCTGCATGCGGAACTCGGCCAGCCCCTTCTTGCGCGCCACGAAGCCGAGCGCGCGGCGGATGGCGCTGAGCATGCCCAGGGCCAGCAGGTCGACCTTGATGAGGCGCAGCGCGTCCAGGTCGTCCTTGTCCCACTGGATGACGGTGCGGCCTTCCATCGTGGCGTTCTCCACCGGCACCAGCGAAGCCAGGTCGTCGCGCGCGATGACGAAGCCGCCCGGGTGCTGGCTCAGGTGGCGCGGGAAGCCGATGAGCGACTGCGTGAGCTCCACCCACAGGCGCACGGTGCGCGTGGCGGGGTCGAAGCCGTTTTCGCGCAGGCGTTCGGCGTCGATGCGGCGGCCGTCGAACCAGTGCGTGCTTTTCGCCAGCGCGTCGATGCGGTCGGCGTCGATGCCCAGCGCGCGCCCCACGTCGCGCAGCGCCGAACGCGGCCGGTAGCTGATGACCACGCCGGTGAGCGCGGCGCGGTGGCGGCCGTACTTGCGGTAGACGTACTGGATGACCTCTTCGCGGCGCTGGTGCTCGAAGTCGATGTCGATGTCGGGTGGCTCGTTGCGTTCGGCGCTGATGAAACGTTCGAACAGCAGCGTCATGCGCGCGGGGTCGACCTCGGTCACGCCCAGGCAGTAGCAGACCACCGAATTGGCGGCGCTGCCGCGGCCCTGGCACAGGATGCCTTGGGCCCGCGCCCAGTGCACCAGGTCGGCGACGGTGAGGAAGTAGGCCTCGTACTGCAGCTGCGCGATGAGGGCGAGCTCGTGCTCCAGCGTGGCGCGAACGGCCGGCGTCTCGCCGGCCGGGAAGCGGCGCCGCACGCCCTGTTCGACCAGCGTGCGCAGCCAGGTCGTCGGCGTCTGCCCTTCGGGGACGATCTCGCGCGGGTATTCGTAGCGCAGTTCGGAAAGCGAGAACGCGCACTGGCCGGCGATGGCCAGCGTGGCCTGCAGCCATTCGGGCCGGTACAGCTGCGCCAGCCGCACGCGCGAACGCAGGTGCGCTTCGGCATTGGCTTCCAGCGCGGTGCCGCAGGCGGCCACCGGGCGCTTCAGCCGGGTGGCACTCACCACGTCGAGCAGGGCCTTGCGCGAACGCGCGTGCATCAGCACGCCGCCGGTGGCGCAGACGGTGAGGCCGGTGACGGCGGCGACGCGCTGCACCACGTCGACCAGCGCCGCCTCATGCGCGCGGTGCAGCAGTTCGACGGCGATGAAGGCGCGCTCGGGACCGAACCATGTCTTCAGCCACATGGCGTGGTCGAACACGGTCTCGAAGGGCTGGCCGGGTGCCGGCACCAGCAGCGCGATGCAGCCTGGCAGGCCGGTGAGCATGGGCGCCGTGGGCACCTTGCCTTCGACGTCGCCGCGCAGCGCCAGGTACTCGCCCTTGGGCGCGCGCCGGCGCGCCACCGTGATCCACTGCGAGAGGTTGCCGTAGCCGCGGCGTGAACAGGCCAGCAGCACGAGGTGCGGTTCGTCGGCCGCGGGCCCGGCGGCGATGTCGCGCTTCGCGCTCTTGCCCGCCGGCCGCGGCGCGGCCAGCCGCATCTCGGCGCCCACGACGAGGCGGAACTTCAGGCGTTCGGCTTCGACATGCGCGCGCACCACGCCGGCGAGCGAACACTCGTCGGTGAGGGCCAGTGCCGAATAGCCGCGCCGCTGCGCCTGGGCGACCAGTTCCTCGGGGTGCGAGGCGCCGGTCAGGAAGCTGAAGTTGCTGCGGCAGTGAAGTTCGGCATAACCGGGAAGCGAAGCACGGCGGCGCGGGCCGGCGCCGGGGGTCTGGCCGCCGCCGGCAGTGCCGGCAGGGGCCCGGATGGCAGGTAGCACGGTTGGGGTTCTCGGGCGAAGGGCGGACGCGTGGCGCTGCCGCCCAGGTCCAGCGTGTCCAGCGGGCTGCGCACGGCACCGCCACCCAGGCGCAGCACGTGCGTGTAGATCATGGTGGTGCTGACGTCGGCGTGGCCGAGCAGTTCCTGCACGGTGCGGATGTCGTAGCCGGCCAGCAGCAGGTGGGTGGCGAAGGAATGGCGCAGCGTGTGCGGCGAGGCCGGCTTCACGATGCCGGCGGCAGACACCGCGCCGCGGAAGGCACGCTGGAAGGTCTGCTCCAGCAGGTGGTGGCGGCGCACGACGCCACTGCGCGGGTCGGTGCTGGTCTGCGCCTGCGGAAACACCCAGTGCCAGGCCCAGGACTGCGCCGCCCGCGGGTACTTGCGTTCCAGCGCATAGGGCACGGCCACGCCCGCAACGCCGGCGCTGCGGTCGGCCTGCCAGAGGCGATGCGATTCGGCCAGCTGGGCGCGCAACGGGGATTCCAGCGCGGCCGGCAGCATCACGACACGGTCCTTGAATCCCTTGCCCTGGCGCACGACGATGGCGCGGCGGTCGAATTCCAGGTCCTTCACGCGCAGGTGCAGGCCTTCGGTGAGGCGCATGCCGGTGCCGTAGAGCAGTTCGGCCAGCAGGCGGTAGGGGCCGCCTTCGCCCATGGCAGCGAGCACGCGCGCCACTTCGTCGTGCGACAGCACCACCGGCAGCCGGCGCTGCATCTTCGGGCGGCCGACCTGGTCGAGCCAGGGCAGCGGCATGTTGAGCACCTTCTGGTACAGGAACAGCAGCGCCGACAGCGCCTGGTTGTGCGTGGCCGGCGCGACCTGGCGTTCGGTGGCCAGCCAGGAGAGGAAGTCCTCGATCTCCTGGCGCGACATCTCGGCCGGATGGCGCAGCTTGTGGTAGCGGATGTAGGCCCGCACCCAGTGCACGTAGGCCTGTTCGGTGCGCAGGCTGTAGTGCAGGTAGCGGATCTGCGCGCGCAGCGTGTCCAGCAGACGAGGTGGCGGGTCTTCACCGGCGCGCGGTGACGGGGGAAATGGCAGGACAGGGGCGGGACCTTGGGTCATGGTGCGCTGCCTTGTGCAATACTGTCTTTTTATACAGTATCAGAGGCAGCAGCAAAACACCAGTGCTCCTTGCCCACACGCGCCGGGGCCGGCGGAAGGCAAGGAGTCGTCTGTTGGAGAACGGCCCGGCCTCAGGGAGAACGACGATGAACGAACGTGCACCGGCGCAGGCGAATCGCTACCCGAGGGTGACCAAGACGCTGCGGCCGGATCGGCCCGGCACGCTGAAGCTGGTGCGGCGCTACGGCGAAGCGCTGCTGTGCGTGCGCTACCGAGAAGACGCCCATGGCCGGCAGCGCTGCACGACGGTGGAACTCGTGATCGACGAGGCACCGGTGCAACGACGGCTGAGCGACCGCACGCTCGTGCAGGTGGCGATGCCCTTCCATGACGCGCAGGCGATGAGCCGCGCCAAGCGCCTGGGGGCCCACTGGGACGCGGCACACCGGCGCTGAATGCTTTCGCTCAAGATGGCAAAGGCATTGGGGTTGAGATACCGGGCCGTGGAATGACACGGGAGCCGGCGCGAGCATTCAAGTGCTGAACGGCGGAAAGGCCGTTGGCCGGTACGGTGAAAGGCGGACGGAGGCCGACGCGATCGTGAAACTGCAATTCGAGTTCCGCCACCCAACCGGACAGGTCTTCGGCGGGGCTTGCCATCCTTGGACAGTGTGGATGGAAAGTATTGGGCAGGGGTGCACGCAAGAGGGCATGTGTGGCAGAGTGGGGCGGTGGAGAAAACACGTTAGGCCTCGGCGCGCGCCCTCACGCGCAAGGCACGCTGTCATCCACCAATGCGCGCGAAGTCACTCTGTGCGTGGTGTGCGTAAGTGCCTGTTGTCCGCGAGGCGCCGCTACGGCTCCGCCGAGTTCTTGTTAGTGGTTCCTGCGCCCGAGACGTGCCCGCTGGTATGGTCACCGCCGTGCAGGCGCAGGGCCAGCGGCACGGAGGCCGCTGGCAAAGACATCCCTCGCCCAGGCAGCTCCA
>JBGAKY010000101.1:0-15371 GCA_044224175.1 Rubrivivax sp. | reverse complement strand
GTTGCCGGGGAAGTCGAAGCGCATCAGCGTGGCCAGCGCCGCATCGGTGAAGCGCTTGGCCTCCACGCCCAGCTCCTTGGCGCTCTTGCCGAGGAAGAACTTCGCCAGCGCCGGGATGTCCTCGCGGCGCTCGCGCAGCGGCGGCAGGCGCAGGCGGATGACGTTGAGGCGGTGGAACAGATCCTCGCGGAAGACGCCCTGGCGCACGCGGTCTTCGAGGTTCTGGTGCGTGGCCGCGATCACGCGCACGTTGGCGCGCATCGGGTTGTGGCCGCCGACGCGGTAGAACTGGCCGTCGCTGAGCACCCGCAGCAGCCGCGTCTGCAGGTCGAAGGGCATGTCGCCGATCTCGTCGAGGAACAGCGTGCCGCCGTCGGCCTGCTCGAAGCGGCCGCGGCGCGTGGTCTGCGCGCCGGTGAAGGCGCCGCGCTCGTGGCCGAACAGTTCGCTCTCGAGCAGATCCTTGGGGATCGCCGCGGTGTTGATGGCGACGAAGGGCCCGCTGGCGCGCGGGCTGTGCTTGTGCAGCGCGTTGGCCACCAGTTCCTTGCCGGTGCCCGACTCGCCGGTGATCAGCACCGTCACGTGGCTCTGGCTGAGCCGGCCGATGGCGCGGAAGACGTCCTGCATCGCCGGTGCCTGGCCGAGCATCTCGGGCATCTGCGCCAGGCCGTTGTCGCGCACTTCCTCGCGCAGGCTCTCGTCCACGGCACGGCGGATCAGCTCCACCGCCTTGGGCAGGTCGAAGGGCTTGGGCAGGTACTCGAAGGCACCGCCCTGGAAGGCCGAGACCGCGCTGTCCAGGTCGGAGAAGGCGGTCATGATGATGACCGGCAGCCCGGGGTGCCGGGCCTTCACCTTGGCCAGCAAATCAATGCCCGAGCCTCCGGGCATGCGGATGTCGCTGACCAGCACCTGGGGCTCGTCGGTCTCGAGCGCAGCGAGCACATCGCGCCCGCTGGAGAAGCTGCGTACCTGGAACTGCTCCCGCGTCAGCGCCTTCTCGAGCACGAAGCGGATGGATTGGTCGTCGTCAACGATCCAGATGGGTTTCATGCAGGGCGGCGCATCGTGTCGGGCAGCGAATCCGTCAAGGCAGCGGTATCAACAGCTTGAAGACCGTCCGGCCCGGCACGCTGTCGCATTCGATCGTGCCCTGATGTTGCTGCACGAAGGTCTGCGCCAGCGTGAGCCCGAGACCCGAGCCGCCTTCGCGTCCCGACACCAGCGGGTGGAAGATGCGATCGCGGATAGCCTCGGGCACGCCCGGCCCGTTGTCCTGGATATGCAATTCCAGTGCCAGTCGGAAGCGCTGGCGACCGAAGGTCACCTGGCGCGCGATGCGGGTGCGCAGCACGAGTTCGGCCTCGCCGGCCGCAATGCGTTCCGACAAGGCCTGCGTCGCGTTGTGGGCGATGTTGAGCACGGCCTGGATCAGCTGCTCGCGGTCGCCCCGGAACTCGGGGATCGAGGTGTCGTAGTCGCGCTGGACCGCCAGCCCCTTGGGGAACTCGGCCAGGATGAGCGAACGCACGCGCTCGCAGACCTCGTGGATGTTGACGTCGGCCACCACGTGCGGGCGCCGGTGCGGTGCGAGCAGGCGGTCCACCAGCGCCTGCAGGCGGTCGGCCTCATGGATGATGACCTGGGTGTATTCGGTCAGCTCCCTGGATTCGAGCTCCATCGCCAGCAGCTGCGCCGCGCCGCGGATGCCGCCGAGCGGATTCTTGATCTCGTGCGCCAGGTTGCGCACCAGTTCCTTGTTGGCCTGCGCCAGCCCGTGCGCCCTTTCCTCGCGGTCCAGGCGGGCCTGCTGCTCGACTTCGATCAGCTCGACCATCACGCGGTCGGGGCGGTCGGTCTGGCTCACGATCACGTGCACCGGCAGCTCGCCCACGCCCACGCCCACCGCGCCGGGGCGCTTCAGCGTGGCGTCGAAGCGCGCCACGGCCACCTCGTTGCGCGCCACCATCGCGAAGGTCTCGCGCAGCCGGGTGGGGTCGGCCAGCCATTCGAAGACGGTGCCGCGCTGCAGGATGCGGCGCGACTGGCCGAGCTGGTTCTCCAGCGTGGAATTGGCGCGCAGGCAACGGCCGTCGGGGCCCACCACGGCCACCATGGTGGCCAGCTGGTCCAGGCCTTCGAAGCCGGCCGCTTCGGGACCCGGCGCGCTCACTGCGGGGCTTGCGGCAGCTTCGCGATCTCGCGCCGGATGGCGGCGATGTCGTCCTGCTTGCGCTGGATGGCGGCCTTCATGTCGGCCACCCGCTCCTGGTAGCGCGAGTAGTTGCGCTCGTCGCCCTTGCGTTCGGGCTCGCCGTTGTTGTAGTCCTTCTGCAGCTGCGCCAGGCGTTCTTCCTCGCGCCTGAGCTCATCGGCCAGGATGCGGCGGGCATCGGAGTCGCGCGCGCGCTGGTCGGCGGGGTCGACCTTCTCGCCCACGGTGCGGCCGCTGCCGGAAGCGGGCGCAGGCGCCGGTCGCGGCCGCGGCGCCTGGATCACGGTGACGGGTGCGCCTTCGATCGTCGTGCAGCCCTTGTCGCGCGCTTCGGTCGCCGTGAGCTGGTCGGTGTAGAGCACCGGCGGGCCGGGGCACTTGTAGACCACGGAGTCGGCGGCAAGGGCCGCGCCCGGCAACAGCGCCAGGGCGAAGACGCGCAGGGAACGCGGAATGTCCATGGGCACCATTGTCGCGCAGCCGAAATGAAGAAGGGACGGCCCTGAGGCCGTCCCTTCGTGCCGATATGGCGCTTCGTGCCGCCGATTACAGGCTGTAGTACATGTCGAACTCGACCGGGTGCGTGGTCATGCGGAAGCGCGTCACTTCCTGCATCTTCAGTTCGATGTAGGCGTCGATGTAGGCATCGGTGAAGACGCCGCCCTTGGTGAGGAACGCACGGCCCTTGTCCAGGTACTCCAGCGCCTGGTCGAGGCTGGAGCAGACGGTCGGGATCTTCGCGTCTTCCTCCGGCGGCAGGTGGTACAGGTCCTTGGTGGCGGCTTCACCCGGGTGGATCTTGTTCTCCACCCCGTCCAGGCCGGCCATCAGCATGGCGCTGAAAGCCAGGTAGGGGTTGCAGGTGGGATCCGGGAAGCGCACCTCGATGCGGCGGCCCTTCGGGTTGGCCACGTAGGGGATGCGGATCGAAGCCGAGCGGTTGCGCGACGAGTAGGCCAGCTTGACCGGCGCCTCGAAGCCGGGCACCAGGCGCTTGTAGCTGTTGGTGCCGGGGTTGGTGATCGCGTTCAGCGCGCGGGCATGCTTGATGATGCCGCCGATGTAGTACAGCGCGAACTCCGACAGGCCCGCATAGCCGTCGCCGGCGAACAGGTTCTTGCCGTCCTTCCAGACCGACTGGTGCACGTGCATGCCGCTGCCGTTGTCGCCGACCACGGGCTTGGGCATGAAGGTCGCGGTCTTGCCGTAGGCGTGGGCCACGTTGTGGATCACGTACTTCTGGACCATCAGCCAGTCGGCGCGCTGCACCAGCGTGCTGAACTTGGTGCCGATCTCGCACTGGCCGGGCGCCGCCACCTCGTGGTGATGCACCTCGACCGGCACGCCCAGCGATTCGAGGATCAGGCACATCTCGCTGCGCATGTCCTGGAAGCTGTCGACCGGGGGCACCGGGAAGTAGCCGCCCTTGACGGCCGGGCGGTGGCCCATGTTGCCGCCTTCGAAGTCGCTGCCGGTGTTCCACGGCGCTTCCTCGCTGTACACCTTGCACGACGAGCCCGACATGTCGACCGACCACTTCACCTGGTCGAAGATGAAGAACTCGGGCTCGGGGCCGAAGAAGGCGGCGTCACCGATGCCGCTGCTCTTCAGGTAGGCCTCGGCACGCTTGGCCAGCGAACGCGGGTCGCGCTCGTAGGGCTTGCCGTCGCCCGGCTCCAGCACGTCGCACGACAGCAGCAGGGTCGGCTCTTCGAAGAAGGGGTCGATGTTGGCAGTGTTCGGGTCGGGCATGAGCAGCATGTCCGAAGCCTCGATGCCCTTCCAGCCGGCGATCGACGAACCGTCGAAGGCGTGGCCGGAGACGAACTTGTCCTCGTCGAAGTGCGACACGGGCACGCTGACGTGTTGTTCCTTGCCGCGGGTGTCGGTGAAGCGGAAGTCGACGAACTTGACCTCGTTGTCCTTCACCATCTTCATCACGTCGGCAACGGTCTTTGCCATTCAGATCTCTCCTAGCGGGGCTCGTGGGTGGATTGGGTTGTTGGAGGCCCCTTGGAAAGACCCCAAAAGGCGCACCGGAATCTAGCAGAAAGCATGCCCATCGCCGGGTCACCGCCGCACGGGGCGCGGGCCAGGCTGGTGCACATGGGGGCACCTGTATGGTGCTGTTGTCGCGACATCATCGCACCATTTCGGGGCCCAGGCGGCCACCGCAGTCCAGCACACCCTGGCGCAGAAAGGCGTAGGCCAACTCCAGGTCGCCAGCCGCGCCCTTGACGCCCAGTTCGATGTGGCGGCCGTGCTGCGGGTGGTCCACGCTGGGCAGGCTGAAGACCTTGATGCCGGGGAAGCGCGCTTCCACCGCTTCCATCAGCGGCGTCAGCGTGGACTCCATCGAGTCGAACACGACGACCGACCGCTCGTGCCGGCGCTGGCCGCCGTGAAGATGCGCGTAGCGCTGGTCCAGCACCCATTCGATCATCGGCCAGGCCATGACCGGAAAGCCGGGCACGAAGTGCACGTGGCCGACGCTGAAGCCCGGCACCTTGTTGTACGGGTTGGGCACGATGGTGGCACCTTCGGGGAACATGCCCATGTTCAGCCGGTGCAGGTTGTCGGGCCGGTCGGGGTCGAAGGCCACGCCCTGCTCGGCCGCGATGTCCTTCATGCGCTGGACGATCAGGTCTTTCGCCTCCGGGTGCAGCGCGAGCGGCCGGCCCAGCGCGGCGGCGGCGCACTGGCGCGTGTGGTCGTCGGGCGTGGCGCCGATGCCGCCGCAGCTGAAGACCAGGTCGCCGCCGGCGAAGGCATGCGACAGCGCCTCGGTGATGCGCGGTCGGTCGTCGCCGACGTAGCGCGCCCAGGCCAGCGCCAGGCCGCGCGCGGACAGCAGCTCGATCACCTTGGGCAGGTGCTTGTCCTGGCGCTTCCCGGACAGGATCTCGTCGCCGATGATGACGAGACCGATGTTCATGGAGGCGGCAACGCGACCGGTGCCGCGGCCTCGATCGCCGGCGGCGGCGGTGGCGCCACCGGTGCGGCCACGTCCTCGCGGCGCAGCCGGTCCAGCGCGGCCAGCAGGTAGTGCGCGAACCAGCAGGCCGCGAAGGCGAACACCAGCGTGTACAGCCACACCGAGACCACCACCAGGATGGGCGCGAAGATCAGCGTCGCCGCACTGGCCGCCCACAGCAGCGAAGGCGCGGCACCCAGGTAGCCGCAGACCACGCCCATCGCCAGCAGCGGCCAGCGGTGGCGATGCAGCAGTTCGCGCCGTTCCGGAGCGGCAGCATGCGTGGCCAGCACGTCGAAGGCGAACACGCGGTAGGTGAGCCAGCCCCAGATGAGCGGCGGCAGCACCAGCACCATCGGCGGCACGAACCACAGCGGGATCGACAGCACCAGCGCCGCCAGCGCGGCCACCGTGCACACCAGCGACCACAGCAGGCCCTGCAGCCAGCCGCCGCCCTTTCTGCGTTCCAGGTCGGGGAAGCGGCGCGCAGCCACCAGTTCCACCACCGCCGGTGTCATGAGCAGCGCCACCATCAGCAGCGAGACCAGCACCACCCCCGGCACCACCAGCGCGACGACGATGAGCGGCGCGATCAGCGCGTGCAGCTTCTGCAGGCCCATCGAGTCCAGCCATTGCATCAGGGCGGCGACGAGCGACCAGTCCTCGATCATGGCGCGCACGCCGGCGACCGCGCCTTCCCAGTAGAACCAGCCGAGCGCGAAGGTCAGCGCACCGGCCACCAGCAGCGGCGCCAGCGACCAGAGGATCACGCGCGGGTGCAGGCAGTAGGCGGCTGCCCGCCAGAAGGCGTCGACCAACGGATTCAATGGAGCCCCTCGTCCGGCGGGTACGCCGGCCGATCCCCGAAGGGGATGAGGGCCGGCTTGGGAGCGGCCCGGCGCTCGGCCTTCTTCGTCATCGCAGGTTGCCGGTGTGGCCCAGCGAGTAGCGGCCCGGCTGCGGCCACACGGTCAGGCCGTGCGGTTCGGCGCCCACCTTGATGGACTGCACGTCGCCGGTGGCGGTGTCGACGCGGTAGACCACGTCGTCGTAGCGGCCGCCCAGCCAGAGGTACTTGCCGTCGGCGGTGACGTTGCCCATGTCGGGGCTGCCGCCGTTGGGGATGGCCCAGCGCTGCACCACCTTCTCGGTCGCGAAGTCGATCACCACCACGCCGCCGTTGGAAAGCTTCGGTCCGTGGATCTCGTGCGAGCCGCGGTTCACCACGTACAGCTTCTTGCCGTCGCGGCTGGGGTACAGACCGTGGGTGCCGATGCTGGTGGGAATGAAGCCCACCTGCCTGAAGGCGTCGCCGTCGATCACGTGCACGCCGTCGGCGTGCATGTCGGCCACGTAGAAGCGCCTGCCGTCGGGCGAGATGCGGATGTCCTGCGGCATGCCCTTGGTGACGGTGCAGATCTCGGTCTCGCCCGGTTCCCACACCGCGCCCGGCTTCGCGCGCGGCGCGTTCTTCTGCTCCTTGAAGCGGGTCTTCGGCATCTCCAGCTTCAGGTAGCCCAGCACCTTGCGTTCGACGAGGTCGATCTTGACGAGCGAGCCCGTGAACTCGCAGGTGAAGATGACGTAGCGGCCGTCGATCGCGAAGTCGGCGTGGTTGATGCCCGGGCAGCCGGGCGTGTCGACCGAGAACTGCAGCGCCATCGTCTTCGGGTCGCGGAAGTCCAGCCGCTTGCGCGCCTCGGCCACCACGATGGCCGACTTGCCGTCGGGCGTGGCGTACAGGTTGTACGGGTCGTCCACGGGGACGGCCTTGCCCGGCTTGCCGGTGCGCGGGTCGATCGGCGTCAGGCTGCCGTCGGTGCGGCCCTCGGCGTTGTTGGTCACCCACAGCGTGCGCAGGTCCCACGAAGGCACGATGTGCTGGGGCCCGATGCCCACCTTGAAGCGGTCGACCACCTTCATCTTCTGCGGGTCGATCACGTAGACGTCGCCCGAGCGGAGGTTGGGCACGTAGATGCGTTCCAGGTCGCCCGCCACCGCGGGGCTGATCTTGTCGGCAGCGATCTCGCTGTACACGTTGGCCGGGTTGGGCACCGGCGGCATGCCGGGCAGCGCCGGCGTCACGGCCGCGGGCTGTTGCGCCCAGGCGCCGGCGCCCAGGGCGACCAGCAGCGCGGCGGCCAGCTTCTTCGATGCAGTGAACATCACTCCTTGCCTTTCGAATGGGTCTTCTTCAACCTGGCCTCGATCGCGGCGACCGAGGCTTCGACGATGCGTTGCGTGCCCAGCCGGCCCAGTTCGGCACTGGCGCGCCGCGGGTCGCCGGTGGCGCCGTCGGTGGCGCCGGGCTTGCGGCCCTTCGCCTGATCCAGGCGCACGAGCGTGGGGTCCACCGCCAGCGCCAGCGCCGTGTCGGCCAGGCCGGCGTGCTGGCCCAGCTCGCCTTCCGCCACACCGTGCGCCTTCAGCGCCTTTTGGTAGTCGCCCTGGCTCGCGCGGTAGTACTCGGCCAGTGCATGGACGCGGCACTCGCCCTTCGCACTGCGATCGGCCCGTTCGGCGGCACGGGCCAGCGCAGTCTGGTAGCCCCCGTGGTCGCCGAGGAAGAACACGTCCTTCAGGCCGTGCCGGCACAGGCTCTTCGCGGCGCCTTCCAGCACCGATTCGAAGGCCGCTTCGGGCACCGAGATCGTGCCGGGCCATTTCATGTGCTGCGTCGGCGGGTCGATGCCGCCTTCGGGCACGTAGGCCAGCACCGGCGCCACCACCGTCCGGCCCAGCTGTTCGGCGATGCGCGTGGCCAGCAGCAGCGAGCGCCGGTTGTGCTTGCCCAGCACCATGTGCGGGCCGTTCTGTTCGGTGCCGCCGACCGGCACCAGCGCGGTGGTGCTGCCGGCGGCGACACGCGCGGCCAGCTCGACCGACGTCATTTCCTCCAGCAGCACGGTGTCCGGCGCGGCGGCCGCCGAAGCGGCGACCAGCAGCAGTGACGCCAACGCGAGCGAACTACTCGTCATCGCCACCCAGGATGCCGCCCAGCAGTCCGGCGCCGGCGAAACCGGGCAGCAGCGACCCCTCTTCCTTCGAGCCGCCCATCTGCGGCGCCGCCGCGAACACGCGCGACGCCAGGCGCGAGAACGGCAGGCTCTGAAGCCAGATCTGCCCCGGCCCGCTGAGCTTGGCGAAGAACAGGCCCTCGCCGCCGAAGAGCGCGGTCTTGATCTTGCCCACGTACTGGATCTCGAAGTTCACGCTGGGCGTGTAGGCGACCACGCAGCCGGTGTCCACCAGCAGCGTCTGGCCGGGCGCCAGTTCGCGCCGCAGCACGGTGCCGCCGGCATGCACGAAGGCGAGGCCGTCGCCGTCGAGCCGCTGCATGATGAAGCCTTCGCCGCCGAAGAAGCCGGTGGACAGCTTCTGCTGCAGCGCGATGCCCAGCGAGACGCCGCGCGCCGCGCACAGGAAGGCGTCCTTCTGGCAGATGAGCGTGCCGCCCAGCTGCGCCAGGTTCATCGGGAGGATCTTGCCGGGGTAGGGCGCCGCGAAGGCCACGCGCTGCTTGGCGCCGGCCTGGTTGGTGTAGACGGTGGTGAAGAGCGACTCGCCCGTGACCAGGCGCTTGCCGGCCGACAGCAGCTTGCCGAACAGCCCCCCGCCCTGCCCCTTGCTGCCGTCGCCGAACACCGTGTCCATCGAGATGCCGGCGTCCATGAAGAACATGCTGCCGGCTTCGCCGACGGCCGCCTCGCCGGGGTCGAGCTCGACCTCGACGAACTGCATCTCGGCGCCCTTGATCTCGTAATCCACCACGTCCATGCCCATGGGCGACAGCTCCTTGTCTTGCGAACCGGCGATGGTACCGAAGCGGCATGCGGATAATCCGCCCGCACCCCACTCGGGAATGACGGCCATCAAATGCTGGGATCCGTGCTTGCCATCAGCCTGGGCGCCGCGCTCGGCGCCTTGCTGCGCTGGTGGCTGGCGGTGGCGCTGAACGGTCTGTTTCCGGCGTTGCCGCCGGGCACGCTGGCGGCCAACCTGGTGGGCGGCTACCTGATCGGCGTGGCGCTGGCGCTCTTCGCGCACCAGGTGAGCCTGCCGCCGGAGTGGCGACTGTTCGTCGTCACCGGCTTCCTGGGCGGGCTGACCACCTTCTCCACCTTTTCGGCCGAGGTGACCACGCTGCTGCAGCAGGGCCGCCTGGGCTGGGCGCTGGGGGCCATGACGGCCCATGTGCTGGGTTCGCTGGCCATGACGCTGGCCGGCATGGCCAGCTACGAAGCGCTGCGCCGCTGAAGGCCGCTCAGGCGGCCTTCGCGGCCTTGCCGTCGACCACCAGCCGCGAAGGCGAGAGGTATTCGACCCGGAACTGCTCGAAGTCGGCCTGCGGCGTCTCTTCGATGCGGCGCTGCTCGCGCAGCGAGGCCACGGCCTGTTCGCGCAGGCGCGCTTCGGTGTCGGCGGCCAGCGGCAGCGCCAGCAGCTCGGCACGGGTGGCGCGCGAACGCTCCAGAACGAAGGCCGCGTACGAATCGGCGTGGTCCCGGTGCATGCGCTGCAGCACGCGCGCCGAAGGCGTGGTGTCGGGGTCGCGCAGGCGCGCTTCGGCCTGCGCCAGGGCGGTGGCGTGTTCGTTGCCGCCGTGCAGCGCATCCAGCTGCTCGGCGATGGGGCGGCATTCGGCCACCACTTCGCGCGCCCAGTCCATCAGCGGCACTGCGCGGTCGCCGCGTTCCAGCGTCAGGCCCGGCTGGCGGCCGTGCGCCGCCGCCTGATGCTGGTTGCGCGCCAGCGCGGCGATCTCGGCCGGCGTGTCGGGTGCGCTGGGGCTCACCAGGCAGTGCAGCAGGAAGACGTCCAGGAAGCGCATGGTGGGCACCGCGATGCCCAGCGGCTCGAACGGGTCCAGGTCCATGCAGCGCACTTCCACGTACTCGACGCCGCGCTCGCGCAGCGCGTGCAGCGGCCGTTCGCCGGCGCGGATGGTGCGCTTGGGCCGGATGGTGCCGTAGAACTCGTTCTCGATCTGCAGCAGCGTGGTGGCGAGCTGGTTGTATTCGCCGCCCGGGTTGCGCACGCCGATGGCTTCGTACGCCGGGTAGGGCCGCATCATCGCGCCGTGCAGCGAAGCGGCGTAGCTCTCCAGCCCGTTGTAGCTGGCCGCGATGGAGCCCTGGGCGTCGCTCTGGTAGCCCAGGCGCCCCATGCGCAGCGAAGTGCCGAAGGGCATGTGCTGGGTGCCGGGCGACAGCGGCTGCAGTTCGTGCGGGCGGCCGTCGACGAAACACTGGCAGACCGCCGGCGAGGCACCGAACAGGACCAGCAGCACGAAGGAATGGCGGCGGAAGTTGCGGATGAGCGCGAAGTAGTCGTCGTCCGAAAGGCCCGGCAGCGACCAGTTGTAGTGGATGCCCGAGATGGTCTGCATGCGGCGCCCGTAGCGGTGGCCCAGGCCCATGCGGTAGACGCTCTTGGCGCGGCCCACGTTCGAGGGGCCGTAGACGCCGATCGGGATGTTCTCGTCGGCCGGCAGCTTGCAGGGCATGCTCGCCACCCACATCAGCTCTTCGCCCATCGCGCGGTAGGTGAACTGGTGCAGCGCGCGCAGTTCGTCCAGGCAGGCTTCGGGGCCGGCGTGCACGCCGGTGATCAGCTCGAGCTGGCTCTCGCTGAAGTCAGTCGTGATGTGCGGGTGCGTGAGCGCGGAGCCCAGCGCCGCCGGGTGCGGCGTCAGCGCCAGCGCGCCGCGGCCGTCGACGCGCAGGCTTTCCTTCTCGATGCCGCGGCGCATGCCACGCAGGCGGTCAGGGCCGAGGTCTTGGAGTCGGGGCATCGCGGGCTTTTCTTCACGGGGAACCGGCCCGCATTGTCCGCGAAGCCCGCCAAACCTGCCGGGCGCGGGCCCATCAGCCGCTGCGCGCCGCGGTCAGGGGGGCCGACCAGCGCCGCCACCAGGGAACGCGCGCCGGCGCCGCGCCGCGCAGCAGGCCCAGCAGCGTGTCGCAGGCGCGGGCGACCTCGGCCGGCGTGTTGTACAGGTAGAAGGAGAGCCGGCAGCTGGCTGGCGGTTCCAGCCCCAGCGCGCGGTGCGCCAGCGTGGCGCAGTGGCAGCCGGCCCGCGACTCGACGCCGGCGCCGTCCAGCTTCGACGCCAGCGCCATCGGGTCGTGCCCCTCGGCGTTGAAGGCCACCAGCGCGGTGCGGCGCTCGGCGCGCTGCGGTCCGTAGACGGTGAGCCCGCGCTGGCCCCACAGGCGGTCGAGCGCGATCTCGGTGAGCTTGCGGTTCCAGGCCTGCACGCGTCGCATCGCCTCGGCGACCGCGGGGGCCTCGATCGGGGTGGCGCGGTCGAACCAGTGCGGCTTGCGCGGCGTCAGCGCCAGGTCCAGCACCATGCGCAGCGCCTGCGCGGCGGCGATGGTGCCCAGGATGTTGGGCGTGCCGGCGGCGAACTTCCACGGCAGCGCGTTGTAGGCCACACGGTCGTGCCAGACGCCGCCTTCGGCGATCATGTCGCCGCCGTAGAGGAACGGCGGCATCGCCTGCAGCAGGCGGCGGCGCGCGTACAGCACGCCGGCGCCGAACGGCGCCAGCATCTTGTGGAACGAGAACGAGAGGAAGTCGACGTCGAGCGCGCGCACGTCGACCGGGTTGCCGGGCACGAGCTGGGCGCCGTCGACCAGCAGGTACGAACGCCGCTCGCCCCCCGGCTGCGGGTAGCCGCTGGCGTCGGCCAGCGCACGCACATGGGCCAGCGGCGGCTTGGTGCCCAGGAAGTTGGAAGCGCCGGTGCAGCAGACCAGCTTGGTGCGGGCATCGACCAGCCCGGCCAGTTGCTGCAGGTCCAGCTCGCCGGTGGCGCGGTCGAAGCGTGCCAGCCGCAGTTCGACGCGCTTGCCCAGGCGCGGCAGCATCTCGCGGCACAGCGCGTGCCAGGGCACGTAGTTGGCGTTGTGCTCCATCAGCGTGGTGACGATGTTGTCGCCGTCGCGCAGCTCGTGGAGCATGGCGTACATCACCAGGTTGTGCGCCTCGGTGGCGTTGCGCACGACCACGATCTCCTCGCGCCCGGTGGCGCCGATGAAGGCGGCGATGTCGTCGTACGCGGCTTCGAAGCGCGCCGTCGTGCGGCGCGAGGCGCCCGACTGGCCGCGGTGCACGTTCTCGTAGTCGGCGGCCAGCGTCTCCATCAGGCCCAGCAGCGCCTTCGGCGGCTGCGTGCTGGCGGCGTTGTTGGTCACCAGCCGGCCGGTGGCCGGGAAAAGGAAGTGGCGGCGCACCGCCTCGATGTCCCACTCGGCATTCGCCATTCGTCGTCCTCCGTGCCGCGCCATGCGGCCGTGCAGGTGAGGACGCGGTGCCGGCCGGCACGCGGACAGGCGCGGCGCCGACGAACGAGGGGGGCGCCCCGGCGTTTCGGCCGGGGCGTGGTGGTGAGGTGGTGGACCCGGGGGGAATTGAACCCCCGTCCGCAAGCCATCGCCGGACGGTTCTACATGCGTAGCTGTCTGATTTGGTTTTGAGGGCCCCGGTCGCGCAGCAGCACGCTACCGTTGCCCCGAGTCACTTGGTTTTAGGCCCTGGACGAATGACGCGCCCAGGGACGATCCGATGTGAATGACCTCGCAGCCCTTCTCCTTGCGGATGAGGCCCGGCCCATCGGCCTGCCGTTGCGAGGCTCACCGTTGTTTAGGCGGCGAGGGCGAAACGTTCGTCGTTCGCAGTTACTTGTTTCCAGTGGATTTACGAGCGAACTGGTGCTCGGCATGCCCCGCGCCGACTCCGCACCCACGTCGAAGCCAAGTCGGGCCCAGAACGCCTAGTTTAGGCCAGTCCGAGCCAATGCAAGAGCGCCATCGGGTGTTCGAGCACGGCGTCGGCGCCCCAGTCGCCGATCGCCTCGCCGGCGCCCAGGTAGCCCCAGCCCGCGGCCAGCGTGGCCATGCCGGCGGCGCGGCCGGCCTGCACGTCGCGCAGGTCGTCGCCCACGTACACGCAGTCGTCCGGCGCCAGTGACATCCGGCGCGCCGCCTCGAGCAGCGGTTCGGGGTGCGGCTTGGCGAAGGGTGTGCTGTCGCCGCCGACCAGCACCGCACTGCGCTGATGGAGCGCCAGTCCTTCGATCAGCGGTGCCGCGAATCGCAGCGCCTTGTTGGTGACCACGCCCCAGGGCAGGCCTTGCGCCTCCAGCCGCTGCAGCACGGGTTGCATCGCGTCGAAGACGGCCGTCTCCTGCAGCAGCCGCCGTTCGTAGCGCGCCAGGAACTCGTCGCGCAGCGTCTCGAAGCCGTCCTGCCCGGGGCCGATGCCGAAGGCGGCCCCCACCATGCCGCGCGCGCCCGCGCCCACCAAGGGCCGCAGGCGTTCGAACGGCAGCGGCTCCAGGCCACGCGCCAGACGCAGTTCGTTGGCGGCGCCGGCCAGGTCGGGGGCACTGTCGACCAGGGTGCCGTCCAGGTCGAACAGCACCGCGCGCACGCGCGCCTTGCTCAAGCCGGCCTGCGGCACGCGAACAGGTAGTTGACGCTGGTGTCGGCCGAAAGCCAGTAGCGGCGCGTGACCGGGTTGTATTCCAGCCCGCGGCTGTGGGCCAGTTCGAGCCCGGCCTCGCGGCACGCGCGCCCCAGTTCGCTGGGCCGGATGAAGCGTGCGTATTCGTGCGTGCCGCGCGGCAGCAGGCGCAGCACGTATTCGGCGCCGACGATGGCGAACAGGAAGGCCTTCGGGTTGCGGTTCAGGGTGGAGAAGAAGACCCAGCCACCCGGCTTCACCAGCGTGGCGCAGGCCTTCACCACCGAGGCCGGATCGGGCACGTGCTCCAGCATCTCCATGCAGGTGACGACGTCGAAGCCGCCGGGTTGCTCGGCAGCCAGCGCCTCGACCGCCACTTCGCGGTATTCCAGATTGGCCACGCCGGACTCCAGCGCATGCAGGCGGGCCACGCCCAGCGGCTTGGTCGCGAGGTCGATGCCCACCACGTGGCGTGCGCGGCCGGCCATGGACTCGGCCAGGATGCCGCCGCCGCAACCCACGTCCAGCACGCGCTGGCCGGCCAGCGGCGCCAGCGAGTCGATCCAGTCCAGCCGCAGCGGGTTGATCTGGTGCAGCGGGCGGAACTCGCTTTCGGGGTCCCACCAGCGGTGGGCCAGCTCGCTGAACTTGGCGAGTTCCTGGGCGTCGGCATTGACGGTGTTCATGATCCGGCGCTGGTAGCGCGGCGCTGCCGGCCGCGCCCTTCAGGCACGCAGATCGGCGACCAGCTTCACCGCCTCGGCCATGCCGAGCGCTTCGCCTTCGGCCTCCAGCGCCTGCACGGCGCCGGGCGCCAGCTGCGGCCGCACAAGGCGCCGCACGCGTTCGACGTAGCGGTCGTCGCCCGCCGACAGCGCGCCGAAGCGGTCGGTCCAGAAGCGGCGCGAGAAGGCCATCAGCCGCACCGCGGCATGCGGCTGGCGCAGGTGGGCCAGCGCGCGCGGCAGGTTCCAGAAGCCGTACGACAGGTCGTAGGGGGCAAGCGCCGCCCAGGCCACCTGCACGCATTCGCAATACGCGGCCAGCGCCTGCGGCCACTGGCGCAGGCCGCTGCAGGCATTGCCCTGCTCGTTCAGGCACTGGCTGATGCGGCGCAGGTCCTGCAGCTCGCGCGCGCTGGCCAGCACCGGCGCCAGCCGCCGCTGCGCTTCGGCGTGCCGGTTGGCGTTCTGCGCACTCACGGCCAGGTTGTAGCGGCCGCCGTTGACCGCGTGCTGGTTGCCCAGCCGCTGCCACAGCGTCAGCGCCTGCGCATGCAGCGCCTCGGCTTCGTCGTGGCAGCCGCCTGCGTCGGCGATGAACGCGCGCAACGCCAAGGTGCCGGCCCGCAGGTCGGTGTCGGGCTCGGCGGTGAGCAGCGCTTCGGCCTCTTCCAGCAGGGTCTCCACCTCGGGCGCGCCTCGACGGGAGCGCCAGAGCACACGCGCCAGGGTGAAGCTCGCGCGCGCGCGGTCCAGTGCCGTCGTGCTTTCCGCCACCGCCGCACGCGACTGCGCCAGGGCGTCCTCGACCCGTCCGGCGGCATGCAGCTGCCAGGCCAGCACAGGTCGCCCCTGCGAGCGCAGGGCCGCGTCCGGGCAGGTCGCGGCTGCCTGCAGCGCCAGGTCGAGCGCATGCTCGGGCAGCAAAGCGCTGTCGGGCGCGCGGCGCAGGGCCGCCAGCAGGCGCATCGCGTCGGCCGGTGCC
>JBGAKY010000014.1:0-100780 GCA_044224175.1 Rubrivivax sp. | reverse complement strand
GGTCGTGGTCTTGTTCGGGTCGATCAGCATCTCGCTGTCGGGACCGACGCTGTAACCCTTCCAGGCCGGCTTGCCGTCGGACAGGTTGTACGCCGCGATGAAGCCGCGCACGCCCCATTCACCGCCGGAGATGCCGGTGATGACCTTGTCCTTGAACACGTGCGGCGCGTTGGTGTTCACGGCGCCCAGCTTCGGGTCGCCGTTCTTCACCGACCAGACCAGCTTGCCGGTCTTGGCGTCGAGCGCGATGAGGTTGCTGTCGGCCTGCTGCAGGATGACCTTGCCTTCGGCATAGGCCAGACCGCGGTTGACCGTGTCGCAGCACATCTGCGGGATCACCGCGGGGTCCTGCTTGGGTTCGTACTTCCACTTGATCTTCTGGGTGTCCAGATCGATCGCGAACACCTTGTTCGGGAACGGTGAATGCAGGTACATCGTGCCGTCCACCACCAGCGGCGAGCCTTCGTGGCCGCGCAGCACACCGGTGGAGAAGGTCCACGCCACCTGCATCTTGCCGACGTTGCCGGTGTTGATCTGCTTGAGCTGGCTGTAGCGCTGGTTGAACATGTCACCAGCTTGCATGGCCCAGTTCTTCGGATTGGCGATGTTCTTCTCGACGTCCGCGTTGGCCAGGGCCAAGCACGGCAGCGCGAGAAGAGCCAGCCCGAAGCGCGACCAGGCAGGCCGTTGGGAACGCCCTGAAATTCGCATCGATGTCTCCTTCTTGAGTGACCGACCATCCGTACGCGCGGTTTGCAAAGTGAACCGGATATGACCAACCCTCCCGCGCGACCTCGAGAGTGGCTTGGCGGGCAGACCGCAATTTCTGCGCCCACGTTGCCGGCGCTTGTCGGCGGTGCCCGGCCTGCCGATTCACGGACCGCATTGCAACGCGCCGAAAGGGGGGGCGGTTCTCCCGGGAAACCCTTGATCGACGCATTGTCAAACCCGCGTTTGCGGGATCACCCGCATAGGGAAAATCAGGAGCGGAATCGGGAAGGCAAGCCCTTGCCGCCGCGTCTGCGCAGGCCTTGCCAGGCCGTCATTCGTTGACTTCGGCACACTGTGTCTCACCAGCCGCGACACGGTGTCGCTGCGGCGGCGCCGCCGCCACGCGCAGGCACCCGGCCCGGCGCTTGCTGGCGATCGAGCAGGGTGGGCCTGGAAGGGAGGCAAGGTGTCCGCGATCGGGAACGAGATGCGCCGCGCACGGCGCGAAGGCGCGCTGGTGTTGCTGCTGCCGCTGCTGGTGTACGGCCTGGCCGGCCACTTCGAACTGAACGAACGGCTGCTGCAATGGTTCGCCCGCCACGAGCCCTGGCAGGCCGACGAACTGCCGCTGGCCTTCCTGGCGCTGGCGGTGGGGCTGGCCTGGTATGCGTTCCGCCGCCGGGCCGACGCCGAACGCGCGCTGCGGGCGCATGCGCTGGCCGAAGCCCAGTCGGCCGCTCTGGCCGAACACAACCGCGAGCTGGCGCGCGGCCTCATCGCGCTGCAGGAGAGCGAGCGCCTGGCGCTGGCGCGCGAGCTGCACGACGAGATCGGCCAGTGCTGCACCGCGTTGCGCCTGGAAACCGCCTGGCTGCGCCGCGCCGACCCGGCCGACCTGACGGGCCGCCTGGCCGCCGCTGAACGCGCCGACGCGGTGGCGCAGTCCATCCACCAGCTGGTGCGCGGGCTGTTGCAGCGCTTGCGTCCGGACCGGCTGGACCGGCTCGGCCTGGGCCCGGCCCTGCAGGAGCTGTGCGACAACTGGGAACTGCGCAGCGGCGTGGCCTGCGCCTTCCAGGCCGAAGGCGACCCGGCGACGCTGGACGACGCCGCCGCCATCGCCGTCTACCGCGTCGCCCAGGAGGCGCTGACGAACGTGATGCGCCATGCGCGCGCTCGGCGCGTGAGCATGCGCCTGGCGCCGGGCGACGAAGGGCGCTGGACGCTGTCGGTGCAGGACGACGGCGTCGGCCTCGCCGAGGGCGCGCGGCGCCGCGGCCTGGGCCTGCTGGGCGCCGCCGAACGTGCCGCCGCGCTGGGCGGCCGGCTGGCCGTGGCCAGCGTGCCGGGACAGGGTGTGCGGCTGGAACTGGTGCTGCCGGCCGCCAACGAGGGGGGCGCCCTGGCGTCCGCGGCATGATCCGCGTGCTCGTCGTCGACGACCACCCGGTGGTGCGCGCCGGCTACCAGCGGCTGCTGGACCAGGCCGGCGACATCCGCGTCGTGGCCGAAGCGGGCGACGCGCGCGAAGGCGCCGCCGCCTGGCAGCAGCACGAGCCCGACGTCACGGTCGCCGACCTGTCGATGCCCGGCGGCGGTGGCCTCGAGCTGCTGCGGCGCGTGCTGGCGCGTGCACCGGCCGCACGGGTGCTGATCTTCAGCATGCACGACACGCAGCCCATGGTGCGGAGAGCCTTCGACGCCGGCGCCTGCGGCTACCTCACCAAGGCCAGCGCACCCGAAAGCCTGGTCGACGCCGTGCGCGCGCTGGCCGCGGGCCGCCTGTACCTGGCCCCCGAGCTGCCGCCCGCCTGGCTGCAGCGCAGGGCCGAGGGTGAAGACACGCTGCTGGCCCGCCTGAGCGCGCGCGAGTTCGAGGTCTTCCGTCTGCTGGCGCAGGGCCGAACGGCCGGCGAGTGCGCGGCCGAACTGAGCCTGAGCGCGAAGACGGTGGCCAACCACCAGAGCGTCATCCGCGAGAAGCTGGGCGTGGCCAACGCTGCCGCGCTGGCGCACCTGGCGCTGCGCCTGGGCGTCATCGCGCCGGCCGCCGGCTGAAGCGGCCCCCGCGCCTTCGCGGCTTGCGTCTTGCATGCGGCGGCGGGCTTGCCGCGCCTGTGCCGGCCTCGGCACATTGTGTGTCGCGGCGTGGCACCATCGGGCGGCCACACCGGGGACTGCCGCATGGACCGAAACGACGCCCTGCTCGCCGACTGGCGCGAGCGCGCCCTCGCGCTCGAAGCCGAGGTCGGCAAGGCCGTCGTCGGCCAGCAGCGCGCGCTGCGCCTGGTGACCACCGCCGTCTTCGCACGCGGCCACGTGCTGCTGCAAGGCGACGTGGGCGTCGGCAAGACCACGTTGCTGCGCGCGTTCGCGCAGGTGCTGGGCGGCCACTTCGCGCGCGTCGAAGGCACGGTCGACCTGATGCCCAACGACCTGCTCTACCACGCCTACATCGGCGCCGAAGGTCGGCCCGCGGTGGAGCCGGGCCCGCTGATCCGCCATGGCGAGTCGCTCGCGATCTTCTTCTTCAACGAGATCAACCGTGCGCGTGCCCAGGTCCACGCGCTCATGCTGCGCGCGATGGCCGAGCGCAGCGTCTCCGCCTTCGACCGCGAATTCCGGCTGCCGCACCTGCTGGTGTTCGCCGACCGCAACCGCGTCGAACGTGAGGAGACCTTCGAGATCAGCGCCGCGGCGCGCGACCGCTTCATGATGGAAGTGACGATCGAGTCGCCCACCGAAGCCGTCGAACGGCGCGCCCTCATGTTCGACCCGCGTTTCCACGACACCGACCGCCTGGTGGGCGCGCTCGCGCCGGCGATGGTGCCGCATGCGGAACTGAACTCGGTGGCCGAGACCGTGCAGCGCCAGGTGCAGGCTTCCGAAGCGCTGCAGGACTACGCGCTCGCGCTCTGGTCGGCCACCGCCGAGCCGGCGCGCTTCGGCGTGCGGCTGGAAGGCCTGGACACCACGCGCCTGATGCAGGCCGGCGCCAGCCCGCGCGGCATGGGCCTGCTGATGAAGGCGGCGCGCACCGCGGCCTGGCTGGAAGGCCGCGCCTATGTCACGCCGGAAGACGTGCAGGCCGTGTTCGCCGAGACCATCGCCCACCGGCTGGTGTTCGACCCCGTGCACGAACTGCAGCGCCACGAGATCGCGCCGCGCCTGATGAAGGCCATCGTCGCGGCGGTGGCGGCGCCCTGATGTCGGCACCGCGCGAACTGTTCTACCGCATCGGTGGCAGCGCCGGCGGCGCCATGCCGGGCCACCACCGCAGCCGCGGCGGCGCCAGCGGCATGGAGTTCCGCACCCATGCGCCGCTGGGCGACTGGCCGGACGCGCGCCGGCTCGACCTGCACGCCAGCCTGCGCGACCCCTTCGGCCGCTGGCTGGTGCGCCTGTCCAGCGAACGGCGCGCACTGGCGGTGGCGGTGGTGGCGGACCTGTCGGCTTCGATGGCCTTCGAAGGACGCGTTCGGCGGATGGACGTGCTGGCCGACTTCACCGAAAGCCTGGCCTGGTCGGCCTGGCGCACCGGCGACGCCTTCGCCTTCGTCGGCTGCGACGACCGGGTGCGGCCGGAATTCCGCCTCACCGCCACCCGCCGCCGCGCCGCCGGGCTGGCGCTGGCGGCGTCCCTGCGCGGCTTCGTGCCGCAGGGGACGTCTGCGGCGGCCTTGCTGGAGGCGGCGCATGGGCTGCCGCAGCGCCGTTCGCTCGTCTTCCTGGTCTCCGACTTCCACCTGCCGCTGGACCAGCTGGACCGCGTGCTGTCCCGCCTGGCCGCGCACGAGGTGGTGCCGCTGCGCCTGCGCGACGCGTCCGAGTACCAACCCGCCGCGCAGCCCGGCTTCGCGCCCGTGCGAGAGCCCGAGAGCGGCCGTCGCGGCTGGCTGTGGTGGCGGCCGGCCCTGCGTGAACGCTGGGCGGTGGCGGCAGCGGCACGTGACGCGGAACTGGCCGCGCTGTTCGACCGGCATCGGCTCGGCGCCGTCACGCTGGACGGCGCGTTCGACGCCGATGTGGTGAACCGGCGCTTCGCTGCATGAAGCTGAAGCGGCTCGTCGCGCTGTTCCTTGTTCCGGTGGCGTCGTTCGCGCGCGCCGAGGTGCCGAGCGTGGAAGCCAGCGAGCCGCGCGCCTTCGGCTGGCATGTCGGCGACCTGATCGAGCGCCGGGTCGAAGTCTTCGTGCCCGAAGGCTGGCGCCTGGACGAAGGCAGCCTGCCGCGGCCGGGGGGGCGCGGCCAGGCGATCGAGGTCCGGCGCGTCGAGCGACAGGACCGCGCCGCCGAAGGCGGGCGCGTGGTGCGGCTGGACATCGAATACCAGGTCCTGCTGTCGCCGGCTTCGGTACGCACGATCGAGATCGCGCCGCACCGGCTCAAGCTGGAAGGGGCGGGCCGCGGCGAGGAAGTGCGCATCGAGGCGGCGCCCATCACCGTGGGGCCGCTGGTCCCGGCGGACGTGTCGCCGCGGCGCGGCCTGGGCGAGATGCAGCCCGACCACGCACCGCCGCTGGTCGACGAAAGGCGCTGGCGCTGGCGGCTTTCGGCCTGGGGCCTCCTCGCCACGTTGATCGGCAGCGGGCTCTTCGCACTGCACGTCGGCGTGCCCTGGGCGGCGGCGCGACGGCGGCCGTTCGGCCAGGCCTGGCGCGCGCTGCGCGGCCTGGGCGCGCAGCCCAGCGCGGCCGAATGGCGCGCCGCCTGCCGCCGCGTGCACATGGCGCTGGACCATGCGGCCGGCGAAGTGCTGTTCGAAGCCGGCGTCGCGCGCTTCGTGGCTGGGCGGCCGCGCTTCGAACCGCTGGGCGCCGACATCGCGCGCTTCCTGGCGCTGTCGCGACGCGAGTTCTTCGGCCCCGGCGGGCACGAGGCGGGCGACGCGGCATGGCTGCTGGGCCTGCTGCGCCGCCTGCGCGACGCCGAACGGGGCGGGCCATGAGCTTCGACGAGCCGGGGTTCCTGCTGCTGCTGCCGCTGGCGCTGCTGCCGCTGCTGGTGAGCGCGCAGCACCCGCTGGCCAGCGGCTGGCTCGCGTTCGCGCCGCGCGACGCCGCTTCGGTGGCGCTGGGCTGGCTGCTGCGTGGCGGCGCGGCCTTCGCCATCGCGGCGCTGGTGGTGGCGATGGCGGGTCCGCAGCGGCCCGAATACTGGGTGGAAAAGGTGGGCCGTGGCGCCGAGATCGTGCTCGTGCTGGACCGCAGCCGCAGCATGGACCAGGGCTTCGCCCCCGGCCGGCCGGCACCCACCGGGGCACGTGCCAACGGGCCCGAGTCGCTGGATTACTACTTCAGCCAGACGCCCGGCCGCCTGCGCGAATCGAAAGGCAAGGTCGCGCGCCGGCTGCTGGCCGAGTTCACCTCGCGCCGGCCGGACGACCGTTTCGCGCTCGTCGTCTTCAGCACGCTGCCGCTGCGGGTGCTGGACTTCACCGCGCAGCAGCCGGTGATCCAGGCCGCCATCGACGCCGGCAACGTGGGGCGAGGCCTTTCGGAGACCAACATCGGCCTCGCGCTCGAATCGGCGCTGGAGTCGTTCGAAGGGCGGCCGTACAACGGTTCGCGCATCGTGATGCTGGTCTCCGACGGCGGCGATCGCCTGGACCCCGACATGCGCGAGCGCCTGGCCTTCCTGATGCGCAAGCTGCGCGTGAGCCTGTACTGGATGTACCTGCGCTCGGGCAACAGCCCGGGCCTGGAGCGCGGCAGTGCCGACAGCGAAGAGGCGGTGGACAGCGTCCCGGAAATGATGCTGCACCGCTTCTTCAGCGGCCTGTCCACGCCCTACCGCGCCTACGAGGCGAGCGACTCCCAGGCGCTGGGCCACGCGATCGAGGACGTCGACCGCCTGGAGCGCCTGCCCATCACCTACCGCGACCTGGTGCCGCGGCGCGACCTGGCCGGCTTCGCCTTCGGCGCCGCGCTGCTGGCCGTGGGGCTGCTGCTGGCCGCGCGCGCGCTGGAGATCCGCCGATGGGGCTGATCCGCCGCCACCCCACGAAGAGCGCACTCGGCGCGCTGGCCCTGCTGGCGCTGCTGGCCGCGCACGACGGCTGGCGGCTCCTGCAGACGCGCCAGCTCAACGAACGCATCGCCGCCGGCCGCGTGAGCGATGCCGATCAGGCTGGCGCGCGGCCCGAAGTGCGCTTCGCCGCCGCCTGGGCGCAGGCCGCCAGCGGTGCCACCGACGCCGCGCTGGCGCGCTACGGCACGCTGCACGGCGACGACACGCTGGGCCGCGCGGCGCGCTACAACAGCGCCAACCTGCTGCTGCGCCAGGCCACGCGCCTGCGCGACACCGCGCAGCCGGGACAGGCGCTGGCGCTGGTGGAACTGGCCAAGGAGCAGTACCGCGAGATCCTGCGCACCGACCCTTCGGACTGGAACGCGCGCTACAACCTGGAACGGGCACAGCGCCTGGTGCCCGACCCCGACGAGGAAGAAGAAGCGCCGGCCGAGGTGAAGCGCAACGCCGAGCGCGCCGCCACCACCATGCGCGGCGTTTCGCCGGGCCTGCCGTGAGGCCGCCGCTGCGGCGCTTGCCCTGGGCCCTGCTGGGCACCGCGCTGCTGTGCGCCGCCGCCTTCTGGCAGCCGAGCCTGCCGCTCACGCGGCCGCGCTTCGAACTGGTGGTGGTGCTGGACATCACGCAGAGCATGAACACCGCCGACATGCTCGATGGCGGGCGCCCCGTCTCGCGCCTGGCCTTCGCGCGCCGCGCCCTGCACGAGGCGCTGCCCGCGCTGCCCTGCGGCAGCAAGCTGGGCTGGGCCGTCTTCACCGAAGCGCGCAGCTACCTTCTGCTGTCGCCGGTGGAGGTGTGCGCGAACCGCGCCGAGCTGCGCGCCTCGCTGGACCGCATCGAGAGCCGCATGGCCTGGTCGGGCAACAGCGAGATCACCAAGGGGCTGCACAGCGCGCGCACGCTGGTGCGCGAACTGCCGGATCACCCGGCGCTGGTGTTCATCACCGACGGCCAGGAAGCGCCGCCGCTGGAGCCGCGCTTCCGCCCGCACTTCGACGACAAGCCGGGCGAGGTGGCGGGCCTGGTGGTGGGCGTGGGGGCGAGCCGCCTGTCGCCGATCCCGAAGACCGACCCCTCGGGACGACCGATCGGCTTCTGGTCGGCCGAGGAAGTGGCGCAGCAGGATCCTCGCAGCCAGGGCCGCGGCAGCAGCGTCGGCGGCGAGGCGCTGCTCGACGAGAAGGGCCGTGCCGACGGCTCGGTGGCTTCGGGGCTGGGTGCCACGCCGGGCAGCGAGCACCTCTCTTCACTGCGCGAAGGCTACCTGCGGCAACTGGCCGGCGAGGGCGGCTACGGCTACCTGCGGCTGGAAGACGGCGAGGGCCTGGCGAATGCGCTGCGCGCACCGGCGTTCGCGCGGCCGCTGGCCACGCAGTTCGACGCCCGCGTGCTGCTGGCGGCGCTGGCATTGGTGCTGTTGTGCGCGCCTTACCTGACCACGCTCTGGCGGCGCGTGCGTGCGGTCTGACGGGTCAGGCGGCGGAGCTGTCCTGTGCGACGGGTTTCGGGCTGCGCGGCGCGGGCGCGTCGAGCGCGCGGATGTTCTGCGCCTGGTCGCCCTTCGGACCTTGCACCAGGTCATAGCTGACACGACCACCCTGCTTGAGCGTGCGAAAGCCATCCATCTGCACGGCCGAGAAATGCGCAAAGACGTCGGCACCGCCGCCTTCGGGTTCGATGAAGCCGAATCCCTTGGCGTCGTTGAACCACTTCACCGTACCGACTGCCATACCCGCCCCCGCATGCGCTCGAAAGGCAAAATTGTCGTCCCCTGGGTTCGACAGTGTCAAGGCAACGACAGCTGGCGCCAGGTGTCCGCCTCGTCGGGGCTTGGTCACCCCGGCCCGTGAATTCTGCGCAGACCGGCCTTGAAGGCACGCCACATGCTTCAACATGCGAAGCAGCGAGGGCATGCTAGATTGCCTGAGACGTTCCCAACCCGGGTGAATAGAATTGCGCATGGCCGACGAGTCACCGTCGAAACCCCCCAGCCTGCCGCCGGCGACACCGGCGCGCGAAGGCGGGCAGGGCGCGGTCGTCGCCGAACGCAAGGTGGCCAAGACCAAGCCGCCGAGCCTGTACCAGGTGGTGATGCTCAACGACGACTACACGCCGATGGAGTTCGTCGTGATGGTGCTGCAGCACTACTTCCAGCGTGATCTGGAAACGGCCACCCACATCATGCTGAAGATCCACCACGAGGGGCGCGGCATCTGCGGCGTCTACCCGAAGGACATCGCCGCAACCAAGGTCGAACTGGTGCTGGCCGCCGCACGCCGCGACGGCCACCCGCTACAGTGCATTATGGAGGCCGCATGATCGCGCAAGAACTGGAAGTCAGCCTGCACATGGCGTTCGTCGAAGCGCGCCAGCAGCGGCACGAGTTCATCACCGTCGAGCACCTGCTGATGGCGCTGCTGGACAACCCGAGCGCCGCCGAGGTGCTGCGCGCGTGCGCCGCCAACATCGAGGACCTGCGCAAGAGCCTGGCGACGTTCATCAAGGAGAACACGCCCACGGTCAGTGGCAGCGAAGAGGTCGACACGCAGCCCACGCTGGGTTTCCAGCGCGTGATCCAGCGCGCCATCATGCACGTGCAGAGCACGGGCAGCGGCAAGAAGGAAGTCACCGGTGCCAACGTGCTGGTCGCGATCTTCGGCGAGAAGGACTCGCACGCCGTGTACTACCTGCACCAGCAGGGCGTCACCCGTCTGGACGTGGTGAACTTCATCGCCCACGGCATCAAGAAGAGCGACCCGCCGGAACCCGCCAAGTCCAACGAATCGAACAACAACGAGTCGGAAAAGGAAGAAGGCGCGTCCGAAGGCAAGGGCAGCCCGCTGGACCAGTTCACGCAGAACCTGAACCAGCTGGCGCGCGAAGGCAAGATCGACCCGCTGATCGGCCGCGAGCACGAGGTCGAGCGCGTGATCCAGGTGCTCTGCCGCCGGCGCAAGAACAACCCGCTGCTGGTGGGTGAAGCCGGCGTCGGCAAGACCGCCATTGCCGAAGGCCTGGCCTGGCGCATCACCGAAAAGGACGTGCCCGAAGTCCTGGCCGACGCCACCGTCTACACGCTGGACATGGGCGCGCTGCTCGCCGGCACCAAGTACCGGGGCGACTTCGAGCAGCGCCTGAAGGGCGTGTTGAAGCAGCTCAAGGACCAGCCGAACGCCATCCTCTTCATCGACGAGATCCACACCCTCATCGGCGCCGGTGCCGCGTCCGGCGGCACGCTGGACGCGAGCAACCTGCTCAAGCCCGCGCTCAGCTCGGGCGCGATGAAGTGCATCGGCGCGACCACCTTCAACGAATACCGCGGCATCTTCGAGAAGGACGCGGCGCTGTCGCGGCGCTTCCAGAAGATCGACGTCGTCGAACCTTCGGTGGAACAGACCATCGAGATCCTGAAGGGCCTGAAGTCGCGCTTCGAGGACCACCACCAGGTGAAGTACGCGCTCGGCGCCCTGCAGGCAGCGGCCGAGCTGTCGGCCAAGTACATCAACGACCGGCATCTGCCCGACAAGGCGATCGACGTCATCGACGAGGCCGGGGCCGCGCAGCGCATCCTGCCCAAGAGCAAGCAGAAGAAGACGATCACGCGTTCCGAGGTGGAAGAGATCGTCGCCAAGATCGCGCGCATCCCGCCGCAGTCCGTTTCCAGCGACGACCGCGACAAGCTCAAGACGCTGGAACGCGACCTCAAGAGCGTGGTCTACGGCCAGGATCCTTCGATCGAGGCGCTGGCCGCCGCCATCAAGATGGCGCGCTCCGGCCTGGGCAAGCCCGACAAGCCGATCGGCAGCTTCCTCTTCAGCGGCCCCACCGGCGTCGGCAAGACCGAAGTCGCCAAGCAGCTGGCCTACATCCTGGGCATAGACCTCATCCGCTTCGACATGTCGGAGTACATGGAGCGCCACGCGGTGAGCCGCCTGATCGGCGCGCCTCCGGGCTACGTGGGCTTCGACCAGGGCGGCCTGCTGACCGAGGCCATCACGAAGAAGCCGCACGCGGTGCTGCTGCTCGACGAGATCGAGAAGGCGCACCCCGACGTCTTCAACGTGCTGCTGCAGGTGATGGACCACGGCACGCTGACCGACAACAACGGGCGCAAGGCCGACTTCCGCAACGTGATCATCATCATGACCACGAACGCGGGCGCCGAGACGATGAACAAGTCGACCATCGGCTTCACGAATTCGCGCCAGCAGGGCGACGAGATGGGCGACATCAAGCGCCTGTTCACGCCCGAGTTCCGCAACCGGCTCGACGCCATCGTCAGCTTCCGCGCGCTCGATGAAGAGATCATCATGCGCGTGGTCGACAAGTTCCTGCTGCAGCTGGAAAGCCAGCTGGCGGAGAAGAAGGTCGAAGTCACCTTCACCGACGCGCTGCGCAAGCACCTGGCCAAGAAGGGCTTCGACCCGCTGATGGGCGCGCGCCCGATGCAGCGCCTGATCCAGGACATGATCCGCCGCGCGCTGGCCGACGAACTGCTGTTCGGTCGCCTGGTCGACGGCGGCCGCCTCACGGTGGACCTGGACGACAAGGACGAGGTGCTGCTGGACATCCAGCCGCCGCGCAAGAGCGACAAGCCGCGCGCGGAGACCACCGCGGCCTAGAACAGGCCATCGGCCGCCGGATCCTGGCGGTAGAACGTACAGAACACCCCGTACAACGCGGGGTGTTCTGCTTTCAGGGCCTGCGGCGCGACGAAGAAGGCTTCGCTGGCGACGGCGAAGAACTCCGGCACCGAGTCCGCCCCGTACGGGTCCAGCGTGGTCGGCTCGGCGCCGGCTTCCACCTCGCGCGCGAAGGCCGCGTGTTCGGCCTCGAGCAGGGCCGCCCACTCGCGCCGTGGCAGTTCCGGCGGCAACGCGGGCACGCCGTCGACTTCGCCATTGCCCAGGTCCAGCAGGTGCGCGCATTCGTGGATCACCACGTTGAGCACGCCGGTCGGCAGCAGGCCGCTGCGCCGCACGTCCATCCACGAGAGCACCAGCGGACCGCGGTCGTGCGCTTCGCCCAGCAGTTCCTCGTCGTATTCGTGGACCACGCCGTCCTCGTCCTGCGCGTGGCGGCGCGCGAGCATGGTCTCCGGGTGGAGCACGATGCCGACGAAGCCTTCGTAGCGTTCCAGCCCCAGCCGCAGCACCGGCAGGCAGGCGTTGGCGGCGATGGTGACCACCACGTCGTCGGTGAGCCGCACGCCCGGCCGGGCGTCGAACTCCTTGCGGTCGAGGAACAGGCTGGTCATGCGGCGCAGCTGCGCGGCGGCTTCGGGGTCGCGCCGCTTCAGCCAGGGGTTGCGCACCAGCAGGCGCTTCCAGAGGTCGTCTCGGATCGGGCGCCGCGCCAGCGCGGCTTCCTCGCGCCGCTCGCGCAGGCCGGCCACCAGTCGGCGCAGCATCAGGCGCTGACCGGCAGCCGCCGGAACCCGTCGCGCGTGAGGCGCAGCACCTCGGCGCGCGGGTGCGCGGCATCGTCCAGGTCCCAGTCGCTCAGCACATGGCGCTTGAAGCCGGGCGCCAGTTCGTTGCTGCCGGGGCGGTGCGTGTGGCCGTGCACCATCTCGGCGGCGCCCATGGCGTGCAGCCAGGCGACCGCGGTGGCGGTGTCCACGTCGACGTCGGTGCGGCCGTCCAGGCCGTGGCGGTCGCGGCTGGCCTGGCGCAGGCGGCGCGCCAGTTCCACCCGCGCCTGAAGCGGCTGCGCCAGCACGTCGGCGCGCCAGCGTTCGCTGCGCACCTCGGCACGGAAGCGCTGGTATTCGGTGTCGGCCAGGCACAAGGCGTCGCCATGGGTCAGCAGCAGGCGCTGCCCCCAGGCCAGCAGCACGGTGGGGTCGGGCAGGCCGGCCATGCCGGTGGCCAGCAGGGTGGCGCTGCCGAGCAGGAAATCGCGGTTGCCCACCATGTACGCCAGCGGGCGACGGCTGGCCGCTTCGGCCAGCAGTTCGACGACGCTGCCCTCGAAGGGCAGCATGCGTGCGTCGTCGCCGAGCCAGATCTCGAACAGGTCGCCCAGGATCACGACCGAGTCGGCCGTGGTCTCGCGCAGGTGGCGCGCGAAGGCGGCCTGGGTGCGCGGCAGCGCAGGCGACAGGTGCAGGTCGGAGACGAAGTCCACCGCCTGCCACGCGGCCGGCGCCTGCCACTCGAAGAAGGCCGGCAGCGCGGAGCCGCCGTGCGGCATCAGCCGATCTCGCTGACGCGCTCGATGGTCACGTCCTCGAGCGGCACGTCGTCGTGGAAGCCCTTGCGGCCGGTGCGCACCTTCTCGATCGCGTCCACCACGTCGGTGCCGGCGACCACCTTGCCGAAGACGGCATAGCCCCAGCCGTCCTGCGCGCGGTCGTTGTCGAGAAAGCCGTTGTCGGTGGTGTTGATGAAGAACTGCGCCGTCGCCGAATGAGGGTCGTTGGTGCGCGCCATCGCCAGCGTGTACTTCTGGTTCTTGAGGCCGTTCTTCGCCTCGTTGGCGATCGGCTTGTCGGTGCCCTTCTGCTTCATGCCGGGCTCGAAGCCGCCGCCCTGGATCATGAAGCCCTTGATGACGCGGTGGAACACCGTGTTGTCGTAGTGGCCCTTGGCCGCATAGGCCAGGAAGTTGGCCACCGACAGCGGCGCCTTGGCGTCGTCCAGCTCGATGCGGAGCGTGCCCGCGCTGGTCTTCATCTCGACGGTCTTGGTCATGGTGTCATTTCTCCAGGCTGGCTTTCTTGATGATTACCGGTTCGACCGGCACGTTCTGGTGCGGGCCGGCGTTCTTGACCGCCACGCCCTTGATCCTGTCGACCACGTCCATGCCCTCGACCACGCGGCCGAACACCGCGTAGCCGTTGCCGTCGCGCGAGTTGGGCTGGTCCAGGAAGCCGTTGTCGACCACGTTGATGAAGAACTGCGCGGTGGCCGAGTCCGGCACCATGGTGCGCGCCATCGCCACCGTGCCGCGCGTGTTCGAAAGCCCGTTGCGGCTTTCCAGCGGGATGGCCGCGCGCGTGGGCTTTTCGCTCATGTCGGGCTTCATGCCGCCGCCCTGGATCATGAAGTTCGCGATCACGCGGTGGAAGATGGTGCCGTCGTAGTGGCCGTCCTTCACGTACTGCAGGAAGTTGGCCACGGTCTTGGGCGCCTTGGCGGCGTCGAGCTCGAGCACGATGTCGCCGGCGCTGGTGGCCAGGCGCACCTTCTGCGCGAAGGCGGGCGCCGCCGCCAGCAGGGCGACGCAGACGGCCGCGAGGAAACGCTTGAGATTCATGTCGGGATGGTGCGGGGTACGGTAAGAAGGGAAGTCTAGCGGCCCGCGGCCAGCAGCTCGCGCACCAGGCGTAACCGGCGCTGCAGTGCGGCGTCGCCCGGCGCCGCCGAGGCCGCGCGCTCGAAGGCCTGAGCGGCCAGCCGAAGGTGGATCTCGCCCAGGTTGGCGCGTGCCAGCACGTGCGACGGGTCGTTGCGCAGCGCCGTCTCCAGCGCCAGGCGGGCCTGTTCCAGGTGGCCGGCGCGCGCCTCGATGAGGGCGATGTTGTTGTACGGGTCCGGCAGCTCGGGGTAGTCCTCGGTCAGGCGGCGGAAGACGGCCAGCGCCTCGGCGTCGCGCTTCAGGTCGAGCAGGATCACGCCTTCCAGGAAGCGCAGCGCCATCGGCCTGGGTTCGGCCGCCTGGCGGGCGCGCTCCAGCGCCTGCGGGAGTTCGCCTGCGGCCTGCAGTTGCTTCACGTCGGCCAGGTCGTCGGCGCGCGCGAGCGCTGCCGCGACCAGCAGGACGGCGGCAAGGATTCGGCGCGGTGGCATCGAGGTGGCGGACAGGGGGCGGGCGGTGAAAGGCGGGGAAAGGCGGCCGCTATACTGGCCCGCCATTATCGACGCGCCCCGACCGCAGGGCGGCTTGGCATTCAGGCTCATGGGCCTTTGCATCCACAACACCCTCACCCGGCGGCTCGAGCCGTTCGCGCCCATCGAGACCGGCCACGTGCGCATGTACGTCTGCGGCATCACGGTCTACGACCTGTGCCACATGGGGCATGCGCGGATGAATCTCGCGTTCGACGTCGTCTACCGCTGGCTGCGCGCCAGCGGCTGGCGCGTCACCTACGTGCGCAACATCACCGACATCGACGACAAGATCATCCGCCGCGCGCTGGAGCGCGGCATGACGATCCGCGCATTGACCGACGAGATGATCGCCGCCATGCACCGCGACTTCGGCGCGCTGGGACTGGAACCGCCCACCGCCGAGCCGCGCGCCACCGAATACGTGCCGCAGATGCTGGCCATGATCGGCACGCTCGAAGGCAAGGGACTGGCCTACCGCGCGAGCGACGGCGACGTGAACTTCGCGGTGCGCCGCTTCCCCGGCTACGGCAAGCTCTCCGGCAAGTCGCTCGACGAGCTGCGTGCCGGCGAGCGCGTCGCGGTGGCCGACGGCAAGGAAGACCCGCTGGACTTCGTGCTCTGGAAGGCCGCCAAGCCCGAGGAGCCTGCCGACGCCAAGTGGCCCGGTCCCTTCGGCCCCGGCCGACCGGGCTGGCACATCGAGTGCTCGGCCATGAGCTGCGCGCTGCTGGGCGAGCGCTTCGACATCCACGGCGGCGGCATGGACCTGCAGTTCCCGCACCACGAGAACGAGATCGCGCAGAGCGAAGGCGCGCTGGGCCATCCGTTCGTCAACGTCTGGGTGCACAACGGCTTCCTGAACGTCGACAACGAGAAGATGTCGAAGTCGCTCGGCAACTTCTTCACAATCGCCGACGTGCTGAAGAAGTTCGACGGCGAGACGCTGCGCTTCTTCATGCTGCGCACGCACTACCGCAGCCCGTTCAACTTCGCCGATTCACTGCTGGAAGAGGCGCACACGGCGCTCGTGCGGCTGTACACCGCGCTCGACGCGGTGCCGGCCGGTGCGGGCGACATCGACTGGGCCGAACCTCGCGCCGCGCAGTTCAAGGCGGCGATGGACGACGACTTCAACACCCCCGGCGCGCTGGCGGTGCTGTTCGAGCTGGCGGCCGAGGCCAACCGCTCGAAGGACGCCGCCGCCGCCACGCTGCTGAAGGCGCTGGGCGGCGTGCTGGGCATCCTGCAGCAGTCGCCGCGCAGCTTCCTGCAGGCCGGCAGCACGCTCGACGAGGCCACCATCCGCCAGCGCATCGACGAACGCGCCGCCGCCAAGAAGGCGCGCGACTTCGCGGCCGCCGACCGCATCCGCGACGAACTGGCCGCCGCGGGCATCGTGCTCAAGGACTCGCCGCAGGGCACCACCTGGGTGAAGGCCTGATGTCCACCGCGCGCCCGGCCGAAGCGCAGGCGGTGGTGACACCGGCCTACTGGGACGACGCCTGCAAGCACCTGGCGCGGCGCGACCGTGTGCTGAAGAAGCTGATCCCGAAGTTCGGCGAAGCGCGCCTGCAGAGCCGTGGCGACGCCTTCACCACGCTGGCTCGCAGCATCGTCGGCCAGCAGATCAGCGTGAAGGCGGCGCAGTCGGTCTGGGACCGGTTCGCCGCCGCCGTGGGCGGGCCCACCACGCGCATGGCGCCGCAGTCGGTGAGCCGGCTGCCGGTGGCCACGCTGCGCGAGTCGGGCCTGTCGGCGCGCAAGGCCGAGTACCTGCTGGACTTGGCACGCCACTTCCAGGAAGGCGCCGTGCACGTGGCCGAATGGCAGCGCATGGAAGACGAGGCCATCATCGAGGAACTGGTCGCCATCCGCGGCATCGGCCGCTGGACGGCGGAGATGTTCCTCATCTTCCACCTCATGCGGCCCAACGTGCTGCCGCTGGACGACCTGGGCCTCATCAAGGGCATCAGCCTCAACTACTTCAGCGGCGAGCCGGTCTCGCGCGCCGAAGCGCGCGAGGTGGGCGAGGGCTGGGCGCCTTTCCGCTCGGTGGCCACTTGGTATATTTGGCGCAGCCTGGATCCGCTGCCGGTGGACTACTGATGAGCAAGCGACACTTCCTGGAATTCGAACAGCCGATCGCCGAACTCGAGTCGAAGATCGACGAGTTGCGCTACGTGCAGAACGAATCGGCGGTCGACATCTCCGAGGAGATCGACCGCCTGGCCCTGAAGAGCCTGCAGCTCACGAAGGACATCTATGCCAGCCTGAGTCCCTGGCAGGTGACGCAGATCGCGCGCCACCCGCAGCGCCCCTACACGCTGGACTACGTGGCCGAGATGTTCACCGACTTCGAGGAACTGCACGGCGACCGCCACTACGCCGACGACCTGTCCATCGTGGGCGGCCTGGCGCGCTTCAACGGCCAGCCCTGCATGGTGCTGGGCCACCAGAAGGGCCGCGACACGAAGGAGCGCACGGCGCGCAACTTCGGCATGAGCCGCCCCGAGGGCTACCGCAAGGCGCTGCGGCTGATGCAGCTGGCCGAGAAGTTCGGCCTGCCGGTCTTCACCTTCGTCGACACCCCGGGCGCCTACCCTGGCATCGGTGCCGAGGAACGTGGCCAGTCGGAAGCGATCGGCCGCAACATCTTCGAGATGGCGCGCCTGGAAGTGCCCATCGTCACCACCATCATCGGCGAAGGCGGCTCCGGCGGCGCGCTGGCCATCAGCGTGGGCGACCAGGTGCTGATGCTGCAGTTCAGCGTCTATTCGGTCATCTCTCCCGAAGGCTGCGCCAGCATCCTGTGGAAGACCGCCGAACGCGCCAGCGACGCCGCCGAGGCGCTGGGTATCACAGCGCACCGCCTGAAGGCGCTGGGCGTGATCGACAAGATCGTCAACGAACCCGTGGGCGGCGCGCACCGCGACCCCAAGTGGATGGCCGCGCACCTGAAGCGCGCGCTCAACGACGCGCTGCGCCAGGTGGTCGACCTCAAGCCCAAGGAACTGCTGCAGCGCCGCTACGAGCGCCTGCAGTCCTACGGCCGCTTCACCGACACCAAGGAACGCTAGTGCCCTTCGCGGTGGCGGTGGCCGCCAGCGGCGGCCGCGATTCCACCGCGCTCCTGCATGCCACCGCGGTGGCGGCACGCCGCCATGGCGGCGAGGTGCATGCGCTGCACGTGCACCACGGTCTGGTCGCGCAGGCCGACGAATGGCTGGCCCGGCTGCGCGAGCAATGCCGACGCTGGCGCCGCAACGGGCTGCCGGTCAGCTTTCACGCCACCCGCCTGGAAGGACGTCCCGCGCGCGGCGAAAGCATCGAGGCCTGGGCGCGCCGCGGCCGCTACCGCGCCCTGGCGACGATGGCGCGCGAGCAGGGCTGCGCGATGGTGCTGCTGGCCCACCACCGGCGCGACCAGGCCGAGACCCTGCTGTTGCAGGCGCTGCGCGGCGGCGGTCCTGCGGGCCTGGCGGCGATGCCCCCGGTGGCCGAACGCGAAGGCCTGCTCTGGGTGCGGCCCTGGCTGTACCTGCCGCGCGAATCGGTCGAGGACTACGTGCGCCGGCACCGCCTGCGCTACAGCGACGACGCCAGCAACGACGACCCGCGCTTCGCCCGCAATCGTCTGCGCCGGCGTGTGTGGCCGGTGCTCGAGCGTGCTTTCGAGGATGCCGAGGCCCAGTTCGCCCAGGCCGCGCTGCGTGCCGCCGAGGCGGCGGCCGCCCTGCACGAACTGGCGGCGCTGGACGCGCGCGATTGCGTCGAGGGCGGCGAACTGCGGCGCGAAGCCTGGCTTGAGCTGAGCGCAGCGCGCCGTGCCCTGCAACTCAGGCATTGGCTGCGGCAGGAGGCCGGCGAGGCGCCCGAATCGCTGGTGCAGCGCCTGCTGCGCGAACTGCCGGAGACTTCAGGCGCGCGCTGGCCGGCGCCAGGTGGCGAGTGCAGGCTCTACCGCGGGCGGCTTTCATACAGCCGCACAGCGCCGCAGGCCGCTTCAGCGGCCCCGCAGGAGGTGGACCTGGCGCGCCCCGGCCGCCATGAGATCGAGTCCTGGCATGGCGCCTTCGTGGTGCAGCGCTGCAGGGAGGGTGGCCTCGCACCCGATCGCCTGCGCCGGGCCACCCTGAAGCCGCGCGAAGGCGGCGAGTCGTTCCAGGCCGGGCCGCGCGCCACCGCACGCAGCCTGAAGAAGCAGTACCAGGCCGCCGGCGTGCCGGCCTGGCAGCGCGGCGGCCCGCTGGTCTACGAAGGCGACCTGCTGCTCTGGGCGCCGGCGCTGGGCGTGGACGCCCGCGCCCGCGCCCCCGCCGGCACGCCCCAGCTCAGCCTGCACTGGGAGCCTGCGGCGGCCGGCTAAAATGGCGGGCTTTTCTCCCGCGCACCCAGCACCACGGCAGCATCCATGGCCCTCATCGTTCACAAGTACGGCGGCACCTCGATGGGGTCGACCGAACGCATCAAGAGCGTCGCCCAGCGCGTCGCCAAGTGGGTGCGCGCCGGCCACCAGCTGGTGGTGGTGCCCTCGGCGATGAGCGGCGAGACGAACCGCCTGCTGGCACTCGCCAAGGACCTGCAACCGGCCTCGCTCACGCCCGAGGCGATGCGCGAGCTGGACGCGATCGCCGCCACCGGCGAACAGGTCTCGGTGGGCCTGCTGGCGCTGGCGCTGCAGTCGCAGGGCGTGGGTGCGGTCAGCTACGCCGGCTGGCAGGTGCCGGTGGCCACCGATTCGTCGTTCACGAAGGCGCGCATCTCCAGCATCGACGACGCCCGCGTGCGCGCCGACCTGGCCGCCGGCAAGGTGGTCATCATCACCGGCTTCCAGGGCATCGACCCGCAGGGCAACGTCACCACGCTGGGGCGCGGCGGCAGCGACACGTCGGCGGTGGCGGTGGCGGCGGCGATGAAGGCCGACGAATGCCTCATCTACACCGACGTCGACGGCGTCTACACCACCGACCCGCGCATCGTGCCCGAAGCGCGCCGCCTCTCGACCATCAGCTTCGAAGAGATGCTCGAGATGGCCAGCCTGGGCAGCAAGGTGCTGCAGATCCGCAGCGTCGAGTTCGCCGGCAAGTACCGGGTGCCGCTGCGCGTGCTCTCGAGCTTCACGCCCTGGGACATCCCGATCGACGAGGAAGCGCGTTCGGGCACGCTGATCACTTTCGAGGAAGACGAGAAGATGGAACAAGCCGTCGTGTCGGGCATCGCCTTCAGCCGCGATGAAGCCAAGATCACCGTGATGGGCGTGCCGGACCGCCCGGGCATCGCCTACCAGATCCTGGGGCCGGTGGCCGACGCGAACGTCGACGTCGACGTCATCATCCAGAACGTCTCGCACGACGGCAAGACCGACTTCTCCTTCACGGTGCCGCGCGGCGACTACCCGCGCGCGCTGGAACTGCTCAAGGGCAAGGTCCAGCCCGCCACCGGCGCCGCGCAGGTGCTGGGTGACCCGAAGATCTGCAAGGTCTCGATCGTCGGCATCGGCATGCGCAGCCACGTGGGCGTGGCCAGCAAGATGTTCCGCACGCTCAGCGAAGAGGGCATCAACATCCAGATGATCAGCACCAGCGAGATCAAGACCTCGGTCGTGATCGACGAGAAGTACATGGAACTCGCGGTGCGCGCGCTCCACAAGGCCTTCGATCTGGACGCGGGGGCCGACAAGGCGGCCTGAGGCGGGCTAGAATGCGCCCCACTTCGCCGGAGTCGTGACCGAGTGGCCGAAGGTGCTCCCCTGCTAAGGGAGTATGCGGGCAAAACCTGCATCGAGGGTTCGAATCCCTCCGACTCCGCCAGATAGTTTCTGGTGACGCGCCCTACGGGGCGCGTTCTGCTTTCCGGGCTTCACCCGGCCGATCGAAGGTGCCACAGAGCGTGGGTTCCTGGCGTCGGGCTTCCGGGTGGCTCATTCCCTGAACCATCCGACCGGCAACGTGGTGCGCCATGAACAGCGCGACCCACTTCACCCCATGGGGGACCCCGAAGCCGTGCTGGCACTGCACGCATTTTGCCGGCATGGTCGCTGAAGGCGCGCACAGCCTGTGCAATGGCCCGGGGTCCAGGGTGCTGGCACAACCGGCGACCGGATGCACGTACTTCGAGAGAGAACCGGGCGCGGACGATGAACCCGGCCCGCCTGGAGGTGTACGCCCGGACCCGCCGGACTGGCGCGCCATGATGGCCCGCACGCAGCCGCGAAGCTTGTTCGAACCGGGTCGCCACCCGCTGACGGAAGGCGGTTAGCCGCGGCGCACCACGAGTCGCCCCCCGGACGCGCCTCCCCATGTGGAGAAGCTTCATCCCAGCGTCCTTCGCCGGCCGGGCGCGGCGCTGCGCGCCTGGCCTCGCTCGGCATGTGTGCGCGCGGGTCGAGCCCTGTGCCCGCAGCCGGCAACATCGAGACGCTCCTGAAGGGACCCGGACTGCAGGGCGCCTGCTCGGCACCCGCAAGTACGCCACGTCTACCAGCGCCTGGCACGGCGTCTTCACCGCCATGACTCCCAAGCAGGTCGAGGCGGTGAGCCAGGAGATCGTCAGGGAATTCAAGGCACGGTGACGTGCCGCCGCGCGGACGAGCCCGTCGGCCCGTTTCGCATTCCGGAACTCCACTCAACGGCTTGAGATAGCGCAGGTTCGCCGCGCAAGCCGCGCCTATGCTTCGCAGCATGGTCGGGGCGGTGGCGGGCGCCGCGCCGCGGACAGGACAACGCCCGCCGCGAAGGAGACAAGCCCCATGCTGCAGATCCGCATCCACGGCCGTGGTGGCCAGGGGGTGGTCACGGCGGCCGAGATGCTGTCGGTGGCCGCCTTCTGGCAAGGCCGCCACGCGCAGGCCTTTCCCAGCTTCGGTTCCGAACGCACCGGCGCGCCGGTGGTGGCGTTCTGCCGCATCGACGACAAGGACATCCGCCTGCGCGAGCCCATTCTGGCGCCCGACGTGCTGATCGTGCAGGACCCGACCCTGCTGCACCAGGTCGACGTGTTCCAGGGCCTGAAGCCCGACGGCTACGTGCTCATCAACAGCCGCAAGAGCTTCGACGAACTGGGGCTCGGTGAAGTGGCGGCGCGTTTCCGCCACGAGCGCCTGACCACCGTGCCGGCAAGCGAGATCGCCCTCAAGCACCTGAAGCGGCCCCTGCCCAACGCCGCGCTGCTGGGCGGCTTCGCGGCGCTGTCGGGACTGGTGTCGCTGGAAGCGGTGGCGCATGCCATCCGCGAAAAGTTCGGCGGCGCGGTGGCCGAAGCCAACATCGCCGCTGCCACCGACGCCTGCGCCTTCGTGGCGCGCGAACTCGAGGAGCTGGCCCGTGCTCAGACAGATTGAAGGTTCGCAGGCGGTGGCGCAGGCGGTGGCGCTGTCGCGCCCCGAGGTCATCTGCGCCTATCCCATCTCACCGCAGACCCACATCGTCGAAGGGCTGGGCGAACTGGTGAAGAGCGGGGCGCTCAGCCCTTGCGAGTTCATCAACGTCGAGAGCGAATTCGCCGCCATGAGCGTGGCCATCGGTGCTTCGGCCGCCGGCGCGCGCACCTACACCGCCACCGCCAGCCAGGGCCTGCTGTTCATGGCCGAGGCGGTCTACAACGCCAGCGGGCTGGGGCTGCCGATCGTGATGACGGTGGCGAATCGCGCCATCGGCGCGCCCATCAACATCTGGAACGACCACAGCGACAGCATGAGCCAGCGCGACTGCGGCTGGATCCAGCTCTTCGCGGCGCACAACCAGGAGGCGCTGGACCTGCACATCCAGGCCTTCAAGCTGGCCGAGGAACTCTCGATGCCGGTGATGGTGTGCATGGACGGTTTCATCCTCACCCACGCCTACGAACGGGTGGACATGCCGCAGCAGGCCGACGTCGACGCCTTCCTGCCGCCCTACGAGCCGCGCCAGGTGCTGGACCCCGCCGAGCCGGTGTCGATCGGCGCCATGGTCGGCCCCGAGGCCTTCATGGAGGTGCGCTACCTGGCGCACGCCAAGCAGACGCTGGCGCTGGAGCGCATCCCGCAGATCGCCGCCGAGTTCCACGACCGCTTCGGCCGCACCACCGGCGGCCTGGTGCGCGCCTACCGCTGCGAGGACGCCGAGACCATCGTCGTCGCGCTCGGATCGGTGATCGGCACCATCAAGGACACGGTCGACGGGATGCGCGACGCCGGCGTGCGCATCGGCGTGCTGGGCATCCACTCGTTCCGCCCCTTCCCGCTGGCCGCGGTGCGCGAAGCGCTGCAGGGTGCCAAGCGCGTGGTGGTGCTGGAAAAGAGCTTCTCGGTCGGCCTGGGCGGCGTGGTCGCCACCGACGTGCAGCATGCGGCGGCCGGCCTGCCGCTCAAGGTGAGCACCGTGGTCGCCGGGCTGGGCGGGCGCGCCATCACGCGCGTGTCGCTGGCGCGCACCTTGGCCGACGCGATGGCCGACCGGCTGGAGCCGCTCACCTTCCTGGACCTGGACTGGGGCATCGTGAACCGCCAGATCGAACGCGAACGGTCGCTGCGCCGCAGCGGCCCGGTGGCCGAGAACCTGCTGCGCGACGTGGGCCCCGTCGCCTCGCGCGTGCGCTGAAAGGGCGGCTGCCATGAACTCCCCGATCCGCTTCTACCAGACCGGCACCTTCACGGTCGGCAACCGGCTGCTGGCGCCTGAACAGCGCAGCGTGCAGTCCAGCGCCGAGCGCAGCAACTCGCTCGACAGCGGCCACCGCGCCTGCCAGGGCTGCGGCGAGGCGCTGGGCGCGCGCTACGCGGTCGACGCCGCGATGCGCGCCACCGAAGGCCGCCTCATCGCCGCCAACGCCACCGGCTGCCTGGAGGTCTTCTCCACGCCCTACCCGGAAACGAGCTGGAAGCTGCCGTGGATCCACTCGCTGTTCGGCAATGCCGCCGCGGTGGGCACGGGCGTGGCGGCGGCGCTGAAGGTCAAGGCGCTGAAGGCAGGGCAGGCGCACAGCGACACCCGCGTCATCGCGCAGGGCGGCGACGGTGGCACCACCGACATCGGCTTCGGCTGCCTGTCGGGCATGTTCGAGCGCAACGACGACGTGCTCTACATCTGCTACGACAACGAGGCCTACATGAACACCGGCGTGCAGCGCAGCAGCGCCACGCCGCCGGCGGCGCGCACCGCCACCACCATGGCGGTGGGTGAAGCGCCGGGCGCCACCTTCGGCCAGGGCAAGAACCTGCCGCTGATCGCGATGGCGCACGAGATCCCCTACGTGGCCACCGCCACCGTGGCCGACCTGCGCGACCTGGAGGCCAAGGTCACGAAGGCGATGTCGATCCGGGGCGCGCGCTACCTGCACGTGCTGGTGCCTTGCCCGCTGGGCTGGGGCTCGGCCAGCGACGACACCATCCGCATCGCGCGGCTGGCGCGCGAGACCGGCGTGTTCCCGGTCTTCGAAGCCGAACATGGCGAGGTGACCGCGGTCACCAAGATCCGCCGCCGCGTGCCGGTGGAGCAGTACCTGAAGCTGCAGAAGCGCTTCGCCCACCTGTTCGGCGACCCCGGCCTGCCGGAGACGGTGGCGCGCATCCAGGCCGAGGCCGACCGCAACATCCGCCGCTTCGGCCTCATGCAAGCGGAGCCAGAGGAGGCCACGGCATGAACACCGGCAAGCCCTTCGCGATCACGCTGGACCCCGGCAGCTCGCTCGCCAACAAGACCGGCAGCTGGCGCACGCGCCGGCCGGTCTACGTGGACCGCCTGCCGCCCTGCAACGAACGCTGCCCGGCGGGGGAAGACATCCAAGGCTGGCTGTTCCACGCCGAGAGCGGCGACTACGAGACCGCCTGGCGCCACCTCACGCGCGACAACCCGTTCCCGGCCATCATGGGCCGCGTCTGCTATCACAGCTGCGAGAGCGTCTGCAACCGCGGCCGGCTGGACGCGGCGGTGGGCATCAACTCGGTCGAGCGTTTCCTGGGCGACGAAGCGCTCAAGCGCGGCTGGCGCTTCGAACCGCCGGCGGCCGAGAGCGGCCGCCGGGTGCTGGTGGTCGGCGCCGGTCCTTCGGGCATGTCGGCCGCCTACCACCTGCGGCGCATGGGCCACGCGGTCACGGTGCTGGAAGCGGGCCCGAAGCCGGGCGGCATGATGCGTTTCGGCATTCCGCAGTACCGCCTTCCGCGCGACGTGCTGGACGCCGAGATGCAGCGGGTCGTCGACATGGGCGTCGAAGTGAAGCTGGACACGCGCGTCGAGCGCATCGAAGACGCGATGCAGGGCTTCGACGCCGCCTTCCTGGCCGTCGGCGCGCACATCGGCAAGCGCGCCTTCATCCCGGCCAAGGACAGTTCGCGCATCCTCGACGCCGTCTCGGTGCTGCGCAGCATGGAAAGCGGCAGCCAGCCGATGCTGGGCCGGCGCGTCGTGGTCTACGGCGGCGGCAACACCGCGGTCGACGTGGCGCGCACCGCGAAGCGCCTGGGCGCCACCGAGGCCGTGATCGTCTACCGCCGCACGCGCGAAAAGATGCCGGCGCACGACTTCGAGATCGAGGAAGCGCTGCAGGAAGGCGTGATGGTGAAGTGGCTCTCCACCATCCGTCAGGCCGGCGACGCCGGCACGCTGACGATCGAACGCATGGTGCTCGACGACAAGGGCATGCCGCAGCCGACCGGCGAGTTCGAGACGCTGGAGTCCGACTCTCTGGTGCTGGCGCTGGGCCAGGACGTGGACCTGTCGCTGCTGCAGGGCGTGGCGGGCCTGGAGGTGCACGACGGCGTGGTCCAGGTCGACCCCGAGACGCTGATGACCGGCCGCGCCGGCCTGTTCGCCGGCGGCGACATGGTGCCGGCCGAACGCAACGTGACGGTCGCGGTGGGCCACGGCAAGCAGGCGGCGCGCCAGATCGACGCCTGGTTGCGCGGCAGCCGCCACGTGCCGCCGCCGGCGCACGGGCCGGCCAGCTTCGACCGCCTGAACACCTGGTACTACAGCGATGCGCCGCCGCAGATGCGCCCGCTGCTGGACGCGGCGCGCCGCGCCAGCAGCTTCGACGAGGTGCAGGGCGGCCTGACCGAGGAGAACGCCCTGTTCGAGGCGCGCCGCTGCCTGAGCTGCGGCAACTGCTTCGAGTGCGACAACTGCTACGGCGTGTGCCCCGACAACGCCGTCATCAAGCTGGGACCCGGACAGCGCTTCCGCTTCAACTACGAGTACTGCAAGGGCTGCGGCATCTGCGCCACCGAATGCCCTTGCGGCGCCATCGACATGGTGCCCGAAGCGGTCTGACTCAGCGCGCAGGCCGCGCCTGCGCCAGCGCCAGCACCGCTTCCACCGCGGCGCGGCTGAGTTCGTCGCGTTCGGCGGCGTCGGCCGGCGCGTCGCCGTCTTCGGCCCCCAGGCGCACCAGCGGCGCCAGCGTCGGGCCTTCGAACAGCGGCGCCCAGCCATCGGGGTCCAGCGGCACCGCGGCCAGGAAGCCGGCGCACCAGTCCTCGGCGTCGACGATCTCGGCTTCGCCCTGTTCGGCGACGCTGAGCACCGGTTCCCAGTCGTCGGGCGATTCGCGCAGCACGCGGTCCAGCGCGTGCAGGTGGCGCAGCAGCAGCACCACCACGCGCTTGCGCTGCTTGCCGCTGGCAAACGGCGCATGGCCTTCGCCGTCGCCGCCCCACACCACCGGCATCCAGCGTGCGCTGGGCGGCACCCGCGGCCAGGGGCCGACGAGCAGGGCGGTCAGGTAGCCGTCCATCGCCTCGGCGTTCATCGCGGCTTCGGCGGGCAGCTGCGCGAGCAGCGTGTCCAGTTCGTCGAGCTCGCGCTCGTCGAGCGGGGTGGTGGCGACGCGGGGGTCGTAGTCGGGGTATTGCACGGGGTCGATTGTCAGGCCGCGCACAGCAGGGCTTCGGCGAACGCGATCACCGACGGCGGCGCCGAGCCTTCGGCCTTGTGGTCGATGGTGATGAACACGCGGTGGCCGGCGTTCAGCGTGGCGGCGGCCACGCGGGCCAGCGAGTGGCGCGTGGGCAGGTCCGGCGCCTGCAGGCGGTCGAACGGGGCCCAGGCGTCCTTGGCGTCGGCATCACGCTGGCCGCGCTGCAGGTTCCAGCGGCTCACCAGGTCGCCCGGCCAGGTGGCCCGGAGCATCGGCAGCTGGTCTTCGGCGTCCGGCATGCGGTCGTGCAGGCCCAGGCCGTGGCGCACGCCGTGGGCCCGCAGCGAACGCGCCAGGGCTGGCGTCAGCAGGGCGGGGTCGGGCAATTCCAGCGCCAGCAGGGTGGCGGGCGGCAGGTCGGGCCTGAGCGCCGCCCACAGGCGTTCCAGCCGTTCTTGCAGGGCGGCTTCGTCGGCCCGCATCGTGCGCTGTGGGATTGTTCGCAGGCGTACCAAGGCCGATGCGGCTTGTTTGTATAGTAGTCCGCTCCGCCCAGACCCTTGCAGCGCGTGCCCGTTCGCGGCGTGCCGGCATCGCGCGTGCGGTGACCGACAAGAAAAGGAATCCTTCCCGTGCCGCTCCGCCATCGCACCGCCCGTCAGGCCTGGGTCTCCGCCTTCTTCGTGATCGCCGCGCTGGCCGGTTGTGGCGACAAGGCGGCGGCACCCGCGGCCGGCCCGGCCGGTGGTGGCATGCCGCCGCCTCCCCAGGTGGGCGTGGTGACGGTGGCGCCGCAGCCGGTGCCGCTGCAGAGCGAACTGCCGGGCCGCGTGGAATCGCTGCGCACGGCACAGGTGCGCGCGCGCGTCAACGGCGTGGTGCTGAAGCGCCAGTTCACCGAAGGCAGCGAGGTCAAGGCGGGGCAGGCCCTGTTCCAGATCGACCCCGCGCCCTACCAGGCGGCGCTGGAAAGTGCCAATGCGCAGCTGTCGCGCGCCCAGGCCAGCCTGGCGCAGACCACGGCCACCGTCGAGCGCTACCAGCCGCTGGCCGCCGCAAAGGCCATCAGCCAGCAGGACTACGTGAACGCGCAGATGGCGCAGAAGGTCGCCGAAGCCGACGTCGCCGCCGCGAAGGCGGCGATTCACGTGGCGCGCATCAACCTGGACTACGCGAGCGTGACGGCGCCCATCGGCGGCCGCATCGGCCGCGCGCTGGTGACCGAAGGCGCGCTGGTCAGCGCGGCCGAAGGCACGCAGCTGGCGCTGATCCAGCAGACCGGCAGCGTGTACGTGAACTTCACTCAGTCCAGCGGCGAACTGCTGCGTTTGCGCAAGGCCTTCGCGGCCGGTCAGGTGCGCAAGCTGGGCAACGACATGGCGGCGGTGCGGGTGGTGCTGGAAGACGGCACCGAACTGCCGCGCCACGGAAAGCTGCTGTTCAGCGACGCCAGCGTCGACGCCAGTTCCGGCCAGGTGACGCTGCGCGCCGAGGTGCCGAATCCCGACGGGCTGCTGATGCCGGGCCAGTACGTGCGCGTGCGCATCGCGCAGGCCGAGATGCCTTCGGGCTACCTGGTGCCGCAGCAGGCGGTGACGCGCACCGCGCAGGGCGACACCGTGCTGGTGGTGGGCGAAGGCAACAAGCCCGCGCCGCGGCCGATCAAGGTGGGCGGCCAGGTCGGCGGCCAGTGGATCGTGACCGACGGCCTGAAGCCCGGCGAGAAGGTCATCGTCGACGGCTTCCAGAAGATGTTCGTGCCCGGCGCGCCGGTGACGCCGGTGCCTTGGCAGGCCGGGGCTTCGGCACCCGCAGCCGGTGCCTCCGCCGCCCCGGCAGCCGCTTCCGCCGCCTCGGCGCGCCAGTAAGCGGGGCGCCCGATGGCATCCTTCTTCATCGACCGCCCCATCTTCGCGTGGGTGATCGCGCTCTTCATCCTGGTGATGGGCGGCGTGGCCATCACGCAGCTGCCGGTGGCGCAGTACCCGCCGGTGGCGCCGCCGTCCATCGTGGTCTCGGCGGCCTACCCGGGCGCTTCGGCGCAGACGCTGGAAGACGCCGTGCTGGCCGTCATCGAGCGCGAGATGAACGGCTCGCCCGGCCTCATCTCCATGGAAACGGTGGCGCAGGCCGACGGCACCGGCAACATCACGCTCAGCTTCCAGCCCGGCACCAACCCCGACCTGGCCCAGGTGGACGTGCAGAACCGGCTGGGCCGCGCCACGCCGCGCCTGCCGGCGGCGGTGACGCAGCAGGGTGTGCGCGTCGACAAGGCGCGATCGAACTTCCTGCTCTTCACCATCCTGTCCAGCAGCGACCCGAAGATCGACCCCGTCGCGCTGGGCGACTACGCCAGCCGCAACGTGCTGCCCGAACTGCAGCGCGTGCCCGGCGTCGGCCAGGCGCAGCTGTTCGGCACCGAACGTGCCATGCGGATCTGGTTCGACCCCGCGCGGCTGCAGGGCTACAACCTGTCCGTCACCGACGTGCTGGCCGCGATCCGGGCGCAGAACGCGCAGGTGGCCTCGGGCTCGATCGGCGACCTGCCCAACGTGGCCGGGCAGGGCATCGCCGCCACGGTGGTGGTGAGCGGGCAGCTGTCGACGCCGGCCCAGTTCGGCAACATCCTGCTGCGCGCCAACGCCGACGGTTCCACCGTGCGCCTGCGCGACGTGGCGCGCATCGAGCTGGGCGGGCAGGGTTATGCCACCTCGGCGCGGCTGAACGGCAACCCGTCCACCGGCATCGGCGTGCAGCTCTCGCCCACCGGCAACGCGCTGGCCACTGCGGCGGCCATCCGCGCCAAGATGGACCAGCTGAAGGCCTACTTCCCGCCCGGGGTGAGCTACAGCATCCCCTACGACAGCTCGCGCTTCGTCAAGATCTCCATCTCGCAGGTGGCCGAGACGCTGGTCGAAGCGGTGGCGCTGGTCTTCCTGGTGATGTTCCTGTTCCTGCAGAACTTCCGCTACACGGTGATCCCCACCATCGTGGTGCCGGTGGCGCTGCTCGGCACCTTCGGCGTCCTGCTGGCGCTGGGCTACTCGATCAACGTGCTCACCATGTTCGGCATGGTGCTGGTGATCGGCATCGTGGTCGACGACGCCATCGTGGTGGTGGAAAACGTCGAGCGCATCATGTCCGAGGAAGGCATCCCGCCGCACGACGCCACCAAGAAGGCGATGCGGCAGATCCAGGGCGCCATCGTCGGCGTCACGGTGGTGCTGATCTCGGTGTTCGTGCCGCTGGCCTTCTTCGCCGGCTCGGTGGGCAACATCTACCGCCAGTTCGCGGCCGTGATGGTGGCGTCGATCGCGCTGTCGGCCTTCATGGCGCTGTCGCTGACGCCGGCGCTGTGCGCCACGCTGCTCAAGCAGGTGGAGGCCGGGCACCACATCGAGAAGCGCGGCTTCTTCGGCTGGTTCAACCGCGGCTTCAAGGCCACCGCGCACGGCTACGAAAGCCTGGTGGCGCGCATGCTGCGCAAGGCCGGTCGCTACCTGGTCATCTACGCCGCCATCATCGGCGTCGTCGGCTGGGTCTACGTGCGCCTGCCCACCAGCTTCCTGCCGGCCGAAGACCAGGGCTACCTGATCGTCAGCGTGCAGCTGCCGCCAGGCGCGACGCAGGAGCGCACGCGCGCGGTGATGCAGCAGGTCGAGGGCTTCATCCTCAAGCAGCCCGAGGTGCAGAGCATGGTCGGCGTGCTGGGCTTCAGCTTCAGCGGCCTGGGCCAGAACGCGGCGCTCGGCTTCGTGACGCTGAAGGACTGGAAGGACCGCCCCGGCCCCGAGCATTCGGCGCAGGCGCTCGCCGGCCGCGCCTTCGGCGCGCTGATGGGCGTGCGCGACGCCTTCATCTTCCCCTTGAGCCCGCCGCCGATTCCCGAGCTGGGCACGGCTTCGGGCTTCGCGGTGCGGCTGCAGGACCGCGGCGGCAACGGCCACGAGGCGCTGGTGCGCGCCCGCAACCAGTTCCTGGGCCTGGCCTCGCAGAGCAAGGTGCTCACGCAGGTGCGCCCCGACGGCCTGGAAGACGCGCCGCAGCTGCAGGTGGAGATCGACCGTGACAAGGCGGCGGCGCTGGGCGTGGGCTTCGACGGCATCAACGCCACGCTGTCCACCGCGCTCGGCTCGGCCTACGTGAACGACTTCCCCAACGCCGGCCGCCTGCAGCGCGTGGTGGTGCAGGCCGACGCGCCCGCGCGCATGCAGCCCGAAGACCTGTTGCGGCTGACGGTCGGCAACGCGCGCGGCCAGCCGGTGCCGCTGTCGGCCTTCGCCACCACGCGCTGGCAGGTGGGGGCGATGCAGACCGTGCGCTTCAACGGCTACCCGGCCATGCGGCTGGGCGGCCAGGCGGCGCCGGGCTGGTCCACCGGTGCCGCGCTCGACGAGGTGGAGCGCATCATCGGCCAGCTGCCGGCCGGCTTCGGCTTCGAATGGACCGGCCTCTCGCGCGAGGAAAAGATCGCCGGCGCGCAGGCCTTCGTGCTGTACGGCTTCGCCATCCTGTCGGTCTTCCTGTGCCTGGCGGCGCTGTACGAGAGCTGGTCGATCCCCTTCGCGGTGATCCTGGTGGTGCCGCTGGGCGTGCTGGGCGTGGTGCTGGCCACGCTGTGGCGCGGGCTGGCCAACGACGTGTACTTCCAGGTCGGCCTCATCACGATCATCGGCCTGTCGGCGAAGAACGCGATCCTGATCATCGAGTTCGCGAAAGACCTGCAGGCGCAGGGCAAGAGCGCGATCGAAGCGGCCCTGGCGGCGGCGCACCTGCGCTTTCGCCCCATCATCATGACCTCGCTCGCGTTCATCCTCGGCACGCTGCCGCTGTTCCTGGCCAGCGGCGCCGGTTCGGCCAGCCAGCGCGCCATCGGCACCGGCGTCATCGGCGGCATGATCACCGCGGTGGCGCTGGCGGTGTTCTTCGTGCCCGTGTTCTTCGTCATCGTGCGGCGCTTCGTCAAGGCCAGCGAACGGCAGCAGCGCATGTACCGGCACGAGTCCGAGGCGCAGAACCTGCACAAGCCCCTGGAGGATCGCTGACCATGCGCGCCGCCTTCCGAATCGCGAGCATCGCCGCGGCCGGCGCGCTGGCCGCCTGCAGCTTCATCCCCACCTACGAGCGCCCGGCGCCGCCGGTGCCCGAAGCCTTCCCGCAGCCGGCGGCGAGCGCAGGCACGCCGGCGCCGCAGCTGGCCTGGATCGACTTTCTGCACGACCCCCGCCTTCGCCAGCTGGTGCAGCTGGCGCTGGACAACAACCGCGACCTGCGGGTGGCGGTGCTCAACATCGAGCAGGCGCGCGCCCAGCTGGGGGCCACGCGCGCCGACCAGTGGCCCACCGTGAACGGTGTGGCCAGCGGCAGCCGCGCGCCCAGCGCGGCCAACGGGCGCATGACCAACACCTTCACCGCCGGTGTCGCGGTCAGCAGCTACGAGCTGGACTTCTTCGGCCGCGTGCGCAGCCTGGGCGAGGCCGCCGCGGCGCGCTACCTGGCCAGCGAAGAGGGCCGCCGCGCCGCCCAGGGCAGCCTGGTGGCGGCGGTGGCCAGCGCCGACCTGGCGCTGCGCGCCGACGACGAACTGCTCGCGGTGACGCAGCGCACGCTGCAGGCACGCGAGGACACGCTCCAGCTGGTGAAGGTGCGCTTCGACGGCGGCGTCTCGGCGGCGCCCGAACTGCGCGCCGCCGAGTCGCTTGCCGCGGCTGCACGCGCCAACCTGGCGGCGCTGCAGCGCCAGCGCGCGCTGGACCAGAACGCGCTGGTGCTGCTGCTGGGCACGGGGCTGCCCGCGGGGCTGCCGGTGCCGGGCCCGCTGGCCGACACCACGCTGGCCGACGTGCCGGCCGGCGTGCCTTCCGAAGTGCTGCTGCAGCGGCCCGACGTGCGCCAGGCCGAACAGCAGCTGATCGCCGCCAACGCCAACATCGGCGCCGCGCGCGCGGCCTTCTTCCCGCGCATCGCGCTCACCGGAAGCGCGGGCTTCGCCAGCAACGAGCTCTCGGGCCTGTTCGACAACACCGCCTGGAGCTTCGCCGGCAACCTGGTGCAACCGCTGTTCGACGCCGGCCGCAACCGGGCCAACCTGGAAGCGGCGCAGGCGACGCGTGCGATCGCGGTGGCCCAGTACGAGAAGGCGATCCAGGTCGCCTTTCGCGAAGTGGCCGACGCGCTGGCCGGGCGCGCCACGCTGGGCGAACAGCTGGCCGCCCAGCAGGCCCAGGCCGTGGCCGAGGAGCAGCGGCTGGCCCTGGCCGAGCAGCTGTTCAAGGGCGGGGCCGCAAGCGGGCTGGACCGGCTGGATGCCGAACGCTCGGCGCTGGCCGCGCGCCAGGCGGTGGTGCAGCTGCAGCTGGCGCGGCTGCAGAACGCGGTGCTGCTCTACCGGGTGCTGGGCGGTGGCGCGGAGGTCGCGGCCGCCCGTTGAGACCGGCGCCCTGACACAATCGCGGGTTTTGTGCAGTCCGTGGAGGGGCCCTTGCCGCAGAGCGACATCGAGATCGCCCAGAGCGCACGACTCGTGCGCGTGACCGACCTGGCCCGCGAAAGACTGGGCATCGCCGACGAGCACCTCGTGCCCTACGGCCATCACAAGGCCAAGATCACGCTGCCGTTCATCGACAGCCTGCAGGACCGGCCCGACGGCAAGCTGATCCTCGTCACCGCCATCAGCCCCACGCCCGCCGGCGAGGGCAAGACCACCACCACGGTGGGCCTGGGCGACGCGCTGAACCGCATCGGCAAGAAGGCGATCGTCGCGCTGCGCGAGCCTTCGCTGGGCCCGGTGTTCGGCATGAAGGGCGGCGCCGCCGGCGGTGGCCACGCGCAGGTGGTGCCGATGGAGGACATCAATCTCCACTTCACGGGCGACTTCAACGCCATCGCGCTGGCGAACAACCTGCTGGCGGCGGCGCTGGACAACCATGTGCACCACGGCAACGCGCTCGACATCGACGTGCGCCGCATCACCTGGAAGCGGGTGATGGACATGAACGACCGCGCCCTGCGCGACATCACGGTCGGCCTGGGCGGGCCGGGCAACGGCTTCCCGCGCCAGGACGGCTTCGACATCGTGGTCGCCTCCGAGGTGATGGCGATCTTCTGCCTCGCCACTTCGCTGGCCGACCTGAAGCAGCGGCTGGGCAACATCGTCGTCGCCTACACGCGCGCGAAGGCGCCGGTGCGGGCGCGCGACCTGAAGGTGCACGGCGCGATGGCCGTGCTGCTGAAGGACGCGCTGGCGCCCAATCTCGTGCAGACGCTGGAGAACAACCCCGCCATCCTGCACGGCGGGCCGTTCGCCAACATCGCCCACGGCTGCAACTCGGTGCTGGCCACGCGCACGGCGCTCAAGCTGGCCGACTACGTGGTCACCGAAGCCGGCTTCGGCGCCGACCTCGGGGCCGAGAAGTTCGTCGACATCAAGTGCCGCAAGAGCGGCCTGCGGCCTTCGGCGGCGGTCATCGTGGCCACCGTGCGGGCGCTGAAGTTCCATGGCGGCGTGGAACTGCCGGAACTCAACCGTGAGAACCTGCCGGCGCTGGAGAAAGGCCTGGCCAACCTGCAGCGCCACGTGGAGAACGTGACCCAGCGCTACGGGCTGCCCTGCGTGGTGTCGGTGAACCACTTCACCGCCGACACCGAGGCCGAACACGCGCTGCTGCGCCGCAAGGCCGCCGAATGGGGCGTGCCGCTGCACACCGCGCGCCACTGGGCCGAAGGCGGCGCCGGCGCGGTGGCGGTGGCCGAAGAGGTGGTGCGCCTGGTCGAACAGCCCAGCCGCTTCAGCTTCGTCTACGAAGACGCCGACGGTCTGTGGGAGAAGATGCGCAAGGTGGCCACGCGGGTCTACGGCGCCGCCGACATCGCGGCGTCGAACGCGGTGCGCCAGCAGATCGAGCAGCTGGAAAAGGAAGGCTACGGCCGCTACCCGGTCTGTGTCGCTAAGACCCAGTACAGCTTCAGCACCGACCCCAAGCTGCGCGGCGCGCCTTCCGGCCACGTGGTCGACGTGCGCGAAGTGCGGCTGGCGGCCGGCGCCGAGTTCATCGTCATGATCTGCGGCGACATCATGACCATGCCGGGGCTGCCCAAGGTGCCGTCCGCCGAGGTGATCGACCTCGACGAGACGGGCAGGGTGACCGGCCTGTTCTAGGCCGGTACGGGCTCAGGGCCTGGCTTGCAGCCCGAGGATCCAGCCCACCAGCCGGCGCGCTTCGGGCTCCTTGATCGCCACCGCGTTGGGCGGCATGGCCAGGCCGCTGGCCTTGCCCTTCCAGTGGCTGTCGTAGGGGTTGGAGCCGCGCATCACGGTCAGCGTCAACTGGTCCTGAGCGGCGGCCTGGCCGCGGTAGCGGCTGGCGACGTCGCGCCAGGGCGGGCCCACCGGGGGCAGGCCGTCGGGGCCCTTGGCGCCGGACTCGAGCTGGTGGCAGGCCAGGCAGCCGCTGGTGGCGGCCAGCTTCAGCATGGCGTCGTCGGCAGGGGCGGCTTGGGCGGCAGCGGCGAACAGCAGCAGCGCGGCGGCAGCGGGAAGATTCATGACAGGAGGCTCACGTACAGGCGAATGAATCGCGACGGGAGCCATGCTCGGCGCTGGACAGGGGCGCCGCTTGACGGTCGTCAAGCGTGCAACCCTTCTTGTCAGCTTGAAACAGGCGGCGCGGCCGGCTGCGCCACGCTGGAGCAGGGGGGCCTACTCCAGGCTGTCCCAGAAGAGTTCGTCGGCCTCGCGCTCGGCTTCCTCCTTCGTGGGCAGCGACGCCGAGGCCCAGTCCCATTCGGGACCGAGCGCCTCGATCTCTTCCTCGCTGAAGACGCGGAACTGGAAGCGGGCAGCGGCACTCTCGTCCTGCGGCACGGAACGTTTGGCAACGAACCAGGGCATCGCGGTGTCTCCTGTTTCGGGCGTGTACGGACCGGCCGCCGGATTCCTTCCCAGGACCTGCCACGGCGGGCTTGCGGAAGGTTAAGACCTCCTTCATCCACGGGGGTTTAACATTCGCTCCGGCCGCAGGCGCAGGGTTTCCCGGCGCCTGCGGTTTTCATGACCGGAACCGCATTTTTCGACGTGACTGCCGCCACCGCCCTTTCGAGCGCCCCCGCTGCCGGCCTGCTGGCCGCGCGCGCGCTGGCCTGCCGGCGGGGCCGCCGCCTGCTGTTCCGCGGCCTGGACCTGGACCTGCCGGCCGGCAGCGTGACCTGGCTGCGCGGCACCAACGGCAGCGGCAAGACCAGCCTGATGCGCATCCTGGCCGGGCTGGCCCACGCGGCCGAAGGCGAAGTGCAATGGAACGGGCGGCCGTTCGGCAAGGCCGGTGCCCAGGCACGGGCTGCCGTGCTGTACATCGGCCACGCCAACGCCCTGAAGGAAGACCTGACGCTGACCGAGGCGCTGGCCTTCCACGCCGCCCTGGCCGGGCTGGACGAACCGACGGCGCGCGCCGAGAACGCCCTGGCCACGCTGAAGCTTTCCGACCGCCGCCGGTTCGCGGTGCGCACGCTCTCCCAGGGCCAGCGCCGGCGCGGCGCGCTGGCGCGGCTGGCGCTGGACGACGCAGCGCGCACCTGGATCCTGGACGAACCCTTCGACGCGCTGGACGCGGCCAGCGTTGCGCTGCTGGCGGGCCTGGTGCAGGCGCACGCGGCGCGCGGCGGCGCGGTGCTGCTGACCAGCCACCAGGCCATCCCGCTGGAGGACGCGCGTGAAATCGACCTCGAGCGCTGGCGTGCTGAATGAGTGCGCTATGGGCCATCACGCGGCGCGATCTGCTGCTGGCGCGCCGGCGCCGTGTCGAGGCGCTGCTGCCGCTGGGCTTCTTCGTCATCGCCGCCGGGCTGTTTCCCATCGGCGTGGGCCCGGAACCGCAGACGCTGCGCCAGATCGCGCCCGGCGTGGTCTGGGTCTGCGCGCTGCTGGCGGCCATGCTCTCGGTGACGCAGATGTTCGCCTCCGACTGGCAGGACGGATCGCTCGAGCAGATGCTGCTGGCGCCGCAGTCCACGGTGGCGCTGGTGGTGGGCAAGGTGTTCGCGCACTGGCTCACCAGCGGGCTGCCGCTGGTGGTGGCGGCACCGCTGATCGGCGTGCTGTTCGACATGTCGGCGGCGCCCATCGGCATGATGACGCTCACGCTGCTGCTGGGCACGCCGGTTCTGAGCCTGCTGGGCGCGGTGGGCGCGGCGCTCACGCTGGGGCTGCGCAGCGGCGCGGCACTGGTGTTCCTGATCGTGCTGCCGCTCACGGTGCCGGCGCTGATCTTCGGCACCGGCGCGGTGGGCGCGGTGGAGTCCGGCATCTCGGCGCAGGCGCACCTGTCGCTGCTGGCGGCGCTGGCCATCTTCACCGCGGTGGGCGCGCCGCTGGCGACGGCGGCGGCGCTGAGAATCTCGCTGGAGTAGGGCGCCCATGAACGGCATGCGCACCACCTGGACCACCTTCGCCGCGCCTTCGCGCTTCTACGCGCTCGCCGGACGCCTGATCCCCTGGTTCTGGGTCGCGACGGCGATCCTCACGGTGGCGGGCCTGTGGGTGGGCTTCGCGATCGCGCCCACCGATTTCCAGCAGGGCGACGCCTACCGGATCATCTTCATCCACGTGCCGGCGGCCTGGATGTCGATGCTGATCTACCTGGTGATGGCCTTCTGGGCCGCCGTGGGCTGGGCCTGGAACACGCGCATGGCCAGCATGTACGCGCGCGCGCTGGCGCCCACCGGCGCCATGTTCACCTTCGTCGCCCTGTGGACCGGCGCGCTGTGGGGCAAGCCGACCTGGGGCACCTGGTGGGTGTGGGACGCGCGCCTGACCTCGGAATTCATCCTGCTGCTGCTCTACGTGGGCTACATCGCGCTCACCGAGGCCATCGACGACCCGCGTCGCGCCGCCAACGCGGGCGCGCTGCTGGCGCTGGTGGGGGCAGCCAACGTGCCCATCATCTACTTCTCGGTGAAGTGGTGGAACACGCTTCACCAGGGCTCGACGATAAAGATGACCGCGGCACCCTCGATGGCAACGACCATGCTGACGTCGATGCTGCTCATGACCTTCGCCTTCTGGGCCTACAGTTTCGCCGTCGTCTGGACCCGCGCGCGCGCCATCGTGCTCGAGCAGGAGTCCGACACCGATTGGGTGCGCACGCTGCGCACCGGAAGCGCCAACGCATGATCTACTGGAAGTCCTGGGAAGAGTTCTTCCGCATGGGGGGCTACGGCCTCTACGTGTGGGGTTCGTACGCCGTCACCCTGGCGGTCATGCTGGCCGAGCCCCTGCTCGCACGCCAGCGCCTGGCGCGTGCCCGCTCCGAAGCGGGCGAGGAGATGAGTTCATGAAACCGCGTCACAAGCGTGCCGCCATCGTGGTGGGGGTGCTCGCCGCCGTCGGCGTCGCCGTCGCCCTGGTGCTCAACGCCTTCAACAGCAACCTGGTGTTCTTCTACACGCCGACGCAGATCGCGGCCAAGGAAGCGCCGCAGGGCCGGACCTTCCGCATCGGCGGGCTGGTGCAGTCCGGCACCGTGCAGCGCGAAGGCGTGACGGTGCGCTTCGTCGTCACCGACACCGCGAAGTCGGTGAACGTCAAGTACGACGGCGTGCTGCCCGACCTGTTCAAGGAAGGCAAGGGCGTGGTCGCGCAGGGCCAGCTGGGGGCCGACGGCACCTTCGTCGCGCGCGAGGTGCTCGCCAAGCACGACGAGAACTACATGCCGCCCGAAGCCGCCGACGCGGTGCAGAAGGCCGAAAAGGAACGCCAGCGCATCGCCTCCACGGTGCAGACCGGTCCGGGGGGAAGCAAGTGATTCCCGAACTGGGCCACTTCCTCCTGCTGCTGGCGCTGGCGGTCGCGCTGGTGCAGGGCGTGCTGCCGCTGGTGGGCGCCCAGAAGGGCCGCGCCGAGTGGATGGCGCTGGCGCGCCCGGCCGCCGCGGTGCAGGCGCTGCTGGTCGCGGTCGCCTTCGGCTGCCTGACCGCCAGCTTCGTGCGACATGACTTTTCCGTGCTCTACGTCGCCAGCAACTCGAACAGCGCGCTGCCGCTGCCCTACCGCATCGCCGGCGTCTGGGGCGGCCACGAAGGTTCGCTGCTGCTGTGGGTGCTGATGCTCAACGTCTGGACGCTGGCGGTGGCGCGCTTTTCGCGCAGCCTGCCGATGGCCTTCGTCGCCCGCATCCTGGGCGTGATGGGTCTGGTGGCGGCGGGCTTCCTGCTCTTCATGCTGCTCACGTCCAACCCCTTCGACCGCCTGCTGCCGGCGGCCCCCGACGGGCGCGACCTGAACCCGCTGCTGCAGGACCCGGGCATGGTGATCCACCCGCCGATGCTCTACATGGGCTACGTGGGCTTCTCGGTCGCCTTCGCGTTCGCCATCGCGGCGCTGCTGGGCGGCAACCTCGACGCCACCTGGGCGCGCTGGACGCGTCCGTGGACCACCGCGGCCTGGATCTTCCTCACCTTCGGCATCGGCCTGGGCAGCTGGTGGGCCTACAACGAACTGGGCTGGGGCGGCTGGTGGTTCTGGGATCCGGTGGAGAACGCGTCCTTCATGCCCTGGCTGGTGGGCACTGCGCTGATCCATTCGCTGGCGGTGACGGAAAAGCGCGGCAGCTTCAAGAACTGGACCGTGCTGCTCGCCATCATGGCCTTCTCGCTGTCGCTGCTGGGCACCTTCCTCGTGCGTTCGGGCGTGTTGAGCTCGGTGCACGCGTTCGCCACCGACCCGCGGCGCGGCCTGTTCATCCTGGCCTTCCTGGTCACCGTGATCGGCAGCTCGCTGGCGCTGTTCTCGTGGCGTGCGCCCAAGGTGGGGCTGGGCCAGCGCTTCGGCCTCTTCTCGCGCGAGTCGATGCTGCTGGTCAACAACATGATGCTGGCGGTGACCTGTGCCGCGGTGTTGCTGGGCACGCTGTACCCGCTGTTCCTGGACGCGATGAACCTGGGCAAGATCTCGGTCGGCCCGCCGTACTTCGACACCGTGTTCGGCCTGCTGATGGCGCCGCTGGTGGTGGTGATGGGCCTGGGCCCGCTCACGCGCTGGAAGCAGGACGACGCCGGCACCGTGCTGCGCCGCGTGCGCTTCGCGCTGCCGCTGGCGCTGGCCGCCGCGCTGGCGCTGGGCGCGCTGTACGGCCATGTCACGCTGGTGGCCACGGGCGGGCTGCTGATGACCTTCTGGCTCGTCGCCTCGGTCGGCGTCGACCTCAAGCAGCGCCTGCTGCCCGCCGGCGGCACGCTGTCGCAGGTGCCCGGCCGCGCGGCCCGGCTGCCGCGTGCCATGGTGGGCATGATGGTGGCGCACCTGGGCGTGGCCTGCTTCGCGCTCGGCGTCACCATGGTCAAGACCTTCGAGACCGAACGCGACGTCAAGATGGGCCCGGGCGACCAGACCGAGATCGCCGGCTACGTGTTCAAGATGACGGGCCTGAAGGACGTGCAGGGCCCCAACTACGTGGCCATGCAGGGCACGGTCGAGGTCTCTCGCGACGGCCGGCAGCTGGCCACGCTGCAGCCCGAGAAGCGCATCTACCGCGTGCAGCAGAACCCCATGACCGAGGCCGCGGTCGACAGCAACCCGCTGCGCGACCTGTACGTCTCCATGGGCGAGCAGCTGCCCGGCGGCGAATGGGTGGTGCGCGTGCAGTACAAGCCCTTCATCGTCTGGATCTGGGGCGGCTGCCTCGTGATGATGCTGGGCGGGCTGCTGGCCGCCAGCGACCGTCGCTACCGCCTGACGCAGGCCGCGGCCGCGCGCGAAGGCGTCGCCCTGGAGGGCGCACGATGACCCGCTTCATCTGGCCGCTGCTGCTGTTCGTGGTGCTGGCGGTGTTCCTGGCCGTCGGCCTGAAGCGCGACCCGCGCGAGGTGCCTTCGCCGCTCATCGACAAGCCGGCGCCGGCCTTCAGGACCACGCTGCTGTCCAAGCCCGACAAGTCGGTCACCAAGGACGACCTCAAGGGGCAGGTCTGGCTGCTCAACGTGTGGGCCTCGTGGTGCGTGGCCTGCCGCGAGGAGCATCCGCTGCTGGTGGAATGGTCGAAGAAGGGCCTGGTGCCGATCTACGGCCTCAACTACAAGGACAAGCCGGAGGACGGCCTGGCCTGGCTGCAGCGCCTGGGCAACCCGTACACCGAATCGCTGGTCGACCGCGACGGCCGCATCGGCATCGACTACGGCGTCTACGGTGTGCCCGAGACCTTCGTGATCGACCGCGCCGGCGTCATCCGCTACAAGCAGATCGGACCCGTCACGCCCGAGGTGCTGCGCGACAAGATCGAGCCGCTCGTCAGGGGGCTGAAGGATGGCTGAGCGCCTGTTCGCCCGCACCCTGGCGTTGATGCTGGCGCTGTGCTGCGCCTTGCCGCTGGCCGCCAAGGAAGCACCGCCGGTCGCCGCCAACCCGCAGCTGGAAGCGCGCATGATGGCGCTGGCCACCGAACTGCGCTGCCTGGTCTGCCAGAACCAGACCATCGCCGATTCGCACGCCGAGCTCGCGGTCGACCTGCGCCAGCAGATCCGCGAGCAGCTGGCCGCCGGCAAGTCCGAGGACGACATCCGCGACTACATGACGGCGCGCTACGGCGACTTCGTGCTCTACAAGCCGCCGCTGAAGGCCACCACCGCGCTGCTGTGGATCGGCCCCGCGGTGCTGCTGGTGGCGGCGCTGCTGGCGTTGTTCGTCGTGCTGCGCAAGCGCCAGCGCATGAGCGCCGACGCATTCGATCCCGATACCCCAGAAGAAGGCGATGACCTCAGCGCGGCTCGATGAACTGAAGCGCCAGCTGGCGCAGGTGGATGAACTGGCCGCGCAAGGCGTGCTCGGTCCCGAGGCCGCCCAGGCGGCGCGGGCGAAGCTCGAGCAGGCCATCGTGGACGCGGTCACGGCCGAAGGACCTGCCGCTGCACCCTCGCCCGCGCCGGCGGCCGCCGCCCCGGCGAAGAAACCGGCCGCAGCGCCTGCCGCAGAAATGGTTGCGGCGCCGGCGGTGCGCCTGCCGCGGGCCCTGGTGGCCGGTATTTCGCTCTTCGTGCTGGTGTTCGGCGTCGCCGGCTATGCCTGGCGCGGCAACCTGGAAGGCCTGAAGGTGGGCCCGGGCGAGAACGTGGCCGCCAGCGAGGAAGCCGCCGGGGGGCAGCAGCACAGTGCCACCAACGAACAGGTGCAGGCGATGGTCGATCGTCTGGCCGAGAAGCTCAAGGCCAAGCCCGACGACGCCGAAGGCTGGGCCATGCTGGGTCGCAGCTACACCGCGCTGGGCCGCCACCCCGACGCGCTGGCCGCCTACCGCAAGGTGGTCGAACTGCGCCCGCAGGACGCGCAAGCCCTGGCCGACCTGGCCGACGGCATCGCGGTGGCCAACAACCGGTCGCTCGACGGCGAGCCCGAGCGCCTGATCCTGCAGGCGGTGAAGCTGGACCCCGCCAACGTGAAGGCGCTGGCGCTTGCGGGCACCGTGGCCTTCAACCGCGCCGACTACGCGAAGGCGGCCGACTACTGGCAGAAGGCGGTCGACCACACCGACCCCGGCTCCGAGTTCAAGGTGCAGCTGCAGGCGGCCATGAACGAAGCGCGCCAGCGCGCCGGGCTGCCGGTGGTGGCGCAGGCGCCCCAGGCGGCCCCGGCCGCACCCGCGGCACCGGCGGCCGCCGCCGCGCCCGGCAATGCGCCGGCGGCCGCGGGCGGCGCCAGTATCACCGGCCGCGTCACGCTGGCGGCGGCGCTGAAGGACAAGGTGGCGCCGGGCGACACGGTGTTCATCTTCGCGCGCGCCTCCGCCGGACCGAAGATGCCGCTGGCCATCATCCGCAAGCAGGTCTCGGAACTGCCGTTCGACTTCACGCTCGACGACAGCCTGGCCATGAGCCCGGCGGCCCGCCTGTCCAGCGTGCAGCAGGTGGTCGTGGGGGCGCGCATCAGCAAGAGCGGCACCGCGGTGGCGCAGCCGGGCGACCTGCAGGTGCTTTCCGCCCCGGTGGCGCTGGGGACCAGCGGGCTCAAGCTCGAGATCGCCGAGGTCGTTCGCTGAGCCGGGCGGCGCCGATGCGCATGCTGCTCGTCGAGGACGACGCCCGGCTGGCCGGCGCCGTGCGTTCCTGGATGGGCCACGGCGGCGTCGACGTCGACTGGGTGGTCAGCGGTGCCGACGCCGAAGCCGCATTGCGCCGCGGCGGCCACGACTGCGTGGTGCTCGACCTCGGCCTGCCCGACATGCCGGGCGAAGAGGTGCTGCGCCGCCTGCGCGCCGAAGGCCACACGCTGCCGGTGCTGGTGATGACGGCGCGCGAGCAGGTGCAGGACCGGGTGCGCCTGCTGGACCTGGGGGCCGACGACTTCCTGGTCAAGCCGGTGCACCTGGACGAGCTCTCGGCCCGCCTGCGTGCGGTGCAGCGCCGCCAGGGCAGCCCCGAGACCGAGCTGCGCCACGGCAACCTGCGCGTGGTGCCGGCCACCCGCACCGTGCTGCGCGACGGCACTTACGTGCCGCTCACCAACAAGGAATTCTTCGTGCTGGAAGCGCTGATGCGCAACCGCGACCGCGTGACCACGCGCGAACAGCTCGAAGAGGCGCTCTACGGCTGGAGCGAGGACGTGGCCAGCAACGCGGTGGAAGTGCACGTGCACCACCTGCGGCGCAAGCTGGGTGCCGACGTCATCCGCACCGTGCGCGGCGTCGGCTACGCACTGCGCGAAGCCGGCTGATGCGCTGGTCGCTGCGCTCGCGGCTGCTGGCCATCGTGGCCATCGCCTGCGTGGCGGCCTGGCTGGCCGGCGGCGCCGCGGTGTGGGCCACCGTGCACCGGGCCGACATGGCGCATGCCGACAACCGCCTGCTCGACCTGGCGCATGCGCTGCTGGGCTTCGTCGACCACGAACTGCGCGAGACCGAGACCGACGGCCACCTGGGCCCCGGCATCATCGACACCTACGAGACGCACCAGGACCGATACCGCCTGCAGGTCTGGTCGGCCGAAGGCCGCATGCTGATGGCCAGCGCCAACGCGTCGAACCTGGCACCGCTGCTGGAAGCCGGGGCCTCGGGTCCGGTGACGCGCCGCTTCGACGGCCGGGACTTCCGCGTCCTGCAGCTGCCGGGGCCTGGCGGCCGCTGGCGGCTGCAGGTGGGCGAACCGCTGCTCCCGCCGGCCGGCGTCGTCGATCTGCTGGGGGGCTACCTCGGCGTGGCCACGGTCCTGTCGGCGCTGCTGCTGTCGGCGCTGACGATGCTGCTGCTGCGCACCCTGCTGCAGCCGCTGAGCGAGGCCGGCACCGAGCTTGAGGAGCGCGGCCCACTGGACCTGCGGCCGTTGCCGCTGACGCGCCTGCCGCGCGAGCTGCAGCCGCTGTTCGGCGCCCTGAACGCACTGTTGCGGCGGGTGGAAGTGGCGATGCACAGCGAACGCGGTTTCGTCGCCGCCGCCGCGCACGAACTGCGCACACCGCTGGCCGGCCTGCGCGCGCAGGCGCAGCTGGCGGCGCACCCGCGCACCACGCCGGCCGAACACGCGGCCGCGCTGCAGTCGGTGATGGAAGGGGTGGACCACGCCACCCACCTGGTGAACCAGCTGCTCGACCTGGCCCGCAGCGACATGCTGGCCGGCGACCCCGACCGCCTGGCCGAGGAACGCCACGCCGTGGCGCTGGAGTCGGTGTTCGAAGGCGTGATGGCCGAGCTGGTGCCCGAAGCGGCGCAGCGCCAGGTCTCGGTGACGCCGCGCTTCGAGGTCGATCACCTCGAGGGGTCCGAGTTCGGCATCGGCCGCCTGCTGCGCAACCTGCTGGCGAACGCCATCGCCCATGCGCCCGAAGGCGGCGACGTGGCCGTCGGCTCGCGCCGCGAAGGCGACCGCGTGGTGCTGTGGGTCGACGATTCCGGCCCCGGCATCCCGGCGGCCGAACGCGAGCTGGTCTTCGAGCGCTTCCGCCGCGCCGAAGGCACCGAGCGGCCGGGCTGCGGTCTCGGACTTTCGATCGTGAAGGCGATCGCCGACGCGCACGGCGCGCGCATCTCGCTCGGCGACTCGCTGCTGGGCGGGCTGGCGGTGCGGGTCGTGTTTCCGGCCTAGCGGCCGAACCGGGTCTCGAAGCGGATCCCGATCTCCTTGAGCAGCGGGGTCGGCAGCACGCCGCCGGCGCAGATGATGACCTGGTCGTTGGCCAGCGACTGCTCGCTGCCGCCCTTGAGCCCGAGCGTCACCTGGGCGGGGTCGATGCGCTTCACGGTCGATTCCAGCAGCACGCGCACGCGGCCCGTGGCTTCCAGCTCCTGCAGCCGGCTGCGGTTCTTCTCCTTCACGCGCGAGAAGGCGTTGCTGCGGTAGGAGAGGGTGACCTTCGCCGCCGCCTCGTCGGCCAGCGCGATGGCGGCTTCGAGCGCGCTGTCGCCGCCGCCCACCACCAGCACGTTCTTGCCCGCGTACTGCTCGGCGTCGACCAGGCGGTACACCACCTTGGGCAGTTCCTCGCCCGGAACGTCCAGCTTGCGCGGCGTGCCGCGCCGGCCCAGCGCCAGCAGCACCGAACGCGTGTGGTAGCGGCCGCGCGAGGTGACGACGTCGAAGCTGCCGTCGCCCAGCTTCTCCAGCTTCTCGAAGCGTTCGTTGAAGCGCAGCTGGATGCCGGTCTTCTCCACCACCTGATGCCAGAACTCGAGCAGCTTCTCCTTCTGCACTTCGCTGCCCAGGCGCACCGTGCCCACCAGGTCCAGCTTGACCGGCGCCGTCATCGCGATCTTGTTGCGCGGGTAGTGGTAGACCGAGCCGCCCAGCGAGTCCTCCTGCTCCAGGATCACGTAGCGCAGCTTGTGGAACACCGCCGACAGCCCGGCCGACAGCCCGGCCGGGCCGGCGCCGACGATCACCACGTCCAGGGGCGCGCCGTGGTCGTCCTCGGTGCGGCGGCGGATCGCGGCCATCGCCTGCCGGCCCTGTTCGGCCGTCTTGCGGATGAGGCCCATGCCGCCCAGTTCGCCGGCGATGAACACGCCCGGCACGTTGGTCTCGAAGTCCTTGCTGATGTTGGGAATGTCGACCCCGCGCTTCTCGGTGCCGAACACCAGCGTCAGCGCCTGCACCGGGCAGGCGGTGGCGCAGGCGCCGTGGCCGATGCAGGCCGAGCCGTTGACCAGCACCGCCTTGCCGTTGATCACGCCCAGGGCGTCCTCGGGGCAGGCCTTGACGCAGGCGCCCGAGCCGATGCACCGGTTTGGGTCCACCACCGGGTGCAGCGACGGGGGCTCGTTGAGCCCCGCTTTCACCGTTTCGGCCAGTCTGGCAGCCTCCGCACGCTGGCGGGTGTGGCGCCGCTGGACGTGCCAGCCGATCAGCACGGCGACCAACGCACCGTACAGCAGGAGATAGATCGCGTTGTTCATCCGAGGCCTGGGGTGGGGCGCGGGATCATCTCGATGGCGCCGCCAAAAAGTGCGTATTCGAATGTATCGACCGTGCATTACGTGAGCAAGTTCTTAAGGAAGAGGGGACGTCGGGGCCTAGACTGGCCCGCAAGAGAGCCGCGCTCCGGTGCACCCGGACCGCGGAGCCACGAAAGACGTCGCATGGGATCGATGCTGGAAGTCACTGCCGAGGAACTGGCCGCTGCCGAGGCCGCCGTTCCTGCGGGCCGCAAGCCGGCGCGCGAGGCGCCGCCCACCGCCCCCGGCAAGCTGCCGCAAGCGCGGCCGGAACCTGAAACCGCCAGGCCGCGCCGCCGCGACGGCCTGCTGTATGGCCTGCTGGTGGCGCTGATCCTGGGCGCCTGGGGCATCACGCGGCTGCGCCTGTACGACACCAAGTCCGACTTTGCCTACTGGCTGGGCGTGGCCGGCGGCGTGATGATGCTGCTGCTGCTGAGCTATCCGCTGCGCAAGTACTGGCGGCCGATGGCGCGCCTGGGCTCGGGCAAGTACTTCTTCATCGCCCACATGGTGCTGGGCATCGGCGGGCCGCTGCTGATCCTGCTGCATTCGAACTTCGAGATCGGCTCGCTCAACGCCGGGGTCGCCTTCTTCTCGATGGCCATCGTGGCGCTGAGCGGCGTGGCCGGCCGTTTCCTCTACGTGCGCCTGCACCAGAACCTGAACGGCGTGAAGCTTTCACTGGGCGCGCTGCGCGAGACGCTGGACGTCGAGAACGCGGCCGCCGCCCGCCTGCGCTTCGCGCCCACGGTGCTGGAAAGGCTGCAGAAGTTCGAGCAATGGTCGCTGGCCCGCCCTTCGATCAAGCCACACGCGATGGTGCGCAACATGTTCGTGCTGCCGCTGCGCCGCTGGCGCGCGGAATGGGACTGCCACGCCGAACTGCGCCGCCGCCTGGTGCTGGTGGCGCACGCCGAAGGCTGGTCGCGCCGCAAGTTCGAGGCGCGCCTGAAGGCCTCGCGCAAACTGGTGCACGACTACCTGGAGGCGGCCCAGCGCACGGCGCAGTTCAGCACCTGGGAACGCCTGTTCTCGCTCTGGCACGTGGCGCATGTGCCCATCGTCTACATGCTGGTCATCAGCGCCATCGCCCACATCGTCGCGGTGCATGCCTACTGAAGGCGGCTGGCGGCGCCTCTGGCGCACGCTGCTGGCCTGTTGGCTGCTGTTCGCGGGGGGGGTGGCGGAGGCGCAATCGCTCGAATCGGTACTCGCCCCCGGCCTGGTGATCCAGGGCCACGCCAAGTACGAACACGAGTGCAAGAACTGCCACGTGCCCTTCGAGCGCGGGGCGCAGGACCGCCTGTGCGCCGACTGCCACAAGGAAGTGGGCCAGGACCTGCGCGAGAAGACCGGCTACCACGGCCGGCGCGACCCGCAGTCCTGCCGGACCTGCCACACCGAACACCGCGGCCGGGCGGCGAAGATCGTGGTGCTCGACGAGCAGGCCTTCGACCACAAGCAGACCGACTTCCTCCTGAAGGACAAGCACGCGAACGTGGAGTGCGCGAAGTGCCACGTCGCGGGCAAGAAGTGGCGCGAGGCGGCGCTCACCTGCGTCGGCTGCCACCGCAAGGACGACACCCACAAGGGCGGCCTGGGCGACAAGTGCGAGGACTGCCACAACGCGCGCGGCTGGAAGGAGGTGGAGTTCGACCACGGCAAGAAGACGCGCTTCGCGCTCACCTTCAAGCACGAGCCGCTGAAGTGCGACGACTGCCACGCCAAGGGCCGCTACAAGGACACGCCGCGCACCTGCATCGGCTGCCACAAGAAGGATGACGAGCACAAGGGCCAGTACGGCGAGAAGTGCGAGAGCTGCCACAACGCCAAGGCCTGGAAGCCTTCCACCTTCAATCACGACACCGACACCAAGTACCCGCTGAAGGACAAGCACCGCGGCGTCAAGTGCAGCAGCTGCCACACCGGCCACCTGTACAAGGACAAGCTGGACACGGCCTGCGTCGCGTGCCACCAGAAGGATGACAAGCACGAAGGCTCGCTGGGCAAGAAGTGCGAGACCTGCCACAGCGTGCGCAGCTGGAAGGAACCGCCCGGCTTCGACCACGCGAAGACGCGCTTTCCGCTCACCGGCGGCCACGTCAAGCCGGCCTGCAAGGAGTGCCACAAGGACCAGCGCTACAAGGAGACGCCACGCGAGTGCGTGGAATGCCACCTGAAGGACGACAAGCACCAGAACACGCTGGGCCGGCAGTGCGGCGACTGCCACGTCGACAAGGACTGGAAGACCACGCCGCGCTTCGACCACCAGAAGACCAAGTTTCCGCTGAAGAACGCGCACGCGGCGAAGACGGTGAAGTGCACCGACTGCCACGAGACGCCGGCGAAGATGCGCGGCATCGCCACCGACTGCGCCAGCTGCCACCGGCGCGACGACAAGCACGAAGGCACGCTGGGCCCGAAGTGCGAGGCCTGCCACACCGACATCCGCTGGAAGGTGGACCGCTTCGACCACAACCGGACCCGCTACCCGCTGACCGGGCGCCACATCGTGGTGGAGTGCAAGGCGTGTCACCAGACGCTTCGCTACCGGGACGCGCCGCGCGACTGCCTTTCGTGCCACCGCAAGGACGACACCCACAAGGCCACGCTGGGCGCGAAGTGCGAGGACTGCCACAACACGCGTTCATGGAAGCTGTGGTCGTTCGACCACGCGAAGACCAAGTTCGCGCTCGACGGCGCCCATGCGCGCACCACCTGCGTCAAATGTCACGCCCAGCCGGCGCCGGCGGGCAAGGCGATCGCGCCGCTGGCCTTCGACTGCGGCGGCTGCCACCGCAAGGAAGACGTGCACGAAGGCCGCTTCGGGCGCCGCTGCGACCAGTGCCACAACAGCACGACCTGGCGCGAGGTGAGGCGCCGGTCGTGAAACCGGTTGCAGGCTTAAGTCCAGCTTAAGAGCCGGGCAGGGGCTTGGGGCAGACTGCGGGCGAACCAGGAAGAGAAGAGGGCATGGACCGAGGCAGGACATTCGCTGACCGCACGCTGGCCGCATGGCGCTGGCTGCTGCTGGCCGCCCTGTCCGCGCTGGCGCTGTGCCTTCTGCCTGCGGCGGCGCAGAACTCGCGCGCCGTCTTCGACCACCAGAGCACCGCCTTCCCGCTCAACGGCCAGCACCAGGAAGTGCGCTGCGAGACCTGCCACCAGCGCGGCATCTTCAAGGGCACGCCGCGCGACTGCGCCGGCTGCCATGTCTCCGGCAACCCGATGGGGGCCGTGTTCCAGCCGGTGCGCCACCTGCTGACGCAGCAGTCCTGCGACTCGTGCCACAACGTGAACGGCTTCCCCGGCGCACGCTTCGACCACGCCGGCGTGGCCGGGGGCACCTGCGCCGGCTGCCACGACGGCGTCCAGGCCAAGGGCAAGTCGCCCGGGCACCTGGCGACCACGTCGTCCTGCGACGTCTGCCACAAGAACACGCTCACCTTCGCCGGTGCGGCGACGCTGCCTTCGAACCACATCCCGTTCGCGGCCGCGGCCAGCTGCGAGAACTGCCACGTCGCCGGCGACTACAAGAACCGGCCCACGCTCACCAACATTCATGCCTGGGCGCCCAGCACCACCGGCAACTGCCAGCAGTGCCACGGGAGTGACGCGCTGCGCTTCAAGGTGCAGGGCATGGCGCCGGGCCACCTGCCCACCAGCGCCGCCTGCGAGACCTGCCACGTGGGCGCCGGCTCCAGCGTCGCCACGCTGCCGGTGACCGACGGCGCCAGCTTCGCCAATTCGCTGATGAACCACGCCGGCATCAGCAGCGGCTGCGCCAGCTGCCACCTGCCGGCCGGCACCGCGGCCAGCTTCGCCGGCGTGGGCTCGATCGTGAAGATGCCGGCCACCTCGCCGCCAGGACCCGACGCGCACATCCCCACCACGCTGGGCTGCGAGACCTGCCACCTGGCCAGCATGCCCGCCACGCCGGTGGCGCCGAACGCCACCACGCTGCCGCCTGGCAGCCGCTTCCGGACCCCGGCGCCCACCAGCGCGCAGATCCATACCGGCGTCACCGGCAGCTGCGCCACCTGCCACGAGACCGGCTACACCTGGGTCGGCATGGACGCCTACCCCATGTCGCCCGCCACCTTCGCGGCCGGCGCCACCTACACCGGCTTCCATTCGCGACCGCGGCCGGCGGGAGGCCCCACCAACATCGCCGACGCGGCGCACCCGGCCACGGGCGACTGTTCCAGCTGCCACAGCGGCACCAGCGGCTGGACGGGGGTGGCCGTGCCGTCCAACCACATCCCCTACGCCAGCGGCGCTTCGTGCCTGGCCTGCCACGTGGGCGGCGACTTCAAGACGCCGCCGAAGATCGGTGCCATCCACGCCAACCTGCAGAGCACCACCGGCAACTGCCAGCAATGCCACGGCGCCGCGGCGCCCAGCTTCGCGATCCCGGCCTCGGGCTTCTCGATCGTCGGCCTGCCGAGCAACCACATCCCGACCAGCGCCTCTTGCGAGGTCTGCCACGTGGGCCCGGGCTCCAGCGTGGCCGCCACGCCGGTGCCCGACGGCGCGAAGTTCAGCGGCTCGCTGATGAGCCACACCGGCATCAGTGGGAACTGCGTGGCCTGCCACCAGCCGGCCGGCAGCGCCACCAGCTTCGCCGGCATCACCGGCATCGTCGGCATGCCTTCCACGGCGGCACCGGGACCGACCTCGCACATCCCCAGCAGCACGGTGTGCGAGAACTGTCACCTCGGCGCGGTGCCGGCGACGCCGGTGCCGGCCTCGGCCACCAAGAGCGTGCCCGGCAGCGGGTTCGCGGTCGCGCCGCCCACCGGGGCGCAGATCCACAGCGGCATCAGCAGCGGCTGCTCGGCCTGCCACGAAGCGGGCTTCGTGTGGGTGGGCGTCTCGGCCTACCCGATCTCGCCGTCGACGCTGGTGCCGGGTGCTTCCTACCGCGGCTTCCAGACCCGGCCGCGCGCGGCTGCCGGCACCTACAACGTGGCCGACGCGTCGCACCCGACCACGGGCGACTGCGCCGCCTGCCACGGCAGCACCACCGCGTTCAGCGGCATCGACAAGCCGGCCAACCACATCCCGGTGGCGGCCGGCAGCACCTGCAACGCCTGCCACACCAGCACCGACTTCGCGGTGATGCCCACGCTGACGGCGATCCACGCCAACGCGCCCAGCACGACCAGCAACTGCGCGCTCTGCCACGGCGCCAACGCCTCGTTCTACGCCATTCCCTCGATCGGCTTCTCGATCGTGGGCCTGCCGTCGAACCACCTGCCGACCACCGCCTCGTGCGAGGTCTGCCACGTGGGGCCGGGTTCCAGCATCGCCGCGACGCCGGTGACCGACGGCGCGCGCTTCAGTGGTTCGCTGATGAACCATGCCGGCATCGGCAGCGGCTGCGCCAGCTGCCACGTGCCGGCGGGCGGCAGCGTCAGCTTCGCGGGCATCACGGCCATCGTGGGCCAGCCGCCCACCAGCCCGGTGGGGGCGGGGTCGCACATCCCGGCCGCCGTGACCACCTGCGAAAGCTGCCACCTGGCTTCCACGCCGGTCGGCCTGATCCCGGCTTCCGCCACCAAGACCGCGCCCGGCACCGGCTTCGCGAGCCCGGCGCCGAACGGGGCGCAGATCCACAGCGGCGTCACCAGCGGCTGCTCGGCCTGCCACGAGGCCGGCTACGTGTGGATGGGCGTCAGCGCCTACCCGATCTCGCCGACGACGCTGATCCCCGGCGCTTCCTACACCGGCTTCCAGACCCGGCCGCGCGCGGCGGCCGGCACCTTCAACATCGCCAACGCCGGCCACCCGGCAGCGGGTGACTGCTCGCAGTGCCATTCCAGCACCACCGCGTTCACGGGCGTCGACAAGCCGGCCAACCACATCCCGTACAACCCAGCGGCGGCCTGCACGGCCTGCCACACCAGCACGGACTTCGCGGTGCTGCCCACGCTCACCGCGATCCACGCCAACGCCCAGAACCCCACCGGCAACTGCGCGCAGTGCCACGGCAGCAACGCGGGGTTCTATGCGATCCCGTCGATCGGCTTCGCCATCGTCGGACAGCCGAGCAACCACATCCCCACCAGCGTGGCCTGCGAAGCCTGCCACGTGGGCCCCGGCAGCAGCATCGCCACGCTGCCGGTGACCGACGGCGCCAAGTTCAGCGGCTCGCTGATGAACCACGCGGGCGTGGTGGGCAACTGCGTGTCCTGCCACCGGCCCGCCGGCACGGCGGGCGGCTTCGCCGGCATCAGCGCCATCGTCGGCATGCCGCCCACCAGTCCGGCGGGGGCGACGTCGCACATCCCGTCGTCCACCAAGTGCGAGACCTGCCACGCCGCCAGCATGCCGGCGGGGCTGATCCCGGCCTCTTCCACCGCGGTGGCGCCGGGCACCGGCTTCGCCACGCCGGCACCGACCGGCGTGCAGATCCACTCCGGCGTCAGCAGCGGCTGCTCGGCCTGCCACGAGGCGGGCTACGTGTGGATGGGCATGTCGAACTACCCGATCGCGCCCACCGTCGTCAGCCCGGGCGCTTCGTACACCGGCTTCCAGACCCGTCCGCGCGCCGCCGCCGGCACCTACAACGTGGCCGACGCGGCACACCCGGCCACCGGCGACTGCGCCGGCTGCCACGGCAGCACCACGGCCTTCACCTCCGCCGACAAGCCGGCCAACCACATCCCGACCAACCCGGCGGCCACCTGCGACGCCTGCCACACGACGAGCGACTACGCGGTGATGCCCACCATCGCCGCCATCCACGCCAACGCGCCCAGCACCACCGCCAACTGCGCCCAGTGCCACGGCAGCGCGGCCGCCAGCTTCGCGATTCCTTCGGCCGGTTTCTCCATCGTCGGCCTGCCGAGCAACCACATCCCCACCAGCGCGTCGTGCGAGGTGTGCCACGTCGGCACCGGCTCCAGCGTGCCGGTGCTGCCCGTGCCCAACGGCGCCAGGTTCAGCGGTTCGCTGATGAGCCACACGGGCATCAGCACCAACTGCGTTTCCTGCCACGTGGCGGCGGGCACCACGGCGGCCTTCGCCGGCATCTCGCGCATCAGCACCATGCCGCCCACCAGCCCTGTGGGGGCGTCGTCGCACATCCCGTCGTCCACTGCCTGCGAGGCCTGCCACCTGGGCAGCAAGCCGACCGCGATGGTGGCGGCCTCGGCCACCAAGACGGCGCCGGGCACCGCCTGGGCCACGCCGGCACCCACCGGCGCCATGATCCACGCCGGCATCAGCAGCGGCTGCACCGCCTGCCACGAAGCTGGCTACGTGTGGATGGGCATGGCGCAGTACCCGATCTCGCCCACCACGCTGACCGCCGGTGCCACCTACAAGGGCTTCCAGACCCGGCCGCGTGCGGCGGCCGGCACGTACAACGTGGCCGACGCGGCGCACCCGGTCTCGGGCGACTGTGCGCAGTGCCACGGCAGCACCATCGGCTTCACCGCGGTCGACAAGCCGGCCAACCACATCCCGTACGCGGCGGCGGCACGCTGCGATTCCTGCCACACCAACCCCGACTTCGCGGTCTTCCCCACCATCGCCGCGGTGCACGCGAACGCGCAGAGCACCACCACCAACTGCGCGCAGTGCCACGGCGCCAGCGCAGCCAGCTTCGCGATCGCGTCGAACGGCTTCTCGATCGTCGGCCTGCCGAGCAACCACATCCCGACCACCGCGTCGTGCGAGGTGTGCCACGTCGGCACCGGCTCCAGCGTGCCGGTGCTGCCGGTGCCCAATGGCGCCAAGTTCAGCGGTTCGCTGATGAGCCACACCGGCATCACCACCAACTGCGTGTCCTGCCACGTGGCGGCCGGCACCAGCGCCACGTTCGCCGGCATCACGCGCATCAGCACGATGCCGGCCACCAGCCCGGTGGGGGCCTCGGCGCACATCCCGTCGTCCACCACCTGCGAGACCTGCCACCTGGGCAGCAAGCCCAGCACCATGGTGCCGGCCTCGGCCACCAAGACCGCGCCCGGCACCGCCTGGGCCACGCCGGCGCCCACCGGCGTGCAGATCCACACCGGCGTCACCGCCGGCTGCACCGCCTGCCACGAGGCGGGCTACGTGTGGATGGGCATGGCGCAGTACCCGATCTCGCCGACCACGCTCACCGCCGGCGCCACCTACAACGGCTTCCAAACGCGGCCGCGCGCGGCAGCCGGCACCTACAACGTGGCCGACGCCTCGCACCCGGCCAGCGGCGACTGCGTGACCTGCCACACCAGCACGACCGGCTTCAAGGGCGTGGACAAGCCGGCCAACCACATCCCGTACAAGTCGACCGCCGCCTGCGCGGCCTGCCACACCAGCAGCGACTACGCGGTGATGCCCACGCTGGCCAACATCCACGCCAACGCCGAAAGCACCACGGTCAACTGCGCGCAGTGCCACGGCGCCAACGCGGCCAGCTTCGCCATTCCTTCGATCGGCTTCTCCATCGTCGGCCTGCCGAGCAACCACATTCCCACCACCGCCTCGTGCGAGGTGTGCCACGTCGGCACCGGCTCCAGCGTGCCGGTGCTGCCGGTGCCCAATGGCGCCAGGTTCAGCGGTTCGCTGATGAGCCACACCGGCATCACCAGCAACTGCGTGAGCTGCCACGTGGGCCCGGGCACCACGGCGGCGTTCGCGGGCATCAGCCGCATCAGCACGATGCCGGCCACCAGCCCGGTGGGCGCCTCGGCGCACATCCCGTCGTCCACCGTCTGCGAGAGCTGCCACGCCGGCAGCAAGCCCGGCGCGATGGTCGCCGCGTCGGCCAGCAAGTCGCCGCCGGGCACCGCCTGGGCCACGCCGGCACCCACCGGCGCGATGATCCACACCGGCATCACCAGCGGCTGCTCGGCCTGCCACGAAAGCAACTACGTCTGGCTGGGCATGGCGCAGTACCCCATCTCGCCGACGGTGCTGACCTCCGGCGCGCAGTACAAGGGCTTCCAGACCCGCCCGCGTTCGGCGGCCGGCACCTACAACGTGGCCGACGCCGCGCACCCCACCACCGGCGACTGCTCGGGTTGCCACAGCGGCACGTCCTACTTCGACGGCGCGGCCAAGCCCACCGGCCACATCCCCACCACGATCAGCACCTGCTCCACATGCCACGTGGTGGCAGGCGACTTCTCGGTGGCCGGCCTCACGACCAGCATGGCCACGCTGCACACCGGCATCACGTCCAACTGCCGCGCCTGCCACGTGGCGGGCACCGGCGCCGGACCGTTCGCCGGTTGCACCACGAAGGCCGCCTGCTCGAGCCCGCCGCCCATCACCTACCAGCCCAAGGTCATGCCGCTGGCAGCCGGCAGCTCGCCCACCACGCCCAATGCCTCGACCCACATCCCGGTGGGCACGGCGGCCTGCGAGGCCTGCCACTCGGCGAGCAACTTCACCACCTTCAGCGGCACCAACATGAAGCCGGGCACCGGCTCCAGCGGCACCGCGATGCACACCGCGGTGGCGTCGCAGACCTGCATGGGCTGCCACGAGCAGGGCTACAAGTGGTTTGGCGTGACCATCCGGACGCGGCCTTCCGACCACGCCAACAACAGCAGCCGCAAGGCGCCCAACGACTGTGACAACAGCGGCTGCCACAAGGTGGCCTCCAAGTTCGACCGTGGCCTGCTGCGCCCGGTGCCGCCGATCGTGATGCGCGCCGCGGTGGGCAACCAGATGCGCCGCCTGCTGCCGCACGAGGTGGGCGGCGAAATGGTCGCCAACCCGGCCAACACGCGCTTCGACCACCGCGGCGTGATCGGCGGCCAGTGCCTCACCTGCCACAACGGCACCGCGGCCAAGGGCCTGCCGAAGAAACACTACGCCACCCGCGTCAGCTGCGACAGCTGCCACCGCAGCACCGCCTGGCGGCCGGCGCAGTTCAGCCACAACGGCGTGCTGGCGGGGCAATGCCAGTCCTGCCACAACGGCGTCAACGCCAGCGGCCGGCCGGGTGCCCACTTCGTGACCGTGCGCGCCTGCGACACCTGCCACCGGCCGCTGGGCTGGCAGCCGGTGAACTACCAGCACCTGTCGCCGGCCTACCGGCCCATGCCCGACAAGTCCACCTGCCAGAGCTGCCACGTGACCAACGGCGAATTCATCCCGCGCCAGCTGCACGGCAACCCGCGCCTGCGCCCGGTGCCGCCCGGGAAGACGCCGTGACGATGCGGACAGGACTCCTGCGCCTGCTGCGCGCCGCGCTTGTCGCGGCGCTCTGCTGTGCGGGGTGGCCGATCTCGGCCCAGACGCTGGACGAGGTGGACGTGCGCGTGCAGTCCGACGCGAGCGTGGTGCGCCTGCGCTTCAACGCCGCGGTGCGCTTCCTGCAGCAGGTGCCCACCGCCGAGGCCGACCTGTTCGAGGTGCGCTTCGAGCTCGTCACCACCGACGAGGCGATCCGCCGCCAGGCCAGCGCCGAGTTCCGGCGCGTACCGGCGCAGGGCGGGCTGCCCGCGCTGACCATCACCTACGAGCCGCAGGCCAACACACGCACGCAGACCTTGCTGCTGCGCTTCGCCCGTGCGGTGCCGCTGCAGGTGCGCCAGGGGGGCAATGCGCGTTCGCTGGAATTCGTGGTCCGCACCGCGCCGCTGCCGCCGCCGCCACCGCCCCCGCCGCCTCAGGCCGGACGCTTCGGCGTGCTGCTGGAGACGCTGCCGCTGGCGCAGAAGGATCAGGCCAAGCCGATCCCGGCCGCGCTGCAGACGCTGGAGGTGGTGACCAGCGAGACCCTGGTCGACGGCGTCGCCAGCCTGCAGGTGGCGGTGGGCTTCTTCCGCACGCGCGAGGAGGCCGAATCGGCACGCGCCGCGGTGCTCAACCGCTTCCCGCAGGCGCGCGTGGTCGACCTGGCCGAACGCAAGGCCGAAGTGCCGGTGTCCGTGGCACGCGCGCCGGCCTTCGTGCCGCCGCCGGCACTGCCGGCTTCGGCCCCGGCACCGGAAGCGCCGGCCTCGGCGCCGGCACCCGAGCCGGCCGCATCGGCCCCGGTCGCCGCGCCGCCGGCGGCGCCGGCCGCCGAACCCGTGCCGGCCACGCCCGAAGAGACCGAACGGCTGGCAGCCGACATGCTGGGCCGCGCGCGCGATGCCCTTGCGGCCCGGCGCACCGAAGCCGCGATCTCGCTGCTCAACGACCTGCTCAAGCTGCCGCCGAACGCGCAGTCGGCGGCGGCGCAGGAACTCATCGGCAACGCCTGGGAACAGGGCGGCAGCCCGGGGCGGGCGCGCGTCGAATACGAGCTCTACCTGCAGCTGTACCCGCAGGGCGAAGGCGCGCGCCGCGTGAGTGCGCGGCTGGCCGCGCTGGGCGTGGAACCCAAGCAGGCCGCGGCGCCCGCGCGCACCGAGGCCGTGCGCCCCTACAACGGATCGATCGCGCAGTACTACTACGGCGGCAAGGCGAAGAGCAAGTCGCTCGTCAACATCTCCGAAGGCATCGACCAGGCCACGCTCACGCGCACCACCGAATCGGCCATCGTCACCAGCGTCGACCTGGGCGCGCGCTTCGTCGGCGAAGACAGCGAAGTGCGCGGCGTGGTGCGCGGCTCGGGCACCAAGAGCCTGCTCGCCGACACCCACAGCAGCAGCTCCATCAGCGCCGCCTACGTGGACTGGCGCCGCCTGCCCGACGGCATCGCGGTGCGCGGCGGGCGGCAGTCGCCCATCAGCGGCGGCCTGCTGGGCATCTTCGACGGCGTCTCGGTGGCCATGCCGGTGGGGCAGGGCCTGAAGATCGACGTCATGGGCGGCCGCCCTTCGAACGCGCTCGTCAGCGCGCCCGGCGAGCGGCTGGCCGCCGTGGTGGTGGAAGCCGACGGCCTGGCCGAACGCTGGGGCGGCAACGCCTACCTGCTGGACCAGACCACCGAAGGCATCGCCAACCGGCGCGCGCTGGGCACCGAGCTGCGATATGCCGGCGACCAGTGGTCGCTGAACGCGCTGGTCGACTACGACACGCTGTTCAAGGAAGTCAACGCGCTGTCGGTGCATGGCAGCGTGCAGCTGGGCGGGCAGACCACCGTCACGCTGCTGGTCGACGAGCGGCGCGCGCCGTCGCTGCAGCTGACCAACGCGCTCATCAGCAACCCCGGATTCACGTCGCTGAAGGACCTGCTGGCGGCGAAATCGATGGCGCAGGTGAAGGACGAGGCGCTGGCCACTTCGGCCAAGGCGCGCCAGTTCCTGCTGAGCGTGGCGCGCCCGCTGGACACCAAGTGGCAGATCGCCACCGACCTGCGCTACAGCGCCGTCGGCGCGCTGCCCAAGGTGGGCGACTTCGACGCCCAGCCGGCCACCGGCAGCCAGTACACCGGCACCGTGCAGCTGACCGGCACCAACCTGTATTCCGCGCGCGACATCAACAACTTCAACTTCAGCTACACCACCACGCCGCGCCTGAAGGGCATGCAGCTGGCCTACAACAACCTGATCGGCATGCTGCAGGACAACGCGCTCACGCTCGAGCCGTCGATCCGGCTGTACCTGCAGCGCACGCCGCACACGGCGGAGTCGGTGGACGACAACAGCACGCGCACCACGCGCATCGGCCCCGGCCTGCGCGCCACCTACAAGACCAGCCTGCGTTCGAGCCTGCTGACCGAACTGCTGTACGAACAGAGCAGCACCAAGGGCCCGGGCACCAACAGCGACAGCACGCGTTCGGCCTTCTTCTATGTGGGCTACCGCTACGAACTGTTCTAGGCTGCTGCTGCTGGCCGGCCTGCTGGCCGCGCTGCCGGCCTTCGCGGCCCTGGACGACAGCGCCGAGGCGGTGGGCGTCGAGGCGCAGCGCCTGGGCGCGACCTGGAAACGCCCACCCTTGGCGCTGGCGCACCCGGTGCACCAGCTCGCCTGGCCCGACGGCTCGACGCTGCGCCAGCACATGGGCGCCGACGGCCGCGTCTGGGCGCTCAGCTGGAATCTGCGCACCGCGCCTCGGCTGGACCTGCTGCTGGGCCCGCACCACGAGGCCTGGCGCGCCGCCGCACGCGCCGCCGCGCGCCCGGGCGCGCGCCATGCCGCCCGCGTGGAAGCCGGCGACCTGGTGGTGGAGATGACGATGAACGGCAACGCGTACCAGGGCCGCGCCTGGCTGCGTTCGCGCCAGCCGGCAGGGCAGGGTGGCGATGCCTTCCGCTGACCGGCTGCGCACCCTGCTCGTGGCCGCGGCCGCCGCGCTGCTGCTGGCCGCGTGCGGTGGCAACAGTTCCACGTCGGAATGCATCGGCAACTGCGGCGGCACCGAAGTCACGCTCACCGAGCCCACCGGCGACAACACCACCGAAGTGGTGGTCGACGCCGGTCCCGGCGGCGGCTTCTCGCTCGGCGTGACCAACCTGCCCTACGTGACGGTGACGGTATGCGCGCCCGGCTCCAGCACCGCCTGCGCCACCATCGACCACGTGTTCCTGGACACCGGCTCGATCGGCCTGCGCCTGGTGCGCAGCACGGTCGAATCGCTGGGCCTGCCGCTGCAGGCGGCCGCCGGCGGCAGCGGCGGCGGCGTCTTCGAGTGCTACCCCTTCGTGGTGGGCGCCGTCTGGGGCCCGCTGGCGCAGGCCGACGTGCGCATCGGCGGCGAACGCGCGGCGGCGGTGCCGGTGCAGCTGATCGACGACCTGAGCCCCGCACTCGCGGCCGTGCCGGCCGACTGCGAAGCCGCTGCCGGCGGCCAGATGCTGCAGAGCGTGGGCGCCCTGTCGGCCAAGGGCGTGCTGGGCGTCGGCATGCTGCGCCACGACTGCGGGCTGACCTGCCAGCTGGGCGACTATGGCGCCGGCATCGCGCTCTACTGGAACTGCGGCAGCGCCGGCTGCGGCCCCACCGCGCTGGCGCCGCCGCTGCAGGTGCAGAACCCGGTGACCTTCTTCGACGTCAACAACAACGGCACCGTGCTCGTGATGCCGCCGCTGCCCGACCTGGGTGCCGCGGTGGCGCGCGGGCGGCTGGTGTTCGGCATCGGCACCCAGGCCAACAACCAGATCCCGCTCTCGGCGTCCCTCTACACCGTGCAACCCGACCCCGCGAGCGTGGACTACCTGTACCTGAACACCACCGTGGGCGGCGTGCGCTACCCGGTGTCGTACATCGACAGCGGCTCCAACGGCCTGTTCTACGACGACGCCGCGATCACCACCGCCTGCGCCGGCGCCGGCAGTGGCGGCTGGTACTGCCCGGCCACCCGGGCCGACCGCAGCGCGCAGGTGGCGGGCGCGAACGGCAACCTGGGCACGGTGGCGTTCTCCATCGTCAGTGCCGACCGCCTGTTCGCCACCTCCAACGTGGCCTTCGACAACCTGGGCGGTGCCGCCGGCGCCGCCAACAGCGGCGCCTTCGTCTGGGGCATGCCGTTTTTCTACGGACGCAGCGTCTACACCTCGGTCTGGGGCCAGGCCCTTTCGCCCGACGGCCCCTGGTACGCGTTCTGACGCACGCTTGCGCGCGTTGCGTGTGCGCAAGCCCGCGCGGCGCAGGCGGCGCATGATGCCCCGACTCCCCGCCTTCGACTACAGGGGCCGGCCATGGGCGCGCAAGACACCTTCACCAGCGGCGAGGCGACTCGCGAAGTGCTCGTGGGCCCGAATGCGCTGCCGGCGCTGGCCTGTTTGCCGCCCAGGGCCGCCGGCTGGGTGGCCTTCGCCCACGGCAGCGGCAGCAGCCGGCTGAGCCCGCGCAACCGGCAGGTGGCGCGCATGCTGCAGACGCGCGGCCTGGGCACGCTGCTGCTGGACCTTCTGCTGCCCGCGGAGGCCGAGGACCGCCGCTGCGTGTTCGACATCGGCCTCCTCGCAGAACGCCTGCTGCAGGCGCTGGACTGGCTGGAAGGGCAGGATGCCACCGCCCGGCAGCCGATAGGCCTGTTCGGCGCCAGCACCGGCGCCGCGGCCGCCCTCTGGGCTGCGGCCGAGCGCCCGCATCGGGTGTCGGCCGTGGTCTCGCGCGGCGGCCGGCCCGACCTGGCGCGCGCGCGCCTGGGGGCGGTGCAGGCGCCCACGCTGCTGGTGGTGGGAGGGCTGGACACCGAAGTCCTGCGCCTGAACCGCGAGGCGCTGCTCCTGCTGGGCGGTGAACGACGGCTCGAGGTGGTGCCGGGTGCTTCGCACCTGTTCGAGGAACCCGGCGCGCTGGAGACCGTGGGCCACGTCGCCGCCGACTGGTTCGTCAACCACCTGCAGCCGGAGGGGCGGTGAGGGCGCTCTTCGCCGACCGCCGCCAGGCGGGCGAGGCCCTGGCCGAAAGACTGGTCGCGTTGCGCGACGAAGGGCGGCTGGCGCCGCCGTTCGTGGTGCTGGCGCTGCCGCGCGGCGGCGTGCCGGTGGCGGCCGAGGTGGCGCGCCGCCTGGCGGCGCCGCTGGACCTGATCCTGGTGCGCAAGATCGGCGCCCCCTGGCAGCAGGAACTGGCGGTGGCCGCGGTGGTGGACGGCGGAGGCTGCGAACTGGTGGTCGACGAGGCGATGTGCGAACGCACCGGCGCATCGCGCGCGTACCTGCAGGAACGCCAGGCCGCCGAATGGCAGGAGATCGAGCGCCGGCGCCGCGTCTACGCCCGCGGCAGGCCGTTGCCGGCGGTGGAAGCCTGCACCGCCATCGTGGTGGACGACGGCATCGCCACCGGCACCACCATGCGCGCCGCGCTGCAGGCGCTGCGCCGTCGGCACCCGGCGCACCTGGTGCTGGCGGTGCCGGTGGCACCCCACGACACCCTGATGGAACTGTCGCGCGAAGCCGACCGCGTGGTCTGCCTCGCCGAGCCCGAGCCCTTCCGCGCCGTCGGCATGCACTACGCCGACTTCCACCAGGTCGACGACGACGAGGTGGTGGCGTCGCTCGCCGCCGCCCTTCAGCCGGGTGCGGTGTCCTCGGTGCGCAAGCCCAGTTCCATGCCGTAGCGGATGAGCGCGGCGGTGGTGGGCAGCTGCAGCTTGTCCTGGATGCGCCGCTTGTGCGTGCTGACCGTCTTCACCGACAGGTGCAGCGCGTCGGCGATGTCGGTCAGCCGCTGGCCGGCGACGATGCGGCGCAGCACGTCGAACTCGCGGTCCGAGAGCTGGCTGTGCGTCGGCGCCTCGACCGCGCCGTTCAGGCGCAGCACCACCTGTTCGGCCAGGCTGTTGGTGACGTAGGCGCCGCCGTTGGCCACCTTGCGCACGGCTTCCACCAGTTCGGCGCCGGCGCGGTCCTTCGTGAGGTAGCCGTTGGCACCGGCCTTGAAGGCGCGCAGCGCGTACTGCTCCTCGGCGTGCATGCTGAGCACCAGCACGCCGACGTTGCCGAATTCGGTGCGCACGCGCCGGATCAGTTCCAGCCCGCCCATGCCGGGCATCGAGAGGTCGACGATCAGGACGTCCACCTTGTGGCGGCGCAGCCATTCGATGGCCTGGAAGCCGCTGCTGGCCTCGGCGGCGTGCCAGGGGCGGTTGCCGCCTTCGAGCACGCGCACCAGACCTTCGCGCACGACGGCGTGGTCGTCGACGACCAGCAATTCCAGCGGGGTGCTTGCCTGCAGGTTCATGGAGGGCCTCGCTGACCTCAGCGTACGCGCCTGGCGGGCCAACGCAGCGGCCGCGACCGCAGGCCATTGACCTGAATCAATCGGGCGCAGGGGGGTCGGAATCTTCCTAACGGGCCGCCAGGCATTCCGAACGCCGCACCGGAACAAAGCCGCCCTTCATGCAGGCGGCGCCGATTGCCGCCGCGAGGGGCGCGCCCGATGCTGTGAACCAGTTCAGGTCGACACCACAAGCCCGGAGGAATGCCATGACACAGGCTTATGCCCGCACGCCGATGGACGTCCATGACGACGGCGGCTGGTTCGTCGAGCGCGAGGAAGGCGGCGCCTGGTCGGCCCAGGGCGCGCTGTTGCGCCTGCTGAATGCCGGTGCCCATGGCCCTGGCGCGCACGCGATCCCGCTTCAGCACGTGGCGCGCGGCACCGCGCTGCTGCACGAAGGCGCCACGGCGCGCTGCGTGCACGTGATCCAGGCCGGCGACTTCAAGTGCGTGAAGACGGCCGAGGACGGCTACGAACTGGTGCTGGACTTCGCCGGCCGCGGCGACCTGCTGGGTTTCGACGCCCTGGCGTCCGGCCACCACGCCAGCGGCGCCGTCGCGCTGGAGGACGCCGCGGTCTACGCCGTGCCGCTGGCCGAACTGGAGACGATGCGTCACGCCTCGCGTGCCTTCGACGCCGCCTTGCTGGCCACCGTGAGCCGCCAGCTCGAACGCATGGGCGAAGCGGCATGGTCGATGTCGGCGGTGGGCGCCGACGTGCGGGTGGCGCGCTTCCTGGTGCAGCTGTCGGGGCGCATGCTCGAACGCGGACAGTCGCCGCGCCTGCTGCGGCTGCGCATGGGCCGGCGCGACATCGCCAGCCACCTGGGGCTGGCGCACGAAAGCATCAGCCGCTCGTTCGGCAGCCTGATCGATTCGGGCCTGTTGCGGGTGGACAACCGCGACGTCGAGATCCTGGACCTGGCGCGCCTGCAGCGCCACGCCCGCTGCACCCGCGGGCTGGCCGACGAGGCGCCGGCCCATGCGTGCACCGCGCCGCGGCCGCTGCGCGCCGCGCCGGTCGGGCAACGCCGCCCGATGGCCGCTTCCGTGCAGGCGTAGACCGCTTCGCGCCCGGGGTCGGTGGTGCGGCCGCCGCGGCGGCATGGCCGCGGGGCGCCAGAATGCGCCCACCGCAGCCCCTTCGGAGCGCCGCCGATGATCACCGTCCTGCACGACCAGCAAGAGACCCGCCACCCCGATTCCGCCGCCGAAGGTGAGTCGCTCTGGCTGGACGCCGCCGCCATCGAGCAGGCGACCGGCTGACACTGGAAACCCGAAGGCCTGTGCCACGGCGAACTCTGCGTGCCGGTGCCGCCGGCCGCCCGCAGCACTTGGGTGCGCGAAGGGCAGCTGGACATCGCCGCGATGTGGCGCCACAGCGGCCAGCCCGTGCTGCACGACGCCGCGCGCCGCACCTGGGTGCTGGGCAGCGGAGCGCAGCAGCGCAGCGCCACCCTGGCTTCGCTGCGGGCGCCCGACTTCGCGCTGCCGGATCTTGCCGGCCGCACGCACCGTCTGTCGCAATACCGCGGCCGCAAGGTCTTCCTCGCCACCTGGGCGAGCTGGTGAGGCTGCCGGCTGGACTTGCCCGTGTGGCAGTCGTTGCTGGATTCGCTGTCCGACCAGGCCTTCACCGTGCTGGCGGTGGCGCTGGACGAACCTGAAGCCGCGCGCCCCTGGGTCGAAGCGGCGAAGCCCGCGTTCGACTGCCTGGTCGACCGCGACCACCACCTGGCCGACCTCTACAACCTGGTGAACGTGCCGCAGGCGGTGTGGATCGACGAGCAGGGTCGCATCGTGCGCGGCCCGGAGACGGCCGGTTCGACCGACGGCTTCCGGGTCATGAACCGCGAGACCGGGGCCCTGCCCGAAGCGGTGAATGTCGAGCGGCTGCGCGTGAAGGCGGCCTACATGGACGCGGTGCGCGACTGGGTGCGCCGCGGCGCCCACGCGCTGCCGCCCCAGCGCGCCGCCGCGGCGCTGGCGCTGCCGGGCGAAGACGTGGCGCGCGCCCACGCGCTGTTCCGCCTCGGCCGGCGCCTGCTCCAGCAAGGGCAGGAAGCCGAAGGGCGGGCGCTCGTCGACGAAGCCACCAGAATGCACCCCGACTCCTGGGCCATGTGGCGCCAGGCCGCGCCCAAGAACGAGCGCGGCCTCGCCGCCGGCCCCGCGTTCTGGGCCCGCGTGGACGCCCTGGGCAGCCGGCCCTACTACCCGCCGGCGCACCTCACCGAAGAAGAAGGAACTTCCGAATGACGACCATCGCTTTCCTCGGCACCGGCCTCATGGGCACGGGCTTCGTGCGCCGCGCGCGCGCCAACGGCCTTTCGGTGCGTGCGTGGAACCGCAGCGCCGCCAAGGCGCAGGCGCTGGCCGCCGCCGACCCCGGCGTGCAGGCCTTCGCCAGCGCCGCCGAGGCGGTGGCCGGCGCCGAGCGCGTGCACCTGTCGCTGGGCGACGACGCCTCGGTCGACGCGGTGCTGGAGCCGCTGGCCGGCAAGCTGGCCGCCGGCGCGTGGGTGGTGGACCACACCACCACCGCCGTGCGGCCGACCGCCGAACGCGCGGCGCGCTGGCAGTCGCGTGGCGTGCGCTTCGTGCACGCGCCGGTGTTCATGGCGCCGGCCAACTGCGCCGAAGGCACCGGGCTCATGCTCATCAGCGGCGACGCGGCGCATCACGAAGTGCTGAAGCCGGCGCTGGAGAAGATGACCGGCACCCTGGTCTACCTGGGTCCGCAGCCCGAGCGCGCAGCCGCCTTCAAGCTGTTCGGCAACCTCACGCTGCTGGGGCTGCTGGGCATCCTGGGCGACGTGGGGCGGCTCGGCGCGGCGGTGGGCATCGGCATGGAAGACGCCTTCAGCCTGTTCCAGCACTTCAACCCCGGGCAGACGCTGCCGCAGCGTGCGCGCCGCATCTCGGCCGGCCAGTGGAACCCGCCCTCGTTCGAGATGGCCATGGCGCGCAAGGACCTGCGGCTGATGATGGAAGAGGCCGCGCGCGGCGGCCAGGAACTGGCGCTGGTGCCGGCGCTGGCGGCGGTGCTGGACGCTGGCATCGCGCGCGGCGAAGGCGCGCTCGACGTGGCGGCGGCGGTGCGCGTGCCGGACTGATCCAGAATGCGTGCAGAGGCCGCCGCACCCCGGCGGTCGCCAGGAGACGCGAAGATGCCCTCAGAGCCGCTCCACCTGCACGTGCCCGAACCCACCGGGCGTCCCGGGCAGGCCACCGACTTCAGCTACCTGCGCGTGAGCGCCGCCGGCGAGGTGCCGCGGCCCGCGGTGGACATCGTGCCTTCGCACACCGGCACCATGGCCTGGAAGCTGATCCGCGTGCTCGACGACCAGGGCCGCGCCGTCGGCCCCTGGGCGCCGAAGGTGGAGCTGGAAGCGCTGCGCCGCGGCCTGCGCGCCATGCTGCGCACGCGCGCCTTCGACGCCCGCATGCTCATCGCCCAGCGGCAGAAGAAGATCTCGTTCTACATGCAGAGCCTGGGCGAGGAGGCGATCGCGGTCGCCCATGCGCAGGCGCTCCAGGCCGGCGACATGTGTTTCCCCACCTACCGCCAGCAGGGGCTGCTGCTGTCGCGCGAGGACGTCGACGTCGTCGAGCTGATGTGCCAGCTGCTGAGCAACGCGCGCGACCCGCTGCGCGGCCGCCAGCTGCCGGTGATGTACTCGTACAGGCGCGCCGGCTTCTTCTCCATTTCGGGCAACCTGGCGACGCAGTTCGTGCAGGCGGTGGGCTGGGCGATGGCGAGCGCCATCAAGGCCGACACCAAGATCGCCTCGGCGTGGATCGGCGACGGCTCCACCGCCGAGGCCGACTTCCACAACGCGCTGACCTTTGCCCATGTGTACCGCGCGCCGGTGATCCTGAACGTGGTGAACAACCAGTGGGCCATCTCCACCTTCCAGGCCATCGCCGGCGGCGAGGGCACCACCTTCGCGGCGCGCGGCGTGGGTGCCGGCATCGCCTCGCTGCGTGTCGACGGCAACGACTTCCTGGCCGTGCTGTCGGCCTCGCGCTGGGCCGCGGAACGGGCGCGGCGCAACCTCGGGCCCACTCTCATCGAGTGGGTCACCTACCGCGCCGGTGCCCATTCGACTTCAGACGACCCCACGCGCTACCGACCGGCCGACGACTGGCAGCACTTCCCGCTGGGCGACCCGGTGGCGCGGCTGCGGCAGCACCTGGCGGCCCAGGGCGCCTGGTCCGACGACGAGCACGAACGCACCGTCAAGGCGCTGGACGAGGAGATGGCTGCGGCGCTGAAGGAAGCGTCGAAGTCCGGTTCGGTGCAGGACGGCCACATCCCGCCGCTGGCCACCATGTTCGAGGACGTCTATCGCGACATGCCGCCGCACCTGCAGGAGCAGATGCGTCAGGCCGCCGCCGAGCAGGAGCATTGAGCATGGCCAGCATGACCATGATCCAGGCCCTGCGTTCGGCGATGGACGTGATGCTCGGCCGCGACCCCAGCGTGGTGGTCTTCGGCGAGGACGTGGGCTACTTCGGCGGCGTCTTCCGCTGCACCGAAGGCCTGCAGGCGAAGTACGGCATGCAGCGCGTGTTCGACTCGCCGATCGCCGAAGGCGGCATCGTCGGCACCGCCATCGGCATGGCGGCCTACGGGCTGCGGCCGGTGGTGGAGGTGCAGTTCGCCGACTACTTCTACCCCGCGTCGGACCAGATCGTCTCCGAGGCGGCACGCCTGCGCTACCGCAGCGCCGGTGACTTCACGGCGCCGCTGGTCATCCGCATGCCCTGCGGCGGCGGCATCTACGGCGGCCAGACCCACAGCCAGAGCCCCGAGGCGCTGTTCACCCACGTCTGCGGCCTGCGCACCGTGATGCCCAGCAATCCCTACGACGCCAAGGGCCTGCTGATCGCCGCCATCGAGAACGACGACCCGGTGATCTTCCTGGAGCCCAAGCGCCTGTACAACGGCCCCTTCGACGGCCACCACGAGCAGCCGGTGGTGCCCTGGTCGGCGCACCCGAAGAGCGAGGTGCCCGAAGGCCACTACACGGTGCCGCTGGAATCGGCCGCCGTGGTGCGGCCGGGCGAGGACCTGACCGTGCTGACCTACGGCACCATGGTCTACGTGGCCGAGGCCGCGGCGCGCGAGACCGGCATCGACGCCGAGGTGATCGACCTGCGCAGCATCTGGCCGCTGGACCTGCCCACCATCGTGGCTTCGGTGAAGAAGACCGGCCGCTGCGTGGTGCTGCACGAGGCCACACGCACCAGCGGCTTCGGCGCCGAGCTGACCGCGCTGGTGCAGGAACACTGCTTCTACCACCTGGAAGCGCCGATCGAGCGCGTGGCCGGCTGGGACACGCCGTACCCGCACGCGCTGGAATGGGCCTACTTCCCCGGCCCGAAGCGGGTGGGGCAGGCCTTCCGCAAGGCGATGCAGTCATGAGCGTTCACACCGTCAAGATGCCCGACATCGGCGAAGGCATCGCCGAGGTGGAAGTGGTCGAGTGGCGCGTGAAGCCGGGCGACACGGTCGCCGAAGACCAGGTGCTGTGCGACGTGATGACCGACAAGGCGCAGGTCGAGGTGCCTTCGCCGGTGAGCGGGCGCGTGCTGGAGCTGGGCGGTCCGATCGGGAAGATGATGCCGGTGGGGGCCATGCTGATCCGCATCGAGAGCGATACGGCGGCGCCCGCGCCGGCGGCGCCCGCGCCGGTGGTGGCAGCGCCGCCGCCGCCTGCCAAGGCGTCACCCCCTCCGGCGCCGCCCGCGCCGGTCGCCCCGCCGCCTGCAATCACGCGAACCACGCCGCCACCCGCAGCGCAGGGGCCGCAGGTGCTTGCGGCCCCGGCCGTGCGCCAACGCGCGCGCGAACTCGGCGTCGACCTCTCGCAACTGAAAGGCAGCGGGCCCGAAGGCCGCATCCTGCATGCCGACCTCGACGCCGCGCGCGGCAGCACGCCGCGCAGCAGCGCCCCCGCCGAAGGCACGCGCGAGATCAAGCTCATCGGCCTGCGCCGCGTCATCGCGCAGAAGATGCAGCTGTCCAAGCGCCACATCCCGCACTTCACCTATGTGGAAGAGGTCGACGTCACCGAGATGGCGGCCTTGCGCGACGAACTGAACCGACAGTACGGTGCCCGACGCGGCGAACTGTCGCCGCTGGCGCTGGTGATCCGCGCCGTGGTGCGCGCGGTGGCCGACTTCCCGCAGGTCAACGCCCGCTTCGACGACGAAGCCGGCGTGCTGACGCTGCACGACGCGGTGCACCTGGGGGTGGCCACGCAGACCGACGGCGGCCTGATGGTGCCCGTGCTGCGCCAGGCGCAGACGCTGGACCTGTGGGCCTGCTCCGAAGCGGTGGCGAAGCTGGCCGCCGCCGCGCGCGCCGGCAAGGCCACGCGCGACGAGTTGACGGGTTCCACGCTCACCGTCACCAGCCTGGGCAAGCTGGGCGGCATCGTCTCCACGCCGGTCATCAACCACCCGGAAGTGGCCATCGTCGGCATCAACCGCATCGTGGCGCGACCGGTGGTCCACGCAGGGCAGGTGGCGGTGCGGCAGATGATGAACCTGTCGTCGTCCTTCGACCACCGTGTGGTCGACGGCTCGGTGGCCGCGGCCTACATCCAGCGCGTGCGGCAGCTGCTGGAGCACCCGGCGACCTTGTTCATCGACTGAGCGCCGGCAGGCTCAGCTTCTGAGCCCCCTTCGTGGCACTCTCCGGTCCCGGAGAATGCATCGCATGCCTGAAGAACAGCGCAACGGCCTCCTGGTCCTGCACGGCAACCGGCTCGAACTGCTGGCCGAGGCCGTGTTCGCCTGGCTGGCCGCGAACCCGCTGGCGCCGCTGGAGCCTGAGACCCTGCTGGTCCAGAGCAACGGCATGGCCGAGTGGCTGAAGATGGAGCTGGCCACGGCGCATGGCGTGTGCGCCGCGGCCACGGTGGAACTGCCGGCGCGTTTCGTCTGGCGCGCCTACCGCGCCGTGCTGGGGCGGGGTGCCGTGGCCTCGGGCTTGCCGATGGACAAGCTGCCGCTCACCTGGCGCCTGATGCGCCTGCTGCCCGAACTGGCGCGGCAACCGGTCTTCGCGCCGGTGGCGGGCTTCCTGGCCGATGGCGATGCCGCACGCCGGCTGCAGCTGGCCGAACGTCTGGCCGACCTGTTCGACCAGTACCAGGTCTACCGGAGCGACTGGCTCGAGCGCTGGGGCGAAGGTGCCGACTGGCTGGGCGCCGGCGCCGTGCCCGACGACCAGCGTTGGCAGCCGGCGTTGTGGCGCGCGCTGCAGTCCACGCTGACGGCCGAGGAGCGGGACCAGTCGCGCGCCGGGCTGCACCGGCGCTTTCTCGAAGCGCTGCGCCGGCCGGCGCCCGCCGCGGGGCACCTCTTCCCCGGCCTGCCGCGCCGCGTGGTGCTGTTCGGCACCACCCACATCCCGCACCAGACGCTGGAGGCCATCGCCGCGCTGGCCCCGCACTGCCAGGTGCTGATGGCGGTGCCCAACCCCTGCCGTTACCACTGGGCCGACACCATCGAAGGCCGCGAGCTGCTGCGCTTCGAGCGCCGACGCCAGGCGCTGCGCGGGGACGTGGACCTGGCCGCGGTGCCGCTGCAGGACATGCACGCCCACGGCCACCCGCTGCTGGCCGCCTGGGGCCGGCAGTGCCGCGACTTCGTGCGCCAGCTCGACGCCTTCGACGATGCCCAGGCCGCGCGACGGCGCTTCCAGGTGCCGCGCGTGGACCTGTTCGACGAGACGCCGCCGGCCTCGCTGCTGCAGCAGGTGCAGGCCGCCGTGCGCGACCTGCTGCCGCTGTCCGAACACCCGAAGGCAGTGGTGCCGGCGCAGGACCGGTCGATCGTCTTCCACGTCGCCCACGGCGCCCAGCGCGAGGTGGAGATCCTGCACGACCAGCTGCTGCACCTGCTGGCCCACCCGCCGGGCGGGGCGGCGCTGGCGCCGCGCGACATCGTCGTCATGGTGCCCGACATCGAGACCTTCGCGCCCGCCATCCGCTCGGTCTTCGGCCAGCACCCCCGGGGGCACGCGCGCCACATCCCCTGGGGCATCGCCGATCAGTCCGAACGCGGCCGCCAGCCCCTGCTGGTGGCGCTGGAACAGCTGCTGCGCGCGCCGCAGGAACGCTTCGGCGCCAGCCAGATGCGCGACCTGCTGGACGTGCCGGCGGTGGCGGCGCGCTTCGGCGTCACGGCCGAAGAGCTGCCGCTGCTGGTGCAGTGGATCGAAGGCGCCGGCGTGCGCTGGGGCCTGAACGCGGCGCACCGCGAAGGCCTGGGGCTGGGCGCCGGCGGCGAACAGAACACATGGGCCTTCGGCCTGCGCCGCATGCTGCTGGGCTATGCCACCGGCGACCTGCCCGCGGCCGAAGGCTTTGCCGGCATCGAGCCCTACGCCGAAGTCGCCGGCCTGGCCGCAGGGCTGGCCGGGGCGCTGGCCGAACTGCTGCAGGTGCTGACGGCCTGGTGGCGTGATGCGCTCGCCGCCCGCCCGCCCGCCGCCTGGGCCGAACGGCTGCGCCGGCTGGCGGGCGAACTCTTCCAGCCCACCGACGACGGCGAACGCGCCGTGCAGGCGGCGCTGGAAGACGCGCTGGCCGAATGGCTGCAGGCCTGCGAGGCGGCCGCCTTCGAGGACCCGATCGACCTGGCCGTGGTGCGCGAAGCCTGGCTGGGTGCGCTGGACGCGCCGCGTGTCTCGCGCCGCTTCAAGGCGGGCGGCGTGACCTTCTGCACCCTGCTGCCGCTGCGCGCCATTCCATTCGAGGTGGTGTGCCTGCTGGGCATGAACGACGGCGACTACCCGCGCCGCGGCCGCCGCGTCGACTTCGACCTGATGGCGCTGCCGGGCCAGGCGCGCCCCGGCGACCGCTCGAGGCGCGACGACGACCGGCAGCTCATGCTGGACGCGCTGCTGTCGGCGCGCCGCGTGCTCTACGTCAGCTGGGCCGGCCGCAGCCCGCGCGACAACCAGCCGCAGCCGCCTTCGGTGCTGGTCTCGCAGCTGCGCGACTACCTGGCCGCTGGCTGGGGACCGCAGGTGCTGCCGCAGCGCACCACCGAACACCCGTTGCAGCCCTTCAGCCGGCGCTATTTCGAGCCCGCGGCGGCGGCCGACCCGGCGCCGCTGTTCACCTACGCCGTGGAGTGGCGCGCCGCGCATGCCGAAGCCGGCGCCGCTGCGCCCTTGGCCGCTGCGCCGGAGGCCGAAGGTGGCGCGATGACGATCACCTTGCAGGGCCTGGCCGCCTTCCTGCGCAACCCGGTGAAGGAGTTCTTCCGCCACCGCCTGCAGGTGAGCTTCGGCGAACTCGAAGCCGCCGATGAAGACGACGAGACCTTCGCCGGCGCGGGCCTGGAACGCTGGGCCTGGGTCGACGAGGTCCTGCGGGCCTGCCGTTCGGAAGCCGATGCACCCACCGAACAGGCCGTGCAGCGGCAAGTGGCGCGCCTGCGGCGCGCCGGCCGCCTGCCGATGGCCGGGCCGGGGCGGCTGGCGGAAGCCGAACTGGCGCAGGCGCTGGCGCCCATGGTCGCGGCCTGGCGGCAGGCCGTGTCGGAACGCCCCGTGACATGCGACAAGCTGCCGCTGCGACTGGTGCATCCGCAGGACCCCGGGCTGGTCTTCGAAGACTGGCTGGTGGGCCTGCACGCCGAAGGACCCGCGGCGCGGCCGGCGTGGGTCGAGTTGCAGGCTTCGAAGGTGGCCGATCCGGGCGGCACGCGAACCGGCCCCAAGCTGCGCGAAGACCGGCTGCTGGCGGCCTGGGTGCGCTGCCTGGCCAGCGCCGCCTGCGGCCACCCGGCCGATGGCGTGCTCATCGGCGAAGGGGCGCTGGTGCGCGTGGCGGCACCCGACCCAGCAGACGCGCAGGCGCTGTTGCTGGACCTGATGCAGGCCTGCCGCGAAGGCCTGGGCGGCCACGAGCCGCTGCCGACCGCGCTGAAGACCGGCCTGGCCTGGCTGGCCGATCCAGACGATGCGCAGAAGGCCTACGAAGGCGGCTACCGGCAAGCCGGCGAAGTCGGCGAACCTTGTCTGGCGCGCCTGTATCCCGACTTCGCGACGCTGGCGGCGCAGCCGGATTTCGAAGGTGCGACACGGCGCCTTTACCAGCCGTTCCAGCAGTGGTTGTCGCGGCATGCCCAGGCCGAACTGTTGAGCGCCGAAGCCGAAGCGCCGGAGGCCGCCGGTGGGTGAGGTGCTGAATCCGCTGACGCTGCCGCTGCAGGGCAGCCGGCTCATCGAAGCCAGCGCCGGCACGGGCAAGACCTGGACCATCGCCGCGCTCTACCTGCGGCTGGTGCTGGGCCACGGCAGCGTGCCGCGGCTGCCGGCGGAGATCCTGGTGATGACCTTCACCAAGGCCGCCACGCGCGAGTTGTCCGACCGCATCCGCGGCCGGCTGGTGGAGGCGGCGGCCTGCTTCCGTGGCGAAGCGGCGGCGCACGACGACAGCTTCCTGCAGGCGCTGCTCGCGGCCTTTCCGCCCGGCTCCGAACGCCAGCAGGCCGCGTGGCGCCTGGCCATGGCCGCCGAGGCGATGGACGACGCGGCCGTGCACACCATCGACGCCTGGTGCCAGCGCATGCTGCGCGAGCACGCTTTCGACAGCGGCTGCCTGTTCGACGAGGAACTGCAGGCACAGGAAGCCGCGATGCGCGCCGAGGCGGTGCGCGACTACTGGCGCCAGCAGGTCTATCCGCTGGACGACGAGACGCTGGCGAGCCTGATGGCGCGCTGGCGGGACGTCGGCGCGCTGGAGGGTGACCTGGTGCCGCTGCTCGACAAGCCGCTGCCGGCGGACGCGGGCGAAGGCAGCCTGGCCGATGCGGCGGCGCGGGCCGCGCGGCAGCGGGCCGACGCGGTGGCGGCGCTGAAAGATGGGTGGGACCGGCGTGCCGACGCGATGCTGGAATGGCTGGCGCCGATCTGGGCCGACAAGCAGCACCCGGCCCGCAAGGCCGTACCGGGCCAGGCGCATGCCAAGGGCTGGATCGAGTCCCTCAGGGCGTGGGCGCTCGACCCGGCGATCGAACGGCCCGGCCTGACCAGGACCGCCGTGGAGCGGCTCTCGCACGGTGGGCTGCAGCAGCGGCTGGCTGAAGCCGGGCTGTCGATGCCGCTGCCCGGCTGCTTCGCCGACTTCGAGCAGCTCCAGGCGCGGCTGAAGAGCCTGCCGGACGCCGCCCCGGCCCTGCGCCTGCACGCCGCCGCCCACGTGCTGGCGCGCCTGCAGCTGCTCAAGTCGCGCGCCGGTCGCTTCGGCTTCGCCGACATGCTGAACCGCCTGGACCAGGCGCTCGACGAAGCGGCGCAGGGCGCGAGGGCGCAGCGCCTGCGCGAGCGCATCCTCGCCCAGTACCCGGTGGCGCTGATCGACGAGTTCCAGGACACCTCGCCGGTGCAGTTGCGCATCTTCGACCGCCTGTACCGCATCGGGGACAACGAGCCTTCGCGCGCGCTGCTGCTCATCGGCGACCCCAAGCAGGCGATCTACAAGTTCCGCGGCGCCGACATCTACAGCTACCTGCGCGCGCGCCGCGCCACCGAGGGCCGGCACCACGTGCTGGACACCAACCACCGTTCGACGCAGGCGCTGGTGGGCGCGGTGAACGCGCTCTTCCAGGCCGCCGAGGCGCGGCCCGGCGAGGGCGCCTTCATGTTCCGGCAGGGTGGCGCGCCTTCGGACCTGCCCTTCGTGCAGGTCAAGGCCCGGGGCCGCGCCGAACGGCCGGTCACGTCGCTGGGCCCGCTGGCCGCGCTCACGCTGGTCTCGGACGAGCCGTTGCGCAGCAAGGAAGACAGCCGCCGCCACTTCGCCGCGCTGTGTGCCGAGCGCATCGTCGGCCTGCTCAACGACGCGCAGGCCGGCTTCGCCGAAGAAGGCCTGCCTTTGCGCAGACTGCAGCCGGCCGACATCGCGGTGCTGGTGCGCACCGGCGCCGAAGCCGAAGCGGTGCGGCGCGAGATGCGCCGCCGCGGCCTGGCGTCGGTGTACCTGTCCGACAAGGACACCGTGTTCCAGACCCCCGAGGCGGCCGACCTGCTGCGCCTGCTGCAGGCGGTGGCCGCGCCGCGCGACATGCGGCTGGCGCGCGCGGCGCTGGCCACGTCGCTGCTGGGCTTCACGCTGCCGGAACTGGTCGCCCTGGCCGGCGACGACGCCGCCTTCGACCGCGAATGCGAAAGGCTGCAGCAGCTGAACCAGGTGTGGAAGGGCCAGGGCGTGCTGGCCATGGTGCGCCAGGCGCTGCACGCCTTCGGCCTGCCGGCGCGCTGGCTGGCAGCGCAGGACCCGGCGGCCGAAGGCGAACGCCGCCTGACCAACGTGCTGCACCTGGCCGAACTGCTGCAGGCCGCCAGCGGGCAGGCCGAAGGCGAACAGGCGCTGGTGCGCTGGCTGCTGCAGCAGATCGCCGAAGGCGAAGAGGGCCTGAACGGCGGCGACGAACTGGTGCTGCGCCTGGAAAGCGATGCCGACCTGGTGAAGGTGGTCACGGTGCACAAGTCCAAGGGGCTGGAGTACCCGCTCGTGTTCCTGCCGTTCCCGGCGCACTTTCGCGAAGTGGTCGGGCCCGCCGAAAGCCGGAAGGACGTGGTGCTGCTCCTGCCCACCGGCGGCGACCCTGCGCTGGTGCTGTCGCCCTCCGACGAGCAGATCGCCCTGGAGGAGAAGGAGCAGCTGCGCGAACAGCTGCGGCTTCTCTACGTGGCCCTCACGCGCGCCCGCCATGCGCTGTGGGTGGGCCTGTCGGGCCTGCAGGCGGGCAACGCCAAGACCTACCTCTGGCACCGCAGCGCCATCGGCTACCTGCTGTCGGGCGCCGAGACGCTGGCACCGGAGCAGCGCCTGGCCGACATCCAGGTCCTGGCGCGCGCCAATGCCGGCGTGCAGGTGGAGACGGTGCCCGCCGAAGGCCCGTTGCCCGCCACGCGCCTGCAGCGGCGGTCCGTGCCGCCGGCCGTGGCGGCGGTGCCGGCCTACTCGGCCCGCTTCGAACGCGACTGGTCCGTCAGCAGCTACAGCGCCCTGGTGCGCGACGCGGCCTGGGCAGGCGGCGGCGCCGTGCCGGTCCGCCTGGTGCGCGACGACGAACCCGACGAAGCCGGCGGTCCGGTTTCGCCGCCCCGGCAGGCCCACCAACCCTGGCACCGCTTCCCGCGCGGCGCCCTGGCGGGCAACTTCCTGCACGACCAGCTGGAGTGGCTGGCCGCAGAAGGCTTCGCGCTCGACGGCTCGGCCGACCTGCAGCAGCGCCTGCTGCGCCGCTGCGAAAGGCAGGGCTGGGGCCACCGGGCCGAAGACGTGGTGGCCTGGCTGCGCCGCGTGTGCAGCACGCCGCTGCCGGTGCCGGGCGTGGCGCTCTCGGCGCTGTCGACCGTGGTGCCCGAAATGGAGTTCTGGTTCCCCAGCGACGGCCTGCAGGCCCGCCGGGTCGACGAACTCTGCCGGCAGCACCTGCAGCCCGACCAGCCGCGCCCGCAGCTGCCCGAGCGCGCCCTCAAGGGCCTGCTGATGGGCTTCGCCGACCTGGTGTTCGAACACGCGGGGCGCTACTGGGTGCTGGACTACAAGTCCAACAGCCTGGGCACGCGCGACGCCGACTACACGCCGCAGGCGATGGCAGCCGCGATGCTGGAACACCGCTACGACGTGCAGGCCACGTTGTACCTGCTGGCGCTGCACCGACTGCTGAAGTCACGCCTGGGTGCCGCGTACCGACCGGCGCAGCAGCTGGGCGGTGCGGTCTACCTGTTCCTGCGCGGCGTGAACGGGCCGGCTTCGGGCTGCTGCGCGATCGAGGCGCCGCTGGCCTTGATCGACGCCGTCGACGCCACGCTGCCGGCCGGCCGGAGCGCCGCATGACGCCGGCCGCGATGCTGCAGACCCTGGCGCGCTGGCGCGAAAGCGGCTGGCTGCGCAGCCTGGACCTGGCGCTGGCCCGCTTCGTCGCCGAGACCGACCCCGCCGCGCCGGCCAGCCTGCTGCTGGCGGCCGCGCTGGTGGCGCACCTGGAAGGGCGCGGCCACGGCGGCCTGCCGCTGGACGACCTGGCCGCCGAAGCGCCCGCCCTGCTGGCCTGGCCGCCTGAGGCGCAAGACGAGTGGCAGGCCGCGCTGGCAGACTGGCCGGCCGATGCCGCGCGGCAGGAGGCCTGGGCAGGGCTTGTCGCGGTCGAACTGGCGCCGGCCGGCGAGTCGGGCGTCTCGCCGCTGGTGATGTCCGGCGGGATGCTCTACCTTCGCCGCTACTGGCGCTACGAAACGCGGGTGGCGGCGCAGGTGCGCGCCCGCGCCGCCGCGCCGGCCGACGACATCGACCCCGCCGCCGCGCGCGCCTGGCTGGACCGCCTGTTTCCAAAGCGGCCTGACGAGGAAGGGCCCGACTGGCAGAAGATCGCCTGCGCGCTGGCGCTGCGAGGGCGGTTGACGCTGGTGACCGGCGGCCCCGGCACCGGCAAGACCTTCACGGCGGCCCGGCTGCTGGTGCTGCTGCAGTCGCTGCACACCGGCCCGCAGCCCTTGCGCGTGGCGCTGGCCGCGCCCACCGGCAAGGCGGCGGCGCGCCTGAGGCAGTCCATCGGCAAGGCGCTGCAGGGCCTGGAGGCACCGCCCGGGGCGGCGGTGGGCCCGGCGCGCACGCTGCATTCGCTGCTGGGCACCCAGCCCGGCACGCGGCGCTTCCGCCACGACGCGGCCAACCCGCTGGACGTGGACCTGCTGTTCGTCGACGAAGCGTCGATGGTCCACCTGGAGATGATGGCCCGGCTGCTGGAAGCACTGCCGGCCCGAGCGCGCGTGGTGCTGCTGGGCGACAAGGACCAGCTGGCCTCGGTGGAAGCCGGCGCGGTGATGGGCGACCTGTGCCAGGGCGCGGGCACCGGCTACACCGCGGTCACGGCCGGCTGGGTGCACCGGGTCGCGGGCCTCGCCATGCCTGCAGCGGTGCTGGGCGACGGCGCGGCACTGGCCCAGCAGACGGTGGTGCTGCGCAGGAGCCACCGCTTCGAAGGCCCCATCGGCCAGCTCGCGCTGGCGGTGAACGGCGGCGATGCCGACGCGGCGCTGGCCTTGCTGCGCGACGAGCGTGCCGCACAGGTCTCGATGCTCAGCCCGCGCGACCCCGGCGCCGTGCTGCCGCTGGCGGTGCAGGGCTGGCGCGCCTGCCTGGAGCAGCTGGCGCGGCGGCCCGATCCGGGCGACGCGCCGGCCTTCGACGCCTGGGCGAAGTCCGTGCTGCACCTCTTCGACGCCTTCCGCGTGCTGTGCGCGGTGCGCGAAGGGCCCTGGGGCGTGGCCGGCCTGAACGCCGCCATCGAACGCGCCTTGGCCGAAGGCGGCCTGCTGCCGCGCCGCGGCGAGTGGTTCGAAGGCCGCCCGGTGATGGTGACGCGCAACGACCCGGCGCTGGGCGTCTTCAACGGCGACATCGGCATCGTGCTGCGCGGTCCGGCGGGCGAAGGCGCGCTGCGCTGCCATTTCCTGGACGGCGACGAACTGCGTTCGGTGGCGGTGGGCCGCCTGGCCGACGTGGAGACCGCCTTCGCGATGACGGTGCACAAGAGCCAGGGCTCGGAGTTCGAACACGTGGTGCTGGTGCTGCCCGAGGAAGACGGCCCGGTGCTGACTCGCGAGCTGGTCTACACCGGCATCACGCGCGCCAGCCGTGCCTTCACGCTGCTGGCCCGGCACCCGGGCGTGCTGGCCGGCGCCGTGGGCCGCCTGACGCGGCGCGTGAGCGGGTTGAGGCAGCGGCTGTGAACGGGTCTCAGCGGCCGGCGCGCTGCCAGCGTTCCACCAGGGCCACGCTGCCTTCGTTCGGCGCGCCCAAGCTGACCAGCTTCACGTCCAGGCCGGCCCATTCCACCCGGGCCAGCGCGCGGGCGATGGCGTCGTCGATCCAGCGTTCGGCATTGCCGAAGGCGCCGCCGCCCAGGCGCGTGAGCAGCACCCGGGCCGGCGCGCCCTGGTGCTGCCGTTCCACGGCGGCCAGCAAGGTGGCTTCGTAGGCGGCTTCCAGCACGAGGCGCGCGAAAGGCTCCCAGGCCGCGCTGTCGACTTCGCTGTAGGACACCGGCAGCGCCGAGCAGAAGGCCTGCGACACGCGGGGCCGCGCCGGGCCCGGCGCGTCGGTGACCTCCACGTCGCTGTGCAGGCCGATCTGCAACCGGGCACGCAAGGCCTCGACGTCATCTTCGGGTGCCGACCGCCGCCAGCAGCCGATGTCGGCCAGACCGGCTTCGGTGCACAGCGCGTAGCCGTTGCGCATGGTCCACAGCTGGTGCAGCGGGCGGCCCAGCCGCGCCGCGAGCGCTTCACCCAGCGGCTGCAGCGCGTCGATCTGCCGCTGCGCCGTCTGGCCCGGTTCACCGTCGACCGGGGCGAAGTAGTTGCGGTAGATCGTCGCCGCGCCGGCCGCGATGGCGCACCCCGGGCCCTGGGTCGGGTCGTCGGCATAGCGGGTCACGCCCAGCTCGGGCGTCACGCGGGGCGAGACCATCTCCAGCAGGTTGAACTGCGAAGCCACCTGGAAGAGGGCGCCTTCGTTCGCGCGCTGGCGGTGCAGGGCGCGCACGTCGCCTTGCAGACAGGCCAGCTTCGTGCGCCGGCCTTTCCGGGGCAGCCCCCGCGTGCTTTCGCGCAGTTCGCCCAGGCTGCGCAGCGACAGCGTTCCCACGCCGTGTCGGCTGCCGTTGACGCGCGAGACCAGCGCGCTGCCTTCCACCGCCAGCCGGCTGCGCGTGCTCTCGTGGTCGGCTTCGCGAAACCCGGTGATGCGCTCGAACCAGTCCATCGCCCTTCCCGGGGCGGCCTTCAGGCCCCTCGTTCCTCTTCCAGCGCCCGCAGGGGCACGCCCATGTCGCGCCAGTTCGCCGCGTGGCAGGTGAACAGCAGCACCTGGTGGCGCTGCGCGGCGTCGAACAGCACGCGCTTCATCTGCGCCAGGCGCTGCGCGTCGCTGTGCACCAGCGCGTCGTCCAGGATGATGAGCGTGGGCTGGCCGGCCGACTTCAGCAGGTCTGCGTAGGCCAGACGGCTGATCACGCCCATCTGCTCGCGCGCGCCGAAGCTCAGGGTGTCGAAGTCGCCCGCTTCGGGGCCGCGCGGACCGCTGCGGGTGAGGGCGCCGGGTACCAGGCTTTCGTCCACTGCCAGGCGGCCGGAAGGGAAGAGCAGCTGCAGGTAGTGGTCCAGGTGCTTCTGCAGCGGCGCCTGCAGCCGCCGCACCAGCGCCTGCCGGCGCCGTTCCAGCTTGTCGAACAGGTAGGCCAGCGCCTCGGCGCGGCGCTGCAGTTCGGCGGCGCGACGCTGGGCCTGGTGGTGGGCGCTTCGCGCCGCCGCGAGTTCCTCTTCCAGCCCCTGGGCGCCGGTGGCGGCCAGCGCGGCTTCGATCTGCGCGATGCGCAGGCCGCGTGCCTGGTGCTGGCGCTCGGCTTCGGCGGCGCTGCGATGCAGGCGTTCCACGTCCTGGCGAAGGATGTCGGGGCGGGCCTGCGCGATGCGCTGGTCGACGGCCGCCAGGTCGGCCTGCAGCGTGGCTTCGCGCGCGCCGGCTTCCACCAGCTCGCGCTGCCGGGCGGCCAGTTCGGCCTGCAGCTGCGGGTCGTCCAGCGCGGCCTTCAGACCGTTGCGCTCACGTTGCGCGGCGTCGCGTTCGCCGGCGGCGCCCGCCAAGGCCTGGCGGGCCGACTGCAACTGCCGGCCCGCCTGGTCCGCCGCTTCGCGCGCGCCGTCGTGTGCGCGCTCGGCAGCGGGCAGCGGCTGCGCGCCTTCGGGCGGTGCGGCGGGCAACTGGGCCAGCGCGGTTGCCGCTTCGCCGACACGCGCCTGGGCAGCGTTCAGGTCCGCGGTCAAGGCGTCCAAGCCCTTGGGGGCCAGCAGCCTGCAGGCCTTGTCGGCTGCGTCGGCCTCGGCCTGCCGCCGGGCGTGGGCCTGTTGGCGGGCTTCGGCTTCGTCCAGTGAGGCCAGGCCCAGGCGCTGCAGCAGGGCGGCCTGGAGGTCCTGCAGCGCGGCCTGGGCCCGGGCCAGCTCGGCCAGGTCGGTGCCGCCGGGGGTGACGTGCACGCGGCCGACGCCGGGAATGTGCAGCAGCGCGGGCGCCACGAGCAGGCGTTCGGCCTGGCCGTGGATCGGCTCGCCCGCCAGGCTCAGCGCGGCGCCGGCTTCCAGGTCGAAGCGCAGGCGCGTGGCCACGGCTTCCTGGCGGATGCGCAGTTCGTTCAGGTCGCGGTGCTGGTCGCGCAGCGCCTTCAGGTCGGCCGGGGCCAGCTGCAGCTGCGCTGCTTCGCGGCGCTGGGCGGCGGCACGTTCGTGCTCGGCGGTGGCGGCGGCCAGCGCGGCGGACAGCTCGGACGCGCGCGCCTGCGCTTCACGAGCCTGGCGGGCGAGCAGGGCGCGGTTGTCTTCCTGCCGCGCCAGGGCCAGCGCCTCGCGCGCGGCGCGCAAGGCGGCGGCGGCGGTGGCTTCGGACTTCAGCGCCTGCGCTTCCGCGGCCGCCGCCTGCTCGTGCCGGGTGATGGCGGCCGCCAGCGTGGTTTCGCGTACCGCCAGGTCCTGGTGCTGGCGGTCGACGGCCGCGAGCCGCTGGGCCAGCAGCTCGCGCAGGCCGGCGGCCTGCTGCAGTTGCTGCTGGGCGCGCCGGCGTTCCTCGGCCAGCGCCTCGGCGGCCTGCAGCGCCTGCTGCGCCTGGGCCTGCTGGCGGCGCAAGGCGACCCAGGGCTCGGCGCGCGTGTCGGCGTCGTGTTCTTCGCGCAGCGGCATGAGCAGGTCGACCAGGTCCTGGTAGCGGCTGACCCCGTCTTCGAGTTCGCGCACGCGGGTGGCCAGTGCGGTGGCGTCTTCAAGCGCCTTCGCGTAGGCGGCGCGCGGTTTGCCGGTGCTGGTGAGCAGTTCGTCGCGCAGGCCTTTCACCTGGTCGAGGACGTCGTTGCCGCCACTGGCCGACACCTCGCCCAGCGACTCGTCCAGCGCCCTGCGCAGGTGGTCGGCAGCGTTGACCACTGCGTCGCGAACGGCATGCGCCGAGCCCTGCTCGATCCACAGCAGCCCCGGGATGCCCCAGTGCTCTTCGCGGCTGGCGCCTTTCAGCGCGAACTGGAAACCCAGGCGCTCGGCCAGCGCGTCCTCTGCCTCGGTGCCTTCGAGCCGCTTGCCGCCCAGCACCAGCTCGCAGCGCTTCTTCTGCAGAAAGCTCTTGGTCAGGCGGCAGGCGGTGCCGTCGATCTCGAAGTCCAGTTCCACCAGCGGTGCAGCGGCGCTGTCGCCGTAGGGGCGCAGGTCGTCCACGCTGGTGGAGCGGTGGCGTTCGAAGAAGGCGGCGCGGATGGCGCGCACCAGCGTGCTCTTGCCCGCCTCGTTGGCGCCGCTGAAGATGTTCAGCCCGGGCCGCAGGCCGGCCAGCTCGAACGGCGCCCTGAACTGCCGCAGTTCGGCCACGCGAAGGCGGGTGAGCTTCATGCCGCCGCTCCGCCCGCGTGGCGATGGTCCAGCAGCAGGCCGGTGAGCAGGGCCAGCGCGTCCTGCGCGCGCCGGGCGTCGGCGCCGGTGGTGTCGCGCAGTTCCTGGATCACCTCGCCCAGGTAGCCGTCGGCGCGCAGGGTGGCGATGTCCTCGGCTGTGGGCGTGAGCTGCAAGGCGCCGAGGTCGCTGCGCAGGCAGCGCGCGCGCCCTTCGGCGGCGCCCAGCGCCTGGCGCAGCCGCAGGTGGCCCGCCAGGTCGACCCGGCCGGCCAGGGTGAGGTCGAGCACCTCGTCGGCTTCGGTGGCCGCCAGCGTGGCGAGCAGCGCATCCAGGTCGCTGGACACCTGCAGCTCGTGGCGAATCTGCCGCCAACGGAACTGCGCCGTGGGCACGGCACGCACGCGGGGCAGGACGCCGGGGCCGTCCAGGTCCACCAGCAGCGCCTGGCCGGCGTCGTTGGCCTTGAAGCGGTCGGGCTCGGGTGTGCCGCTGTACCAGGTGCGGTCGTCCATGCGCCGGGTGCCATGCCAGTCGCCCAGCGCCAGGTAGTCCAGCCGGGCGCGGCTGGCCCGGTCGGGCGCGATGGGGTTGGCCGAGTCGATGTCCTCGGCCAGCACACCCTGCACCGCGCCGTGGGCCACGCCCACGCGCAGCCAGCCCTCGGGGGTGGCGGCGCCGTCGAACCATTCGGTGAGGTCGCCGTAGGTGTGGCGTTGCGTGAGCGGCGCGCAAAGCAGCGCGGTGCGCGCGGCCGGCAGTTCCACCACGCGCGGCGCCAGCGCCAGGTGCAACTGCGGCGGCAGGGCGCCGATGCGCGCCGCGTGGGTCCAGACGCTTTCGGCCAGCGCGGCGTCGTGGTTGCCGGGGATCATCACCCAGGGCCCGCGGTAGCCTTCGAGGGCGTTGAACAGGCGCCGCAGCGTGCGTGCCGAGACGGTCTGGGCGTCGAACACGTCGCCGGCCACGACCACGGCGTCCACCGCTTCGGCGGCGGCCAGCGCGGCCAGGCGTTCGACCGCGGCGAAGCGGGCTTCGGCCAGCGGCACCGCGTCTTCGGGGTCGAACGCGCCGTAGAGGCGGCCGATCTGCCAGTCGGCCGTGTGCAGGAGGCGGGTCATGGAGGGGGCCTTGGGTTGCCGGCATTGTCGGCGCGGAAGCGGCCCGCCAGCGTGGCAGACTGCTGGCTCAATCCGTGAGCGACCCCAGCCCCGACCGCCCCATGACCAAGACCGCCCGCGTCTACAAGATCGAGATGCTCATCCGCAACCGTGGCCACGTGAGCTTCAAGACGCTGCTGGACGAACTGGAGGTCTCGCCCGCCACGCTCAAGCGCGACCTCGAGTACCTGAAGGACCGGCTGGGCGCGCCGATCGAGTACGACCGCTTCGCCAACGGCTACCGCTTCGGACCGGAACTTCGCGGCCGGAAGCACGAACTGCCGGGCCTGTGGTTCAGCGAACGCGAGCTGTATTCGCTGCTGATGGCGCACCAGTTGCTGAGCGAACTGGATGCCGAAGGCGTGATCAGCCGCCACCTGCAGCCGCTGCTGGAGCGCATCCACCAGATGCTGGGCACCACCGATGCCGAGGCGAAGTCGCTGCTGAAGCGCGTGAAGATCATCAGCCCGGCCAAGCGCCCGGTGCCCAGCCAGTATTTCGAGCTGGTCGGCGAAGCCCTGCTGCAGCGCAAGCGCCTGCAGCTGCGCTACCTGACACGTGGCCGCGGCGAGGTGAGCGAACGTGCGGTGTCACCGCAGCGGCTGGTGCACTACCGCGCCACCTGGTACCTGGACGCCTGGTGCCACACGCGCGAGCGGCTGCTGCGCTTTGCGCTGGACGCCATCGAACACGCCGAGGCGCTGGACACCAAGGCCAGGGAGTTGCCGCTCAGGCAGGTGGAAGCCGAGATGGACCGCGGCTACGGCATCTACGCCGGCGCGAACGCCAGCTGGGTGACGCTTGCGTTCAGCGCCCAGGCCGCGCAGTGGGTCAGCCGCGAGGAATGGCACCCCGACCAGCGCGGAAAGTGGCTGGACGACGGGCGCTACCAGCTGGAAGTTCCCTACACAGACCCGAACGAACTGGCGATGGACATCCTGCGCCACGCCGACGAGGTCGAGGTCTTCGCCGACACGGGCTCGGTGCAGGAGACGGTGCGCCAGCGCACCCGGCGAGCCTGGGAACATCAGGTGGGGCCTGGCACCAGGACGTGATCTCGACGCCGCTCAGCGCGCAGGCTTGTGAAGTGTTTCGGGACAATGATTTAGGTTTGAGTTTTCGTGGTTGAACACCGAGCTTCGGCACTTTCGCTCCGGGCGCCAAGTCCTTGACTGCCCGAACAAACGTTCGGGTCGGCTACTGCCCGAGCTGGTTGAGGTTTCCGAGGCATCTCGCGGGCTCCCGAGCGGCAACTGTCACGGCTGCCCCGGCGAGCCCGCGCTGAGGGACTAAACCGCAGTAAGACCGACGCCTCGGGCCGGCAACACGCAGTATGTCCGACGCGCGCATCGCCATGGGTGACAGAACGGCGGTCTCGATTCAGAGTTCCTTGCTCACAGACAAGGAGCTGCGATGCCAAGCGGCGTGGATGTCTTTCGGCAGTGGCCCGTCATGGCCCCCTACAAGCGAAGGAACCTGGAGCGCCACGCCACTGACAACGGAAGTGGCAGCCTGATGACGCTGGTAGGGCGGTTAGCCCCCTCGGCGCCCCTTCAGGACCGGCGGGCCTTGTTTTCAGAGGTTCAGCGCCAGTTTTCAGTCCAGAGGCTACCGCCTCCGCCCCTTGTCGGCTGCTTGGACCCGCTCTTGGATGCAGCCCATCCCGGCATCGCCGGCCTAAGCGCCCAGGAACTGGCCGACGTCATCATTTCGGTCAGGGCAGACATGCACTGGCGGTGGCTGCGCTACGAGCGGCTCTTCAATCCCCGGCTTCCGCGGTATGAACTCGACCCGGAGTTCATCGCCTGGCTATGCGGCGTCCCGCCTGATTGCCTGCAGAGCTGGGGGCGTACCCACCTGTCGGCGCGGCTCAAGGCAGTCCCGTCTGACGAAACGGCCCTTCGGCTGGCTCGCATGCGGCCGCTGCCGCTCGAGGTAGCACTGGCTTGGCATGAGCGGGGGCGAGCCCAAGCCTTGTCCGCGTACGCGCCGTCCCACGACCAGGCGGTGCTCGACTACCTTGTGACGGCCTGTCTGCAGCGTATGGACGCGTACTACCTGCGAGACCGCTTGGCGTACCGGGGCATCCGCGGCGCGGCGCTCGACGTCGGGAGCAAAGGCGATGCGCGTGAGGCGCTTCATAGCCCTGGAAACAGCCAGCTGACCATATCGGATGAGGTGTTCCGGGACGCCGAGCAGGTCGGCGCCGCCGCTGCTGCGGTAGCTCGCCTGAAGTGGGCGATGGCGGTACCCCTGGCCAGAACAAGTGAGGACGTAGACGGTGCCGGCGCTGAACTCGCCGGTGGGGTCAGCAAGAGGTGCAGCGCTTGCCGTTCGGGCCGCAGGCCGCTAGCGCGCTCGCCGCGGAACATGCGGTTCCCGCCGTTCGTGGTCGGCTGCACCTGTCACTTTGCGTTTGAGTGGGAGGGTACGCCCCTGTCCGAGGCGACCTATGAAGCGGAGCTCTCAACCTGGGCGGCGAACTGGGCACGCGATGTTTCGTACCCGTTCCCGGGGCGGCTGATGCTCTTCAAGCTGGCGGAACTGGCAAGCGAGGCAGCCACGCCAGCGGCGCTCGTCCAGGGCGGCTCCAAGCCGCTATAGCGTTCTATAGCGTGCTGCTATAACTCAAGCATCGCTTCACAACTGACATGTAAGTCGTTGTCTAATAAAAGATACTTGGCGTCCGGGAGTACTCTAGGGCCATGAGCCGGGATGACCCACCCCTTCAGGATGACGCGCTCTTGTGGCTGCTTAGTCGGGCCTGAACAACCCCTGAGACCCGCATGAATGCTGGCTCTGCGGGCCGATGCCGATGTTGCGGTTTGCAGGATTGAGGCTCAATGCACCTCGATTCCTTGCAAACTCAACCGAGGATGTAGATGGGACCGAAGCCGCAGGAGCCGCGCATCGAGCAGGACCTGTTCCGCATGGAACTGGCCAACCTCATCGACCAGCGCCACGAGTTGGTCAGGCTGGCGGCGCTGATCGACTGGAGCGCCTTCGAGCAGCAGTGGGGTCCGAAGTTCGAGAGCACGACGGGTCGCCCTGCGCTGCCGACTCGGCTGATGGCTTCGCTGCTGTACCTGAAGCACGCCTTCGCGCTTTCGGACGAGGACGTCGTCGAGCGCTGGATCGAGAACCCGTACTGGCAGCACTTCAGCGGCGAGCGGTACTTCCGCCACGAGTTGCCGTGCGACCCTTCCAGCTTGGTGCGTTGGCGCCGGCGCATCGGAGAGGAAGGCTGCGAATGGCTGCTCAAGCAGAGCATCGATGCCGCAGCCCGGGCTGGCGTTCTGAAGCTGCGCAGCCTGCAGACGGTGGTCGTGGACACAACCGTGCAGCCCAAGGCGATCGCCCACCCTACGGACAGCCGCTTGCTCAACCGTGCCCGGGAGCAACTGGTAGCCACCGCCCAGGCTGAAGGCATCGAGCTGCGTCAGAGCTACGCCCGCGTCGGCAAGTCGGCCGAGGCCCAGGCCGGCCGCTATGCGCATGCCCAGCAGTGGCGCCGCATGCGTCGCGAGATCAAGCGGCTTCGCGTCTGGCTTGGCCGCGTCATCAGGGATGTACAGCGCAAGGCCAGCGACATGAGCCAGGCGCTTCAAGCCAGGCTGCATGCAGCCCAGCGGCTGTACGAGCAGCGCCGCGACAGCAAGAACAAGCTGTACGCCTTGCATGCCCCGGAGGTCGAATGCATCGCCAAGGGCAAGGCCAGGACGCCCCACGAGTTCGGCGTGAAGGTCTCAGTGGCGGTCACGGCCAAGGAAGGCGTGGTCGTCGGCATGCGTTCGATGCCCGGTACGCCGTACGACGGGCACACGCTGTACAGCCAGCCCGAGCAGGTGGAGATCCTCACCGGTGTACGCCCGAGCATCGCCCTGGCCGACCGCGGCTACAGGGCCGCCGAGGCGCCGCCGGGCACGCGGCTGCTGCTCAGCCACACGCGCCGCCTTCCAAAGACGCTGAAGAAGCTCTTGCGGCGCCGCCAGGCGATCGAGCCCACCATCGGGCACATGAAGAACGATGGACTACTGGACAAGAACTGGCTCAAGGGCGAGCTCGGCGATGCGATGCATGCCCTGCTGTGCGGAGCGGGTCACAACCTGAGGTTGATCCTGGCGGCCTTGAGGACCCTCTTGGCCTTCGTGTTGGCGATGCTGGCAGTCGTCAATGGGGGCACACCGTCGAGCAACGCCGCAGAGGCGGCCACGAGCTGAAACTGAGTTGTTCAGGCCCGACTGCTTAGAGCTCTGTTTCTGCGCATCGCTCCTTGTATTCCGGGCGACGCACTGCTCGAACGGATGCGGTGCACGGCTCGCAAGAAGATTCCACACGCTCGCGCCAACCGCAGCTAGGCGGTTAATCTGGGCACTTGACCACTTTGAAGGTCTTGTCCAGCTCTTCGGTATTCACTTTGAAGTATTGGTCGCCTTGGCGTGCAACACCGAAGCGGTCAATGAAAACTGGTTCAGTCCCCTCCTCGAGGTGCATTTTGGCACGTACGTCTCGGCGTTCATAAGACGTTTGCCCCTCAGGGTAAGGTTTCAAGCTCTGCCGGAAGAAGTCGGCGTCCAAGGTGACGCGACAGCCCTGTTGTTCGATATTCTCCTCCAAGATTCCCGTGTATCGCGGGATTGAGAAGCCAAACGCATATCCGGAAACCTCACCAGCGGAAGCGTAAGCTGGCAATAGCACGACGAGCCAGCAACCGAGGGCGGCGATGTTCTTCTTGGTCATTTTTGAACGGGACTCCACTTTTCTTTGTCTGTGTAGTAGGTGGTACGGCGCGGCAATTTCAGGGACGACCGAACCGGATTCTCATAATTGTTCATTGCGTCAACCTCCGCCGGGTACTTCTCCAGACTTGGAGGCTGCAACGCATGCCCAATTTCATGTGCAAGCATCACTTCGGGCGGAGAGGGCAGGAAGCCAGCGTCCGTGTTCACATGCACCGCATTGAACGGGTCGATGTTCAAGCTATAGAAAGGTGCCCCGTCGCAACCAGGAGACGTCTCACCTCGCTTGCAGTAGAAGGCATTCTTGTGCGCTGCGCGAATCCAGTAGGTGTTAAGAGAGTTCTCCAGCTGCTCGCACATCGTTTTTCCGGCGGCTGTCGATTTCAGTTTCTTGTAAACCTCCTCGAGAGCGCGACGCTGGTCCGGAGTGCCGTCAAACTCAACATAGAGGCCTCGCGTATCGAAGAAGGTCATTGGATTTGCCTGAACGTAGGCGTACGTATTGATACCCCCCGCCAACCCAATCGGGTCGCTCTGCACATAACGGCCGAGTGCCGGGTCGTACTCCCGCCACCCGTTGTGATGGAAGCCAGTCTCCTCGTCTAGGTACTGACCCGGAAAGCGGAGTCCGTACCGGAACGCTCCCTGCTGGCCGAGTTGCCCTTCGATGGGCGGAGACGCGCCAAACGGTTCCCCGTCCCAGCTCCAAACGGGAACTCCGCTGGCGGTCATGACACCGCGGGGCGTGCCCAGGTTGTCTGCGTAGACATAGAAGGGTGCAGTCCCTGAACCCGGTCGGAAAACCACGACTGGTAGGTCTCCCAGCCAGACAGTCTCCTGGATGACCGCGCCCATTGCGTCGTACTCGCCGATGAGGTGGCCCGCCATGTCGTATACGAAGTTGGTCTTGGCGCCGCCGGCGCAAGCCGCTGCGGTCTTCTGCAGGCGCAACCCGTTCGGCGCGTGGACCGCGCTAAGCACGTTCGACGTTACGAGCTGACCGTCGGCTTGGTAGCCGAGCATCAGGCTGGAGCCGCAAGCCGGCGTTGCTGGGCTGTTCGCCACCTGGGCCGTCTGGCCGTCAGCGGTAAAGGTGTTCTGCCATTGACCCGCGGCAAGCATTCGGTTCGAGGCCGTGTCCACAGCGGTGCCGTAGCTCGTGCCGTTGACGCTGCCGCCGGTACGGTTGCCGTTGGCGTCGTACTGGTAGGTCCAGCTCCCGGCATTGTTGCTGGCGCTGACAAGTCGGTCGAGGTCGTCGTAACCGTACACCGCGTTGCCCAGGAGCGCGTCGTTGATGCCGACGATGCGGTCATCGACGTCGTAGACGTACTGGCGTGCGCCCCACGGCATCGAAACCGAGGTGAGCCGCGCATTGGCGTCGTAGGCGCGTGCGACGCTCTGGCCGCCAGCGAATGCCCAGCCGGTGACCGCTCCCAGCGGGCTGTACGAGACACCGCTGAGGACGGTGTTGCCGTCCACGGTGATTCCGCTGACACGGCTGGCGCTATCGAGCGTGAGCGTGACGACACGGCCACTGGGGTAGGTGACGCTCGTCGGCGCACCGTTGTTCGCGTACCCGTAGTTCGTCGTGAGCGTGGCAGTGCCACTCAATGCTTGCGACGCCGCCGTGACCTGACCATAGAGATTGTGCGAGAAGCTGAGCGCCAACCCAGGAGCAGAGACCTGGGTCAGTCGGCCAGCCTCGACACCGCTGGTGCCGTAGCTAAAGCTGTAGGTGATGGACCCCGAACTGGGGTGCGAAAGCGATTTGGAGACAACGCGATTTGCGGCGTCGTAGGCGTAGTTCTCGACCTGGCCGGCGGCATTGATTCGGGAGGTCAGGTTGCCGACTGCGTCAAAGGTGAAGCTGCTGCCTCCAGTGTCAGGTGACGATTGGCTGTTCGCTTCGCCAAAGCCGTTCCGGGCGTAGGTGGTGGTCAGTCCGCGCGGGTCTTGTACCGCCGTAAGGGCGTCCTGGTGGTTGTAGCCATAGCCCACAGCGGTGCCTGCGCGGGACTGCTGCACGTTGCGGCCCAGCGCGTCCCACTCAAGCAGTGTCGAGCGACCGCTGGGCGCTGTAACCGAGGTGACTTGTCCTACCGCATCGTAGGAAAACGTCGTAGTGCGTACGCCCTGCGCCCAGGCTGCGACTGGGACGATTGCTGGAAGACTTGCGAGTGCTGCTGCGACTAGCGCGGAGAGATTCTTCATGGCGATGTTCTTGAAAATCGTGCGCATCACGGAGCCTGCATAAGCGAGGTCATGCGGGATAGCTGGTCGTAGGCTGCCTGCCGGGCTAGGGCAACTGCTCCGCCGTTTCCGGTCACGGTCTCTTGGAGGACATTTCCCTCGGTGTCGAGAACGCGGTCGACACGATTGCCAAGGGAGTCTTGAACCGCGATGAGCCGATGCGCATCGTCATGGCTGAACGTCAGCGTCAACCCCGAAGGCAGGGTCGCGCTGACTAGCAGGCCGGCACCGTTGTAGCCATAGGACGTCACAGCGCCGCCAGTCGTAATCTGAGTTGTCCGACCCCGGGCGTCGTAGGACAAGCTGCTCTGCAGGCCGTTGGGGTAGGTGATGAGCCCAGGACGGCCGTGAGCGTCGTAGTTGCCGAGTGTCGTGACCAGACCAACCGGGCTCGTGATGGATACGAGGTTCTGATTGCCGTCGTAGCCGAGCGTGGTAGTTGCGTTCACGTCTGTACGTGGCGATTTGACGCTAAGCACCGACCCCTGGGAGTTGTAGGTCCAGTTGGTCGTCCTCGCCGTCCCGACACCTTGCGCACTCGCGCCAAGCGCGCCGGAGACGTCACTCGTCTCGACCTCCGACTGCACGAGCTTCCGGCCGGCGCTGTCGTAGTTGAACAGCACCTTTCGCTGAGGCGCAGTGAGCACCATTGGCACCGGGAACAGGGCATGCCACTGCCAAGTGCGGGTGCGGCTCCCGGCCGGCGGCGAGGCAAGGGCGGTACCGCAGTCAGCGCCTGAGGAAAGTCCCTCGACAGTCTTCAGCGGCAGACTGCGAACGACGTCGAACACCAGGCACGTCTTGACGTTATTGGCATCGACGATGAAGGCAAGGTTCCCGCCGCTGTCGTAGCCAAACGAGTCCTGCTTTGGAGCGCAACCCTGGTCCGGGCAGGAGAACTGCACAACTTGAGCCTGTGCCCGTGCCGCGTTGACGGGCGCATCGAAGGACACTGTCTTTGAGTAGCCAAGGGACCGGGTAACCGTAGTGCTTCCGCTGTTGTAGGTGAACGTCGTCAACTCCGCGGCGGTGCCTAGCTTTGTGCTCGTCGCACGACCGGCAGAGTCGTACGTTATGGTCACGGCCGCGGTTGTGCCTTCGAGAACCTTGGTCAGCAAAGGACGCGCTGAGGTGCCCGTGTACTCGTACGTTTTTTGTGCCCCGTCAGGGTATGTCACGGAAGCCAATACACCTTGTGCGGTGTAGCCGTAAGTGATGTAGGCGCCACCAGGCAGCGTCACTTTTGTGATTCGCACCGCGCCGTTTATCGACTGGTATGTGAACTGCAGCGCATGCCCGCGGTTGTCCGCCAGGTTGCTCAGCATGGTTCCGCTTAGCGTCGCCGTGAGCTGGCCGCCCTGTCCATACACGATGCTTGTCAGACAGCCAAAGCAGTTCGAGTTGTAGCCCGTGTATTGCTCTTGAGTTCCGTCTGCGCGCGTGTAGGTCAGCGACGACAGTTGACCGCCCGACAAGACCCGGCTCAGACGCCCTGTTTCTCGCGCTGGAGCGATGTACTTGCTCTGTGTCGCGTCATACGTGAACAGCACAGAGGCACCATCGGGCCGCACCAGAACCACGGAACTGCCGGTCGAGTCTCCGACCAACGCTTGGTATCGGAAGCTGTGGCTCCACCCCGGCCCGAAGAAGCTGGTCCCGGCAGGTACACCGCTGTTGTAGTACCGCGTAAAGGCGACCAGGCTCGAGCCAGCTGGGGTGTAGTCCTCTTCAGCGAAGAGCTCGTTTCCGTTGGCTAGGTTGACGGGGTCACCCTCGACCATGGGGTTGCTACCGTCATGGCGCGACACCTCACGTACCAATGCCGTTAGACAGCTGTCGCAGTTTATATGCGTGCCTTGGTCGTTGCTCGCATCAGCGGCAGGGGTTGCAGCTGCATCCGGAAGGCACGACAGCCGCGAACTGGGGTAGTAGCGCCCCGCCGAAAAGCCGCTTCGGCAGACGACGACAACCCACGTTCTGCTCCCAGTGTGGTAGTTGCCGTCGCCAATCGGACGGCCCCACGAGTCGTAGCAGTTGGTGTACGCGACAGGCAAGTCATATGCCGTGCCATTGGTGTCATTCCAGTGTGTCGAGACTTGGAAGTTCGACACGTAGTCGAGCGTGCCGGGCGTGCCGTATTCGTAGTCTGGGCGCCCCGGCCCGTGGCAAGTGGAAGGACCGTATTGCGCGGTGTTGTAGGCGACACTTACGTCGGCAAGGACTGCTGAGGCGCCGGTGCTGGGCCAGTTCGTCAATGAACCGCTCCAGACCAGATACTCGCTCGCCGCAGAGGCAGGCAGCGCTAGCATCGCCGCAAGCAAGAGCAGCAGCCGCTGCGTCCAGCCAACCAAGATTCTTCGTACGCCCGAGTTCGTGACGGTCACCTCTTGCCCCTCTATGTCCAGGAAGCAAGTGAAGCGCTGACCGTTTATTCATCCGCTAAGCTGAGAGCGGATTGGAAGATTGGGCTAGTCCGGCGAGCGCAATTCAGCCTCTCTCAAAGAAGTTGGTACACGGTTCCGACGAGCATCGACTAGCCGAACCCAGGAGGTGCTTTGCACGCTGCAGCCAAGACGCGCTTGACCACGACGGTGACGGTCGCCCGTTATCGAGAACTCGAAGCGGCAGGCGACTTGAAGCCCGCTGACCGAGCGGCCTGTGGGCAATTTCTTGTCCAGCGCTTCCAGGAGCGCTACTTCGAGCCGACCGTCGAATACCGGAAGCGCCACGGATTCACGCTGATGGCCGTCGCGTGCCTCGTCATCGAGGCGCTCGAGTGCTTCTATGAGGGCGAACCGGACTCGAAGGGAAAGTCACGCGCGATGTTCGAAGCGTTCTTCAAGCGCAAGACCGGGCTGGAAGGCTTCGGCGGGGGCAACGACTGGTTCTACAAGCAGATTCGCTGCGGCATCCTTCATCAGGCCGAGACAACCGGCGGCTGGCGCGTCCTGCGCACGGGACCGCTCTTGGATGCGCAGGCACACGCCATCAACGCAAAGAAGTTCATCGACTTGCTGCGAGCGGCGGTTGCCGGCTACGCGAAGCAGTTGGAGGCAGACCCAGTGCTGTGGGAAAACTTCAAGAAGAAGATGGACGCCGTCTGCACAAACTGCGAAGTACCGGCGTAACCAACCGCCGCGGGTGACCTCGAGCTGTGCCCCCGGGATGCGCGGCTTGCCGAGCGTCCACGCCCGAAAGCTGTGCTTGCGTACAGCACTGGTTAGGCATACAGTCCTCCTTCTCAGGAGGCCAGTCGATGTCGCCAACCTACCGCCAGCTCTACCAGCCCAAACCCGACCGCGCGCCAGCCTGGCTGCGCCGGCTTTGGACCTGGCTCTGACCGCCATCACCACACCTTCGCCGTAGACCTTGCCTGGCGGCCCGGTCTGCGGACCGAGCTCGCCCGTGAACGCACCGCTATTACCCGAAGTCCTCACCCGGCTTGCCCCGAGTCCCCAGGCCGACCTGCCACTGGCCACTGACGGCGTGCTGCGCTACGTCTGGGAGAGCCGCTTTGGCTCGATGCTCATCGAGGTCAGGGAAGGGCGGGCCTACGTCAACGGGAACGTCGTCGTGCCGGTAGAGCCCGGCCCTCCGTCACCCTTGGACCGAACGTGACCGCGACCGACGAGCCCCGCATTCAACAGGACCCGGCCGTCCTCGGTGGCATCGCTGTGTTCGCGGGCTCGAGGCTTCCCATCACGACGCTACTGGCATGCGTGGACGCCGGCGACAGCTGGGAGCGCATCGTCGCGAGCTGGCCCTGGGTGACGACCGAGCACGTCGAGGCGGCCCGACGATGGATTGTCGAGCACAAGAGGGGCTAGCCATGGCCCTGTGCGAACCGCTGGCCGTCCTGCCGGAACGGGAACCGCGCTGGACCGCACGGAGCATGTAGGAGACGGCAGTGGGCCAAGTGATTGTCCCGACGGAGCGAGAGTCTCCGCCCACCCTGTACCTCGGAATTTCGGGTGTGCTTCACCCGAGCGAATCGTTGTACGTCCTGCTGCATGGGCGTTCGCCCTGGGACGACGGCCACGCCCGGTTCCAGAGCGTTGCGGTGCTCGAGTCGGCGTTGGAGCGTTGGCCTGAGGTGGAAATCGTCCTGACCTCAACGCTGCCGCGTGCGCAAGGCCTCGCAACCGTTCTCCGGCAGCTCGGCCCATCGCTCGCCGAGCGCGTCGTCGGCTGCACACAAGAAGACCTGACCACCCAGGTCAAGCGCATCGTGCCCACAAGGGGAGGCGGCGCTCGAACGGTCGGCTTCTCGACCGACGACTACCGGCGCATGAACAAGGCCGACGTCGTGGCCGCACACGTCGCATGGCGCCGCCCCGTGCAGTGGGTCGCCATCGACGATGAGGACATTCTTTGGCCGCAAGACGTACGGCGCGACAGGCTAGTCCTGACGGACGGGTGCGTGGGCCTGGACAGCGCGCAGGCGCAGGACCGCTTGCTGACGGTCCTGCTGATGAACTTCGACCAGAGCCCGAGCATAGGCCGCTGAGTTCAGCCGACCCTGCTGCTTGGCTAGGCTACTTCCAGGGCTTGCCGGTCACGGCCTCATACGCCGTGATGACTTCTTGCATAGCTTTGAGCTGTTGCGCCGAAAGCTTTCGGTCGTTGTAGTACTGCTTGCCCTCGAAGCGGACGGTGACGCTCTTCGCATTGGCCAAAGTGCGGACCGCCGCCACTTCGGAAGACGCCATTACCGGCGTGTCTGACCATTCCCAGATGCTGCCGCCGCCGTTGTCGCGTTCCCAACCGAACAGCTTGTTCGCCTTCTGCGGAACATCCACGGTTGCCCCGTCCGCCTTAGCCCAAGCGCGAGTGACGAAGAGCCAGTCGTCGGCGTAGTAGCGGGCGACAAGCCGGAGGGCGGTGAAGCTCCCGTTGTCCTCTTTGCCGAAGTAGAGGTAGAAGCCGTTGCTGTTGGCGTGCTTGGGAGACGTCGGATGTTGATACCAGGTGATGCCTCGCATGTCATCACGCTCGGCTTTGAGCCCCTTAAGCGGATTGACTGCAGCCTTCGGCGCAGACGCAGCAGGCTTTGCCTGGCCGAAGGCAGCACTGGACAGGCCAAACGACATCGTGGCCACCAATGCCAGCGCGATGCTTGAGTTCTTGAAATTGCGCACGTGGGCTCCTCCCTGTTTTTGCGCTCAGCTGTCGGCGCAGGCCTCAGCTGCTGTTTGAGATATGGGCGTGAATTGCGGCTATCGCTGGACCGAGTGCTCTTTCACCGCGTCGTCGAGATACCAGTCCTTTGAGAACTGGGTGAGGTCATCCATCTGTTTGGACAGAACCCCAAGGAGTCCGCCGGTCCACGTGCCGTACGCCGGCGAACCATCGACCTTGTAGACGTTCTCCGGGAAAGTGCGAAGCGTGTAGACGGGGTTCTGGCCTTCGTACTCTTGGCCGAGCTTTTGGTAATACGAACCGTCGAGCATGAACTTGCTGGTGCCCTTGTAGGCAAGCAGCACCCGGTCGAACTTCGCGCCCTTGTGGGCTTCTGCGCTCTGCAAAAGCGCCCGCATGACGTCAACCATTGCGGCGTCGTCTTTGAAGCCGCGAAGGTCTACCACAAGGGTTCCTGGAACCAACCCGTAGCGGTGATAGACCCAGAGCGTTAGCTTCTCGTTGCGTGGGTCCACGGCCAGCCGCTCGGCGACCGGGCGGTGTGCGGCAAAGTAGTTCCAGCCGGCGACGCCGACCACTAAGGCGGCTAGCGTACCCACCCAAATCCGCTTCCGCATGCTCGCTCCCTCGTTATGTTGGCGCTATGTGTAGCAAGAATCTAATCGAGCCTGCTGCACCGGCTTGGCCCCATCCACCCTCAATTCAGAGGGGCCCGGTCGCGGATTTAGATGCTGCTTCAAACGTTCAGTGGGCGCTCATGGAACTGCGCGTACTCCCCGACCCGCGCGTTCTCGGCAAGCCAGAAAGTCCCGTCCCGGAGCTCGGCCAACCCGCGGTCTAGCAACCGATGCAGGTCTGTACGAATTAGAACGCCGTCCTCGGCGGTGTTGTTGTGGCGCCAGTTCTTGCCAGGAAGATGCGCCGCGTCAAGAACCGCCTTCACTGAAGCTCCCGAGACGACGCAGCGCCAGTTGCAGCGATTGCCGACGAGCAGCCGAAACGCCTGTTGGCGCATGCGGACTTCCAACTCCGCCGTAATCTTCTTGGAGCCAGGTGTACCTTTGGGCTCGTCGCTCAAACCGCAAATTGCCGACAGGGATAGCTCAAGGTTCGTGACGGCGGTGACGCAGTCGGCATCGGGAACATCCCGGGAGTCTTCAAACCAAAGGGTTGGCGTCTTGGTGTTCCTGGCGCGTTTGCGCCACTGTGAAATCTGCTGCCGGTATGCCTCGGCCACGTCATCCACAGCCAATGCAACGTAGTTGGTGATGCGCGAGTCGACCATATGAACGAGTAGCGCGTGCGTGGCGCCCTTGGACTTTGCGCTCGCAACTCGGTCAGCGACGTAGTCGACAAAGTGCTTGTCAGGCAAGTCGTGTGGGTTTGCCACCTTGAAGAGCCCGAACTGAATCGCTGAGTACGTGCGAGAGTCGGTCCAGCCTTGCTTGAGCCAGAACCGCACCTTGGACCCGTCCGACGCGCGGGCGTCGATGAACTTCATGGCGCCGGTCCGCAGGACAGTCACACCAGCAAACCCTTTCTGCTCGAGGAGCTCCGGCAGCATCGCAAGAAGCAACTCCTCGTTCTCGTAGGACTTTGGGCTTCGGGCTTGTGCCTTCGACATCAGCTGCTCCTGACTTCAAACCAGCTTGGCAGCAGCAAGCGCTTCGGCGATATGCGGGCGCATCTTCCATATCCACTCGCCTTCGTCACTGGAACGCTGGTCTGCTTCTTCGGCCAACGCACAGGTGAAGATGAGCTTCCCGTCAGTGGCTCGGCGGGGCAGCGGAGTTGGTAGCTCTCCGTAGAGCATCCAGCCGACCTTGCCGTACCAGAGGTTGGCGGATTGGTAGCCGTCGTAGTCGGCGGCTTTCGCCAGTTGCCTAGCAGTGATGCAGCGGTGTTCTGCCTTGTAATGCGCGCGAAGCATCCGCAGCTGCGCCGCGTTCAAGCGTGGGGCGATGCGATGCAGGGCCGCGACGGTCTCAGAGACCGAGGGCGACGAGTCGCGGCGGGCTACCGCCTCTGCTTGCAGCAAGTCTCCGAGGCGGTCTCGAATCTTCCCGAGGCAGTCATCGACGCTGTCGCCGGTGACGTTCTCAATCTTGCTTCCACCCTTCCAGATGACCCCGTGGAACTCGCCCTTGTAGAACATCGCCACCAAGGTGTACGGGCCCACCACTTCCGATTTCTTGTCGTCCATCTCCGCCTCCGAAATGACCGCGGTTTCAGCCTAAAACCAGCCGAGCTGTTGCAGCGCCTTCGCCAGCTCGTGGTGCATCACGAGCTCGAACTCGCCGCCTTCGGGCGTCACGGAGCTGCCGACCCCCAGCGCACTGCTGTAGAAGGGCGCCTTTCGGCCTTCGCTTCGCAGAAACGACATGCCGAGTTCTTCGCCGAGAGCCCGACCCAGCTTGCCGTAGGTCACATTGGCAGCCCGGTGTGTCACCTTGCCGCCGTCTTTGCCCTCGGCCAGTGCCGCAGCCTGCGCGAGATGCGTGTAAGTCACCGTACGGTTGTGGGCGTTGAAGTGGTGACCGAGCATCGCCTTGGCAGAGGCTGGAATGCGCTTCGCTTTGTCGAGGGCCTTAAGCGCCTTGGCGTACTCATCGGCCGCCGGGACCGTGAACGCAGCTGTCTCGCTCTCGAGGCGCTCGTGCTTCGTCGCCAGCCTGAACACCTTTGAGTGGTCGGTCGGCACCCCGTGTTCTGTGAGAAATGCGGCAATCTCGCGCCAGGTGTAGCCCTTGTCGCGAAGGGTCTCGATGGTGGGCAGGTGCGTCTCCAGAGAGTCCTTAGAGGGAGCGTCCTGGGCGGCCTGGAGGATGTCGGTTGCTGTTGGCATGCGCAACACTGTACTCCAAATCGAACGGAATGCAACATATCGAACGGATGGCACCGCTCGCTCTTGATGCGGCCGGTTGTAGAGAGCTGAACGGGCAGCCTGCGACAGGGCGGAGTTTCGCTTTTTTCGCTTTTTTCTGATGCGGTGCTATACTTGCCACACACAGGAGAGCCCAATGCCTCGCGCAGCCCACCCCGCAGTCAAGGCAGCAGCAGCTGCCAAGTACGTACCCATGCTTGCCAACCCCATCGACCCGCTTGCGGAGGAGGTAGGGAAGGCGGTCGTGCGCGAAGTGACAGCCCTTGGCCATACGCCGCCGCCAAAGGCAGCTAAGGGCGCTGCAGGCCTCGTCATCAAAGCTGAGCAGCCCGGCGCAGTGGCGCTTGAGACGCGCATCACCATTGTTGTGACCCAGGTGCTCGAACAGTCCCTGAGTTCTCAAACTGCCGAGGGCAAAGCGCTACGGATGGCCCTCATTGCCAAGCTGGCCAACGCTGAGGTTGGCAGTGTGGCGACCTCAGCCGCCAAAGATGCATCCGCTGATGCCTTGCTGACCACCGCGGAGGCTGCCGCCAAACTGGAGGTGAGCCGTCCGTACGTTTCCATGCTCTGCGATTCAGGCAAGCTGGGACAGGTCGTCATGACGGAGGGAGGTCACCGTCGAATCAGGGCATCTGCGGTCCAGGCTTACCTGGCCACTCGCACAAAGCAGCACGAAGGGGCGGTGTCCCCGCGCCAAGCTGGCGTCGAGGCGGGCCTCTATGACTATCCGGAGACGCACGTGAAGGTGGTCCGCGGCACTGAGCCTGCCAAGAAGGCCGCTCCGGCCAAAGCTGCTCGCAAGCCTCGTTCGTGAACCTGAACGACACGCTTGTCGTCCTGGATACCTGCGTCCTGCTCAAGGCGCGGGTCTCCGACGTCATCATGGACTTGCGCGCCGAGGGTGTGTTTTCGGCTCACTGGACCGAGAACATCGACGAAGAGTTCCTGCGCAACATGCCGTTGGCCTTCAAGGTGTCAGAGGAAGCGGCTAAGCGTCGATTGTTGGCCATGAAGGCGCGTTGCCCTGAGTGGGAAGTCTTCATGACGAGTGCCGACTTCAGCGCCGTGCCGAAACAGGTCGACCAGAAGGACCGTCACGTTGCGGCAGCGGCCATAGCTCTGCGCCACGCCGCGGACAAGGACCGTGAAGACGAGCCCAACCAGCAATACGACGTGATTCTCGTCACCGACAACGTCAAGGACTTCGCGAAGAAGCAGATGGCCAAGCTCGGAGTTCGAGTCGTGCGTTCGGGAGCGTTTCTCAACGAGGTGTATGCCGCGGAGTCCGAGGCTACTACCCGCGCGGTTCTGCAGGCGGCAAAGGACTTGAAGAAGCCGCCGTACACAGTTCCAGAACTACTCTATGCCCTTCGCTCGCAAGGTGCGAAGACGCTCGTGGCCCAAATGGCAAAGGCATTGGGAGTAACGCCGGTGGCGAAGGAAACCAGCGGGTCCGTCAAGGGCAGCAAGCAAGCTGCCAAGTGAACTACAGGACCGCAGCGTCGGGTGATGGAGATTACCGTGCCTACACGTGACGTCGACGACTGCGCAAGCGTTGGACGACTCGCTTGGCCCGACGAGCCCGCATCCAGCATTTGGGGCGGGAACAGGGCTCCGCCTGACCCGGGTGGGCCGTGCACCAAGTATTTTGGGGCGCGGTGCTCGTGGTGAGAGGGTAGAACGGGACGCGTACCGTTCGAGTCTGATGCCTGCCTAACCAGCGGGCATCATGCTTGGAACCGCTCCATGCGCGCCTGACGAAATACCTTCCTTTGCTGGTCACCCGATTGCACGGCCCGCACATCGCCTTACCGTTTGACACGCCGACGCGATTCCGACTAGCATTTACCCGCGGTTCAAGCCGAACCGTAGGCAAGTTGGCGCCTGTCAGTGCACGCTAGCTCGGGAGGACACCCCGAGGACCGGCAAAGCCAGTTGAGCGCAGTACCCGAGACATCCCCGGCTAGGTGAACTCCTGGAAAGCCGGACAACGCGTGCCGTCCTAGATGCTTTCCGTTTGGAGCTCATCTCATGACAGCGCCTGCCTCGGACGCGGCCCAAGCCGCAAGCCATCTCCCTGAAGCCCAAGCGACCAACCTCTGGACGTTCGTTCAACTTCGAACTCCACGCTTTGCGCCTGCTGACGCGCTGAACGTTGTGCAAGTGCTGGCGCCCAGAGCCGGTGAAGACGTCAAGGCCGTCGCCAAACGGCTTCGCAGCCTTCTGTCGGCGCGCGGTGTCGCCCTGAAGCACACGCACGCGCTCGATGCGGCGGCCCGGCTACTGGGCCACCAGAACTGGCACGTAGCCGCGCGGAAAGCTGTACCAGCACCCCTGGAACTCGTGTGTGCCTACAGCGCCCTGAACCGCAGCGTTCGTGACTGGGAGGAGGGCGTCCAGGTCCTAAGCGACTGCTGTGAGGGTGTCTGGATTGGGGGAGGGCTGCGCGTCTATCACATCGCGTTCACACCCACGTCCGTGAGCTTCGACACGCCACTGTCGACCTGCCACGACTCCAATGGGCGTGTCGTCCCCTACGCACAGCTGCGGTGGACTACCGAGCAGGGCGAGCAGTTGGCCGCGGCAATCAACGGAGTCGAAACGCTTCGCCGCCGCTACGAGGAGACGGGCAGCAGATTTCACAGTGGCGCAAACGCGCCAGGAACACCAAGACGCCAACCCTTTGGTTTGAAGACTCCCGGGATGTTCCCGATGCCGACTGCGTCACCGCCGTCACGAACCTTGAGCTATCCCTGTCGGCAATTTGC
>JBGAKY010000013.1:0-102011 GCA_044224175.1 Rubrivivax sp. | reverse complement strand
GAGGTGCGAAACCGATTCGTCCGCGCGGTCGATCGCCAGCGTGTACTGGATCAGGTCGTTGGTGCCGATGGAGACGAAGTCGAAATGCTCCAGGAAGCGGTCGATCATGATCGCCGCCGCCGGCACCTCGATCATGGCGCCCACCTCCACCCGGCTGTACGGGCGACCGGCGTCGTCGAGCTGCTGCCGCGCACGCGCCAGCGCTTCCAGCGTGAGGCGGATCTCGTTCAGGTGCGCCACCATCGGCACCAGGATACGAACCTTGCCGAATGCGCTGGCGCGGAGGATGGCCCGCAGCTGCTGCCGGAACATGCCCGGTTCGGAAAGGCTCCAGCGAATGGCGCGCAGCCCCAGTGCCGGGTTGAGCGCGTGCTCATGGCGCGCTTCGGCAGGGGTCATGCGGTCCAGGGGCTTGTCCGATCCGATGTCCACGGTGCGGATCGTCACCGGAAGCCCTCGCATCGCCGTCACCGCCGAGCGGTAGGCCTCGAACTGCTCCTCCTCGTCGGGCAGCTGCCCTTCGCGGTTCATGAACAGGAATTCGCTGCGGAAGAGGCCCACGCCCACGGCGCCCGCGTCCATCGCCACCGGCGCGTCGTCGGGCATCTCGATGTTGGCCAGCAGTTCGACGGTCTGCCCGTCGAGCGTGACCGCCGGGGTGTGGCGAAGCCGGTCCAGCCGCGCACGCTCCAGCTGGCTCTGGCGCTGGCGGAAGCGATATTCCTCCAGCACGATGGGCGAGGGGTTCACGATCACCACCCCGGCGTCGCCGTCGATCACCAGCCAGTCGTCCTGCCGGATCAGCCGGCTCGCCTCGCGCGCACCCACCACGGCGGGGATGTCCATGCTGCGCGCCACGATGGCGGTGTGCGAATTGCGCCCGCCCACGTCGGTGACGAAGCCGGTGAAGACGCTGCGCTTGAACTGCAGCATGTCCGCCGGGGCCACGTCGTTGGCCACGAGCACCAGCGGTTCCTCGCCACCGAAGTCGGCGCCGCCGGGCGGCACCGGCGGCCGCGTCGAGACCTGTGGCGTTTCCGGTGCCAGCAGGCGCAGCAGGCGTTCAACCACCTGCTCGATGTCGGCCTTGCGCTCGCGCAGGTACTCGTCTTCCATCTCGTCGAACTGGCGCGCCATCACCTCCAGTTGCGCCGACAGCGCCCACTCGGCGTTGTAGTGGCGTTCCCGGATCCAGGTCTTGGTGGCACCGGCCAGGGTGTCGTCGTGCAGCAGCATCAGGTGCACATCCAGCAGCGCCGAGAGCTCGGGCGGCGCCTCGGGCGGGAGGTCGCGCTTCAGGTCTTCCAGCTCGGTGGCGACCGCGTCGCGCGCAACACGCAGGCGGTCGATCTCGTGCTCCACGCGGTCGGCGGTGACGAAGTAGTGCGCCACGTCCACCCGGCTCGAAGCCACCAGCACGGCGCGCCCGATCGCCACCCCACGCGAAACCGCCATGCCGAAGACCTGGATGCTCATCGCGGGCCTGCCTTCATGGCGTCATTCGCCTTCGCCGAACTTGTTGTCGATCAGCGCGCGCAGCGCGTCCATCGCGGCCTGCTCGTCGTCGCCCACGGTCTCGATCTCGATCTCGCTGCCCAGCCCGGCAGCCAGCATCATCACGCCCATGATGCTCTTGGCATTCACGCGCCGGCTGTTGCGCGAGAGGTGCACCTCGCTCTTGAAGCTGCCGGCCAGCTTGGTGAGCTTGGCCGAGGCGCGGGCGTGAAGGCCCAGGCGGTTACTGATCGTGATCGTCGACTTGAGCATTTCGGCCAGGGGGAGAGGACTGGTTCTGCGGCGGCACCGAACCCGGCACCGGCATCACGCCGCGCACCGCGCCTTCGAGCGCCTTGCGCATGATCTCGTCGAGGCTGTCGTCTCGATAACACAGCGTGCGCCACAGCATGGGCACGTTGACGCCGGCCACGACGCGGACGTTGGGGTCCTGCGCCAGGCGCTGCGCGGCGTTGCAGGGCGTGGCGCCGAAGGTGTCCACCAGCACCAGGGCCGGCCGGCCGCCCACCGCAGCACGCAGGCGGGTTTCGACTTCGTCCACGGCCTGCTGGGGCGGCACGTCCAGCGCCACCATGTCGCCGGCGCATTCGGCGTACACGTGGGTCGCCACCGCCGCCAGCGCCGAGGCCAGCGGGGCATGGGCGACGATCACGAACAGGGTCATGGGCGGTCGGTCTGCGCTTGCTGCGGGCATTATCGGCGCGAAGGGCGGCCGGCCCGCCAGAAGACCCACCAGGCCAGCACGCAGCCGCACCAGAAGAAGCCGAAGGCGATGCGCAGTGCCTGCGCTTCGTTCCGGCCGGCGGCGGCCAGCGCGTCGGCCGCCAGGCCGATGCCCCACTGCAGCGCGAACACGCCGGCGAAGATCACCAGATTGAAGGCCGACAGCGCCCGCCCGGCCTGCGCGGTGGGGAAGGCCATGCCCACCGCCGGCTGGCTGAGCGAGACCACGCTGCAGCTCACGCACCAGGCCGCCCAGTGCCAGGGCCCGGCGTCGGCGCCGAGCGCTATGTTCAGCGCCAGCAGCGCCAGCGTGACGGGCAGACCCCAGGTCATCAGGCGAACGGCGTCGAAGCCGCGCTTCATCAGATGGGGCATCGCCACGCCCCAGCCCATGAAGGTGACCCAGAGCGCCTGCACCGCGATCAGCCCGCCGTAGATGAAGAAGCCCGGCAGCGCCATGCGCCTGAACAGCGGGTGGCGCAGCACCTCGCCATAACCGCCTGTCGCCGGCGCGCTGGCGGGCTGCGCGACCGCCCCGTCGCGCGGCACGCGGGCGGCGATGAGCAGCATCGCCAGCGCCAGCATCGCTGCCACCCACCAGAACAGGCCACGCCAGCCCAGCACCGGCAGCAGCAGCTGCACCGGCAGCGTGGAAGCCAGCATGCCCAGCGAGCCCGTCATCAGCATCCACGAGTTGGCGCGCAACTGCGCGGCCGGCGCGTAGTGACGGCGGAAGCACGTGAGCGGCGCCATCAGGCAGGCGCCGACGCCCACGCCGATGAGCATGCGCGCAGCGATCAGCGCCGCCAGCCCGCGCGCCAGCGCGAAGGCCGCGCAGCCTGCCACCGCCAGCGCCAGCAGCGCCACCAGCACGCGCCGCGGCCCGAAGCGGTCGAGCGCACCGCCCAGCGGCAGTTGCATGGCCGCGAAGCCCAGGAAGTAGGCGCCGGCCAGCAGGCCGAGGTCGGCGGAACGCAGACCCAGTTCGGCGCTGAAGGCCGGTGCCAGGGTCGCCGTCACCGCGCGCAGCAGGGCCGAGAAGAAGTAGGTGAAGGCGAAGACCAGGAACACCTGCACCGCCGCCGGCCGCGGCAGCAGCGCGGCCTCGGCCGGCCGCAGGGGCACGACCACCGCGCTCACGAACCCAGCCTCAGGCTGTCGAAGAAGGTGGCGGCGCCTTCGGACGGCACCGTCGGGCCCAGCACGGTGGCCTGGTACACCGTGGTGCCGCGGCTGAAGAACGCGGCCTCCTCCGCCACCGCGGCACCGTCGGGCATGCGGCCGGCCAGGCGTGTGTGCACGGCCGCCGCGTTCGGCGTCGCGCCCCGGGGCTCGAAAGGCTTCGTGGCGCCGCCCTCCGCGCCCAGGTTGGCGGCAGCGGCCCGCTGCAGCGCTTCCAGCGCCGGCCCCACCAGCGCCGGGTCGGCCATGTCGGCAAAGGCCAGGCCCCAGGTCTGGTCGCCCGCCGTGCACGCGGTGAGCACCAGCGCCACCGGGCGCCCGGCCAGGGTCACGCTGCGCGCCTGGCGGCTGGGACGGCAAGGCATCAGCAGGCTGAGGTCGCCGCCTTCGGGCCGCACCTCGCGCCAGTCGAGGGCGGGGGCGCAGGCGGTGGTGGCTGCTGTCAGGGCGGCAGCGGCGGCGCTTCGGATCCAGGGCATCAGTCGATTATGGGCAGCCCGGCGGGCCGACAATGCGGCGCGATGAACCTTCCCACCACCCCGAACGCACTCGCCGGCGTGCGCGTGCTGGACCTCTCCCGCGTGCTGGCCGGCCCCTGGTGCACGCAGACCCTGGCCGACCTGGGCGCCGACGTCGTCAAGGTCGAACGACCTGGCAGCGGCGACGACACCCGCGGCTGGGGCCCGCCTTTCCTGAAGGACCGCGAAGGCCGCGACACCGCCGAGGCGGCCTACTACCTGGGCACCAACCGCAACAAGCGATCGGTCACGATCGACATCGCGCGCCCCGAGGGTCAGGACCTGGTACGCCGCCTGGCCGACACCGCCGACGTGGTGATCGAGAACTTCAAGGTCGGCGACATGGCGCGCTACGGCCTGGACGCGGCCACCCTGCGCGCGACACGGCCGCGCCTGGTGTACTGCTCGATCACCGGCTACGGCCAGACCGGTCCCTACCGCGACCGCGCCGGCTACGACTACGCGATCCAGGGACTGGGCGGCCTGATGAGCGTGACCGGCGAACGCGACGACCGTCCTGGCGGCGGCCCGCAGAAGGTGGGCGTGGCGGTGGCCGACCTCTTCACCGGCATGTACGCCACCGTGGCCATCCTGGCCGCGCTGCGCCACCGCGACGCCACGGGCGAAGGCCAGGTCGTCGACATGGCCCTGCTCGACACCCAGGTCGCGATGCTGGCCAACCTGGGCGCGAACTACCTGGTCACGAAGAAGGCGCCGGGCCGCGCCGGCAACGCGCACCAGAACATCGTGCCCTACCAGGTGTTCGAGGTGGCCGACGGTCACCTCATCCTGGCGGTCGGCAACGACGGCCAGTTCGAACGCTTCTGCACCGTCGCCGGCTGCACCGAACTGGCGGGTGACGAGCGCTTTGCCACGAACGCCGCCCGCGTGCGCAATCGCGAAGCGCTGGTGCCGATGCTGGCGGAGCGCTTGCGCGGCCGCAAGCGAGGCGAATGGCTGTCGGCGCTGGAAGCGGCCAAGGTGCCCTGCGGCCCGATCAACAACCTGGAAGACGTGTTCGCCGACCCGCAGGTGCGCGAACGCGGCATGACGATGTCGGTGCCCCACCCGCACACCGACCGGCTGGAACTGGTGGCCAGCCCGATCAAGATGTCGGCCACGCCTCCCACGCTGCGCCGGCCGCCGCCGTTGCTGGGGCAGCACACCGACGAAGTGCTGGCCGAGCTGGGGCTGGCGGCCGACCGCATCGCGGCCCTGCGCGCGGCCGGGATCGTCTGAACTGGCGGGTTTCACCCCCGTAACCGGAGGTTTCGCGCAGGCGGCGGGATGCCCAGAATGCGGCTACGCAACATGAACCGGCTCCAGATGCCGGACCCGCCCGCCGCCTCATGGCCCCTGTCGATCTGAGTCGCCGCCGCAACGTGCGTGCCGCACCCCGCCCCGCTGCCAGCCCGGACCTTGCCGCCCAGGTGGGCAGTGAAGTCGCGAGCGCGCTGTCTTCGGCGCTGGAGCGGGTGACGGCGCTGGCCACCACCGGCCGCATCGAACGCGCCGACCTGCGTGCGCTGCGCGAAGAGATCGAACGCGCCCGCCTGGCCGGCATGATGGCGCAGCAGCTCACCCGGCTGGCGAGCGGCCGCGTGCCGCTGACGCCCGAGCCGCTGGACCTGACCGCCATGCTGCGCGAAGCGCTGCTGCAGCGCGGGCGCGAGATCGAAAGCCGCGGGCTCACGGTGCGCCAGCGGCTGAAGCCGGCGTTCGTGATCGGCGACGCCACCCTCACCTTCACGCTGCTGCAGACGCTGCTGGACTGGGGCTTCGAGCACACCCGCTCCGCGGTGGAGTTCGAACTCGAACAGCAGAATTGGCCCGAGCAGGCGCTGCTGACCTGCCGCTTCGCCTGGCGTCCGATCGACGAAGTGCCGCTGCGCCCCGAATCCGACACGGCGCCCCTGGACAGCCTGTCCTGGCGCCTGCTGGACCAGACCACGGCCACGCTGGAACTGGAACTCGAACGTGCCGACGCCGACGGCGCCACCGAGCTGAAGATCGCCTTCCCGCGCACCATCGCCGCCGCCGCGGTGGAAGGCGCCGCGGTACTGCAGCTGGGCGACGACACGGCGCCGGCGCTGCCGGCCCGGTCGCTCGAAGGCAGCCACGTGCTGGTGGTGGCGGCGCGGCGCGAGGTGCGCAACCAGGTGCGCGCGGCGCTGCGAACGCTGGGGCTGATGGTCGACTTCGTCACCTCGGTCGACGAGGCGCGCGAGTTCTGCAAGAGCGGCATGCCGCATGCCGTGGTGCACGAAGCCTCGCTCGGCGGCGAGGCGTTCGAGCGCCTGCGCGCCGAACTGCTGGGCGAACTGCCCACGCTGGCCTTCGTGCAGATCACCGAAGACGGCAAGGGCTTCGAGGTACGCGCCGCCGGCGGCCGCGACGCCGTCTGCGTGGCACGCGCCGCCATCGGCGATTCGCTGCCCACCGCGCTGATGTTCGAGCTCTCGCGCGCGGCGCGCTGAGCCTTCAGCCGCCGAAGACCTTCCTCAGGATCGCGCTGCCGGTCTTCACCGGGTCGGCGCGGATCTTCTTCTCTTCCTCGCCGATCATCAGGAACAGGCCGTCGAGCGCCTTCGTCGTCACGTGGTGCTGCAGGTTCGCGTCCTCGGCCTTCACCAGGCCCAGGCCCTGCGCCTTGGCGGCGAAGCTGTTGTAGCGCGCCGCCAGCGAGACCTTCTCGGTCGCCTTCGTCACGATGGGCAGGAACTTGTCGAACAGCGGCAGCCGCGTCTTGCCGCTGAAGTAGTCGGTGACCGAGGTGTCGCCGCCCTTCACGATCTTCAGCGCGTCGTCCAGCGAGATCGCCTTCGCGGCACTGACCAGCAGCGACTTCGCTTCCGGCACCGCGGCTTCGGCGGCCCGGTTCATCGCCGTCACCAGCTCGTCCACCTTGCGCTGCTGGCCCAGTGCCTTCAGCAGCCGGGCGGCGTCGTTCAGCGCGCCGGGCAGCGGGATGCGCACCTTCGGGTTGCCCAGGAAGCCGTCGGTGCGGCCCAGCAGCGCCACCGCGCTGCTGGCGCCCCGCTCCAGCGCCGCGCGGATGCCGATGGCGGCGTCGGACTCGCTCAGCGCGTGGGCGTCGGCGGCCCAGGCGCTGCCGAAGAGGCAGATCGCTTGAAGGGGGAACTGGCGGCGGCTCGGCATGGCGGATTCCGTTCGGGATCGGGATCCGTGACGATAGCGAAGTGCAGGGTGTCAGGTCGCCGGCCGGATGAGCTGCAGGCTGCGCAGCTGGTACTCCAGCTCCGACGCCGTGCTCCACGGAAGGATCGGCGAGTTCTGCCGCTCGTCGGGCGGATGCGCCGGCAGCCCCTCCGACCAGCCACCGCAGCCCACCAGCGGCAGCAGCGGCCGCTGGTGCAGCCAGGCCAGGCAGACCTCGGAAATGGTGCCGGCGCGCCCGCCGATGACCAGGCAGGCATCGCCGGCCAGGGCCATCAGCAGGTTCCTCGCGTCGCCCATGCCGCAGGGCACGACCACCGTGGCCGGCCAGTCGGCGGGCGGCATGCGGTCCGGCGGCACGATGCTGAGCACCAGGCCGCCGGCGGCGATGGCCCGCTCGGCGGCCACCCGCGTGGCCGGGCTGCCGCAGCCGCTGACCAGCGTGATGCCGTGGCGGGCCAGCAACGCGCCGGCTTCGCCGGCCAGGTCGTAAGCGGCCGACCCGGGCTCGGCGCTGCCCAGCACGCACACCTGGGGCTTGCGGACGGAAGCGGTCGTCATGGTGTGCGCGATGCTACGCGGCGCCGCCAGACCACGACCCCCAGCAGCACGCTGCAGGCCACGAAGTTGCCCAGGAAGACACCGGCCAGACGGGGGTCGCGCGCGACGTCCAGGCTGTAGAGCGAGCCGGTGAGATGCGAGAGCGCGAAGTAGCCCCAGGTGACCGTGGAGACCCCGCGCGCGCCGTCGTGCGACCGCATTGCGGCCCAGATCTGCGGCAGGTAGGCCATGGTGCGCGCGGCATTCACGGTGACGAACAGCCAGATGATGGCCCGGTGCAGCATGTCCATGGCTCGACCCTTCCTGCGCTTCAGCCGCGACATGACAGCGCGAAGGCCCGGCAGGCGAGGTCGCTGGCGGCGGCCGCGGCGACCGACGGGATCTCGCTGCGGTCCAGCCCCAGGTCGTGCAGCACGCGGTCGTCGAGCGCGCGCAGCGTGGCCCGGGTCGCGTCTTCGATGCGTTGCCGTCGCCAGCCGGCGCGCAGCCGCCCCCAAAGGGCCCGCGGGCCCCCGCTCACGGCTTCACCTCCTGCAGGGGACCCTGCGCGTCGCCGAAGTTGCGCGTGCTCAGCGCCTGGATGCCGGCGGCATGTTCGCCGCTGAACGGCGTCACGTCGCCGGCGCAACCGGCCCGGGTGGCGTCGGCCGGCGAGTTGAACCACAGCCCCAGATGGAACTGGTGCACCGGCCCGGTGGCGGGGTTCTGCTGCGCGTCGGGGAACGCGTTGTGGTGCAGCACCGGCGCCGGCCCGCTGCCCGGCGCGACGGAAAAGGTCTCGCTGCTGAAGCGGCCGACGAAACGCTGCTGGCCGCGACCCTGGGCATCGGTCTCGATGTCGCCCTGGTACGCGCCCAGCCCGAAAGGCGCGTTCGGCAGCTGCAGCGCGAACAGGTTGAAGCTCACGCGCGGCGGCAGGCCCTGCACCGACACGTCCATCAGCTCGACGCCGCCGACCGAGCGGATCGTCACCTCCGCACCCGCACCCGCCAGACAGGCCGAGGCTTCGGCCTTGGCCGAGCGCACCATCCTGAAGGCGGTGCGCTTGCCGACGATGCCGACGCGCGCGTCGCCGTTGTCGGGCGCGAAGTCGGCCACCGTGGTGTTGGCCAGCGACACCTGCGAACGCGGCCACAGGTTGAAGCGGTAGTCCTTCAGGCTGGCGCCTTGCGAGGGCAGCAGCGCCAGCGGCACCGTCGCCGAGATCTCGCTGCCGGCGATGCGTGCGGTCACGTCGGGCAAGGGCACGACGCCGGGGTTGAGGGCGTCGAAGAACACCACCTGGCCGTTGGCCAGCAGGCCGATGGCGGCGTCCCAGCGCACGCCGGCGCCGATCTTCGGCTCGCCGCCGAGCGCGCCCTGGAACACCAGGTCGCGCCCCACCTCGCCGCGGCCGCGGTCGATGCCGAAAACGTAGAACTTGCCCGAGGCCGGGTCGATGGGGCCGGCGAGGATGCCGGTGAAGGTGATGGTGCCCGCCTTCGGGTCGATCACGACGTCGGCGAATCGCACGTCGAGGTCGGCGTCCTTGGGGCCGGCATAGGTGGGCAGGAAGTCGCCCTGGGCGTCGATGAACGGCGCCGCCTGGGCGGCGGGCGCGCACAGGCTGGCCAGGACGGCGAGCGCCAGCAGATGGACGCGGGTGCGGGGAGCAAATGTGGAGGTCATGTAAGAGTCCGGTTCAGGGTTGCGGCAAGACGTGCCGCGCGTGGTGGAAGAAAAAGGGCGGCGTCACTGCAGGTCGATGCGCCCGAGGACGCCGTGGCGCCCGCCTTGTGGGCCGGCGGTGAAGAACAGCGTCTGCGTGGGCAGCCCCGCCGCGCCGCTGCCGAAGGCGATGCCGTGCAGGCCGTCGATGGCCAGCACCGCGCCGCCGGGTTGGGTCAGGGCGCCGAGCGAACGGCCGCTTGCAGGGTCGAAGGCGGCGACGGTGCCGTCGCCGCCGTTGGCCACGAGCAAGGCGCCGCCGAAGGCGCCGAAGCCGGCCGGCGCCAGGGCCAGGCTCCAGGGGGCGTTCAAGGCGCCGCCGGCGGGTACCAGGCGCTGCAGCAGCCGGCCGCCGAGGTCGAAGACGTTGACCAGGCCGAGGCCCGCGCCCGCGTGCGGCCCGTGCCCCGAGGCGTCGGGCTTCGCATAGGCGACGTAGACCCGCTCGCCCAGCGCGGCGAGGGCGAAGGGCGCGTAGCCGGCCGGCAGGTCCGGGTCGACGAAGCGGCCGTCGGCCGGCTGGCGGCTGAAGTCGGCGCCGAAGCGGTCGACCACGCCGTTGTGGAAGTCCGCCGCCAGCAGCACGCTGTCCACGCCCTGCGGCGTCATCGCCAGGCCGGTGTACACCGCTCCGGCGGCCGAGCCGTCGAAGGCGACCAGCGCCCGTTCCAGGCCCAGCGAAGGCGCCCAGCCCGACAAGGTGCCGCCTTCGCTGGCGACGATGAAGCGCGCGACGCCGCCGCGGCCGTCGGCGCTGACTTCGAAGCCGTTGCCGGGGTTGAAGGCCGCGCCGGTGGGCCGGGCGCTGGCCTCGCTCTGCAGCGGCACGGCCACGTCCAGTGCCGGCAGCGAAAGGTCGCCGGCATTGAGCAGGCGCGAATGCGCCGTGCCCGGGCTCGTCAGCCACAGCGCCGAGCCGCCGCCGACGGCAAGGCCCCAGGGGTTGGACAGTTGCGCATCCAGCTGCACCGCGCCCGGCTGGTCCGCGACGAGCAGCGTCGCGGCATAGCGGCTGTCCGCTGCGGCGGGCGCCGAAGTCGAACCCCCGTAGCCCGCGCCGCCGCCGCAGGCCGCCAGCGTTGCCAGTGCGAGGCCGGCACAGAGATCGAGGCATCTCATGGCGCGCCCGCTCACTCGACCGCGGTGGCGAGGTTGTCCAGGCCCAGGCGGTAGATGCCCGCGATCATCTTGCGCACCTCGGCTTCGGAGGCGCCGGGCTTCACCTTGAAGTCGGAGCTCCAGACCACGGTCGATCCCTTGCGGTCGGGCCGGACCGTCAGCGTGGAGCGGTAGTCGACGACCGGCGCCGGCGAGCTGAGGATGCGGTACTGCAGGCGGTGCTTCGCGTCGTCGTGGGCGAGCAGCTCTTCGGTGAACTGCGCGCCGTCGCGGGTGACGATGAGGCGCACGCTGCCCGCCGAGCGGCCGTCGCCCTGGAGCAGCTTCGTGCTAGCGAACGCGGGGTGCCACGAAGGCCAGGTCATGAAGTCCTCGATCGCGACCCAGGCCCGCGCCGGCGAGAGGCCGAGCTGGACCTGTTCGGTGACGGTGACGATGCGGTCGGCGTCGGCCGCGCCGGCCGGCAGGGCGAAGGCCAGGCCGAGGCCCAGCGAGGCCAGCAGGGCGGAACGGCGGGTGCGGGGGGCGCGCCCCTGGAGGTAGGTGTCCATGTGATGGGTGATTCCGGGTTCGTGAGAGGCATGCGGCGGCGCTCGCCGGTCGCGGCGAGGCTCGCCAGGAAGGGGTGGGGAGCGGGCCGGCGCAGGCGACGGCCCGCGCGGGGTCAGCCGAGGTAGAAGTAGGGGTCGAGCACCCGCACAGGGGTGATCGGTCCCACCGGCTGGTTGTTCTTGCCGGCCACGGCGCGGATGGCTTCGGGGCTGGGTCCGTCGTAGACGCAGAAGGTCTTGCTCAGGTCCTGGCTGACGTAGGAATGGACCCAGGTCACGCCACCTTCGGCGTTGTTCTTGACGACGTTCATGCAGGCTTGGGCGCCCTGCTCGGTCAGGGGGATGCGCAGTCCGCCGGGGAAGCTGCGTTCGACGATGTAGCGGGGCATGGAAGGCTCCAGAGAGGGTCAACGGCTCGATCAGCCGCCAACGCAGGTTAGGAGTCCGGTGCCCCGCCGCCCACGGCAGGCTTGCCTACACGCGGCGCGCGATTTGCCTATTCTTAGGGGCCGATGCCGGCGCGCAGCGCCGCGGCCACGGCTTCGCTGCGCGACTTGACGCCCAGCTTGGCGTAGATGGCCGCGACATGGTGGTCCACCGTGCGCACCGAGCGCACCAGGCGTCCGGCGATGGCGGCGTTCTTCAGGCCGGCGCACAGGAGCGAGAGCACCTCGACCTCGCGCACGGTCAGCTGGAAGGGCTGCGCCGCCGTGCCAGGCCGCGTCACCCGGGGCAGCAGACGCCGGGCCGCCTTGTCCAGCCGTCCGCGCAGCGCCTCGGCGGCCGGTTGCGCACCCAGGCCGTCGAAAAGCCGCCAGGCCTGCAGTCGGGCGGCGCCATCGCCTTCGGCGAGCGCGCGCGCCTGTTCGTAAGGGCAGCCGATGGCGGCCCAGGCCGCGGCGGCGGCCGCCCAGTCGCCATCGATCTGCAGCGCATAGGGCGCGGCGCAACGCGGGGGCACGCCCTGGCCGGCACCGGCGCAGGTCAGCCAGTAGCCCAGTTCGCCCACGTACCAGGGCGGGCCGGTCTCGCCCGCGAGGTCCAGACCACGGCGCGCCTCGTCGACAGCGGCCGCGGTGTCCCCGCGCAGCCAGGCCGCCTCGGCGCGCGCGGCGCTTAGCGCGATGCTCGACGGCGCCAGCGCCAGCGCCGTGTCGAATGTCGCGGCGGCGGCTTGCGCTTCGCCGCGACGGGCCTGCACACGGCCCAGCGCCAGGAGGGCGAAGAACCGTATGGGGGAGATGACGAGCTCCGAGAGCACGATCTCCTGCGCGCGCGCGGCGCCATCGTTCCATCGGCCCAGATGGACCTCGCACAGGGCGCGCAGGGCCAGGTAGTAGCCGCGGTTGCGCTCGTATTCGTCGCGCTCGCACAGGGCCAGCGCCTGGTCCAGCAGGGCCTGGGCATCGTGCCAGCGGAACAGTTCGCAGCTCGCGAAGGCGAGGTTGTTCATGGCGTTGGCGACGACGAAATGGCGCCCGTCGGCCATCCCCATCTCGATCGCGCGCAGCAGGTGCGCCCGCCCGGCGTCGTAGTCGGCCTCGATCGTGGCCGCGCCGAGCGAATTGACGGCCAGCGCCGCGGTCTCGCGCTCGCCAAGCCGCTCGGCCAGCGCCAGCGACTGCGTGCTGTAGCGGATCGAAGTCTCGAAGTCGTTCGCGATCAGGCACAGGTGCGCCTGCACGCGCCAGGCCGTGGCCAGCGCGGCGCCGGGCGTCAGGGGCTCGAGCAGCGCCAGCGCCTGGCGGTTCGCCGCCCCGGCCTCGTCGTAGCGCACCGTCAACGTGAGGTTCATCGCCAGCTGGCTCAGGTTGCGCGCGCGTTCGGCGACCTGGCCGGTGCGCTGGCAGATCGCGTCCAGGCGCCGGCGCGCCGCGATGAGCTCATTGAGCTGGTCGCGGCGCTCGCAGCCGCCGGCAAAGCCGTCGACCCAGCGTGCCATGCGCGCTGCATCGTCGTCGACGCCGGCAGACGCGGCGTGGCGCAGTGCGAAGGCATAGTGCTCCGCCGCTTCCCTCCAGGCCCCACGCTGGCGCGCCTCTTCGGCCGCCAGCGGCGCGAAGTGCATCACCGCTTCGTGGTCGTCGGCGCGAACCGCGTGGTGCACCCGCCGGGCCAGCGACGCCTGGGCGCGCGAGTCGCCGCTCAGCGCCTCGAGCACGGCGGCATGCAGGCTGCGCGCCAGCGGTTCGGTCAGTGAAGACTCGATGGCCGCGCGCGCGAGTTCGTGGCGAAATCCCAGCGCCGAGCCGGCCATGCTGGCCAGCAGGCCGGAGCCCAGGCAGGCCTCGATCGGCGCGACATCGCTCCCGAGCAGCCGCTCGACCAGCCAGCGCTCGATCCGCCCGGGCACCACGCAGGCGAGCCGGACCACCGCCTGGGCGGCGGCGTCGAGTTCGGCGTAACGCGCCAGCACCAGGTCCTGCGCCGCCCGCGGCACGGGCTCGCCGCCATGGCGCAGCACCTCGGTCACGAAGAAGGGATTGCCCTGGGTGATCGCATGCAGCCCGTGGGCCGATTGCAGGGCCCGGCGCGCCATCAGCTCGACCCCGACGGGCGACAGGCGCGGCACGTCGACGCGCGTCACGCGCGCCGAAGGCAATTGGCCGATGAGACGCCGCAGCGGATGCGAGGCCGTCAATTGATCGTCGCGGAACGAGGCCACCAGCAGGCAGGGCACGCGATCGATGCGCCGGCCCAGGAACTTGAGCAGATCCAGCGTCGCCTCGTCGGCCCAGTGCACGTCCTCGATGACGGCCAGGATCGGAAGCCGGCTCTGCCGCAATTCGTCGAGCACGGCTTCGAACAGCTGGGCACGGTCGGTCTGCGCCGCCAGCAGCGGGCGAAAGCCGAGGTTCGCTTCGCGCGCGAAGTCGTGCAGGGGCGCCAGCGGATGCGGGGTCTGAAGCGCGTCGCAGGCACCCCACCAGAGCACGGCTTCCTCGCGACGGTCGGCCAGCAGCTGCAGCAGGCTGGTCTTGCCGATGCCGGCCTCGCCGCCGAGCAGCACCATGCGGCCGCTGCCGCGCGCCGCTTCGCGCAGGCAGCCTTCCAACAGCCGGATCTCGTTCTCGCGTTCGACCAGTTCGATGCTGATGTGTGGCCCCGGGGCGCTGCCGCGCGCGCGGCGCAAAGGCGCCGACTCTAGTCGCGCAGCCTCGGCGGCCGCCCGCCGGCGCCGGCCGCCCTCACGGCTTCAACGGTCTTCGGGGCTCGACTGGCCTCACAAGGGCCGCAGCGCGGCCGGGTTGTGGTTCGTCGGCCTATTTCTGATGGGTCATGACGCCGGCAGCATGGGCCTGCTGGTCGGCGTGGTAGCTGCTGCGCACCATCGCGCCCACGGCGGCATGGGTGAAGCCCATCTCGGCCGCCTTCTGCTCGAACATGCGGAAGGTGTCCGGGTGCACGTAGCGCTTCACCGGCAGGTGGTGGCCGCTGGGCGCCAGGTACTGGCCGATGGTGAGCATCTCGATGCCATGCGCGCGCATGTCGCGCATGACCTGCAGGATCTCCTCGTCTTCCTCGCCCAGGCCGACCATCAGGCCGCTCTTGGTGGGCACGCCGGGCACCGCTTCCTTGAAGCGCTTCAGCAGGTCCAGGCTGAACTGGTAGTCCGAGCCCGGGCGCGCTTCCTTGTACAGGCGCGGAATGGTCTCCAGGTTGTGGTTCATCACGTCCGGCGGAGCCGCCTTCAGGATGTCGAGCGCGCGGTCCATGCGGCCGCGGAAGTCGGGCGTGAGGATCTCGATGCGCGTCTCGGGCGACTGCTCGCGCACCTGGCGGATGCATTCGACGAAGTGCGCCGCGCCGCCATCGCGCAGGTCGTCGCGGTCGACGCTGGTGATGACCACGTACTTCAGCTTCAGCGCCGCGATGGTCCTGGCCAGGTTGTCGGGCTCGTTCGCGTCCAGCGGGTCGGGCCGGCCGTGGCCCACGTCGCAGAAGGGGCAGCGGCGCGTGCACTTGTCGCCCATGATCATGAAGGTGGCGGTGCCCTTGCCGAAGCATTCGCCGATGTTCGGGCACGAGGCTTCCTCGCACACCGTGACGAGCTTGTTGCTGCGCAGGATGTCCTTGATCTCGTAGAAGCGCGTGCTGGGCGAGCCCGCCTTCACGCGGATCCACTCCGGCTTCTTCAGCACCGGCCCGGCGACGGGCTTGATCGGGATGCGCGAGGTCTTGGCCTGCGACTTCTGCTTGGCGCTCGGGTCGTAGGCGGTGTCTGGCTTGTCCATGAACCGGATTCTAGGTCGCTGCATCCGTTCGAAAGCCCTGCGCGTATCGCTGGCAACCGGCCGATCGGGCCGGCTTCCATCCCAGCCAGGAGCCCTTCACATGTCCCGACCCCTTCCCCGTGTCGCGCCGCTGCTCGGTGCCGCCCTGCTGGCCGCCTGCGGGCTGGCCGGCGCTTCCAGCCACCGCGAAGCCCCGTTCATCGCCACCGCGCCCAAGGTGGACGGCACCGACTTCTACATGTTCCGCAGCTACGAACCCGGCCGCGACGGCTTCGTGACGCTGATCGCCAACTACCAGCCGCTGCAGGACGCCTACGGCGGCCCGAACTACTTCTCGATGGACCCGAATGCGCTCTACGAGATCCACGTCGACAACGACGGCGACGCGAAGGAGGACCTGACCTTCCAGTTCCGTTTCCAGAACAAGCTGGCCAACGTGGCGCTGCCGATCGGCGGCAAGTCGGTCGCGATTCCGCTCATTCAGGCGGGTAGCGTCTCGAACCCGAAAGACCCGGCACTCAACCTGGGCGAGAGCTACACCGTGAGCGTGGTGCGCGGCAACCGCCGCAGCGGCACGGTGGCCGCGGTCACCAACGCCAGCGGCGGCGGCACCGTGTTCGACAAGCCGGTCGACAACATCGGCACCAAGACCGTCCCCGACTACGCCGGCTATGCGGCCAGGCACGTCTACAGCGTCAACATCCCCGGCTGCAGCACACCGGCGAAGATGTTCGTCGGCCAGCGCCAGGATCCGTTCGCGGTGAACCTGGGCACGATCTTCGACCTCGTGAACGTTCCGCTGTCGGTCATCACCGACCCCAGCCTGATCGGCGCGCTGCCCAACACCATCGGCGACAAGAACGTCACCACGCTGGCGCTGGAAGTGCACCAGAGCTGCCTGACCAACGGCAGCGACCCCGTGATCGGCGCCTGGACCACCGCCAGCCTGCGCCAGGCGCGCCTGCTCGACGGCACGCCCGCGGCCGGCCACCAGACGACCGAGAAGGACGGCGGCCCCTGGGTGCAGGTCTCGCGCCTGGGCATGCCCCTGGTCAACGAGGTGGTGATCGGCCTCAAGGACAAGGACCGCTTCAACGCGAGCAAGCCGATGAACGACGGCCAGTTCATCGACTACGTCACCAACCCCACGCTGCCGGCGCTGGTCGAGGTGGCTTACGGGCAGCCGGCCGGTTCGCTGGCGCCTTCCAACTACCCCCGCACCGACCTGGTCACGACCTTCCTCACCGGCATCAAGGGGCTGAACCAGCCCAAGGTGGTGACGCCATCGGAGATGCTGCGCCTGAACACCGCGATCGAGCCGGTGCCCTTCGCGCAGCAGAACCGGCTCGGCGTGGTGGGCAACATCCTGGCCGGCGGCACCGACCTGGCAGGCTTCCCGAACGGCCGGCGCCCGAAGGACGACATCGTCGACATCTCGCTGGTGGCGGTGATGGGCGGCCTGTGCATGGCCAACGGCACGACCGACGCGCTGGGCTTCGGCGCTGCATGCAACCCGTCGGCCGTGCCGCTGAAGGAGACCGCGTTCAAGCTGCACGACGGCGTCGACCAGGCCGTGGTGCCGTTGCTGAACGCCTTCCCGTACCTGAACACGCCGATCCCGGGCGCCAAGTGAGGAGGCCGCGAACATGAAGCTCAACCTCACTCTCGCGACCCTGCTGACGGCCGGCGTGGTGCTGGCCGGCTGCGGTGGCGGCAGTTCCTCTGAAGCACCAGCGCCGGCCCCCAGCCCGGCCGCCAACGAGGTGCCGGCCGAGGCTTCCGCGTCGCCCGCCGCCTACGTCAGCTGGATGGGCAAGCAGGCCAAGGACGACACGAAGGAACCGCTGGCGGTGCAGGGCTTCGTGCCGCCCACCAGCGAGACCGACGAGCCGGTGGCCTTGAACTGAACTCAGGCCAGCTTGCGCTGCAGGGCCGCCGCCAGTGAGGCGGCGGCCTCGTCCCAGGTGGCCGGCACGCCGAGCGTGCGCAGGTCCACCGTCTTCAGCCCCGCGTAGCCGCAGGGGTCGATGCGGGCGAAGGGCTCCAGGTCCATCGCCACGTTCAGCGCCACGCCGTGGTACGCGCAGTGGTTGCTGACCTTGATGCCCAGCGCGGCGATCTTGCCCAGCCCTTCGAACGGTCGCCCCTCGGGCTGCTGCAGCGCGGCATGGCCAAAGGGGTCGGCCAGGCGCACATAGATGCCCGGCGCGCTGCGCACGCGGTGGCCGGTGACGCCGTACGCTGCGAGCACGTCGAGCACCGCGCCTTCGAGCCGGAACACGTATTCCTTGACGAAGATGGACAGCCGCCGCAGGTCCACCAGCGGGTAGGCCACCACCTGGCCGGGACCGTGATAGGTGACCTGGCCGCCGCGGTTGGTGCGCACCACGGGAATCTCGCCCGCGGCGAGCACATGTTCGTCCCGCCCGGCCACGCCCTGCGTGAAGACGGGGTCGTGTTCGACGATCCAGAGTTCGTCTTCGGTGTCGGAGCCGCGCGAGGCCGTGAACTCGCGCATCGCGCTCTCGGTCTCGGCGTGCGGCTGCCGGCCCAGCAGGTGCACGCGCATGGACGGGGAGTCTACGGCCGGCGCCTTTCGCCCCCGTGCGCGCCGGGGCTGCACCGGCTGGGCTATCGTGCGGCCCGATGAAGTCCCTGGCCTTCGCCGTCCTGCTCATGCCGTTGCTGGCGGCTGCGGCACCGCCGCTGCCCGAAGCGCTGCAGAACGAACTGGACCGCGCCGTCATCGACTACGAAGCCGGCCGCCTCGAGGCGGCACGCGCCGCCTTCGAGTCGCTGGCCCGGCGTGGCGTGCCAGCGGCGCAGTTCGACCTGGCGGTGATGCACCTGCGCGGCGAACTGCCGCAGCCCGACCGGGCCCTGGCGCGGCGCCTGCTCACGCAGGCCGCCGAAGGTGGCTTCGTGACCGCCCAGTACATGCTGGCGCAGGCGCTGGAGAACGGCGACTTCGGCGCGAAAGACCTGGCGCTGGCGCTGCGCTGGTACGAGGTGGCCGCCACCGCCGGCAGCGTGGACGCCCAGGTGGCCATGGGCACCGCCTTCTACCTGGGCCGCGGCCGGCCCAAGAACCCGGCCGAGGCGGCGCGCTGGTACCGCGAAGCTGCCAAGGGCGGCGACGTCGGCGCGCAGTACCTTCTGGCCAGCATGTACGAACAGGGCGACGGTGTCGACCGCGACCTGCGGCTGGCCCGCTACTGGTACGACATCGCGGCGAAGAACGGCGACGAGGCGGCGCCGGGCAAGGTGAAGGAAGTCGACGCGAAGCTGGCGTCGCCGGCCAGCTAGAGAACGACCTTCACCATCGGGTGCGCGGTCAGCGCGCGGTACAGCGAGTCGAGCTGGTCGCGGCTGGTGGCGGTGATGGTGATGGTCAGCCCCAGGTACTTGCCGCCCTTGCTGGGCCGGCGCTCCACGCTGGCACGGTCGAAGGTGGGGTCGAATTGCAGCGCCAGTGCCACGATGGCTTCCTCGAAGCCTTCGGCATGGACGCCCATCACCTTGATCGGGAAGGCGCTGGGGTACTCGATGAGGCTGGTGTCGTCGGGCGGCGCCATCAGATCGACATCGTGCGCTTGGCCTGCTGGTAGGCCTCGTAAAGGCGGCCGTACACCGGCCCCGGCTTGCCGCGCAGCGCGCCGTGGCCGACAAGTTCGCCGTCGATGCGCGTGACCGGCAGCACTTCCTTGCTGGCCGAAGTGAGCAGCACCTCGTCGGCGGTGCGAAGGTCGGCTTCGGGGATGGGGCGCAGGTTGTAGGCGACGCCGCATTCCTCGCACAGTTCGCGCAGCAGTTCGTAGCGGATGCCTTCGAGCACGTGCTCGCTCTTCGGCGGGCCCAGCAACGCGCCTTCGTGCACCACCCAGACGTTGCTGCCCGAGCCTTCGGTCAGCAGGCCGTCGCGGAACATGATGGTCTCCAGCGCGCCATGGTCGGCCGAGATCTGGCGCGCCAGCACGTTGCCCAGCAGGCTGACGCTCTTGATGTCGCCGCGCTCCCAGCGGAAGTCGCGCGCGGTCACGCAGGCCACGCCCTGGTGGCGCTGCTCGGCGGTGGCGGGCTTGAGCGGGTTGGACATCATGAAGACCGTGGGCGTCAGGCCCTCGGGCATGACGTGGTCGCGCATCGCCACGCCACGCGTCACCTGCAGGTAGATGAGCTGGTCGTCCGTGCCCTTGGCCTCTGCCAGCTTCGCGATCAGCTGGCGGCACAGCGCCAGCCATTCGGTGCGCGTGTGCGGGTTGGGGATGCGGATGCGCGACAGGCTGCGCTCCAGCCGTGCCATGTGCTCGTCGAAGCGGAACAGGCGCCGGCCATAGACCGGCACCACTTCGTAGATGCCGTCGCCGAAGACGAAACCGCGGTCGAGGACGGACACCCGCGCTTCGGCCAGCGGCGTGAATTCGCCGTTCAGATAGCACAGCGTGTCGGGCAGGGGGGTGGACATCGGCGTCTCGCGTGGGGACTGCGGGAGGCTGAAGGTTACTACCGCGAAGGGTCGGGCTACTTGATCCAGAGCCGTATCGCGTCCCAGGCGCGGCCGAACAGGCCCGCCAGTTCCACCGGTTCCTGCACCACCAACGGCACGCTGGCGATGGCGGCGCCGCCGGCGGTGGTCACCTTGATGGTGCCGACGCGCTGGCCCTGGGTGAGCGGGGCCACCAGCGGGTCGGTGCGCTCGATGCTGGTCTTGAGCTTGTCGCCTTCGCCCTTGGGCACGCTGACGTACAGCGCGCCGGCGGCGCCCAGCTTCGCTTCCTTCCTGGCGCCCTTCCAGACCGGCACCGTGGCCACCGGCTTGCCGGCTTCGAACAGGCGCATCGAGTCCCAGGCGGCGTAGCCCCAGTTCAGCAGCTTCTGGCTTTCGGAGGCGCGCGCCTCGCGGCTGCCGGTGCCCATGACCACGCTCACCAGGCGGCGCTTGCCGTTGGGGAAGTCGCGCAGCGCGCTGGCCACCAGGCAGTAGCCGGCGGCGTCGGTGTAACCGGTCTTCATGCCGTCGACCGTGGGGTCGCGGCCGAGCAGCATGTTGCGGTTGTCCTGCTTGATGTTGTTGTAGGTGTACTGGCGGATCGAGTAGATCGGATAGAAGTTCGGGTGGTCCTCGATGATGTGCGCCGCCACGGCCGCCACGTCGCGCGGCGTGCTCTGGTGGCCGGGCTGGGTGAGGCCGGACACGTTCTTGAAGCGCGTGTTCTTCAGTCCCCAGGCCTCGGCCTGGCGGTTCATCTGCTCGACGAAGGCCTCCACGCTGCCCGACACCGCCTCGGCCAGCGCCACCGAGGCGTCGTTGCCGCTCTGCACGATCATGCCGCGCAGCAGTTCGTCCACGCGCGGCGTCATCGTGGTGTCGATGAACATCAGCGATCCGCCGCCCTTGCGTTCTTCCCAGGCGCGCTTGCTCACGGGCAGGGTCTGGTCGAGCGCGAGCTTCTTGTCGCGGATGGCGTTGAACACCAGGTAGGCCGTCATCAGCTTGGTCAGCGATGCCGGGTCGGCCGGCGTGTCGGCCTCGCGTTCGGCCAGCACCTGGTGGCTGGACAGGTCGACCAGGATGTACTGGCGCGCCGCGATCTCGGGCGGCTGCGGAGTCTGGGCGAGGGCGGAGAAAGCGGCCAGGAAGGCCAGGCAGAAGGCGACGAGGGAGCGCATCAGTGAGGGGGTTTCAACGGTGCCAGGCACCGACGACCAGTTGCTTGAGCAGGGCCAGCTGCCCATGGAAGAAGTGGCCGGCACCGGGCAGTACGGTGACGGGAAGGGACTGCGGGCGCGCCCAGTCCAGCAGCGCGGCCAGCGGCACCACGTCGTCGGCTTCGCCGTGGAACACCACCGTGTCCTGCGACGCCGGCGGCACCGGAAAGTTCTTCACCGCCGGCGCCACCAGCACCAGCCTTTCGGCCGGCGGGTCGAGTCGCTTCGAGGCGGCTGCGGCAATGTAGCCGCCGAAGCTGAAGCCGCCCACGGCAAGGGGTAACGCGCTGTCACGCCAGGCGGCGGCGACGGCGAGCGCGTCGTCCACCTCGCCCCGGCCTTCGTCCCAGGCGCCTTCGGAAGCGCCGATGCCGCGGAAGTTGAAGCGCACCGCGCGATAGCCCAGCTGCACGAAGGCGCGCGCCAGCGTCATCACGACCTTGTTGTCCATCGTGCCGCCGAACTGCGGGTGCGGGTGGCACAGCACCGCCACGCCGCGCGGCGCCGGCGGGGTGTCGACGGCGCATTCGATCGCGCCCGCCGGCCCGGCGATGCTTTCGCGCCGCGTCTCGCGGTTCATCGGCCGACGTCGGGCGGCAGCAGCAGCCGTTCGACGACGCGGCCGTCGCGCAGGTGCGATTCGACGATCTCGTCGATATCGGCCGGGTCGACGTAGGTGTACCAGGTCTCTTCGGGGTAGACCACGACCACCGGCCCGCCGGCGCAGCGGTCCAGGCAGCCGGCGCGGTTGACGCGCACGCCGCCGGGGCCGGCGAGCTTGAGCTCCTTCACGCGCGCCTTGCAGTGGTTGAACGAGGCTTCGGCACCATGCTGCTGGCAATGCGCCTCGCCGTTCGTGCGTTCGTTGAGGCAGAAGAAGATGTGGTGCTTGTAGTAGGCCATTGCCCGGATTCTAGGAGGCGCGACCTCCCAGCCTGGACAGCAGCCAGCCGATGGCCGCATAGGGCCACAGCCACGCGATCCACTGCGCCAGGCCGCTGAAGCGCACGAAACGGCCCTGTTCCCAGGCCTGAAGGCTCTGCGAGAAGTACGGGTCGTCGGGGGCCTGCGCCACCAGGGCCACCAGGGCTGCCAGCGCCACCAGCGCCAGCGCCGCGGCCAGGCGCCGGCCGGCCAGCGCCAGCGGCAGCGCGAGCGCGGCGCCGAAGCCCAGCGCCGGGAGCGTGCTGGCCGTGAGCCAGGCCAGCGCATGCTGGGGGCCGAAGTTGAGCGCGGTCGACAAGGTCATCGCCGCCAGCGCCAGCCCCAGGGCGCCGGCCACCAGCACCACGCGGCGCCAGCCCGGGGCCACGATGACGAAGGCCAGCAGGCAGGGCGCCAGCAAGCCCAGCGCGCTGGCCAGCGCTTCCAGCGGCGGCCACAGGCGGTCGGGCGGCGGCGGCTGCAGCAGCATGGCGTAGGCGCCTTCGGCCCAGGGCACATCCTCGAGCAGGTCGACCAGCGCTTCGCGCAGCCGGGGGCCCAGCTGGCCCAGGCCCAGCGGCAGCGGCGTGGGAAAGAACAGGCCCAGCGGCCACAGCGCCAGCAAGGCCAGCGCGCCGGCGCTTTCGCGCACGAACCAGCGTTCGCGCGCGGCGTGCCAGCGGTCGACCAGACCCACACGGTGCAGCGCCAGGCCAAGCAGCGCACCGGCGAGCGCACCGCCCGCATTGAGCGCCCAGTCCTTGGCCGAAGGGTGGCGGCCGGGCAGGTAGGACTGCGTCACCTCGCAGCCATAGGACAGCAGCGCCGGCGCCAGCGCGCCCAGCAGGAAGGCCGGTGCCGCGCGCGCGCCCGTGCGGCGGGCCGCCACGAAGAGCAGCGCCCCCAGCGGCACGTAGCCGGCGAAGTTGCCCCAGGTGTCGAAGGCGTCGTTGGCCGGCAGCCAGGGCAGCGCCAGCAGCCGCGCGAAGGGCTGTCCCGGCGGCCAGCGCCAGCCGGCGAAGGGGAACAGGCTGGCATACAGCACCAGCGCGGTCCAGGCCAGCGCGAGGGGGCTGGCCAGGCTGCGGTGGCGCATCGGGCGTTCTGCCGGCCCCGTCAGAAGGGCTTCAGCACCACCAGCAGCACGCAGGCCACGAACAGCAGCAGCGAGATCTCGTTGAAGAAGCGGTACCACTTGTGGCTGCGCCTGTTCTTCAACTCCTCGAACTGGCGCAGGTGGCTGCGGCAGACGTGGTGGAAGCCGATCGCGCCGATCACGAAGACCAGCTTGGCGTGCATCCAGCCGCCACCGACGCCGTAGCCCAGCCACAGCCACAGGCCCAAGGCCAGGGCGATGAACATCAGCAGGTTCGAGAAGCGGTAGAGCTTGCGGCCCATGAGCAGCAGGCGTTCGCGTTCGGCATGGCTGTCCGCGGGCACCATCGCCAGGTTGACGAAGATGCGCGGCAGATAGAACAGGCCCGCGAACCAGCTGGCCACGAAGACGATGTGGAAGGCCTTGACCCAGAGGTACAGCATGCGCCCATTATCGGGTCGCGAAGCGAGGCCGGGAAAAGGAGGCCCCGGCACGAGGCCGGGGCCGGCAAGCCTTATCGCTGTCAATCACGGTAAGGCACCTGCTCAGGGAGGAAAAGCAGGGGACGAAAGCCTTCCGGCTATCATCCGTCGCGAACTCTAGCAGATGATCGCGCGCATGCCACCCGGTGTATCGCGCATTGCGGCCACCGCGTTCGCGGGGCTCCAGGAGACCGGCTTGATCACTCCCCCCCGCTTTCCGGCCAGCCGGCCGCGCCGCCTGCGCAAGGACGCCTTCACTCGGTCACTGGTGCGCGAGAACCGCCTCGGGCCCGAAGACCTGATCCTGCCGGTCTTCCTGCTCGACGGCCAGCGACAGGTGCAGGATGTCTCCAGCATGCCCGGCGTGCAAAGGCGCAGTCTCGACCTGCTTCTTCCGGTGGCCGAGGAATGCGTGAAGCTGGGCGTTCCGGTGATGGCGCTGTTCCCCGTCATCGACTTGTCCCTGAAGACCCCCGACGGCCGCGAGGCCACCAACCCCGAAGGCCTGGTGCCGCGCGCGGTGCGCGAACTCAAGAAGCGCTTCCCTGAACTGGGCCTGCTCACCGACGTCGCGCTCGACCCCTTCACCACCCACGGCCAGGACGGCCTGATCGACGCCGACGGCTACATCCTCAACGACGAGACGGTGGCCGTGCTGCGCCAGCAGGCGCTGGTGCAGGCCGATGCCGGCGTGGACATCGTGGCCCCCAGCGACATGATGGACGGCCGCATCGGTGCCATCCGCGCCACGCTGGAAGAGGCGGGCCGCATCCACACCCGCATCATGGCCTACAGCGCCAAGTACGCGAGCGCCTTCTACGGCCCGTTCCGCGACGCGGTGGGATCGGCGAAGAACCTGGGCAAGAGCGACAAGAAGGTCTACCAGATGGACCCCGGCAACAGCGATGAAGCCCTGCGCGAAGTGGCGCTGGACATCGCCGAGGGCGCCGACATGGTGATGGTGAAGCCCGGCATGCCCTACCTGGACATCGTGCGCCGCGTGAAGGACGAGTTCCGGGTGCCCACCTTCGCCTACCAGGTGAGCGGCGAGTACGCCATGCTGAAGGCGGCGGCGCAGAACGGCTGGCTCGACCACGACCTGGTCATGATGGAAGCGCTGCTCGCCTTCCGCCGCGCCGGCGCCGACGGCGTGCTCACCTACTTCGCGCTCGACGCCGCACGGAAGCTGCGCGACCAGCGCTGATGCGCGTCTTCCACGTCGCCGCCGACCGCTTCACCGAACTCGAGAGCCTGCCCGAAGCGCTGCCGGCCACCGGCTTCGTGTGGATCGGCAGCGCGCGCCGCGTGTTCGAGCTGCGCGCCGCCGAACTGCAGGCCGCGCTGCAACGCTGGGGCACCGGCGGCGTGGTCGACCTGCACGTGGCCGACCTGCTGAACAACCAGCTGCCCAGCCACTTCGACTACACCAGCTGGTACGACCTGCTCGTCTTCCGCCGCCTGGCGGCCGGGGCCGGAGCGGCCGAACTCTTCGTCGACGACTCGCACGGCACGCTGGCTTCGGCGCGCAAGGCGATGGCGGCCATCGACACCAGCCCGGTGGGCTTCGTGGTCTTCGACCGCGTGCTCGTCACCGTGCACCCGGCCGACTGCGCGGTGCGCGAGTACTACGCCCTGCGCCTGGCCGGCGCCGGCGCCCGCATCCCGGGCAGCCCGGCCGAGCTGATGGTGCGCATGGTCAACCACATGGTCGACAGCTACCTGGACCTGCGCCGCCTGCTGACGCGCCACCTGGGCACGCTGCAGAAGGAGCTGCTGGACCCGAAGAGCCAGTTCGCCGACTGGCCGGTGCTGCTGGAGTCGCGCAACGCGCTGCACCTGCTGGAAGACACCTGCGAGGACCAGCGCAGCGCGGTGCAGGAATGGATCGACGCGCTCGACGAATGGCCGCCCGAGGCCGACGCCGCGGCGCAGCGAGAACGCGAGCTGCTGCGCATCCGCAGCCGCGACCTGCTGGAACACGTGGAGCGCGTGCTGACGCACGTGCGCCGGCTCGAGCAGTCGGCCGAGACCGCGGTGCAGATGCATTTCTCGGCGCTGGGCCACCGCACCAACGACATCATGCGCACGCTCACCGTGCTGACGGCGGTGTTCCTGCCGCTGAACCTGATCACCGGCTTCTTCGGCATGAACTTCGAGTTCCTGCCGCTCATCCATTCCAGCACCGGCTTCTGGATCGCCTTCGTGCTGATGGTCATGGTGGGCGGCGGCCTGGCCTGGTTCTTCTGGCGCAAGCGCTACCTGGGGACGCAGCGACGTTGACACCCACCCGCCGCCAGCTCGCGGTGCTGGTGCTGCTGACCCTGGTCTGGGGCCTCAACTGGCCGGTCATGAAGATGGGCGTCAGCGGCACGCCGGCACACCCGCAGCCCTACCCACCGCTGCTCTTCCGCGGCCTTTCCATGTGGCTGGGGTTGCCGGTGCTGGCCGCCGCGATGCTGCGGCTGGGGGCACCGCTGGCGCTGCCGCGCGCGCAGTGGGGGCCGGTGCTGCGGCTGGCGCTGACCAACATGATGATCTGGCACGCGATCGTCATCGTCGCCGTGCAGTCGCTCAGCTCGGGGCGCTCGGCGATCCTGGGCTATTCGATGCCGATCTTCGCCGCGCTCTGGGGACGCGTGCTGTTCGGCGAACGGCTGGGCTGGCAGACGCAGGCCGGCGTGGCGGCGGCGGCGCTCGGGATCGGCCTGCTGCTGGCGCACGAGTTCGGCCGCCTTTCGGGCGCGCCGCTGGCCGCCGGGTCGGTGCTGGTGGCGGCCGCGATCTGGGCCTACGGCACCCATCGGCTGCGCCGTGCTGAACTGGGCGTGCCGCTGCTCACGGTGGTGTTCTGGATGACCGCTTCCACCGCTGCCGTGGTGCTGGCGCTTTCGCTGCTGCTGGAACTGCCGCAGTGGCACCTGCCGCCGGCGCCGGTGGCCTGGGCCGTCGCCTACAACGCCATCGGCGTGTTCGGCTTCGCCCATGCGGCCTGGTTCTTCCTGGCGCGCAGCATGCCGCCGGTGGCCAGCTCGATCAGCGTGATGCTGATCCCGGTGCTGGGCACCTTCTCGGGCGCGTTCTTCCTCGGCGAGGCGCTGCACTGGCAGGACTTCGCCGCCGTGGTGCTGATGGTGGCGGCGATCGCTTCGGTGCTGCTGGCACCGCTGGCCGTTCGTACGGGTCGCTGAAGCCCAGCGCGAGCAGGATCTCGCTCTCGCGTGCTTCCATCCGCTTCGCATCGGCGGCGCGCTCATGGTCGAAGCCCTGCGCGTGCAGCGCGCCATGCACCAGCAGGTGCGCATAGTGCGCCTCGATCGGGATGCCGGCGGCCAGCGCCTCCGCTTCCAGCACTGGCGCGCACAGCACCAGGTCGGCCTCGATCACCGGCGTGCGCTGGTAGTCGAAGGTGAGCACGTTGGTCGCGTAGTCCTTGCCGCGGTAGTCGCGGTTGAGCGCCCGCCCTTCGTCGGCACCGACGACGCGCACCGCCAGCTGCGCCGGCCCGGCCAGCGCCGCGCGCAGCCAGCGCAGCACGCGGTGGCGCGGCAGCAGCGCGCGGTGCGCGGGGTCGGCGAACTGCAGCGAAAGGCTCAGGCTCACGGCCGCGGTTCCTGCACCGCCTCGTAGGCTTCGACGATGCGCGCCACCAGCGGGTGGCGCACCACGTCGGCCGCGGTGAAGTCGGTGAAGGCGATGCCCTTGACCTGCGCCAGCACCTGCCGTGCCTCCAGCAGCCCGCTCGCCTGGCCACGCGGCAGGTCGACCTGGCTGGTGTCGCCCGTCACCACGCACTTGCTGCCGAAGCCGATGCGGGTGAGGAACATCTTCATCTGCTCGCGCGTGGTGTTCTGCGCCTCGTCCAGGATGACGAACGCGTGGTTGAGCGTGCGCCCGCGCATGAAGGCCAGCGGCGCGATCTCGATCAACCCCTTCTCGAAGGCCTTGGCCACGCGGTCGAAGCCCATCAGGTCGTACAGGGCGTCGTAGAGCGGCCGCAGGTAGGGGTCGACCTTCTGCGCCAGGTCGCCGGGCAGGAAGCCCAGCCGTTCGCCCGCCTCCACCGCCGGCCGCGTGAGCACGATGCGCTGCACGCCGTGGCGTTCCAGCGCGTCCACCGCGCAAGCCACCGCCAGGAAGGTCTTGCCGGTGCCGGCAGGGCCGACGCCGAAGGTGATGTCGTGCTCCAGGATCTGCCGCAGGTACTGCACCTGGTTGGGCGTGCGGCCGGCCAGGTCGGCATGGCGGGTGTGCAGCACGATGGGCTCGGCCGCCGCATCGACGCCTTCGCGCGGCGCCGCGGCAGTGCGCGGCAGGGCGGCCTGCAGCGCCCGCTCGAGCGCGCGTTCACCGATCGGCGCCGTGGCTTGCGCGTACAGCGTGTCCAGCAGCGCGGTGGCGCGGTCGACGGCGTCCTTCGCGCCTTCGATGCGGAAGCTGGCGTCGCGCCGCGCCAGCGTGACGGCCAGCGCCGACTCGACGCGGCGCAGGTGCGCGTCCAGCGGGCCGCACAGGTGCGCCAGTCGCCGGTTGTCGGCGGGCTCGAGGGTGTGGCGGCGAATCAAGCGATCAACGTGTCAGGCTCCACGGGGTGGGGATTGTCGCAGTGCTGCGCCGGCACGACGATGCCTGGAGAATCAGCCGCCCATGCCCCCGCGCCTTCCGCTCGCCGCCTTCGTGCTTCGCCTGTCCCTGCTGCTGTCGCTGGCGGGGCTGCCCTTCGCGGCGGCGGCGCAGGCGGTGCAGATCGACCGCGCCCTCAGCGCCAGCGGGGGCGGCAGCCGCTTCCCGGCCGACGCCCCGGCGCGCACCGTCTCGCTGCCCGACGAATGGGCCCGTTCGCGCCCGGGGCAGACGGGGCCGGTCTGGTACCGCGTCGTCTTCAAGCCCGGCCCCGCCAGCGAGCGCGGCGAGCTCTCGGCGCTGTACATCGAACGCGTCTGCACCAACCTGGAGGTCTACCTCAACGGCCAGCCGGTGCACGCCAGCGGCCGCATGGAAGAGCCGATCACGCACAACTGCAACCACCCGCAGCTGGTGCCGCTGCCGGCGGCGCTGCTGGAGGCGGGCGAGAACACGATCGACATCAAGGTGGTGGGCCACCCGCTGGCCGAAGTGGGTTCGCGCGCGCGCGCCGGCGGGCTGTCCGTGCTGCGCATCGGCCCGCAGTCCGACATGTCCTGGCGCCACGCCTGGCAGACCGCCGTCAACGTGAGCTTCGCGCAGAGCCTGGGCGCCACGCTGCTGCTGATGGGTGGCTTCATGTTCGTGCTGGGCTTCATCAACCGGCGTGAAAGTCACCTGGCCTACTTCGGCGCCCTGTCGGCCGGCTGGGCGCTGATCGACGCCCGCCTGTGGCTGCGCTCGCTGCCGCTCGCCAATTCGACGGTCGAGTTCCTGCTGGCCACCCTGACGGCCTTCGTGGCGGCCGCCGGCGTGCTGTTCCTGCTGCGCTACGCGCGCTGGCGTGACCGGCGCGTCGACCGCCTGCTGCTGGCGCAATGCGCGCTGGTGCCGCTGGCGCTGGTGGCGGTGGGGCCGCCGAACCTGCACGCGCTGGTCACGGTGGTGTCGTACCTGCTGGCGCTGGAACTCGCCGCCGCCGCGGTGTTCCACCTGCGCACGCTGTGGCGCACCGCTTCGCGTGCGTTCTGGCCGATGGCGCTGCTGCTGGCGCTGGCCGGACTGGCGCTGGTGGTGGAACTCACGGCGCGCCAGCTGGGCACCGAGCCGACGGTGGCCAACCTGGCGCACCTGGTGCCGCCGATGATCTTCGTCGTGCTGGGGCTGCGCCTGGTGCAGCAGCATGGCCGCGCGCTTCAGGAAGCCGAACTGGGCAAGGCGCACCTGGAACAGCGGGTGCGCGAAGCCACCGCCGAAATCGAGCGCAACTTCCGCCAGCTGGCCGAACTGAAGGTGGAACAGGTGACCGAACGCGAGCGCAAGCGCATCGCCGCCGACCTGCACGACGACCTGGGTGCCAAGCTGCTGACCATCGTGCACACCAGCGAATCGGAACGCATCTCCACGCTGGCCCGCGAAGCGCTCGAGGAGATGCGCCTGTCGGTGCGCGGCCTCACCGGCCGTCCGGTGCGGCTGTCCGACGCGCTGGCCGACTGGCGCGCCGAGCTGATCAACCGCCTGGGCCAGGCCGGCATCGAGGCCGAGTGGTCGGCGCCGGAAGACCTGCAGCACGTGCTGCCGGCGCGCACCTTCGTGCAGACGACGCGCATCCTGCGCGAAGCCACCAGCAACATCATCAAGCACAGCGGCGCCAGCCATTGCGGCGTGCACTGCGCCGTGGCCGACGGCGATTTCCAGGTCGTCGTGCAGGACAACGGCGAAGGCATCTCGATGGAACTGGACGGCCGCCTCGACCGCGGCCACGGCATGGCGACCATGAAGCAGCGCGCCAAGCAGCTGCAGGGACAGTGCCTGGTCGAGTCCGGTCCCGGCTACGGAACCGTGATTCGTCTCACGGTTCCGCTCGAACGCGCGCCCGAACCGGCTGCATGAAGCGGCTTTCGCTGCTAGCATGAAGGTGCCGGTTTTGCAAGCTGGCGCATCCCCTCAAATCAATGCCATGAAGAACATCCTGCTGCTCGAAGACCTGCCCGAGATCCGGGCCTGGCTGCGCAAGCTGGTGCTGCAGGTGTTCCCTGGCGCCCAGATCTCGGAGAGCGCGCGCATCCATGACGCGCTGTCGCTCATCACCGCCGTCAAGTTCGACCTTGCGCTGGTCGACCTGGGCCTGCCCGACGGCAGCGGCGTCGACGTGGTGCACAAGCTGCGCGACGTGCAGCCCGACGCGCAGTCGGTGGTGGTCACCATCCACGACGACGACGAGCACCTCTTCCCCGCCCTGCAGGCCGGCGCCTTCGGCTACATCCTGAAGGAACAGCCGCGCGAGCTGATCACCGAACAGCTGCAGCGCATCAGCCAGGGCGAACCGCCGCTGTCGCCTTCGATCGCGCGCCGCGTGATGGCGCACTTCGCCGCCAAGGGCAAGCCCACCGCGCAACTGCCCAGCGTTTCGCTCACCGAACGCGAGAGCGAAGTCCTGCTGCGCGTGGCCAAGGGCTACACGCTGCCCGAGATCGGCGTCCAGCTGGGCCTGTCGCGCCACACCATCGCCGACTACGTGAAGCAGATCTACCGCAAGCTCAACGTGAGCTCGCGCGCCGAGGCGGCGCTGGAAGCGCAGCGCCTGGGCCTGTTCAGCCGATAGGCGACACTACGCGTCCATGATCGGACGCATCACCGGCAGGCTCCTCGAGAAGTCGCCCCCGCTCGTGCTGGTCGACGTGAACGGCGTCGGCTACGAGATCGACGTGCCGATGAGCACGTTCTACAACCTGCCCGCGCTGGGCGAAACGGTCGCGCTGCTCACCCATTTCGTGGTGCGCGAAGACGCGCAGCTGCTCTACGGCTTCCTCACCGCGCCCGAACGCGCCACGTTCCGCGAACTGGTGAAGATCAGCGGCGTCGGCCCGCGCACCGCGCTGTCCATCCTGTCCGGGCTTTCGGTCGGCGAGCTGGCGCAGGCCGTCGGCACGCAGGACGCCGCCCGCCTGGTGAAGGTGCCCGGCATCGGCAAGAAGACCGCCGAGCGGCTGCTGCTGGAACTGAAGGGCAGGCTCGGCCCCGACCTCGCGCTGCCGGCCACCGCGCCCAGCGAGGAAGGCAACGACATCGTGCAGGCGCTGATGGCGCTGGGCTACAGCGAGCGCGACGCGCTGGCGGCACTGAAGGCGCTGCCGGCCGGCGTGGGCGTGGCCGAAGGCATCAAGCTGGCGCTGAAGGCGCTGAACAAGTAGGGCCGCTGGCCATAATCGCCCCATGGCGATCAAGACCGACGACTTCCAGCCCGCCGAACGCGAACGCGTCGTCAGCCCGGCCGCCGGTTCGCCGAACGAAGAGGCGATCGAACGCGCACTGCGCCCGAAGGCGATGGCCGACTACGTGGGCCAGTCCAAGGCCCGCGAGCAGCTGGAGATCTTCATCGGCGCCGCGCGCGGGCGCGCCGAGGCGCTGGACCACGTGCTGCTGTTCGGCCCGCCCGGGCTGGGCAAGACGACGCTGGCGCACATCATCGCCGCCGAGCTGGGCGTGAACCTGCGCCAGACCTCGGGCCCGGTGCTGGAGAAGCCCAAGGACCTGGCCGCGATCCTGACCAACCTGGAACGCAACGACGTCCTCTTCATCGACGAGATCCACCGCCTGAGCCCGGTGGTGGAAGAGATCCTCTACCCGGCGCTGGAGGACTACCAGATCGACATCATGATCGGCGAAGGCCCGGCGGCGCGTTCGATCAAGCTCGACCTGCAGCCCTTCACGCTGGTGGGCGCCACCACGCGCGCGGGCATGCTGACGAACCCGCTGCGCGACCGCTTCGGCATCGTCGCCCGGCTGGAGTTCTACACGCCCGAGGAGCTGGCGCGCATCGTCGCCCGCTCGGCCGCGCTGCTCAACGTGCCGGCCGACGCCGAAGGCGCGCACGAGATCGCTCGCCGCAGCCGCGGCACGCCGCGCATCGCCAACCGGCTGCTGCGCCGCGTGCGCGACTACGCGCAGGTGAAGGCCGCCGGTCGCATCGACGCCGGCACCGCCGACCGCGCGCTGGCCATGCTGGACGTCGACCCGATCGGCTTCGACGTCATGGACCGCAAGCTGCTGGAAGCGGTGATCCACCGCTTCGACGGCGGCCCGGTGGGGCTGGAGAACGTGGCCGCCGCCATCGGCGAGGAAGCGGGCACGATCGAGGACGTGATCGAGCCCTATCTCATCCAGCAGGGCTACCTGCAGCGCACGCCACGCGGCCGCGTGGCCACGCTGGCGGCCTGGCGCCACCTGGGCCTGGCGCCGCCGGCACGCGCCGAAGACCTGTTCGACTGAACGCCGTTCATCGGCGTTGCGGTTCCGCTCGTCGGAACCCCCCCGCAGGTCGTGACGCGGGTCACGGCCGGCTGTGTCCGCGCTTACCTTCGTTACCCCGCGCGGAGGGGTGCAAGCGCTCAAGTCGCCAGACTGACCGCCGATAGAAACGTTCGACAAGGCGAGTCTGCGTCCCCGGTGCCGTTCCCGGCCCCTGCGCAGGACCCGTCTTGCGATCGTTGAACGGCGAAGGATCGGTCGATGCGTATGCGCAAATCAAATGGTGGTGAACGGGGCTTCACGCTCATCGAGCTGATGGTGTCGATGGCGGTGGCGGCCATCCTGATGGCGGTCGCCCTGCCTTCGTACAACAACTACGTCACCCGCTCCAAGGTGCCGGCCGGTCTGGACGCGCTGTCGGCCTACGCCACGCGCATGGAGCAGCGCTACCAGGACACCGGCAGCTACGCCAACGGCGCCGCCTGCGGCGTGGCGGCGCCGACGGTGGACAACTTCACCGTCAGCTGCGTGATCTCCGGCGCCGGCCAGGGCTTCACCGCCACCGCCACCGGCTCGGGTCCGCTCTACGGCTACGCCTACACGATCAACCACAACGGCGTGCGCGTGACCACCGCCCACCCGCGCGGCACGCCTTCCACCAACTGCTGGAGCACGAAGGGAAGCGCATGCGACAGCTGAACCCCCAACGCGGCCTGACCCTGGTCGAGCTGATGGTCGCGGTCGCGATCGGCGCCTTCCTGGTGCTGAGCGCCTCGCCCTATTTCGCCGACTACGCCAGCAACTCGCGCCTGCGCGAGTCGGGCAACCTGCTGTACGCCGAGACGCTGGCGGCGCAGAGCGAAGCGCTCAAGCGCAATGCGGTCGTGCGCCTGTCCACCAGCGGCAGCACGGTGCAGGTGATCGACCGCAGCGTGCCGGCCACGCCGGTGGTGCTGCGCGAGCGCCGCTTCGCCGACGGCGTGAGCGCCACCACCGCCAGCCTGGACTTCAGCAGCCAGGGCCTGCGCCTGGGCGACAGCGGTTCGATCAACCTTTCGATGTCCGGCATCACCTGCTCGAGCGACGTGCGTTGCCCGGGCCTGCGCGTCGATGCGGGCGGAGCCGTGAAGCTATGCGCCGACAACACCACCAGCTGCTGATCCCGCGCCAGCGCGGCTTCAGCCTCATCGACGGCGTGATCGCGCTCGCGATCCTGGCCTTCGGCCTGCTGGGCCTGACGCGGCTGCAGACGCGCACGCTGGCGCTCGGCACCGAAAGCCAGCAGCGCGCCACCGCGGTGCAGTTCGGCAGCGAGCTGCTGAGCGCGGCGCTGATCGACAACACGAACTACGCCTGCTACACGCTGCCGGCCGCCGGCGCCTGCGGCAGCGCGACCGCCAGCACCTACGCGGCCGACTGGAACACCCGCGTGGCCGCCGCCCTGCCCGGCGGTGGCGCCACGTCCACCTACGACGCCGGCACAGGACGCCTGCGCGTCGTGGTCACCTGGACCGGCAAGTCGGCCGGCGACGCGCGCCGCATGGAGGCCACCACCGATGTGCGCTGACCGCACCCCCCGTCGCCGCGCCGCACAGCGCGGCCTGTCGATCGTCGAGACCATGGTCGGCCTTGTCGTCGCGCTGCTCATCGGCCTGGCCGCGAGCAGCAGCGCACGCGTGTTCACCGCCTCGCAGCGCCAGGGCGTGGGCGCCGGCGCCATGTCCGCCAGCGCCACCACCGTGCTGGCCGCGCTCAAGAGCGACGCTGCCACCGCCGGCCTGGGCTTCTTCGGCAACTCCAACTTCTCCTGCTACAAGCTGGACCTGGCGGTCGACGGCGCCGTGAAGAGCAACGCCAGTGCCTTCGCCCCGGTGCAGATCACCTCGCAGGGCGCGAGCGACCAGCTCGACGTCATCTACTCGACCAACATCGACGGCGGCGCCGACGTGCTGCTGTACGGCACCTCGGACGGCACTTCGGCGAAGACGCAGTCGCGCATCCCGGCCGCGGTGGGCAACGCGGTGATGCTGGTACCGGCCACGCCGGGCGCCGCGTCCACGCCCTGCCTGGTGCGCACCGTCACCGCCGTCACCGCGCCCACCGACGACGAGCCCCACACCACGCTGGCCTTCGCCTCCAGCGGCACCTACAACGGCGGCACCTTCACCGGCGGCACCGCCTACGACGGCAGCAACAAGGACCGCGTCGCGCTGCTGGGCACGCTGCACTGGAACCGCTACCGCGTGAGCGGCACCGACCTGGTGGTCGAACGCCCGCAGGGCAGCGCCGCCGCCTCGACCCTGCTGCGCAACGTGATGGCCTTCCGCGTGCAGTACGGCGTCTCGGCCGACGCGGTCCAGAAGACGCTCACCGGCTGGCAGGACGCCACCGCGGCCGACGCCACCTGGGGCGCGGTGGGCGGCGCCACGGTCGACCGCGTGCGTGCGCTGCGCATCGGCATGGTCACGCGCAGTCCCCAGCGCGAGAAGGCCAACGCCTCCGGCAGCTGCGAGGCCAGCGCCGCCAAGCCCACCCTGTTCGGCGCCACCGTCGAGCCCGACGTCGCCGACTGGCAGTGCTACCGCTACCAAACCGCCGTGGTGATCGTGCCGCTGCGCAACCTGGTCTGGTGACCCCCATGCGTGCTCCCCTTCTCCGCCGGGCCCAGCGCGGCGTCACGATGCTGGTGGTGCTGGTGCTGATGTCGGTGATGCTGCTCGGCGCCCTGGCGCTGGCGCGCCTGACCGAGGTCAGCACCCTGGCCACCGGCAACATGGCCTACCACGAGGCCGCGATGCAGGCCAGCGAGGTGGGCATCAACACCGCCTTCGCGGCCGTGCGCGCGATCGCCACCGAGGACACCAGCCTCGCCGGCTGGTACTGGTCCACCGAGCAGGCCAAGGACAGCAACGGACTGCCCAACGTCGACTGGACCAGCGCGCCGCAGATCGCCGTGGGATCGATGACCGTGCGCTACGTGGCCGAGCGTGCCTGCACGGTGACGCCCGTGGTGTATCCGCTGCGCCAGTGCCTGGTCAAGCAGATCCCCCAGCCCAAGAGCCGCGTCGCCGGCGCCGAGGAGCTGGACCCGCCGAATTCGAAGCAGTACCGCATCACCGTTCGCGTCACCGACCAGAAGGGCACGCAGACCTTCGTGCAATCGCTCGTCACCAAGGGGTGAACCGATGAATGCCAAGCTCCAGCTCGCTGCCAGCGCCATGGCCCTTGCCGGACTGCTGTACGGCCCGGCCTCGCACGCCACCGACGTGGCCGAACTGCCGCTGAAGGCCAGCGTGCTGGCCAAGCCGAACGTGGTGTTCGGCATGGACGACTCCGGCTCGATGGACTGGGGGGTGCTGCTCAACACCAGCTCTGGCATCGCCTACTGGAACGGCAGCACCTCGATCGACAGCAGCACGCATGCGCCGCTGACCTACAACGACACCTACGTCCCCTACGTCTACACCATGCCGGTGGGCACCGCCTCCGGCGGCGCGATCTACGCCTACAACGACTGGTACGGCCAGTCGGCGCCGCCGACGCCGCAGTTCGCCTGGCTGCGGTCGTCGAAGTTCAACCCGCTCTACTACAACACCTCGGTCACCTACGACCCCTGGCCGCCGGCCTACGTGAGCGGTGCGAGCGTCAGCTACTCGAACGCCAGCACGACGGCGGCCAAGTCGCACCCGGCGGTGTCGAGCTCGCCGACGATGAACCTCACGACGCAGTGGGATTCGAGCAACGGCAACTTCACGTCCAACGGCTACATGTTCTACATGCAGGCCGGCATGACGGTACCCTCGGGCTCGTCGGTCAACGCGTCGAGCACCACTTCCGGCGTCTGCAGCGGCAGCACGCGCCGCACCATCACCACCGACCTCGTGGTGGCCGCCGGCCGGGCCTGCTGGGCCGCGATCCCGTACTACCCGGCCACGTTCTGGCAGCAGGAGACCTGCACCGCCGACAACGCCAGCATGACGAGCAACTGCGTGACGGCGCCCGACGGCAGCACCACGCTCAAGCGCTACGAGATCAAGTCCGGCAACACCTTCCCCTCCGGCCGCACCTACGCGGCCGAGATGCAGAACTTCGCCAACTGGTTCACCTACTACCGCAAGCGCAAGCTGATGCTGGGCGCCTCGATGGGTGGCGTGCTGGAGAACCTGACCGGGCTGCGCATGGGCGTGGTGCCGTTCAACAACAACGCCACGATCTCGATGTACGACGCCGACGCCACCGCGGCGGCGAGCAACCGGCTGGCGGTGACCGGCAAGTTCTACCTGAACGCGATGACGCCCGCCGGCACGCCGACGCACACGACGATGAAGTACATCGGCGACCAGTACGGCAGCGACACGAACATCGTCCAGTACGCCTGCCAGCGCAACGCCAGTTTCATCGTCACCGACGGCTTCGCCAACGACGCCACGCTCAGCCCGCCGAGCTACGACAACAGCAAGTACGGCAGCAACGCGGCGCCCTACCAGACCACCAGCGCGGGCACGATGGCCGACATCGCGCTGTCGTACTACACCAACCAGCTGCGCGCCTCGGGCACCGGTTCGCTCGCGGGCGGCAAGGTGCCGGTCAGTTCGTCGACGGCGGCCAACGCCGACAAGAACCCGAACCTGCACGTCAACACCTACGCCATCACCCTGGGGGTGAAGGGCTCGCTGTGGCCGAACACGGTGGACCCGTTCGTCACCGCGCCGGCCTGGACGACGCCGGTCTCCGACGACCCGTCGATGATCGACGACCTCTGGCACGCCACCCTCAACGGCCGCGGCCAGATGTACCTGGCCACCGACGCCGCAAGCACCGTCACCGCCATCCGCAACGGCCTGCAGGACATCCTCAGCCAGACCGGCGCGCAGGCCGGGGTGGCGGTGAGCACCGTCAACCTGAGCCGCGGCGACGGCTATGCCTACATGGGCGTGTACAACCCGGCCGGCTGGACCGGCGACCTCACCGCCAACGCGATCGACAGCGCCAGCGGCAGCATCAGCACGACCGCCACCTGGTCGGCCTCGGCCAAGCTGACGGCGCGCGACTGGACCACGCGCGTCATCGCCAGCCACAACGGCAGCGGCGGCGCCGCGTTCACCGAAGCGGGCGTCGGCAGCATCGTCGCCGCCAGCGGCAGCTGGGGCACCACGGCCGACGTCATGAACTACCTGCGAGGCGAGCAAGGGAAGGCACCACCTTCCGCGCGCGCAGCAGCCTGATGGGCGCCATCATCAGCAGCGAGCCGGCGATCGACCGCGACAACAAGGTCAGCCTACATCGCCTCCGGCGAAGGCATGCTGCACGCCTTGACGTCACGCCCGGCAGCACCGCGGGCCAGGAACTGCGGGCCTCTGTGCCCAACGCCGTGCTGGCCGACATGGGCCAGACCACCGCGCGCGGCTACACCTTCAAGACCCAGCTCGACGGCACGCCCGTCATCGGCAAGACCGGCGCGAGCAGCAAGCTGCTGGTCGCCGGCATGGGCGCCGCCGGCCGCAACTACTACGCGCTGGACGTGAGCGCGCCGCGCAGCCGCAGCGAGCGACCTGGTCCTGGGTCAAGTGGCAGTTCCCCACCGGCAGCGCCGACAGCTACGCCACCAAGGTGGGCCAGACGCTGGGCAAGCCCTCGATCGTGAACACCGCCGCCGGCTACCGCGTGCTGGTGACCTGGGCTACAACAGCACCTACGACGGCAAGGGCCGCCTGTTCGTGCTGGACCCCGCCACCGGCAGCGTGCTCAAGGAGTTCCAGACCCCGGCCGGCACCTGGGCGCCGAGTCCGGCCTGGCCGGCGTCTCGGGCTACCTGGAAGACGACAACACCGTGCGCTACGCCTACGGCGGCGACCTGCTGGGCAACCTGTGGCGCTTCGACCTGGACGCGGCCAGCGGCACCGACGCCACGCTGGTGGCGGTGCTCAAGGGCCCGACCGGTGCCACCCAGCCGGTGACGGCGGCGCCCGAGCTGGCCTTCCATCGGCGGCAAGCGCGTCGTCTTCATGGCACCGGCCGCCTGCTGGACATCACCGACTTCGGCGCCTCGGCGGTGCAGACCTTCTACGCCATCGCCGACGGCGCCACGCTGGCGAACGCGCGCAGCTCGCTCATCCCGCGGACGTACAACCGCGCGACCGACACCGTGAGCGGCGCCGTCGTCGACTGGACCACCAGCCGCGGCTGGTACCTGGACCTGGCGGCCGGCGAGCAGGCCAACACCCACCCCGCGGTGGCCTACGGCTCGGTGGCCTTCAACACCAACGTCACCGGCGCCACCGACTGCAGCGCCAGTTCTTACTTCTACCTGCTGGACTTCACCACCGGGTTGAAGTCCGACAGCGCCGACCAGGTGAGCTCCACGCTGTCGACCAAGGCCAACGTCTCGGGCGTCAACGCCGTGCTCACCAGCGACGGCAAGGTGCGCGGCCTGATGCAGACCACCGACGGCGAGCCCGTCGAGCGCACGATGGCCAAGCGGCCGGTCATCACCCCCTCGAAGAACTCCTGGCGCGAGATGCGGCAGGAATAGGAACCGACATGAACACCCGCGGCGAGATCGCGACCTGCCTCCTGGCTCTGGCAGGCCTGCTGTACGGCCCGGCGTCGCAGGCCACAGGGGTGGCGGAGCTGCCTCTCAAGGCTTCGGTGCTGGCCAAGCCGAACGTCATCTTCGGGCTCGACGACTCGGGCTCGATGGACGGCGAGATGCTGCTGCACACCAACGACGGCATGTTCTGGTGGGACTACAGCGCCGCCGCCGGCTGGAACAGCAGCGGCACGCCCTGGTTCAACGAGGTCGGCGACGCGACGACGCAGTTCCGCAAGATGATCTACCTGTTCCCGAACGGCACCGCCACGGGAGCACGCACCTACGCCGACGCCACCAACGACCACTTCGCGGTGCCGCCGACCACGCAGTTCGCCTGGTTGCGCTCGTCGGCCTACAACCCGATCTACTACGACTCGCGCACGACCTATTCGCCGTGGTCGCCGGCCTACGTCTCCGGCACCACGGTCACCTACACCGCCGCCAGCACCAGCGCCGCCAAGTCGCACCCGATCTACGGCACCGACACGCTCAACCTCACCACCGACGTCGCCGCCAACCGCACCGCCAACTTCACCTTCACCGCGTTCCCGGGCATGAAGGTTCCGATCGGCGCCGACACCTGCGACTACGCTTCGTGCACCACCTGGACCGGCACGGCCACCGAGTTCACGGTCGCCTCCGGCACGATCAAGAAGGTCTCGTACGCCTACTACCCGGCCACCTTCTGGACGAAGGAAAGCTGCACCGTCAGCACCGACGCGAAGGACAGCGACCGCACCTGCGCCTACGCGCCCGACGGCACGACCACGCTCAAGCGCTACCAGATCAAGTCGGGCAACAGCTTCCCGTCGGGTCGTTCCTACGCCGACGAGATCCAGAACTTCGCCAACTGGTTCCAGTACCACCGCAAGCGCAAGCTCATGCTCAACGGCGCCGTCGGCCAGGTGCTGGAGCCGCTGACCGGCCTGCGCATGGGCATGGTGGTGTTCAACAGCCGCTCCACGGTGACGATGTACGACATCGACTCCACCAACCCGGCGACCAACGGCCGCAAGGTGGCGGGCCTGTTCTATGCCACCAACGGCAGCGGCGGCACGCCCACGCGCGAGACGCTGCAGTACATCGGCGAGCAGTACCGCAACAACTCGACCGTGATCCAGTACGCCTGCCAGCGCAACGCCGCGTTCATCATGACCGACGGCTTCGCCACCGTCTCCAGCACCACGGCGCCGTTCTCGTACGACCAGGCCACCTGGGGCAGCGGGGCGCCGTACCAGACCATCTACTCGCCTTCGCTGGCCGACCTGGCGCTGGCGTACTACACCGTCAACCTCAATACCACCTTCGTCAAGGGGCAGGTGCCGACGACGAGCGCCGACACCAACAAGAACCTGCACATGAACACCTACGGCATGACCCTGGGTGCGAAGGGCACGATCTTCGTCAACGAGGACACGCCGGTGCCGACGGCCGCCTCGGCCTGGCCCAACCCCACCTCCAACCGCAGCCCGACGGCGGTGGACGACCTCTGGCACGCCACGATCAACGGCCGCGGCAAGATGTACACGGCGGCCACGCCGGCCGAGACGGCGGAGCGCATCCGCACCGGCCTGCTGGACTTCCTGAACCAGAACGGCGCACAGGCCGGGGTGGCGGTGAGCACCGTCAACCTGAGCCGCGGCGACGGCAACGCCTACCTGGGCGCGTACAACCCGTCGGGCTGGACCGGCGACCTGACGGCCAACGCGATCGACAGCGCCAGCGGCAACATCAGCACCACCGCCACCTGGTCGGCCTCGGCCAAGCTGACGGCGCGCGACTGGACCACGCGCGTCATCGCCAGCCACAACGGCAGCGGCGGCGCCGCGTTCACCGAAGCGGGCGTCGGCAGCATCGTCGCCGCCAGCGGCAGCTGGGGCACCACGGCCGACGTCATGAACTACCTGCGAGGCGACCGCAGCAAGGAAGGCACCACCTTCCGCGCGCGCAGCAGCCTGATGGGCGCCATCATCAGCAGCGAGCCGGCGATCGACCGCGACAACAAGGTCGCCTACATCGCCTCCGGCGAAGGCATGCTGCACGCCTTCGACGTCACGCCCGGCAGCACCGCGGGCCAGGAACTGTGGGCCTTCGTGCCCAACGCCGTGCTGGCCGACATGGGCCAGACCACCGCGCGCGGCTACACCTTCAAGACCCAGCTCGACGGCACGCCCGTCATCGGCAAGACCGGCGCGAGCAGCAAGCTGCTGGTCGCCGGCATGGGCGCCGCCGGCCGCAACTACTACGCGCTGGACGTGAGCGCGCCGCGCAGCCGCAGCGAGAGCGACCTGTCCTGGGTCAAGTGGCAGTTCCCCACCGGCAGCGCCGACAGCTACGCCACCAAGGTGGGCCAGACGCTGGGCAGGCCCTCGATCGTGAACACCGCCGCCGGCTACCGCGTGCTGGTGACCTCGGGCTACAACAGCACCTACGACGGCAAGGGCCGCCTGTTCGTGCTGGACCCCGCCACCGGCAGCGTGCTCAAGGAGTTCCAGACCCCGGCCGGCAGCCTGGGCGCCGAGTCCGGCCTGGCCGGCGTCTCGGGCTACCTGGAAGACGACAACACCGTGCGCTACGCCTACGGCGGCGACCTGCTGGGCAACCTGTGGCGCTTCGACCTGGACGCGGCCAGCGGCACCGACGCCACGCTGGTGGCGGTGCTCAAGGGCCCGACCGGCGCCACCCAGCCGGTGACGGCGGCGCCCGAGCTGGCCTTCATCGGCGGCAAGCGCGTCGTCTTCGTCGGCACCGGCCGCCTGCTGGACGTGACCGACTTCGGCAACTCGGCGGTGCAGACCTTCTACGCCATCGCCGACGGCGCCACGCTCAGCAACGCGCGCAGCTCGCTCATCAGCCGCACCTACAACCGCGCGACCGACACCGTGAGCGGCGCCGTCGTCGACTGGACCACCAGCCGCGGCTGGTACCTGGACCTGGCGGCCGGCGAGCAGGCCAACACCCGCCCGTCGGTGGGCTACGGTTCGGTGGCCTTCAACACCAACGTCACCGGCGCTTCGGACTGCACGGCCAGTTCGTACTACTACCTGCTGGACTTCACCACCGGGTTGAAGTCGGACAGCGCCGATCAGGTGAGCTCCACGCTGTCGACCAAGGCCAACGTCTCGGGCGTCAACGCCGTGCTCACCAGCGACGGCAAGGTGCGCGGCCTGATGCAGACCACCGACGGCGACCCGCTGTCGCGCGACATGGCCAAGCGGCCCACCATCACGCCGAACAAGAACTCCTGGCGCGAGATCCGCCAGGACTGAGCCCGCGCGCAGGGCACCGGAAGGTGTCCTGCGGCTGGCGAAGGCCCGAGCGCGATTTCACGCGCGAGGGCTGAGCCCGCGCGCAGGACACCGGAAGGTGTCCTGCGGCTGGCGAAGGCCCGAGCGCGATTTCACGCGCGAGGGCTGAGCCCGCGCGGCCTCAGCTGGCCGCCTGTTCGTCGCGGCCCGCCTTTTCGAGGTGGGCCGTGTCGTTCCAGCCCACCAGCGTGAAGCCTTCGCCCGTGGCCAGCAAGCGGTTGATGCTGGCGTTGCCCAGTTGCCAGGTGCGCGGCGCGTCGAGCGCGATGCGCGTGGCGGCCCGGTACAGGCAGTCGAGCACGCCGCCGTGCGACACCAGCGCGATGCCCTGGCCGGCATGTCGTGCCGCCAGCTCGGCCGCAGTGGCCACGCAGCGGGCATAGAAGTCGGCCAGCACCTCGCCGCCGCCGGGGCCGAACCCGGGGTCGCGCCGGCGCCAGCGAAGTGCCGCTTCGGGGTGCTGCTGCTCGATCTGGCGCCAGGTGAAGCCTTCCAGGTGGCCGAAGCCGCGTTCGCGCAGCCCCGGCGCGTGCACCACTGGCAGGCCGGTGCGGCGCGCCACCGCGGCCGCGGTCTCGGCCGCGCGCGACAGGTCGCTGCTGTAGAGGGCGTCCAGGTCTTCGCCGGCCAGCCGTTCGGCCAGCTGCTCGGCCTGGCGGCGGCCGTTGTCGTTGAGCGGGATGTCCAGCTGGCCCTGCACGCGCTGGTCCACGTTCCAGGCCGTCTCGCCATGGCGCACGAGGACGATGCGGGTCGCGGACTGGATCACGGAGCGGCGAGACGGCGGTTCAGCGTGTAGGTCCCCGAATGCGTGGCCGCGGCCAGCACGTGCCCGGCCAGCTGCTCGCGCACCTGGGCGCCGGTGAAGTCGCCCTCCACCGGCAGGCGCGCGATGTTCACCGCGTACAGCGTGAACACGTAGTGGTGAACCAAAGAGTCGTTCCAGGGCGGGAACGGCCCGTCGTAGCCGTGGTACAGGCCGGCGCGTTCGGGGTCGCCGGCGAACCAGCCGGTGTAGTCGTTCAGGCCCTGGCGCGCACCGCCTGGCGCCGCCGGTCCGGGCTTGCCGCGCGGCGTGAAACCGCGGCTGTGGGCGCCTTCGGCGATGACGGCCGGCACCGGCGGCAGGTCCACCAGCACCCAGTGGAAGAAGTCCACCCGCGCCAGGTCGGCCGGCACTTCGCGGTCGGGCTGGTTCACGTCTTCGGCGCGGCTGGGCACGTCGAAGTCGTGGCAGATCAGCACCAGCGACTGCGCGCCCGCCGGCACCTCGCTCCAGCCCAGGTGGGGGTTGAGGTTCTCGCCGAAGACGACCTGGCCCGCGGCGTCCAGCCGCCCCGCCGCGTAGCGGGCGGGAATGCGGTCACCGTTGGTCCAGCTGTCGCTCCAGAGCTTCATACGCCCCAGACGACCGGCACGTCGGCCGCGTGGGCGCGGCGCAGCATGTCCACCAGGGGCCAGGCGCGCTGGCGCAGCGAGACATGCTTCTCGGCCGCGGCTTCGGCTTCCTCGTCGGCGGGCGGCGAGGACACGTTCTCGGCCGCGATGGCCGCTTCCAGCCGCGCGATGACGCCCGGCATGGCCGCCGGCTCGAAGATGCCCTTGGGCGCCGGCTCGCGGCCCAGCAGCCGCATCAGCTGGTCGCCCTGCGGTCCCAGCATGATGACGTCGCCCGTGGCCTTGCTTCTGAACTTGTAGATCATGCGCCCCCGCCCCCGTACATGTACGCCCGGTTGAACGGGAACAGCGATTGTGCCCCGCGCAGCGGGCCGTCGGCCAGCCGGCCGCTGGGGCGCGAGGCCAGCGTCTGGTGCAGCGCCATCCAGCCGCGCTCGAAGCCCATCGCGCTGCCCGCCAGGTACAAGCGGAAGGCGCGCACCGTGGCTTCGCCGGTGAGGCGGCGCGCCGAATCCAGCTGCGATTCCAGCGCGTCGGACCAGGCCCACAGCGTCTTCGCGTAGTGCGGGCGCAGGTTCTCGGTGTCCAGCCCTTCGAGGCCCTGTTCGGCCATCACCTGCAGCACGTGCGAAACGTGCAGCAGCTCGCCGCCGGGAAAGATGTAGCGCTCGACGAAGTCGCCGATGCCGGCGCCCAGCTCGGCGTTGCGCGTGCCGCCGGCGGTGATGCCGTGGTTGAGCAGCAGCCCGCCCGGCCCGAGCAGGCGCGCGATCTTCGCGAAGTAGCCCGGCAGCCGCGCCCGCCCCACGTGTTCGAACATGCCGATGGAGGCGATCTTGTCGAACGGTTCGTCTTCCGGCAGCGCACGGTAGTCCAGCAGCAGCATGCGCACGCGGCCGCGCAGGCCGCGCTGTTCGATGAGCTGGTTCACGTGCGCGTGCTGGTTGCGCGACAGCGTGATGCCGGTGGCTTCGACGCCGTAGCGTTCGGCCGCCCACAGCAGCAGGCCGCCCCAGCCGGCACCGATGTCGAGGAAGCGCTCGCCCGGCTTGAGCATCAGCTTGCGGCAGATGTGATCGAGCTTGGCCTCCTGCGCCTGGGCCAGCGTCATCGCCGGCTCGCGCCAGTAGGCGCACGAATAGACGCGGCGCGGGTCCAGCCAGAGCGCGTAGAAGTCGTCGGAGACGTCGTAGTGGTGCTGGACCTGGCGCGCGTCGCGGTGCGGCCGGTGGCGCCACCAGGACTGCAGCCGCTGCAGCGGTCCGCTGCCGCCGGCGCGGGTGGGCTGCTGCTTCACCAGGTCGGCCGCCACTTCGGCCACCGCACGCATCGGCCCTTCGATGTCGAGCCGGCCCTCCACGTAGTCGGCGGCCAGGCCGCCGATGCGCCCGCGCGCCAGGCTCACCAGCGGTGAAAGCTGATGCAGCCGAAGTTGGACGCGCGCGTCCTCGGCGCCGATGCGGCGCCCGCCCGGCAGCACCACGGCCAACGACTCCGCGGCACCGGCCGGCAGGCCGCCGATGCGGCCTTCGACCAGGTTTTCCAGCATGCGTTCTCGCCTCCAGCGAAGGCGCAATTTACTGGAGAAAGGACGTTCGCGTCAGTGCGCCGGCGCATGCGGCGGCTTCAGCCTTGCGGGCCGCGCCCGACGCGTCGGGGCTCAGCGCACCAGCCGGATGTGCGGGGCCAGGGGCAACAGCGGGAGCGTCGCTTCGGGGCGGCGCGGCCCCAGGTGGCGTTCGAAGCTCAGGCTGTCCAGCGCAGGCGCGTACAGGAAGCCCTGGAACTCCTCGCAGCCGGCGGCCTGCAGGAAGCGGCGCTGCGGCTCGGTTTCCACCCCTTCGGCGATGACGCGCATGTCCAGCGCGCGTGCCATCTGCAGGATCGCGCGCACGATGGCGGCGTCGCTGTCGTCGTCGGGCAGCCCGTTGATGAAGCTGCGGTCGATCTTGAGCTTGCCGATCGGGAATCGCTTCAGGTAGGCCAGGCTCGAATAGCCGGTGCCGAAGTCGTCGATCGACAGCCGCACGCCCAGCCGCGCCAGTGCGCCCAGGCGCGCCAGCGCCTCGTCGGCGTCGCGCACCAGGATGCTTTCCGTCAGTTCCAGTTCCAGCAGCGAAGGCGGCAACGCGCTCACCGCCAGCACGTTGGCCACGCGCTCGACGAACTGCACCTGCTGGAACTGCAGCGCCGACACGTTGATGGCGATCGGCACCGCCTGCCCGCGTTCGTGCCACAGCGCGGCCTGGCGAACCGCCTGCGACAGCACCCAGTCGCCGATGGCGACGATGAAGCCGCTGTCTTCGGCCACCGGGATGAAGCGGGCCGGGCTGACCTCGCCCAGTTCGGGGTCGCGCCAGCGCAGCAGCGCCTCGGCGCCGACCACCGCGCCGTCGCTGATGCGCACCTGCGGCTGGTACTGCAGCCGGAAGCGGCCGCTCACCAGCGCCTGGCGCATGGCGTGGTCCAGCCGCATGTGTTCGCGCAGGTCGGGGCCTCCGGCCGCCGGGCCCGACTGGTGGAAGCGGAAGTGCGCGCGCCCACCGGCCTTGACGGCGCGCATCGCCGTCTCGGCATGGCTCACCAGGTCGTCGATGGTGTGGCCGTGCTGCGGGCACAGCGCGACGCCGATGCTGCAGGTGATGGTGAAGGGCGTGCCGTCCAGGTTGCAGGGCTGGGCGACGACGTTGAGCACGCGGCGCGCCGTGGACTCGGCGGCGGCGGCGTCGGCTTCGTGCACCAGCAGCGCGAACTGGTCGCCGCCGATGCGCGCCAGCACGTCGTCGGCGCGCAGGCAGCCGGTGATGCGTTCGGCCAGCTCCACCAGCACGCGGTCGCCGACGTCGTGGCCCAGGCTGTCGTTGATCTGGCGGAAGCGGTCCAGGTCCACCACCAGCAGCGCGAACGGGCGCCCGCGGCGGCGCGAGGCCTGCGCTGCCGCGGTCACCTTCTCGGCCAGGTGGCGCCGGTTCGGCAGCCCGGTGAGCGCGTCGGTGAAGGACAGCTCCTCGATGCGCTGGTCGGCCGCCAGCTGCTCGGTCAGGTCGCGGAACGAGAACACGCGCCCGTGCGGCCGGCCGCGCATCCACTGCGGGCGCGTCACGCGTTCGAGCACGCGGCCCGAACGCAATTGCAGCCGTTCGGTGCTGGACAGCAGCGGCGCCTGGTGCACGGCGGCCAGGCGGCGCGCGTAGCTTTCGCCGTCGACCATGCTGCGCTGCATCCAGGCGCGGATGGCGTCGTCGTCGCGCGTGCTGAGCAGCTCTTCGGGCACGTCCCACATCTGCGCGAAGCGGCGGTTGAAGGCGCGCACCCGGCCCTGCAGGTCGGTGACGAGGATGCCGTCGGCGGTGGACTCCAGCGTCGCCTGCAGTTCGGCCAGCAGTTCCTCGCGTTCGTTCTCGGCGCGCTGCTGTGCGCTGCGGTCCACCAGCGAGACCAGCGCATGGTGCGGTGCGGTGGCCGGCAGCGGCGCGATCGTGCGTTCCACGTGCACCGTGCGGCCGTCCTCGGTGCTGACGATGGTGTCGGAGATCAGGCGCCCGGGCGCCGCGTTCGCGTCGCCTTCCAGCTGCGCCCACCAGGCCATGTCTTCGGGGGTGCGGATCAGGCTGTCGGCGCTGCGCTCCAGCAGTTCGGCGTGGTGCAGGCCCAGCATGCGCGAAGCGGCCAGGTTGGCGGCGAGCACACGGCGGTCGACCACCCGGACCAGCCAGGCGGCGTGCGGAAGGCCGTCCAGGAATGAAGGCCAGTCGGCTTCGGGTCGATCCGGCTCCGCCGGTCGATCCGATTCCGCCCGGGGGGCGGGCTGGAGCGAAGCGCCGGCCCTGGGGGCGGTCTCTTCCGTCACGCAGCGGCCTCTTGAAGAACGGGCTGATGGACCCGTTCGTTGGCAGCGATCGCCGGCTCGAAGAAATACGCCACGCGCGGCCGCGGCGCCAGGAATTCCATCGCCGCCGCCGGCAGCTTGGCCGGCGCCAGGCTGCGCCGGATGCCCAGGTCGGGGGTCGTCTCCAGGTCCAGCAGCAGCGCTTCGTCGCGCGAGCCGCGCGGGTCGTGCGCCAGCACGCGCGGCTTGAGCGGGCGGCTGGAATTGACCCCCACCACCATTGCGAAGCGGTCGTCGGTGAGCTGCACCACGGACCCGGCCGGGTAGACGCCCATCATGCGGATGAAGGCGTTCAGGATGGTGGCGTCGTAGCGGCCGCGGCTCTGCGCGAACAGCAGCGACAGCGCCTCGTGCGGGGTGAGCGAACGCGACAGCTGCACCGGGTTGCACAGGTTGTCGTAGCGGTTCACCAGCGAGACGATGCGCGCCCCGGTCGACATGCGGTCGGCCGACAGCTTCAGCGGGAAGCCGCTGCCGTCGGCATGCTCGTGGTGCTGCGCCAGCACCAGCAGCGCGCCCGGCGCCAGCCCCATGCGCTTGCCCTGCAGCACGCCGGCGGCCACGTGTTCGCGGTAGGCGTTGACCTCGGCGCTGCTGAAGCTTTCGTCCAGGTGGCGCAGGCGGTCGGGAATGTCGATCTTGCCCACGTCGTGCATCAGCGAGCCCACGCCCAGGTCCAGCATCTCGTCGGCCGAGAGGCCGAAGGCACGCCCCATCAGCAGCGAGATGACGGTGACGTTGAGCGCGTGCGCGGTGGCGCGATCGCCGGCGCCGCTGGTGAGCAGGCGGATGCACATCTCGCCGTCGACCAGCATCTTGTCCAGCAGCGCGCGCGTCAGCGCCTCGGTGCTCTGCTTGGCGTGTTCGGGGCGCGCGCTCACGGCGTCGAAGGCATCGCGCCAGGCGCGGCCGGCTTCGGCGTACTGGCGTTCCACCAGGTTGGCGGCGGCGCGCTGCGCGGCCAGCGCCTCGCGGCGCAGGCGGGCGGCGACCTGGTCGGGCGTTTCGGCGACCGGCGCGGCAGCGGCGGCGGGCGCCGCGGCGGCGTTGTCGGCACCGGAAGCCGCCGAGAGGTCGCTCTTCTCGGGCACCCAGCGCACCCGCTGCACGCCCAGGCTGCGGATGGTCGTGATCTGGTCGGCCGAGGCGATGCGGAAGCTCGACAGGGGGAACGGATGCGACATCCAGCCCAGGTCCAGGTGGATGTACATGCCCACGCGCAGATCCGAGACAGCGACGGTGGTGGTCATGTCGGCCTTCGTGCAAAGAGGATTCCGGGCGGCCCACGGCCACCCCTGAGAGCCATTTCGGCCATCGATTCCTGCGACTTGAGCGATACGGCCGGTCGAAGGCCCGGCAGCGGCGTCCTGGAGGGCCGCCAGCCGACAAAGCGTTGAAAAGTGGCGCTGCCCGGCCCCGGCGGCGGCGCGCCGGCCGGGCGGCGCCTTGGCAGCCGGCCGAAACGGCGACCGAACCGGAAAGTGCAAGTCCGGGGGCTGATTCGTCCATTGGCGTCTTGATCTGCGTCAAGTAGCCTTGGCGGAGCAAATATCCAAGGAGACAAGCCCCATGAGAACCCAGGTCGCGATCATCGGCGCCGGCCCTTCGGGCCTGCTGCTCGGCGCGCTGCTGCACAAGGCGGGCATCGACCACGTGATCCTCGAACGCCAGAGCGCCGACTACGTGCTGGGCCGCATCCGCGCCGGCGTGCTGGAACAGGTGGCGGTGGACCAGCTGGACGAAGCCGGCGTCGGCGCCCGCCTGCACGCCGAGGGTCTGCCGCACGACGGCGTGAACCTCAGCTTCGCCGGCCGCCTGCACCGGGTGGACCTGAAGGCGCTGACCGGCAAGCACGTCACCGTGTACGGCCAGACCGAGGTGACGCGCGACCTCATGGACCACCGCGCCGCGGTGGGCCGCCCCACCGTGTACGAGGCGGCCGACGTGGCGCTGGAAGACTTCGGCGGCACGAAGCCCGTGGTCACCTACCGCCATGGCGGCCAGCGGCACCGGCTGGAGGCCGATTTCATCGCCGGCTGCGACGGCTTCCACGGCGTCTGCCGCGCCAGCGTGCCGCCGGCTTCGATCCACAACTTCGAGAAGGTCTACCCCTTCGGCTGGCTGGGCATCCTGGCGGACGTGCCGCCGGTCAACCACGAGCTGATCTACGGCCACACCGAACGCGGCTTCTTCCTCGCTTCCATGCGCAGCAAGACGCGCAGCCGCTACTACGTGCAGTGCAGCCTGACCGACAAGGTGGAGGACTGGTCCGACGAACGCTTCTGGGACGAGTTCCGCCGCCGCCTGCCGCCCGAGGCGGCGGCGCACCTGGTGACCGGCGCCTCGATCGAGAAGAGCATCGCGCCGCTGCGCAGCTTCGTCGCCGAACCCATGCGCTTCGGCCGCCTGTTCCTGGCCGGCGATGCGTCACACATCGTGCCGCCCACCGGCGCCAAGGGCCTGAACCTGGCCGCCGGCGACGTGGCGCTGCTGGCGCGCGCGCTGGTGGAGCACTACGCGGGCAGCGACAAGGGCATCGACAGCTACTCGCAGCGCGCGCTGGCGCGGGTGTGGAAGGCCGAACGCTTCAGCTGGTGGATGACCTCGCTGCTGCACCACTTCCCGGAGAACGGCGACTTCGGCACCCGCATGCAGCTGTCGGAACTGGACTACCTGAGCCAGTCGCACGCGGCGCAGGTGGCGATGGCCGAGAACTACGTCGGCCTGCCCCTCTAGCGCCTGCGGGGCCGGCGCGGCGGCGGCTCGGCCTTGCCGGGCCGCGCCTTCTGGCCCTTGAGCGACTTCGGCATCGTCGGGCGAGTGTCCTCCAGCGTGTCGATGTTCGCCGCCATCCACTTCTGCACGTCGGCCGGGATGCCGACGCGCCTGGGGTCGTCGCGGTCGTAGTACAGCGCGTACAGCTCGGCGAAGAACTCGGCCGGGCTCTGCGCCGCGTAGTTGTCCGGCAGGCGCTTGTTGACGAGGTCCAGCGTCGCCTCGTTCACGCACATCAGCGTGGCGTACCAGAAGTTGAAGGCGAAGGCACGGCCGTTGGCGCGGTACCAGCGCCTGTTGCCGGCGTACCAGTTCTCGCCGCTCTGCTCGAAGGCCAGGCGCGGCCCGAAGCCGGCCGCGCGCCAGGGGCTGGTGGCCGGCGCCTCCGGCGTCCTGCGCGGGCCCCAGACGCTGCCGTCGCCGCAGGCCTGGCGGATGAGCGCACGCACCTGGGTCTTCTGGGTCGCCGTGAGCCCCTTCCAGCCCGACGCGGGGCCCATCAGCGCCACCCATTCCTCCACGCCCTGCTGCGTGGGCTCGAACGTCGCCCAGCCGAAGCGTTCCCACAGCCAGCCGTTGACCAGGTCGGGCCGCGACTCGTGCACCGCGTGGCCCACCTCGTGGCGCAGCGTGTCCTCGAAGCGTTCCTTGAAGGCAAGCTCGGAACTGCCGATCTCGATCTCGTTCGTGCTGGGTGAATAGGTGCCGCCGCCGCCACGGCCGAGTGCGATCTCGGCCAGCTTCACGTTGCCTTCGACGTGGCTGTCGGGCAGGTTCTTCAGCAGCTGCCAGAGGTTGTCGATGTCGTTCTTGTCCTCGTTGCGGTACCAGCTGTCTTCCAGCTCGACGCCGAAGCGCAGCTCGAACAGCTGGTCCTGCAACTTCTGGTGGCCCTTCTTCTTGGCCCACAGGAAGAGCTTGCGCAGGTCCTGCTTGCCCTGGCCCGACAGCGCGCTGCCGCGCGGCAGCTGGCGCAGCATGGCCTGGAAGGCGGCGCTCTCGGGCTGCGGCTCGCGCCGCTTCGCCAGGCCGGAAGCCGACTCGTGCAGCTGCGACACCGCGTCCTGGCTGGGCAGCCAGCGGCGGTAGTTGACCCAGGACTCGCCCTTCTCGGGCAGTCGGTAGAGGTCGTTGCGCTTCAGCGAGCCCGACCAGCCGCGCAGCATCTTCTCGTCGCCGGCGAAGAGCTCGGGCGTGCGGTAGGTCAGCTCGAAGGCCTTGGGCGAATGGTCGTACTGGGCCAGGAACTGCGCGCCCTGGGCGTCCACCCGGTCCAGCGACAGGCGCAGCCGCGCGCGCGTGAGCAGCACCGGGTGCTCGTGCACCAGCGCGGCCTTCATCAGTTCCACCGCGCGGTCGTCCAGGCCGGCGTCGGCGGCGACGATCTTCTCGCGCAGCTCCTCCACCCCGAACACCACGCGCTGCTGCTGTGCCTGGTGGCGCATCGAAGGCGGCAGCACCTGCAGCATGCGCGCCAGCGCGGCCGAGGCGTCGGCATGGCGGTAGCGTTCGCGCGGCGGCTGCACCAGGTAGGCCTGTCCGCGCGCCAGGTCCAGGTAGAAGAAGGCCTTCTCCACCTGCATCGTCTCGCCGCCGGCTTCCAGCTGGTGGAACGTGCGCGCCAGGATGGCATCGCGCGCGGCCGGCGTGCGCTGGATGTTCAGGCAGTCGGCCAGCGTGGTGGCGTGGCGCGTGCCGTCGCGGGCGGTCACGGCGTAGGGATGCATCAGGCTCATGAGCAACTCCGGGCGGCGATCTGATCTGCCGCAATGTGCGCCCGGTTGGCAAGCACCAACCTCGCGGAAACCCCAAGCGTACCGGGACGGCGCGGCGGGCATGCTTGGCGCCCTTCCCGCCTGCTCCACCCCGCACTCCAAGAGACGAGACACCATGCAAACGCGCCGCCATTTCACCGCCCTGGCACTGGCCGCCCTGGCCCTGCCCACGTTCGCGCAGAACGCCCCGCTCAAGGTGGGCTTCATGCTGCCCGCCACCGGCACCTACGCCGCCCTGGGCGACATGATCGAGAAGGGCTTCAAGCTGCACGTGCAGGAACAGGGCGGCAAGCTGGCCGGGCGCGAGATCCAGTACTTCAAAGTCGACGACGAGAGCGAGCCCAGCAAGGCCACCGACAACGTCAACAAGCTCATCAAGCGCGACCAGGTCGACGTGCTGGTGGGCACCGTGCATTCGGGCGTGGCGCTGGCGATGGCGCGCGCGGCCAAGGAAAGCGGCACCCTGCTGATCGTGCCCAACGCGGGCGCCGACGCCATCACCGGCGCGCAGTGCGCGCCCAACATCTTCCGCACCAGCTTCTCCAACTGGCAGCCGGGCTACGCGGCCGGCGTGGTGGCGGCGCAGAAGGGCTACAGGAAGGCGATGACCATCACCTGGAACTACGCCGCCGGCCAGGAAACGGTGAAGGGCTTCAACGAGGCCTTCGAGAAGGGCGGTGGCAAGACGGTGAAGGACCTCTCGCTGCCGTTCCCCAACGTGGAATTCCAGGCCCTGCTGACCGAGATCGCGAGCCAGAAGCCCGACGTCGTGTTCGCCTTCTTCGCCGGCGGCGGCGCGGTCAAGTTCGTCAAGGACTACGACGCCGCGGGCCTGAAGAAGACGGTGCCGCTGGTCGCCTCGGGATTCCTGACCGACGGCACGATCGAGGCGCAGGGCGCTTCGGCGCAGGGCATCCTGTCCACGCTGCACTACGCCGACAACCTGGAGACGCCGCGCAACAACGCCTTCCGCAAGGCCTTCGCGCTCGCCTACAAGGCCAATGCCGACGTCTACGCGGTGCAGGGCTACGACGCGGCGCAGCTGCTGGGCGCGGGCCTGGCCGCGGTGAAGGGCGACTTCGGCAAGAAGGACGCGATGTACGCCGCGATGGCCAAGGCCACGGTGGACAGCCCGCGCGGCCGGTTCACGCTCTCGCCGCAGCACAACCCGGTGCAGGACATCTTCCTGCGCGAGGTGAAGGGCAACAACAACGAGATGCGCAGCGTGGCGGTGAGGGCGCTGGCCGACCCCGGCCGCGGCTGCAAGATGTAGTTCGCGGCGCGCGCTCGCTGCCCGCGCCATGCCTTTCGCACGCACCAAGATCCAGCCGCCGCGCCCGCGTGCCGGCGTGCAGCTGCAGCGCCCGGCGCTGGAAGCGCGGCTGGGCGCCGCGCTGCTGCAGCAGCGCCTGGTGCTGGTGTGCGCGCCGGCCGGCTTCGGCAAGACCTCGGCGCTGGCGCGCGCGGCGGCCACGCTGCCCGAAGGCACCGCGCTGGCGTGGATCGCCTGCGACAGCGACGACTCGCCGATCGACCTCTTCAAGTGCCTGCTGGCGGCGCTGGAGCCCTACGACCCACCCTGGCGCCGCGCTCCCGAAGCGTTGGTGCGCCTGGCCGCCGAGGCGGCCGGCGACGAGCACCTGCGCGCCATCGCGGCCGAAGTCATCAACGCACTGGACGCCTGCGAGGTGGCGCACGGCGTCATCGTCGTCGACGACCTGCACCGCGTGCAGCACCAGGCGCCACACGTCTTCCTGGAAGCGCTGGTCGCACGCCTGAGCCCGCACTGGACGGTGGCGCTGGCCAGCCGCACCGAACCGCCCTGGCCGCTGGCGCGCCTGCGCGCAGCCGGCGACCTGGCCGAGTTCCGCGCCGCCGACCTCGGCTTCAGCGGCCCGGAAGTGGCGCAGCTGGCCGCCGGCAGCGGCTGGGACGCGTCGCGCGCGGCCACGCTCCACGCGCGCACCGAGGGCTGGCCCGCGGGCGTGCGGCTGGCGCTGGCGGCGCCTGCCGGCAGCGCGGCGATCGACCGCCACATGTTCGACTTCCTCACCTCGGAGGTGGTGGACCGGCTGGAAGCGCCGCTGCGCGACTTCCTGCTCGTCACGTCGGTGCTGCCCGAGCTGACGCCCGAGCGCTGTGCCGCGGTGGCCGGCGACGAACGCGCCGCCGAACGGCTGGAGGCACTGCTTCGCGCCGACCTCTTCGTCAGCGTGATCGACGAGGACGTGCCCACGCTGCGCCTGCACGACCTGCTGCGCGACCTGCTGCAGGCCCGCCTGCTGCGCGAGCAGCCCGACCTGTACCGCCTCGCGCTGCAGCGCGCCGCCGACACCGAGACCGACCCGCTGCGCCGCGTGGCCTGGCTGCAGCGCGCGGGCGACTGGGCGGCCGCCGAAGCCGAACTGGCGGCGGTGGCACGCGAACAGATCGCACTGGGCAACGTGGCGACGCTGCAGCGCCTGTTCGAAGCCTTCCCGGAAGCGATGCGTCGCCGCTCGGCGCGCCTGCAGATGCTGCTGGCGCTGACCACCTGGGACTGGGACACCGCCATCGGCACCACCGCCGCCGCGGCCGAAGCCTTCGGCGCCGAAGGCGACGCGGTGGAGCGGCTGCGCGCGCTGTCGTTCCACTGCTGGGCCTTGTCGGGCGCGAACCGGCCCGAAGCGCTGAAGCCGATGGCGCAGGCCCTGCTGGAAGACGCGCGCACGCCGCCCGACGCGCTGACGCGCACGCTGGGCGCGCAGGCCTGGCTGGAGATCGGCCAGGGCGACCAGCGCGGCGTCGCCGCCTTCATCACGCGCACCGTGGGCCTGCTGGAGCAGGGCGCGCCGCTGGCGCAGTGGCTGGAATGCGCGCCGCTGGGCGCCTTCGTCGGCCTGCCGGGCACGCGCGCGCCGCTGCTGCGCTACGTGGCCGGCGCGCAGCAGCAGCTGCCCGAACAGCCGACCCCGCTGCGCGGGCTGCTGCTGGTGCTGCAGGCCTGGCTGGCGCTGTGGCAGGGCGACGTGGAAGGCGCGCGGAAGTCGGCCGATGCCGCCACCAGCGAATCGCGCTGGCTGGCCGACCCCGTGGGCCTGGACGCGCCCACGCGCACGCTGGCCGCGGTGCTGAAGTCGCTGCGCGGCGACCCCGGCGGGCTGCCGCTCCTGCACGCGCTGGTCAACGACATCGGCGCCTCCGGCGTGGCGCTGCGGGTGGAGGTGTACCAGCCGCTGTACGTGTTCTTCACGATGCGCTGCGCCGCGATGCTGGACGACCCGGCCGAACTGCGCGCCGCCGCCGAACGGCTGGCCGCGGTGGGCGGCCGCAGCTGGCTGACGCCGCGCCAGCGCGCCGGCGCGGCGGCCCACCTGGCGCGGCTGCGGGGCGACCTGGAAGAGGCCTGCGAGCGCTGGTGCGCGCTGGTGGAAGACGAATGGCGCAGCGACGTCTACGGCCAGGTGGCCGACGCCCGGCTGCGCCTGGCCGACGCGCTGCTGCAACGCGGGCCGAAGCACGCGCGCGAAGCCGCGGCCGTGATCGAAGCGCTCGCGCAGCGCGTCGCCGCCGACGGCGAATGGGGCGTCGTGCTGCTCAGCGGCCCCGCGGTGCTGGGCCGGCTGGCGGGCGCCGACTGGCGCGGCGCGCTCGGCCCGGCCCTGCTGCAGACGCTGCAGCGCTGGGCCGCCGCCGCGGCCGCGCTGCGGCAGGCCGCGCCGCCGGCGGACGACGCGGCGGCGCCCGACTCGCCGCTGTCGGCGCGCGAAGCCGAGGTGCTGCAGCGCATCGCCGCCGGCCAGAGCAACAAGCTCATCGCACGCGCGCTCGACCTCAGCCCGCATACGGTGAAGCGCCACGTCGCCAACATCCTGGACAAGCTGGCGGTGGGCTCGCGTGCGCAGGCGGCGGCCTGGTTCACGGCCCGCGCCAGATAATCGCGCGCCCATGGATCTCGCCACCTTCCTCGTGCAGTGCCTGAACGCCGTGCAGTACGGGCTGCTGCTGTTCCTGGTGGCCAGCGGGCTGACGCTCATCTTCGGCATCATGGGCGTCATCAACCTCGCGCACGGCAGCTTCTACATGGCCGGCGCCTACCTGGCTTTCGGCATCGCGCCGCTGTTCGGGCAGAACTTCATCACCATGCTCGTCGCCGGCCTGCTGCTGGCCGCCGCCTTCGGCTACCTGCTGGAGTGGGCCTTCTTCAGCTTCCTGTACCAGCGCGAGCACCTGCAGCAGGTGCTGATGACCTACGCGCTGATCCTGGTCTTCGAGGAACTGCGCTCGCTGCTCGTGGGCAACGACGTGCACGGCGTGAAGGCGCCCGACTGGCTGGCCGGCACCGTGCCGCTGGGCAACCTGATGACCTACCCGGTGTACCGGCTGTTCGCTTCCGGCGCCTGCATCGTGGTCGGGCTGGCGCTGTGGTTCATCGTCAACCGCACCAGGCTGGGCATGATGATCCGCGCCGGCGCCAGCAACCGCGACATGGTGCGCGGGCTGGGCGTGGACATCACGCGGCTGTACCGCATCGTGTTCGCCGGCGGCGTGGCGCTGGCGGCGCTGGCCGGCATGATCGCGGCGCCGATGTCCAGCGTCTACCCGGGCATGGGCGGCCACGTGCTCATCATCAGCTTCGTGGTGGTGGTGATCGGCGGCATCGGCTCGATCAGCGGCGCGCTGGTCGCTTCGCTGCTGGTCGGCTTCGTCGACACCTTCGGCAAGGTGTTCTTCGCCGAACTGTCGGGCATCGGCGTCTACCTGCTGATGGCGGTGATCCTGGTCTGGCGCCCCGAAGGCCTGATGCGGCGGGGCTACTGAATGGCACGCTGGCTGCCGCTGGCCGTGGCCGGAGTGCTGGCGCTGCTGCCTGCGGTGCTGTCGCCCTACCTGAGCGACCTGGTGGTGAAGATCGTCATCTTTGCCGTGTTCGCGTTGAGCCTGGAACTGCTGGTGGGCATGACCGGCCTGGTGAGCCTGGGCCACGCGGCCTTCTTCGGCATCGGCGCCTACGCCACCGTGCTGGGCTCGCCGGAGTCCGACGCCGGCAACCTGATCGTGCTGATGGGGCTGGCCTGCGCGGCGGCGGCGCTGTATGCGCTCTTCGTCGGCGCCTTGAGCCTGCGCACGCGAGGCATCTACTTCATCATGGTCACGCTGGCCTTCGCGCAGATGGCCTACTTCGTGTTCCACGACACCCGGCTGGGTGGCGGCAGCGACGGCATCTACCTCAACGTGCGCCCGGTGCTGGGCCGGCTGGACAGCGCCGGCCGCTGGCCCATGTACTACCTGGCCCTGGCCGCGCTGGTGGGCACCTACGCGCTGCTGGTGCTCGTGCGCCGCTCGCGCTTCGGTCACGCGCTGGCGGGCATCCGCGTCAACGAGCAGCGCATGCGGGCCGCCGGCTTCGCCACCTACCGCTACAAGCTGGCGGCCTTCGTGCTGGCCGGCGCGCTGGCCGGGCTGGCGGGTTTCCTGCTGGCGCTGAAGGACGGCTTCGTGAACCCCGAGCTGCTCTCGTGGCACGAAAGCGGCGCTGTGCTGCTGATGATCATCCTGGGCGGCCTGGGCCACCTGCGCGGCGCCGTCATCGGCGCCGCCGCCTTCGTGCTGCTGAAGGAGTTCTACGCCACGCCGGCACTCGTCGGCAGCTTCCTCGCCGACCACTGGCAGCTCACGCTGGGCGCCACCATCATCGCCTTCGTCGCCGGGCTGCCGAAGGGGCTGATCGGGCTGGCGGAGCGTTTCAGGTGACCGCGCTGCTGGCCTGCCGCGGGCTGACGCGGCGCTTCGGCGGCCTGATGGCCGTGGGCGGCGTCTCGCTGGACTTCGAACTCGGCCAGGTGCACGCCGTCATCGGCACCAACGGCGCCGGCAAGAGCACGCTCATCAACATGCTCTCGGGCGAACTGCCCGCCTCGGCCGGCAGCATCACCCTGGCCGGCACCGACATCACGGCCTGGGCGCAGGCGAAGCGCGCGCGCGCCGGCGTCGGCCGCAGCTACCAGCGCACGACCATCTTCCCCGAGTTCAGCGTCTTCGAGAACTGCCGCCTCACGGCGCAGGCCGCGCACGCGCGGCCCTGGGCCTTGTGGGAAAGCGCCGAGCACTGCGCGCTGAGCGGCGACATCGCCCGCACCGCGCTCGAAGCCGCCGGCCTGGCCGACGCCGCCGAACGCCCGGCCGGCCTGCTGAGCCACGGCGGCAAGCGCCAGCTGGAGATCGCGATGTGCCTGGCCACGAGGCCGAAGGTGCTGCTGCTGGACGAACCGCTGGCCGGCATGGGCGCCGAGGAGACCGACCGCATGCTGGCCCTGCTGGCGCGCCTGAAGACTGGCCACGCCATCCTGCTGGTGGAACACGACATGGACGCCGTGTTCCGCATCGCCGACCGCATCACGGTGATGGTCAACGGCGAGGTGATCGCGAGCGACGCGCCGGCGGCGATCCGCAGCAACCCCGACGTGCAGCTGGCCTACCTGGGCGAGCACGCCCCCCCCTGAACGCGGGGGTCCATCAACGGGGCTGCATCCAGGGCGGGGGGGTCGCCGTCAGGTCGGTGAACCGGCCGATTCCGGCCCGTCACCACCGGAGCAACCAGAGCATGCATCGCACCCTGACCCCCGTCGCCGTCGCCCTCGCGCTCGCCTTCGGCGGCACGTTCGCGCAAGCCCAATCGATCGTCGACGGCAGCTCGAACACGCTGCTGATCCCGCAGGTCGGCGCGCCGGGCGCCGTGCGCCCGATCGCCCCGACGCTCGGCGACGGCTCGGTCCGCGTCGTGGCGCCTGCCGGCGGCAGCCTGACCACGCAAGGCAACGTCAGCGGCTCGGTGATCCAGAGCGGACGCGACAGCAGCGTCCAGGGAGCCCGCCAGGATGTCCTCATCGGCAGCGCCGGTGGCGTGGTCGCCGGCAACGGGACGCTCTCGGCGCAAGGCTCCCTGGTCGGCACGTTGACCCAGACCCGCAGCAGCAGCGGCAGCTTCGGCAGCAGCCAGAGCGTCGGCATCGGCAGCCTTTCGGGCACCCTCAACGCCAGCAGCGTGCAGGCGAAGGGGCTGGTGCAGGCCAACCTGACGCAGACCGCCAATGCCAGCAGCGCAGGCAACGGCCGCCAGACCATCGACGTCGGCGGCGTGCGCGACGCCGCGGGCGGCAACCTGGTGAGCAACGGCGTCGTCAGCGCCGACGTCACCCAGACGCTGAACGGCGGCATCGGCCAGGAAGTGCTGGTCGGCACCATCTCCGGTTCGACGTTGCAGGCCGGTTCGGCCAACGGCACCGCCGCCGGCACGATCACCCAGAGCACCGTGTCGTCAGGGGCCAGCAACGCGAACGCACTGCAACGCGTTGCGCTGGGCAGCATCGCCGACAGCAGCGCGCAGTCGATCACGACGCAGGGCACGCTGACCGGATCGGTCGCCCAGACCCAGGGGCAGACCACGGCACCGGCCAGCCAGTCGGTCGAGATCGGTTCGGCGCTGCGCATCGACGGCGGCGGCACCGTCATCACTTCGGGCACGGTGTCGGCCACCGTGCTGCAGAGCGCCGAGCGGGGCAGCCAGAAGCTGCTGGTCGCCGCCGTGGTCGGCGGGGCGCCCAGCCGGGTCGACACGCGGGCCACGCTGGCCGGCAGCACCACGCAGTCGTCCGACGGCCCGGTGCCGGCCAACCAGGCGATCGCGGTCGGCTCGGTCGAGAACTCGACCGGCCGCCTGTCCACCGACGCGACCGTCGACGCCACGATCTCGCAGCGCATCACCGGCGCCAACCAGGCCCACCGCCAGTCGCTGGCGATCGGCGCGATCCAGAACGCGCAGGGCGACGTCGCGACGCGCGCGACGGTGACCGGCTCGGTGTCGCAGTCGGTCAGCGGTTCGCCGCGCGCGACGATCGACCAGTCCATGCTCATCGGCACCGCGGCCAACACCGGCGCCGCCTTCGTGCGCACCAACGCCACCGTGGCCGGCACCCTGTCGCAGAGCGCGTCGAACCAGAGCACGACCGACCAGCGCATCCTGATCGGCTCGGTCTCCGGTGTCAGCCAGAGCGCCGGGTCGGCGGCCGGCAACTGAAGACCATGCGCCACCCCGCCCTCGAACCCAGGAGATCCGCCATGAAGCGCCACGCCCTCGCCTGCTGCCTGCTGCTGACCTGCGTCGCCAGCCGGGCCGGGACCCCGGACATCCCGGACGACATCAATGCCCGCCTCGCGCGCAGCAAGACCCAGGCAGCGGCAGACGCCGCGGCACGCACGCGCGGCGTGGTGACGGTCGACGGCATCAACGCGGTCGCAGGCGGGCGCGGCGCCGGCAACGGCTGCAACATCGCGATCGGCAACATCTTCGAGGACAAGAAGCCGGGCGCGATCAGCACCTCGGCCAAGCGCGAGACCACCGTGATCGTCACCGGCGACGTGATCCAGGTCGGCAACAACTGCCGTTAAGCTTGGCGACAATCGAGGAGGGGGTCCCGATGAAGCGCATTGCCCTGCTGCTGGCGGTGACCACCACCGCCTGCGCCCCGCTGCCGCCGCGCCAGCAGGACACGCGCGCCGCGGCGCAGCCGGTCCAGTCGGTGCCGCAGCGCAACGTGACCGGCTTCGCCGACGCGCTGCGCTGCATGGACAAGCTCCACATCGACTACGGCACGCGCGACGTCTCGGTGCTGCTCGAGGACCTGACCGACGCCACCAAGAAGGTCAGCGCCGGCACGCGCGACATGATGATGTCGGCCATCTCCGACATGACGCGCCGAAGCCGCGCGATCCAGGTCGTCGCCTTCGGCCAGGACGCGAACAACGTGGTCGCCTTCCTCAACAGCGCGCAGCAGCGCGGCGCGTTCGCGGTGGTGCCGCAATACGACCTGCGCGGCTCGATCACGCAGCTCGACGAAAGCGTGCTGCGCCGCCAGGCCGACGGCGGGCTGGCGATCGGCCAGGTGATCGGGGTCGGCGCATCGAAGAGCCGCCAGGTCAACGTGCTGGGGCTCGACGTCGCGATCGTCAACACACGCGACCTGACGCTGGTGCCCGGCGCGGTGTCGAAGAACCAGACCGCGATCGTCAAGGAAGGCGACGCGCTCGACTCGCAGTCGACGATCAGCAAGGTCGGCATCAACTTCAGCACCAGCTTCCAGCGCACGGACGGCACCGCGCAGGCGCTGCGCAACATGGTGGAGCTGGCGGCGGTGGAACTGTTCGGCCGCCTGCAGAAGCTGCCCTACTGGTCGTGCCTGGGCACCGGCCCCGAGAACCCCGAGGTCAAGGCCGAGATCGAGGACTGGTTCATCGGCATGGAACGCGCCGGCGAGCTGACCCCCTTCTTCCAGCTGCAGCTGCGCAACCGCGGCTTCTTCGACGGCCCCGTGAACGGCGTCGTGACGCCGGCGCTGCGCCAGGCGGTGGCGCTGTACCGGCGCGGCGTGGGGCTGGGCGACGACGCGGTGGTCGACCTGGAGCTGTTCACGCGCTTCATCAGCGCGCCATTCCCGGCGCCGCCGGCGCAAGCTTTCCGCGACGGGCTGGTGGCCGCAGCGGCCGCCGCTCCCGCACCGCCTGCCGCGCCGGCCGCGGCACCTGCACCGGCGCGCCTGGGCCTGCAGCTCGAAGCCGCCGGCGGCGTCCTGCGCGTGCGCCCGGCCGTGCCCAGCTACGTCTACTGCTACGCGCAGGACACGGTCGGGCCGATGCAGCGCGTGTTCCCGAACCGCTTCGCGGCCGACCCCTTCGTCGACCCTGCACGGCCGCTGGTGCTGCCCGGCAGCGCCGGCTTCAGGCTGGGTGCCGGCACGCGAGTCGCCTGTCTCGCGGCGGCGCGCGAGGTCTACAACGACATGCCGGCGGCACTGCGCTGGGGCGATTTCCAGGCCCTGAACGCGGTGCGCGGCTTCGACGAGGTGCGGCGCATGTTCGAGGCGGTGGCCAAGGCCCCGGTCGCACTCGCCACGACGACGATGCCATGACCGACGACGCCACGCTGGAGCGGCTGCTCGGTCGCGTCGCGCTGCAGGACCGCGGCGCGCTGCGCGAGCTGTACCGCGCCACCGGCGGCCGGCTGCTGGCGGTGGCCACGCGCATCCTGGACGACCGTGCCGCGGCCGAAGACGTGCTGCAGGACACCTTCATGACCGTGTGGACGCGTGCCGCCCGGTTCCCGGCGCTTCGCACCAGCCCGCTCGCCTGGCTGACCGCGATCGCGCGCAACCGCGCGATCGACCTGCTGCGCAGGCGCCGCCCCGAAACGCCGCTGGCCTGGACCGACGCCGAAGGTCACGAGCATTCGCACGACGCCGCCGACGAGAGCGATTCGCCGCTGGAGCAGCTGCTGGCCTTGCAGGCCGAGGGGCGGCTGGGCGAATGCATGGCGCAGATCGAGCCCGAGCCGCGCGCCGCCATCGCGCTGGCCTACTTCGAAGGCCTCACGCACGACGAACTGGCGCGCCGCATCGGACGCCCGCTGGGCACCGTGAAGGCCTGGATCCGGCGCAGCCTGCTCAGGCTGCGCGACTGCCTGGCGGAGCCGGCATGAACTGGCACCGCGTGCCGGAGCTGGTGGACCGCCTGGCGGCCGAGTACGCGCTGGGCACGATGACCGGCGGCGCGCGCCGTCGCTTCGAAGCGGTGATGCAGGCCCACCCCGACGTGGCGCGCGCCGCCGCGCGCTGGGACCGCCACTTCGTGCCGCTGGCGACCACGCTGCCGGAAGCGCCGGCCGGCGACGCCCTGTGGTCGCGCATCGAAGGCCGCGTCTTCGGCGCGCCGGCGAAGCCCCAGCCCTGGTGGCGGCGGGTCTTCGGCGGCGTGCCGGCGGCCGCGCTGGCCTTCGGGCTCGTCGCCGGGCTCGCCCTGCCCACCGTGATGCAGCAGCTGCAGCCCGACGAGGCGCAGCTGCCGGAGAGTTATGTCGGCGTGCTGGCCACCGCCGAAGGACGCGCCGGCCTCATCGTCGCCAGCCGGCGCCAGGGGCGCGTGCTCGACCTGAAGCTGGTGCAGGCGGTGCCGTTGCCGCCGGGCCGGGTGCCGGTGCTGTGGACGCTGGACGCCGAAGGCCGTGCGCAGGCGGTCGGCGCCCTGCCGGCACCGCTGGCGCCCTTCGGTCATGTGTTGCTGGACCGCGCTTCCGAAGACCTGTTCGCGCGCGCGGTCGAACTCGCGGTCAGCGTGGAAGCGGCCGGCGCACCGCCCGCCGCGCCAACCAGCGCCTTCGTCTACCGCGGGCTGTGCGGCAAGCTGTGGCCCCCGAAGGCGGCACGCTGAGTCTTGAGGGCAGGACCGCGGGGGAAGTCGCCTCGATCACCGCGGCCGCACGGTCCGGCGCGCCGCCGCACCCCGCCAGGGTCCGCCGGCGCGAAGCACCAGCAGCGCCGTGAGGGCCAGCGCCAGGCTGCCCGGCGCAGGCACCGTCATCGCGACGTAGCCGTGGGTGACGCCGCTGGCGTCGATCCACTCGCCGACGACCCAACGCGCATCGTTGCTGCCTTCGACGAAGGTCGAGGTGGCGCCGGCGAAGTCGATCAGTTCGTAGTCGGTGAGCGAACCGATGAAGCCGTGCGTCGCCGCGCTGCCGTCGATGAACCAGCCCGCCAGCGTGCCTGCTTCGTCGATCGCGCGCAGCGCCGTGCGCGACGCCCCGGCCAGCTGGACGTCGGTGCGGGTGCCGGTGCCGATGTCGTAGGTGAAGCCTGGGCGCGTGGTCGGCGAACCGGCGATGATGTCGCCGCCGACCAGGGTGCCGCTGTTGTTGACGCCCTGCGCGATCGTCAGCAGCGAGTCCGGCCGGGAAACGATGGTGGTGGTCGCCGTCAGGGTGTCGTAGACGAAGCCGACGCCGGCGACGGTGTCGGTGGAGTAGTAGCCGCTGAGGTAGCGCCCGTCGGACGACACGGCGCGCAGGAAGGTGTCGATGGCGCCGGCGACCGCGAAGGTGGTGTAGGTCGATCCGGCGTAGATGAAGCCCACGGACGGTCCGGCCACCAGGTTGCCGGCGCCGTCGTCCACCAGCGTCGACGAGTAGCTGCCCACGACCAGCCCAGTCTCGCTGATGCCGGTGGCCACGCTCGAGACGGCGCCGGCCGGCCCCAGCGTCGTCACCGTGCCGCCCGCGGAGCGCACGAACGCGGTCGACAGGTCGGACGGTCCCGAGGTGCTGTACCCCACCATGGTCCCGCTGTTGTTGATGTCCCAGACCGCCGTGTTGGTGGCACCGGCGATGTCGATGCTGGTCATCACGTAGGCCGCCTCGCCGACGGCCGGCAGCGCCAGCCCCACCACCGCGCCAAGCGTCGAAACGAGCCGGGAAAGCCGATGGGCGGTGCTCTTCATGATCGGACCTCCTCGCGCTCCAGGCGCAGCCGCAACTTAACCATTCGGCGGCAGCCGCGATACCGGTCTTGAGGGCCTCTACCCCGGAATCGGGGGGAAGGGGCCCCCGATTCCAGGGCGGGCGCCGCAACGTGCGGCGCCGCTCCAGCCACAGCAGGTACAGCCCCGACAGCACCACCACCACCGACCCGGCGACGACGAAGGCGTCGGGCACCTGGCTGAACACCAGCCAGCCCCAGAGCGCCATGTACAGGATCTGCTGGTAGAGGAAAGGCCCCAGCACCGCCGCCGAGGCGTACTTGTGGGCCTGCGCCACCGCCAGGTGGCCGACGCCGCCGAAGAAACCGGTGGCCAGCACCAGCGCCCAGGTCCAGGCGCCCGAAGGCGTGTGCCATTGCGGCAGCGCCACCGGCGCCAGCACGACCAGCGCGCCCATCGCCGAGACCAGCTGCATCGTGTCCGGCGACTCGGTGGCCGCCATGCGGCGCGTCAGCAGGTTGAACGCGGCGTAGACGAAGGCCTGCATCACCGACAGCAGGATCGCCGGGTGGAAGGCGTGCGAACCCGGCCGTATCACCAGCAGCACACCGGCAAAGCCGGCCAGCACGGCGAGCCAGCGCCGCGCGTCCAGCCTTTCCTTCAGCCACCAGGCCGACAGCAGCGCGATCAGGATCGGCACCGAGAACTGGATCGCCCCCGTCTCGGCCAACTGCAGGTACTGCAGGGCCCAGAAGTTCAGGCCCGTCATCGACGCCAGCATCGCGCCGCGCAGCAGGTGCAGCTTGACGCTCTTCATGTGCAGCAGCGCCGGCCCGCGGCGCGGCAGCAGCAGCGCCAGCATCAGCAGCACGTGGGTGGCGAAGCGCAGCCACACCACCTCGGCCACCGGCACGGTCTTCACCAGCCACTTGGCCACCGCGTCGAGCGCGGCGAAACACAGCGTCGCCACGGTGACGAGCGCGATGCCCCGCCGCCGCAGGCGCGCTTCGTCGGAAACCTGCATCGGGCCCATGCTAGCGGCGCGGGCACCGGCAGGGCTGCAGCCTCGGGCTGCACAATCGGCGCTCACCCCGCAAGGAAGGCCGCACCGTGATCCTCGAAGTCGCCGACATCCGCATCCCGCCCGGCCGCCAGGCCGAGTTCGACGCCGCCATCCAGCGCGGCCTGACCACCGTGATCGCCCGCGCCAAGGGCATGAAGGGCTGGAAGGTGAACAAGGGCGTCGAAAGCCCGGAGCGCTACATCCTGCAGATCTTCTGGGAGACGCTGGAAGACCACACGGTGGCCTTCCGCCAGGGCCCGCTGTTCGCCGAGTGGCGTGCCATCGTCGGCCCCTTCTTCGCCCAGCCGCCGGTGGTGGAGCACTTCACCCTCGTCGCGAAGTCGTGAGCCGCGAGGCGGCGCTCGCGCTCGCGCACGAGCATTTCGACGGCGGCGCCTTCGTGCGCGACCTGGCGCGCCGCGTCGCCGTCCGCACCGAGAGCCAGGACCCGGCCAGCGGCCCCGCGCTGCACGCCTACCTGGCCGACGAGCTGGTGCCTTCGCTCACCGCGCTGGGTTTCTCGTGGGCGATCCACCCGAACCCGGTGCCGCCCTACGGCCCGCTGCTGGTGGCCGTGCGCCACGAAGGCGACGCGCTGCCCACGGTGCTGATGTACGGCCACGGCGACGTGATCCGCGGCCAGGACAAGAGCTGGACCCGCGGCGCCGGCCCCTGGGACGTGCGGGCCGAAGGCGACAGGCTCTACGGCCGCGGCACCGCCGACAACAAGGGCCAGCACAGCATCAACATCGCCGCGCTGGCGCAGGTGCTGGCCGCGCGCGGCGGCAGGCTCGGTTTCAACGTGAAGTGGCTGTTCGAGACCGGCGAAGAGACCGGCTCGCCCGGCCTGGCCGAGTTCTGCGGCGCCGAACGCGAGGCGCTCGCCGCCGACGTGCTGATCGCCAGCGACGGTCCGCGGCTGCACGCCAGCGAGCCCACGGTGTTCCTGGGTTCACGCGGCGTCGCCAACTTCGAGCTGTCGCTCAAGCTGCGCGAAGGCGCGCACCACTCGGGCAACTGGGGCGGGCTGCTCGCCAACCCGGGCACCATCCTCGCGAACGCGATCGCCTCGCTGGTGGACGCACGCGGGCGCATCCTCGTCGACGCGCTGCGCCCGCCACCGATTCCCGCCAACGTGAAGGCCGCGCTCGCCGGACTGGACCCCGGCGGCGGCCCGGGCGACCCCGCCATCGACCCTGCCTGGGGCGAGCCCGCCCTGACGCCGGCCGAGCGCGTGTTCGCCTGGAACACGCTGGAGGTGCTGGCCTGTCGCACCGGCAATCCCGACCACCCGATCAACGCCATCCCGCCGGAAGCGAAGGCGACGATGCACATGCGCTTCGTGGTCGGCACCGACACCGCGAACCTGCGGCGCCACGTGCGCGAACACCTGGACGCGCGCGGCTTCCGCGCCGTGCAGGTGGGCGAGCCGGTGGTGATGGCCGCGACCCGGCTGGACCCCGACAACGCCTGGGTGCGCTTCACGCTGGCGTCCATCGAGCGCAGCACGGGCAAGAAGCCCGTCCTGCTGCCCAACCTGGGCGGCAGCCTGCCCAACGACGTGTTCGCCGACGGCCTGGGCCTGCCCACGGTGTGGGTGCCGCACAGCTACCCGGCCTGCAGCCAGCACGCGCCCGACGAGCACCTGCTGCTGCCGGTGGCGCGCGAGGCGCTGGCGCTGATGACCGGGCTGTTCTGGGACCTGGGCGAGCAGGCGGCTACGCTGCCGCGGCGGGCGCGTTGACGCGGCCCAGCTTGAGCAGCAATTCGCGCAGCAACACCCGTTCACCGGGCGTGAACTTCTCCAGCAGCCCGCCTTCCATCGTGAGCGAGATGCCGTGCGCGCGCCGCGCCACGGCGTCGCCTTCGGGCGTGAGCCGCACTTCCAGCGCGCGCCCGTCGGCGGCGCTGCGCTGGCGCAGCACGTAGCCGCGCGCCACCATGCGGTCCAGCAGGGCCGTGACGTTGGGTGCCGGCATGCGCAGCGCGCGCGCCAGCTGCTTGGGCGCGGCGCCCGGGTTGCCCAGCAGCAGCATCAGCAGGGTGAATTCCACCGGCCGCAGGTCCAGCGGGCGGCCGATGCTGCGGTGGAAACATTCGCGCACCGTGACCGCCGAGATGGCGAGCAGGTAGCCGACCACGTGTTCGATGAGTCCGGCGTCCAGCGCCTCGTCGCTGCGGCGCGGAAGGGGGACGGCGGCGCCCATCTCAGTTCTGCTTGCGCGCAGCGCCAAGATAGGTCTCGATCACGCGCGGGTCACCGGCCAGCTGCGCTGCCGGCCCTTCGAGCGCGATGGCGCCGGTCTCCAGCACGTAGCCGTGGTCGGCCACTTCCAGCGCGGCGCGGGCGTTCTGCTCGATGAGCAGGATGCTGGTGCCGGCCTCGCGCAGGCGTTCGATGATCTTGAAGATCTCGCGCACGATCAGCGGCGCCAGGCCCAGGCTGGGCTCGTCCAGCATCAGCAGCTTGGGCTGCGACATCAGCGCGCGGCCCACCGCCAGCATCTGCCGCTCGCCGCCGGACAGCGTGCCGGCCAGCTGCACGCGGCGTTCCTTCAGGCGCGGGAACAGTTCGTAGACGCGCTCGAGCCCGCCCTTCCAGTTGGGTACACGCTGCTTCATCGGCTTGAAGCCGCCCAGCACCAGGTTGTCTTCCACCGGCATGGTGCCGAAGAGTTCGCGCTTCTCGGGCACCAGCGCCATGCCCAGCATCACGCGTTCTTCCAGCGTCACGTCGGCGAGGTCGGTGCCGTCGAAGACGATCTTGCCGCGCGAAGGCAGCACCGCCATCAGCGCACCCAGCGTGGTCGACTTGCCGGCGCCGTTGGGGCCGATGATGGTGACCACCTTCCCCTTGTCCAGGTGGAAGTTCAGCCCGGTGAGCACCTCGGCGCGGCCGTAGCCGGCGTGCAGGTCGGTCACTTGCAAGAGCGCGTTCATCTCAATGTTCCTGACCGAGATAGGCCGCGCGCACGATCGGGCTCGCCTGCACCTCTTCGGGCGTGCCTTCCACCAGCAGGGTGCCGAACTCCATCACCACCACGCGGTCGGTCAGCCCCATCACGAAGTCCATGTCGTGCTCGACGAGCAGGATGCTCATGCCTTCGGCCTTCAGCTGGCGCAGCACCGCGCCCAGGGCCTGCTTCTCCTTGTGGCGCAGGCCGGCGGCCGGTTCGTCCAGCAGCAGCAGCGCGGGGTCGGTGGCGAGCGCGCGCGCGATCTCCATCAGCCGCTGCGGACCCAGCGCCAGGTTGCCCGCCAGTTCGTGCATCTGGCCGGCCATGCCGATGCGGGCGAGTTGCCGCTCGGCTTCGGCGAACAGGCCGCGCTCCTCGGCGCGGTCCAGCCGCAGCATGGCGGCCATGGGGCCGGCCTTGCTGCGCAGGTAGCCGCCCAGGGCCACGTTCTCCAGCACCGTCATCTCGGGAATCATCTTCACGTGCTGGAAGGTGCGCGAGATGCCGCGCCGCGCGATCTGGCGCGACGCCAGTCCGCCGATGGCCTCGCCGCGGAAACGCACGCTGCCCGAAGTGAGCGGCAGCACGCCGGTGATGAGGTTGAAGGTGGTCGACTTGCCGGCGCCATTGGGGCCGATGAGGCCGACGATGTCGCCGCCCTGGATCTGGAAGCTGACGTCGTTCACCGCCACCAGGCCGCCGAACTCCTTGCGCACCTTGTCCACTTCCAGCAGCGGCTCGCCGCGGGCCGGCTTGTCGCGCGCGGGCAGCGGCGCGGCGCCTTCCCAGTCGCGTTCGCGCTTGGCCGCGGGCGCCAGGCGGGCGACGAAGGTCCACAGCCCGTCGGGCGCGTACTTCAGGACCACCACCAGCACGATGCCGAAGACGATGGTCTCGAAGTTGCCGCTGGTGCCGATGAGCCTGGGCAGCAGCACCTGCAGCTGGTCGTCGACGATGCGCACGGCCGCAGAACCCAGGAACGCGCCCCAGACCTGGCCCACGCCGCCCAGCACCGCCATGAACAGGTACTCGATGCCCTTGCCCAGCGAGAAAGGCGTCGGGTTCACGGTGCGCTGGAAATGCGCGAACAGCCAGCCCGAGATGGAGGCCAGCACCGCCGCGAAGACGAACACGATCACCTTGTAGCGGAAGGTGGAGATGCCCATCGCCTCGGCCATGGTCGACCCGCTCTTGAGCGAGCGGATCGCGCGCCCGGCGCGCGAGTCCAGCAGCCGCGTCGAAGCCAGCGCGGCGGCGAGCGCGATGATCCAGATCAGCACGTGCAGCCCGCGCCCGGTGCCCAGGTCCATGCCGAAGAACTTGATCGTGGGCACGCCCAGCAGGCCGTCGTACTTGCCCAGCCATTCCATGTTGGCCATGGTGTAGTTGAGCGCCAGGCCCCAGGCGATGGTGGCCAGCGGCAGGTAGTGCCCCGACATGCGCAGCGTGATGGCGCCCAGCAGCAGCGCCACCACCACCGCCAGCGCCATGCCGACGAAGACCGTGAGCCAGGGTGAGACGCCCGTCTTCGTGGCCAGGAAGGCCGCCGCGTACGCGCCCACGCCCACGAAGGCCGCCTGGCCGAAGCTGGTGAGGCCGGCCACGCCGGTCAGCAGCACCAGGCCGAGGGCGACGATGGCATAGAGGCCGATGTAGATGCTCTGCGTGATCCAGAAGTCCGGCACCGGCAGCGCCGGCAGCACGAGCATGAGCACCGCGAACGCGGGAAACGACCAGCGCCGCATGGTCAGTGTTCCTCGCTGTGCGGGTCGCGCAGGCTGCGCCAGAGCAGCACCGGCACGATGGCGCCGAAGACGATCACTTCCTTGAACGCGCTGGCCCAGAACGAGCCGAAGCTTTCCAGCAGCCCCACGCCGATGGCGCCCACCAGCGCCAGCGGGTAGCTCGACAGGCCGGCGAACACCGCGGCGACGAAGCCCTTCAGCCCGATGAGGAACCCGCTGTCGTAGAAGATGGTCGTCGTCGGCCCGATCAGCAGGCCCGAGAGCGCGCCGATGAAGGCCGCCATCGTGAAGCTCAGGCGGCCGGCGCCGGCGCTGGAGATGCCCATCAGGCGCGCGCCCAGCTGGTTCACCGCCGTCGCCCGCAGCGCCTTGCCGGTGAGCGATCGCTCGAAGAACAGGTACAGCGAGACGATGAGCGCCAGCGACGCCAGGAAGATGATGAGCGACTGGCCCGACACCGCCAGCGGCCCGGCATTGAAGCGCTGGTCCCAGAAGCTGGGATTGCGAAAGCCTTCGGCGCCGAAGAACAGCAGTCCCAGCCCGACCAGCGCGAAGTGCACGCCCACCGAGACGATGAGCAGCACCAGCACGGAAGCGTCGGCCAGCGACTGGTAGGCGATGCGGTAGATCAGCGACCCGAAGGGCGTGACCAGTGCCAGCGTCAGCGCCGCCTGCACCAGCAGCGGCAGGTTCTGCCTGGCGGCCCAGAAGCACACCAGCGAGATGACCACCGGGTAGGCCAGCGTCTTCAGCGCGTTGCGCGCCAGCCGCGCCGGCGCCGCGTGGTGGCGCAGGCCGTGCATCAACTCGGCGGCCGCGACCGCCGCCGCCAGGATCAGCAGGAACCACACCGTGCCCGGCACCTTGCCGGCCTGGAACAGCGCCAGCGTCAGCGCCCCGAAGGCGACGAACTCGCCCTGCGGGATGAAGATGACGCGCGTGACGGCGAAGACCAGCACCGTCGCCAGCGCCAGCAGCGCGTACACCGCGCCGTTGGTGACGCCGTCGAGGGCCAGGATGCTGGCGACGGTGAAGTCCATGTCGTTTCCTGTTGGCTCACTTTTGTCTTCGGCCGGGCCTTGCGGCCCTTAACCTGGCTGCGCCAAGAAAGCCTGCGACGAAAGTGAATCGCCGTAGGCGATTCACTTCTCGACGACAAACTTCCCGTCCACCACCTTGAGCATCACACCGGTTTCATTGGTGTAGCCCCAGTGGTCCTGCGCCGTCCAGTTCATCACGCCGTGGCTGAACACGGTGCGGCCCATGGTCTCCAGCGAGTCGCGCAGCGCGGCGCGGAACTCGGCGGTGCCGGGCTTGGCCTTCTTCAGCGCCATCGGGATGATCTTGTCCAGCACGATCTGCGCGTCGTAGGCGTGGCCGGCGAACTGGTTGCGCGTGTTCGGGCCCATCGCCTTCTCGTACTTGGTGACGAAGTCGATCGCCAGCTTCTTCGACGGGTGGCTGTCGGGCAGCTGCTCGGCGATGACCGCCGGGCCGCTGACGACGAAGGTGCCTTCCACCGCCTTGCCGCCCACGCGCGTGAGGTCGGGGGTGGCGGCGGCGTGGGTCTGGTAGATCTTGCCCTTGTAGCCGCGGTCCAGGATGCCCAGTTCCGGCATCGCCGCGCCCGAACCCGAGGCCACCACGACGATGGCGTCGGGGTTGGCGGCGGTGAGCTTCAGCGCCTGCGGCGTGACGCTGGTGTCCGAACGCGCGAAGCGTTCGACGGCCACGATCTTCATGCCGTTCTTCTCGGCCTCGGGCGTCAGCGCCTTCAGCCACAGCTCGCCGTAGGCGTCGGTGTAGCCCAGGAAGCCGATCGTCTTCACGCCCTGCTTGACCATGTGCTGCACGACGGCGTGCGCCATCACGTCGTTGCCCTGCGGCAGGCGGAACAGCCACTGGTCCTGCCCCGGGGGCGAGCCCACCGGGCTGGCGGCCAGCTGCACGGTCTTGGCTTCGGTGGCCACCGGCGTCATCGCCGCCGCCACCGGGGTGAGGCAGCTGCCGATGATGATGTCGACCTTGTCCTCGGTGACGAAGCGGCGCGCGTTGCTGGTGCCCTTGCCGGGGTCGCTGGCATCGTCCAGGATGATCAGGTTCACCTTCTCGCCGCCGATCTTCTCGGGCCAGAGCTTGAAGTAGTTCTGCATCGGGATGCCCAGGCCGGAGCCGGGGCCGGTGAGCGAAAGGCTCACGCCCACGTTCACGTCGGCGAAGGCCGGCAGCGCGGCGAGCAGGGCGGCGGCCGCGGCCGCCAAGGTCTTCAACTTCATCATGGCTTGTCTCCGTTCAGGGGGGAAGGTCAGCGCGGCGCCATGCGCAAGGCGCCGTCGAGGCGGATCACCTCGCCGTTGAGGTGGCTGTTGGTGACGATGTGCGCCGCCAGGGCGGCGAATTCTGCCGGTTGTCCCAGCCGCTTGGGGAAGGGGATGGAAGCGGCCAGGGATTGCTGCACCTCTTCGGGCAGCTGCAGCATCAGCGGCGTCTGGAACAGGCCGGGCGCGATGGTCATCACGCGGATGCCGAACTGCGCCAGGTCGCGCGCCAGCGGCAGCGTCATGCCGACGATGCCGCCCTTGCTGGCCGAATAGGCCTCCTGCCCGACCTGGCCGTCGAAGGCCGCCACCGAGGCGGTGTTGACCATCACGCCGCGTTCGTTGTCGGCCAGCGGCGCCAGCTTCGCGATGCGCGCCGCGGCCAGCCGCGCCACGTTGTAGGTGCCGATCAGGTTGACCCTGACGACGCGTTCGAAGTCTTCCAGCGGCGCGGCCGAGCCGTCCTTCTGGATGACCCGCTTCGCGGTGCCGATGCCGGCGATGTTCATCACGATGCGCGGCGCGCTCCCGAAGGCCTTCTCGGCGGCGTCGAGCGCGGCCGTCACGCTGGCGGCGTCGGTGATGTCGCACCGGCAGGCGATACCCTTCGCGTCGGCGGCGACGCGGGCCGCGCCTTCGGCGTTGACGTCCAGCACGGCCACCTTCGCACCCAGGCGCGCCAGTTCGCGCGCCACCGCTTCGCCCAGGCCGCTGCCGCCGCCGGTGACGATTGCGCCTTGTCCTTCGATCTGCATGTTCGTTTCCTTCAGGCCTTGCGCGGGCGGAACACGTAGGGGTCCGCGCCGCGCTCTTCGTACAGGATCTCGACCAGGCCGGTGCGGTGGGCCAGCACGGCGCGCTGGTTGATCGAACCCTTGTCGGTGACCTCGCCCTTGTCGATGGACGGCGGCTCCACCAGCAGCACCGCGTGCGCCGGCCGGTTGGCGCTGCCGGTGCCTTCGGCCCAGAGCCGGTCGACCAGGGCCTGGAAGAAGGCGTGCACGTCATGGTGCGCCAGCACCTGGCCGGCGGACCAGTCGGCCGGCAGGTTGAACCGGCGGCGCGCGTCGTCGACGCGCGGGAAGATCAGCAGGCCCAGGTCGTCGCGGTTGATGCCGGCCACCACCACGTCCTGCACCAGCGGGTCGCCGGCCTGGATGACCTTGGCGCGCAACGGCCCCACGCTGACGAAGGTGCCGGTGGACAGCTTGAAGTCTTCCGCGATGCGGCCGTCGAAGACGAGGCCTCGCTCGGGGTGCGCGTCGTCGACGAACTTGACCGCGTCGCCGGTCTTGTAGAAGCCTTCGTCGTCGAAGGCCTCGGCCGTCTGCTCGGGGGCGCGCCAGTAGCCGGGCATCACGTTCGGGCCGCGGAAGCGGATCTCGAGCTTGCCGTCCGAAGGCACCAGCTTGACCTCCACCCCCGGCACCGGCAGGCCGATGTGGCCCGATCGGATGCCTTCGCCCACCGCGAAGGTGCACGAAGGCGCGGTCTCGGTCATGCCCAGGCCGGTGAACATGCGCACGCGTTCGCCGGCGGCGGCCACCGCGTGGCGGTCCAGGTGGTCCCACACCGCCTGCGACAGGCCGGCGCCGGCGTACATGAAGGCCTTCACGCGCGAGAACAGCTTGTCGCGCAGCGCCTGGTCGTGGTCCATCGCGCGCGCGATCTCCTCGAAGCCCTTGGGCACGTTGAAGTAGATCGTGGGCGCGATCTCGCGCAGGTTGGCCAGCGTGGCCTCGATGCCCTTGGGCGTGGGCTTGCCCTCGTCCACGTACAGCGTGCCGCCGTTGTAGAGCGCGATGCCGATGTTGTGGTTGCCGCCGAAGGTGTGGTTCCAGGGCAGCCAGTCCACCAGCACCGGCGGCTCTTCTTCCAGGAACGCGAAGCTCTGTCGGATCTGCTGCAGGTTGGCGCACAGCATGCGCTGGGTGTTGATCACGCCCTTGGGCTGCTTGGTGCTGCCGCTGGTGAACAGGAACTTGGCGATCGTGTCCGGGCCCACCTTCGCGTGCGCGGCGGCTTCTTCGGCGCCGGGCGTCGTCGCCAGCAGGTCGGCGAAGGCGGTGGTCTTGCGGCCTTCCAGCGCGCCCGTGGCCAGTACCACTTCCACGTCGGCCGGCACGCAGGCGGCGATGGCGCGCGCGAACGGCGCGCCGGCGGCCGCGAACACCAGCCCCGGCGTCAGCGTGGCCAGGATGTGGCGCAGCTTGCCGTAGTCCTGCGAGATGGTGGAGTAGGCCGCCGAGATGGGCGCGTAGGGCACGCCCACCCACTGCGCGGCGAAGGCCAGAGTCAGGTGGTCGAGGTCGTTGTCGGAGAGGATGGCGATCGGCCGTTCGGCCGACAGCCCGCGCGCCGCCAGCGCCTGGCCGACGCGGCGCACGCGGTCCTGCATCTGCGCGTAGGTGATGCGCACCCAGGCTCCGTCGGGCCCACGCTTGGCGGCGAACACGCGATCGGGCGCTTCGGCGGCGAACTGCTCCAGGCGGTCGGTCAGGCGCGCCGGGAAAGGCTGGAGCGCTTCGGTCGAGCGCAGCACCAGCACGCCGCCTTCACGGCGCTCCAGCGTCGCTTCGACGCAGCCGCCCACGCGCACGGGCCGGAAGCGCGGCGCAGCGCTCACGACTTCTTCACCTTCGCCGCCTTGCCCTGCACGAAGTCGCGCATGCGCTGCTTGGCGGCTTCGTCGCCCTGGGCGATGGCGGCCATCAGCGATTCCATGAACAGGCCGTCGCTCTGCGACAGGTCGGCGATGCGCGGCAGTGCCTGCACGACGGCGAAGTTCGACAGCGGCGCGTTGGCAGCGATCTTCTTCGCCAGTTCCACGCCCTTGGCCAGGCCGGCGCCGTCCTTCACGCGGTAGTGCGAGAGGCCCACCGCCTGACCTTCGTCGGCGTCGAGCACGCGGCCGGTGAGCATCATGTCGGTCATGCGCGAGAAGCCCACCAGCCGCGGCACGCGCGCCGAGCCGCCGCCGCCCACGAAGAGGCCGCGCTGTCCTTCGGGCAGGCCGTAGAAGGTGCTGTCCTCGGCGACGCGGATGTGCGCGCTGGAAGCCAGCTCCAGCCCGCCGCCCACCACCGCACCGTGCAGCACCGCGACGATGGGCACGCGGCCGAACTGCAGCGCGTCCATCGCGGCGTGCCACATGCGCGAATGGAACACGCCTTCGAAGGTGCTGCGCTCGTCCATCTCCGACAGGTCCAGGCCGGCGCAGAAGTGGTCGCCTTCGCCGCTGAGGATGAGCGCGCGCGCTTCGGCCGGCAGGTTCACCGCGGCGGTGTGGATCTGCCGGATGAGCGTGTCGCTGATCGCGTTGCGCTTCTTCGGGCGCATCAGCCGCAGGTGCACCAGCGGGCCCGACACCTCGATGCGCAGCAGCGACAGTTCGGCCAGCAGGCCGGTGGCGGGGGAGAAGGTGGCTGGCATCGTGGGGCTTCCGGCTTTTAATTCATCCTAATAACTAAGTCAGGAGAACACACATGGTGCAAACCCTTATCCAATTCCCCTGCTTGCAGCCTGCCATCGGGGTTTTCCCGCTCCAATTGAACCTGCGAGCGCACCCATCATCGCGCCCATATCGTTCAGATATATAACTATCAACGACACTTCGGAGACCACGATGCGGCTGTTCCCCGTTCTCGCCGCGGCGGCCCTGGCCGGCGCCTGCTCCACCCCCGGCACGGCGCCGCCGATGGCGCCGGCCCGGCCCGGCACGCTGCAGGCTTGCGAAGACCTGGCGGCGCGTTTCGCGCATCCGCAGACCGTGATCGCGTCCGCCGCCAGGGTGGCGGCAGGCACGCTGTCGGTGGCGGGCAAGCCGGTGGCCGAGCATTGCCTGGTGAGCGGCCGCATGGCCGAACGCACGAGCGCGGTCGACGGCCAGAGCTACGCCATCGGCTTCCAGATGCGGCTGCCGGTGCAGTGGAACGGCCGCTTCTTCCACCAGGGCAACGGCGGCCTCGACGGCATCGTGCAACCCGCGCTGGGCCTGGTGGGCGGCGGCGGCGAGCTTTCCAACGCACTGGCCCAGGGCTTCGCGGTGCTGAGCTCGGACGCCGGCCACGGCGTGCGCCAGCTGCCGATGTTCGGCCGCGACCCCGAGGCAAGGCTGGACTACGGCTACAGGGCGGTCGGCACGCTCACGCCCATGGCCAAGGCCCTGGTCGCCGCCGCCTACGGCCGCGGGCCCGACCGTTCCTACTTCGGCGGCTGCAGCAACGGCGGCCGCCACGCGATGGTGGCCGCCACCCGCTACGCCGCCGACTACGACGGCTTCCTGGCCGGCAACCCCGGCTTCCAGCTGCCGAAGGCGGCGCTGGCGCAGCTGGCCGGTGCGCAGCTGTTCCACCGCGTGGCGGTGACGAACGACCTGGCCACCGCGATGACGCCGGCCGAGCGCAGGCTGGTGTCCGACGCCATCGTCGCGCGCTGCGACGCCCTGGACGGCGCCCAGGACAACGCGGTGGGCGACATCGCCGCCTGCCAGCGCGCCTTCGACCTGGCGCGCGACGTGCCCACCTGCACGGCCGAACGCAACGGCCGGTGCCTGAGCGCGCCGCAGAAGGACGTGCTGGCCAGGGTCTTCGCCGGCGTCACCGACTCGAAAGGCCAGCGCCTGTACGCGCCTTTCAACTGGGACCCGGGCCTGGCCGGCGCCGACTGGGCCGGCTGGAAGTTCGTCTCGTCGGTGACCAACCGCGACCCGGTGGCGATGGCCTATGTCTTCCAGACCCCGCCGGCCGATGCCAGCGCGGCAACCGAGCCCAAGCTGTTCGCGCTGGGCTTCGACCTCGACAAGGGCACCGCGCTCATCAACGCCACCAGCGGCCCGTACACGCAGTCCTCGATGCATTTCATGACGCCCCCCGGCGACACCGACCTGGCCGCGCTGCGCGCGCGTGGCGCCAGGCTGTTGGTCTACCACGGCAGCGCCGACGGCGTGTTCTCGGCGGGCGACACCGCCGCCTGGATCGAACGTGTGGGCCAGCGCCACGCCGACGCCGCCAGCTTCGCGCGCCTGTTCGTGGTGCCGGGCATGAACCACTGCCGCGGTGGCCCGGCCACCGACCAGTTCGACCTGCTGACGCCGCTGGTGAAGTGGGTCGAGGAAGGCCGCGCCCCCGACCGCGTGGTGGCGCAGGCGCGGGGTGCCGGCAACGCCGTGCCCAACCCGGAAGTGCCCGCCAGCTGGGCCGCCGACCGCACGCGGCCGTTGTGCCCCTGGCCGAAGGTGGCACGCTACAAGGGCAGCGGGGACATCGAGCGGGCCGAGAACTTCAGCTGCGAGTAGAAAGCGAACCATGAAGCACGAAGACCTGATCGCGATCGACGTCCACACGCATGCCGAGGTGTCGTGCTGGAACCCCTTCGACAACTACGGCGAGGAATACGACCGCGCCGCCGACAAGTACTTCGGCAGCAACCGCCGGCCGACCATCGACGAGACGGTGGCGCACTACCGCCAGATCAAGATCGGCCTCGTGATGTTCACGGTGGACAGCGAAAGCCAGCTCGGCCGCCGCCGCATCCCGAACGAGGAGATCTGCGAAGCGGCGCAGAAGAACAGCGACATGATGGTGGCCTTCGCCAGCATCGACCCCCACAAGGGCAAGATGGGCGCGCGCGAGGCACGCCGCCTGGTGGAGGAACAGGGCGTCAAGGGCTTCAAGTTCCACCCCACCGTGCAGGGCTTCCTGCCCTACGACAGGATGGCCTGGCCGCTGTACGAGGTGATCGCCGAACACAAGCTGCCGGCCATCTTCCACAGCGGGCATTCGGGCATCGGCAGCGGCATGCGCTGCGGCGGCGGCCTGCGCCTGCAGAACAGCAACCCCATGCTGCTGGAAGACGTGGCGATCGACTTCCCCGACATGCAGATCGTCGTCGCCCACCCCAGCTGGCCCTGGCAGGACGAGGCGCTGAGCCTGGCGCTGCACAAGCCCAACGTCTGGATCGACCTCTCGGGCTGGAGCCCGAAGTACTTTCCGCCCCAGCTGGTGCAGTACGCCAACACGCTGCTGAAGGACCGCATGCTCTTCGGCAGCGACTACCCGCTCATCACGCCCGAACGCTGGATGAAGGACTTCGACGAGGCCGGCTTCAAGGACAAGGTGAAGCCGCTCATCCTGAAGGAGAACGCGAAGCGGCTGCTCGGCTTCGCCTGAGGCCGCGCCGCCGCGTTCAGCGGCGGCTGGCGAAGTGCTCGTCGTAGCGGTGCACGAAGTCCTTCGCCGCCAGCGGCAGGTGGCAGGCGCGGCAGGTGGCGGGGTCTTCGGGGCCGCGGGTGCGGCCGTCGGCCAGCCAGGCGGCGTACACCCAGTTGCCATTGCGCTGCGCCTCGGGCACGTCCTGCCCCCAGCCGGCGTTCTTGCCCATCACGAACACACGCAGCAGCGGCCCCTTGACCAGCTTGCCGTCGGGGCCGGTGGCCAGGCGGCCGTCGGCGCCTTCCACGGCGGCGTAGTTCTCCATCACGAACAGGCTGCCGTTGCCGAAGCCGCCGGCCGCGGTGGCCGACGCGGCGGCCGGGTTCATGTAGATCTCGCGCACCTGCTTCGCGTCGGGCCGCTGCACCGCGGACAGGAACTTGGGCCAGTTCTGGTAGCCGGCCGGCACGGCCAGCTGGCCGTCGCGCACCACCGGCGGCGCGCTGGCGCAGGCGGCCAGCAGCAGGGTCAGGGCAGCGGCGGCGAAAGACAGACAGCGGACCATCGGCGGGTTCCTCGTTGGCAGGACGCGGCAGTCTCGGCGCCCGCCCCGCGGCCGGACAACCCCCAAGAACACGAGCATCAGGGTTGTGTTGTCACCGCCCGTAAGCCCGGTGCCGGCCGGCTTGGGCGATCATCGGGGCAGTGCACTCACTCACCGCGAAAGGTCCCGCCATGCCCCAGTTCCGCCTGCCGCTTTCGGGCGACGTCAACCAGGCCATCAACCCCTGGCAGTGGTTCATCAGGTCGGTGGGGGGCCAGTTCGGGCTGGTCAACATCAACCTGGGCCGCAGCAGCGACCCCGAGCTGGAAGCGCAGATCCTCGACGAGGTGGGCAGCTACGGCAAGCAGCTGGGCCGCATGGGCGACGTGCTGGCCATCCTGCTGAAGAAGGCGAAGGCGGCCGACTACAGCGACGACGAGTGGCAGGCCATCAGCGCCTTCCGCCAGCAGCTGGCCGAGATCGGCAACCTGAAGGCCAGGCGCGCGCAGCCGTGAGCGTTTGTCCGGTCTGCCTGACCGAAGGCGCGGAGAAGCGCGGCACCGGGCCCCTGGACGTGCGCTGCCCGAACTGCGGCCACCACCACTTCACGCCCACCGCGACGGCCGCGCTGACGGCGAAGGACCTGAGCGGCGGCGATCGCGCACGACTGGCGCACGGCGTCGTCAATCTTCCCGACGGCTCCTGGGTCGGCGCGCAGTTGCTGCATGACCTGGGCACCACCACGCAGCTGCCGCCGGCCGCCGAGCAGATCGACAACCTGCTGCTGCACCTGGCCGGCTCGTTGCGCCCGGGCGAGGCGCGCACGCTGGCAGTGCGCAACCTGGTGGCCGTCGTCGGCGCGGTGACGGTGGCCGAGACACGCTGGGTCATCGAAGAGTCGCTGGCCGCCGGCTGGCTGCGCGCGCCGGGCGGCATCACCACCTCGCCCGACGGCTGGGTGGTGGAGGACGCCACCCTGTCCGCACTGGGCTGGCAGCGCCACGCCGAGCTGGTGCGCCAGGGCGTGAAGAGCCGCCACGCCTTCATGGCGATGAAGTTCGGCGACGCCGAGCTGGAAGCCTTGTACCGCCAGCACCTGCAGACGGCGGTGGCGGCCACCGGCTTCGAGCTGCGCGCCGCCAACGACCGCCAGCAGACCGCGGGCTCCATCGACAACCGCATGCGGGTGGAGATCCGCACCAGCCGCTTCGTGGTGTGCGACCTCACCCACGGCAACCGCGGCGCCTACTGGGAAGCCGGCTTCGCCGAAGGCCTGGGGCGCCCGGTGTTCTACCTCTGCAGGACCGACGTGCTGACCAGCGGGGACGCCGACCGGCGACCGCATTTCGACACCGCGCACCAGCTCATCATCGGCTGGGATCCGGCCGACCCCGCCCCCGGCATGCGGGCCTTGAAGGACGCGATCCGCGCCACCCTGCCGGCGGAAGCGCGACTGGAAGACGGCTGAGCCGAGGAGTCCCGATGGACCTGATCCGCACCACGCTGGAAGACTCGGTCGGCACCATCGTGCTGGACCACGCGCCGCGGCGCAACGCGCTGAGCGCCGCCATGGTCGCGGCGGTGCTCGCCGCGCTGGACCGCTTCGAGGCCGACAAGGCGCGCGTGGTGGTGCTGCGCGCGCCGCCCGGCACCCGGGTCTGGTCGGCCGGGCACGACGTGGACGAACTGCCCGAATCGCGGCGCGACCCGCTGGGCTGGGACGACCCGCTGCGCCACCTGGTGCGCCGCATCGAAAGCCACCCGGCGCCGGTGATCGCGATGATCGAAGGCACGGTCTGGGGCGGCGCCACCGAGACGGTGTTCGCCTGCGACCTGATCGTGGCCACGCCCGAGGCGAGCTTCGCGGTCACGCCGGCCAAGCTGGGCGTGCCCTACAACGTGAGCGGCATGCTGACCTTCCTGAACGCGGGCAACCTGCGCATCGTCAAGGAGCTGGCCTTCACCGCGCGGCCCATGACCGCGACCCGCGCAGAACAGCTGGGACTCATCAACTACATGGTGCCCCAGGCCGACATCGAGGACTTCACGCTCGACCTGGCGCGCGGCATCGCGCAGCTGGCGCCGCTGTCGATCGCGGTGATGAAGGAGCAATTGCGCATCCTGGGCGGCGCGCACCCGATGTCGCCGCAGGGCTTCGAGCGCATCCAGGGGCTGCGGCGCGTGGTGTACGACAGCCACGACTACCAGGAGGGCATCCGCGCCTTCAAGGAGAAGCGCCCACCGCGTTTCCGCGGCGAGTAGGGGGATGCAGGGGAATCTGGTGGCCAGGGGCACCCTCGCAAGATCGGCTGCAGCCCGCATGAAACCTGGCGCTGCGCCCTTCGGGCTGCAACGGTTACTGCGTCAGTTACTGCACGCGGGTGGCGCAAGATCGCCGGCGAGGCTGCGCAAGCGCTGCACGCCCCCCTCCCCTTCGCCGCGCAACGGGAACGGCGGATTTTCGGGAACACACTCCGCAAACCCGCATGAATGCTCGCTCTCCGCGTTCCCGTGGGTACGCGCCGCCTGTTCCCGACAAAGACGGGAACGGGAACGTTGACCTACTCCAAGCCCGCAGGCTCTGCCTCCCAATCGCCAGGCATGAAGGCGAGCCGATCGGCCTTTGGCCGAAGAAGATGGTTCTCCAGCGCGAACTCGACTTCGCGAAGGCCGAACGCGGTAACCGCGCAAACGAGCGCGCCACGATCACGAACGACTTCCGCCCGGGCATGGGTAATCTGGTTGAGAAACATGACCGCGCCGAACGCGAAAAGGCCGGCAATCGGCGGTAGGTAGACCAATCGAGAGATTCGTCGCGCGCCTAGGTTGCCAAGAAAGTTCGGCAGATTGGCAGGCCCGTGGTCCTCAAGGTACTGCTCGACAAAGACCTCTAGACCGATCAACGGGCATAGCAGGAGGTCATCGTTGTATGGCCGCTCATTCTCGGCATCAACGTCGCACTCATGAGTCAAGATGTAGGCCGTGCCTACAGCAGTTCGATACAGCCCTCTGGCCGGGTCGAAGAGTGCCATCACGCTCTCAGAGCAGATGCAGCCTTTGCCGAGGGCGATGTTGCCTACGGGCGCGTAGAACCGGCCTGGCTCACCGCGCCAACTTCGACTCACACACTCGAAAGCCTGCTCCGGCAGCATCGCTGCTTCGGGCGGCTATCTATGCCAAGTTGTCGATGAAACGCACAGACCGGAAGAGCGCCTTATGAAGCGTTCGCTGCTCTGCGATCGACATCTCGTACATGCCACCCACGTCGAGTACGGTCGAGTTGGTTCCCGAATCACTCTTGATACGAGCGAGTTCGACCGGTGCTACTCGCGCCGGAGGCGTTCGGCGTTCCGGAGCAGCTTCTCGGCCCTCGATGGTTGGTCCTGAGCCGATGAACACGGTGATCGCAGTGGCCATCGCCGCGACGTAACTGAACATGGCTCTATTCCTCCCTAAGTAGGTCAACGACATCCGCCGGAAGTAGCCGGAAAAACGCCCGCTTCTCAAGGTCATGCGCAAGCTCAAGCCAGTCGCTGACCTTGGTCTTGTCGCCAGTACCGCCGAACGCCTGACTCGAGACCTCGACGTCAACGAGCGCCTTCGTCTCGTGGGGCAGATTGCCGTTGACAAAGCTTGTATCCGCCACTCGCGTGGTCACCAGGTGATGGGCGCCGTGCCGCTCGGTGAAGTTGAGATTCATCGGACCGAGGAAGCGCTCTCCGCCGACCGTCACCTCAATGTCGAGGTTATGAATCGTGGCAAGGCGATGCCGGGTTGGGACGATTGCATTGATGTAGCGCAGAGAGAGGCCGGAGATCCTTACATTGGCAACCTTCGCGAACAGGTGATCCACCACGTTCACGAGTTCCAGCCTGAACGCCTGCCAACCTGGATACCGATTCACTCCTGTGGCATGCCAGGACAACACGTTGTCGCCAATCCGCATCACGCGGCCAGATGTCCCCGTCAACTCGAAGAGAGGCTGATTCGACATCTGCACGTTGCTTCGCCTGATAGCAGCAGGGACGTCAGCCAACGGCAACCTGGTGAGGTTGTACTCGCCCTTTGACCCGAAATCGCTAAGCCTCCCGAGGATCACCTCAGGTACTTCCGAGCCGCTAACGAAGTGCGCCTGACACACCACCTCGACGATGGCATCGTCGCGGAGCTTCTTGGGCGTGTCACCGACACTCTTCATTCGACCTGCCGCATTGAAACCCTCGGGTTCTTAGCTCTCGGCCTTAGGCCCCGCCGGAGCACCCTGCCGATCTCGGGCTTGCTCGACGTAAGGCGCGCGAAGTATACAGACCTAACCTTTATGCACCTCAGGCCCTCCGCAATTCTTGCGCCAAGTGCGGAGGATCGGTCACCCCATGAATGAGGGCCGCAAACCCTGCCCTAGAGTTCATCGGCGAAGATGGTCGGCAGAAGGTGATAGACCGGGACCGTGCCCATGCCGGGCAGCCGCTGCTTCATCGTGAGCCGGTCCTTCTCGTGCTTCAGGTGTTCCCGCCGCCGCAGCAGCTTGGCGGTCGCCTCGGCGTCGAAGCCCTTGCACACCTGGCGCCTGAAGGCCTCGGGAAGGATCAAGTACTCGACGGCGGCCTTGTGCACCTGGCGCAGTTCGTCGGGCGTGCGCTTCTCGATGTAGTCGCTGGCCGCGTCGAGCTTCAGGGGATTGCCCTCTTCGTCCACCAGACGCTTGAAGCCCACTCGCATCGGCGTGTTGCGGGCGTGGTCGTCCAGGCCCCGATGAGTCCACGTGAACAGGGCCTCGCCGTTCGCCTCGATGAACGCCTTGACCTGACGCAGCATCGCCGCGTCTTCGCCGTTGTCCACGTGGCCCCGGGCTGCGAGCCATGCCTCGAAGCAGCGACGCGCCGCCCACGCCGCATGCCCGGCCTGCCAGCCGGTGATTCCTGCCTCGGTGGCCAGCTCGCCGGCCGCCGCCACCAGCGCGAAGCGGCTGCCCACGGTCCGCACCTGGCCGCTGGCCGCGTCGGGCACGAACTCGGCGCGGTGTCGGTCGACCAGATCGCGCACGCGCTGCCCCAGGTCGCCGAAGTGGTCGGCACACCATTGCACCCAGGCACGGCCGGCGGTGCCGTGCGCGCGCAGCGCACCCGCTTTGAGCGCTTCCGCCAGCTCGGCCGGAGAGTCGAACTCGTGGCGCTCTTCGATGCCACCCATGCCCGCGCCTGCATCGAGTGGCACGTCGACCATGCGCACCTCCTGGCCAGCGCGCACGCGCTTGCCGGCGTCGGCCATGAGGTCCGACATGCCGACTTCGCCCGACGACAGGAACAGGAGGCGCCAGGTCCGCCGCTTGCGTGGCAGCACGGTGCGGGTCGCTCGCCCCTTGTCCATGCCGTTGGCCAGCAGGTATGCCGTATCGCCGGCCTCGCGCGGGTCGAGCTGGCCCAGTTCGTCCAGCACCAGCAGCGCATGGTTGTGCTGAACCGCAGTGCTCTCCAGCGCGTTGGAAGTGGTGCGCCACTGCTGCATGTACTTCTCGCCACCATAGACGCTGGCACCGCAGCGCAGCGCCGTGGTCTTGCCTCCGCGTGAGTCGCCGCGTAGGTGAAAGCCGCCGCCCTCTTGCCCCGAGAAGGGAAGCAGCGGCCCAGCGAAGGCGCAGCACACCGCGAACACCAGGCGCGAATTCCCGGCGCAATGCGCCGCCACCTGGCGCTGCCATGTGGCCAGCTCGCCGCGCTGGCGGAAGGTGTCCTCGACGCTGCCGTCGCTCTGGAAGACGAACCGCCTGCCCTCTTTCGGGCCGATGGTGGTGCTGGGTAACACGTACACGGGGCCATGCCAGCCCACGCGGTCGGTGCAGGTGATGCGCTCTTCAGGCTCGCGCGTGTTGATGTAGGTGGCCACCTGGCCACGCACACCGGGCCCGACGGCCATATCGAGGCCCATGTCGCGCAGGCGCGCGGCCCACTCGGCACCCTCGCCGCTCAGCAGTGCCGAAGGCATCGCCCAGCTCTTCGCGTTGCCGTCGAAGTCGGTGAACTCCAGCATGTAGCCCCAGGCATTCGCGTCGTCGGCGCGCGTGCGGGCGGTCACGTGCAGCGGAGCACACAGCCAGGTTGCCTTGCTGCGCTCGCCGTCGCGGTCGCGGCGCGAATGCCACACGCCGCGCTCATCCACGTGGAAGCCCCACCGGTCCGGCTCTGGCCGCTCCGAGCGTTCGCCAGCAGCCCGCCGGGGCTCGGGGTCGTCCGCGCCGCCGTTCGGCCCGCCATCGCCGGATTTCGGCGCCTGGCGGGGCTTTGGGATGGAAGGCGATGCGATGGCCTGCTCGATCTGCTCGCGCACCGCCTCCGCGCCGGCGTGCAGCATCAGGTCGTTGAAGTCGGTCCCGCCCTCGGGCAAGCCCTCGGGGAACACGGCGCCGGCCGGCGCGCCTTCGGCCGCCACGGCGCGCGCTGCCTTTGCCGCATCCTTGCGGCCCGGGTTCGTGCCGGTGCGCTGCTCGGTCTCGCGGTCGTCGTCGCCGCACACCAGCAGCAGCGCTGCCGGGTGCAGCTCGCGCAAGGCGCGCGCCACGTGCACCAGGTTGCCGGCGTCGAAGCAGGCGGCCACGGGCAGCCCTGTCGCCTCGTGCACCGATGCGGCGGTGGCGTAGCCCTCGGCCAGCAGCAGCACCGCGGCGCCGGTGGTGTCGCCCAGCTGGTGCCATAGACCCTGCTTCCTGCCGCCCTTGAGGTATCGCTTCTCCGGTTCGTCGGGCACCGGCTGCGGCGCGATGCGCTGCACGTTCATCAGCTCGCCGGCTGCATTGCGCATGGGCACGAGCAGGGTGCCATCGGCCAGGAAGCGCACGCCGTGCGCCTTGACGCCCTTGCGTGCGAGGTAGGGGCTCGTGCCAGTGTCCACCGCGCCGGCCCACATGCGGCCGGCCGCGATGGCGGCACCATTGGCCGCGGCGCGGAACTCGGCCTCGACTTGCGCCTGGCGCTGCTCGCGCTCTTGGCGTTGGCGCTCGATGGCCGCTGCATCGGGCACCGGCCCGCCGTCTTCCGGCCAGCGGAACCCGTGATCCTTGGCCACGCCGAAGAGCGTGCCCACCTTCACCTTGCCGGGCTTGCGCGCGCTCTTCCACACGGCGCGGTCTTCGGCCGCCTTGGGCTTCGAGCGCGCGCCGGCCCAGTCGAGCCAGTAGTCGGCGCCGGCCTCCCCCAGGCCATCGAACACCGCGAACGCAAGGCGAACGCGATCCTCGTGCCCGATGTCCGGGGGAATGCAGGCCAGCGCCTGCCGCACGAGTTCCGGGGTGATCGGCCGCTCGGCCTGCTTCACCCCCTGGCGCTTGCTAGGCATCGCGGTCGGCGCTTCCTTCGGGCTGCTGCAGCAGCCAGAGCACGGCCTCCAGCAGCACGGCTTCGGGCCGCGCGCGCGTTGCTGGCGTATCGGCGCGAATGCGCACCGCCTCACGCGCCAGGCGCAGTGCCTCTGCGCGGTTGCGCTGGGGCTGGCCCAGCGCGTAGGCGATGCGCCGCAGGTGCGCGCGGTCCCCGTTGTCGAAGCCCGGGAGGTCGCCGCCCAGCACCGCCAGCTGTGCAGCCAGGCCCGCAGGCGTGGTGCCGTCGACGGCGCTCATGCTGCGGTCCTTTCCTGGCCACTGTGCGCCACCAGGGCCAGGTGCGAGCGCTGGCCCGAGGGCCACACCACCGCCCCCGCGCGGACGAACAGCGCGGCGCCCTTCACGCCCACGGGGCACACCAGGTAGCCCGGGCGGTAGCTGACGCGCATGCCGGTCAGGTGGCACACGTGAGCGCCCTGCGGGTCGGGGCATGCGTAGAGGTCCAAGGGGTGCGTGACCTCGACATCAAGGCCTTGCCCACCGGGCAGCCGCACGCGGTCGCCGACCCTCAGCTGCGCCGATGCCGCCAGCAGCCCGGCGCGCACGGCCTCCAGCTCGGGTGTCGACTGGGTGTTGCGTGCGTGGCCTTCCTGCTCCCAGTCCAGCGCGCGCCGGATGTTGTCTCGCATCGAGGCCACGGCCCACGGCAGCCCGCGCGGAAGGTCGCGCTGCGCGGCCACCGTACCCAGGAACTCCAGCAGTGTGCGCGCCGTCTCCAGGGGCACCACGTGGCGAGAGAAGCCGCTGAACACGCGCTCGGCGCTTGCTGAGCGCAGGGCCGGGAACACGCCGCGTTCATCGAGGAACGCTTCGAGCTTCTTGGTGAGTTCCAGGGTCACACAGCGCGGCTTCGTGTCGGCAGCGGCGGGGAAGGTGGCGCCGTTCATCACTTGCCGCCCTTCGTGCTTTCGTCGCTGGAGACCAGGCGCACCATCGCGGCCTCGGCCAGGTTCTTGAGTTCCTCGACCATGGGCTGCGCGAAGCGCGCCAGGCGCTCGGCTTCGCCCGACTGGCCCACCACCAGCAGGCCCAGCAGGTCGTCGAGCAGCGAGGCGCGCCAGTGCAGCACGCCCACCAGCGCGAGCGCGCTGGCGTCGGGCGGGATGCTCACGGTCGCGGTCAAGTCGACCGCATCGCCGTGCGGCAGCGTGTTGCCGTTGTCGGCGGCCAGGAAGGGCATGCGCTCGATGCGGGCGGGCTTCATTGGGCACCGCCTTGCGTGTCTTCCACGCTCGCCGCAGCAGCCACCAGGCTGCGCGCCAGGCTGCGCGCCTGCGCCGGGGTCATGTCGAAGGCCAGCGTGAGCTGGGCGCCACCCAGCTCGAAGCGCACGCCGTAACAGGCGCCCGCGCGCCGGCTGCTGTAGACCGCGGCCATCTGCCCGCCGATGGTCATGACGCCGTGGTTACGGCGGGTTCGCGTGAGGATGGGCCGCACGTTGGCCGCGTGCGTGGATTCGTTGGATGCGAGAGAGAGTGCAGGCGCGATGGCGCCGAGGGCTTCACCAGGCATAGATGCCTCCTTGGTAGCGGTACACAACCGCCGCCCCTCGACGCCAATCGAGAAGGCGGCAGCCCGAGCAGGTTGGCGTGCCGGTACCAAGGAACCGGTGAACCCCGGAGGGTTCCCCACTCGGGCCGCCATTGACCTGGAAGCCTGAGCGCTGGTGACGCGCGGAAATGGAAAAGCCGCTCTGAGGCGGCCGCGCGCCTTGGTATTCCGGGACGCCAATCCCGACCGCTGTTTCGCAGCGGCGCCGCCACTGTAGCACCAGCGGCGCGGCCGGGCGTCAGGTTGTTTCGGCTGGCCCATGTCGCGCGCGCGCCTACCGTGAAGGAAGCACCACGCCCAACAGCTTGGCGTAGCTCACGACTTGGGCCAAGTTGTCCAGGTTGCGCACGCTGCCGCGCACGGCTACCGCGTAGCCCTCGCGGCCTTCGTTGAGTTCGACGCGGTGCAGCTCGATGCCGGCGTGCGCCAGCTGTTGACGCAGGTAGGCGAACTCGGCTTCTACTGAAGCCGGGTCAGCCTGCACTTCGGGCGTGCTGCCCGCCACGTTGAGTTCCATGTCGCGGTTTCCTTTGGTGTTCCACCAGGGTGATGGATCGTTGGGGAAGAAGGCCCGTTGAATGGCCTCCAGCTGCTCCGCCCGCTTGGCTGCGTACTGCACAAGTTCGGTCGTCTCGCGCGCGTCTATCGAGCCCTCTTCGCTTCGCTGCAGCACCTGGCGCAGCGCGTCGGCGACTTGCCAGGTGTACATGCTCAGCAACATGCGCTGTGGAAGCTCCAGCTCCACACGCAGCGGTGGCGCGGCCGGTTCGGTCGGTTCGGTGTGTTCGGTCAAGATCAGCCTCCTGTACTTGGCGGCATCAGTGTCCACTCAAGCGCTTGGCCGTCTCCAGCGCCGAGAGGAGCGCGTCAGCGGAAGCGCGGCTCGTGACTTGAACTGGGAAGACCTGGGTGCCGAAATCGAGCCTCACGGTGATGTGTTGCTCGGCGCTGCTCGGCGTCGCTGTGGGCTGGCTGGGAGCAGGCGCCGGCGCGGGCCTGTTCGGCGCGGGAACAGCGCCAGCAGCGCCGCCGAAAGCGTTGCCGCCGCCAGGCGCTGTGGGGATCGTGCCGGGCTTGTGCTTCCAGTAGACCCGGGCCTGCTCGTTCGTCTGGAAGATCGGGCTGCCGTTCTCGATGTACTTCTGCGTGTCGAATTCCCAGTTGCCAGAGTTGTCCGGCGGGGTGAGCTGGAATCCGAGGGTTCTCGTGACTTCGCCGCTCTTGGTGGCGCGGATCTCATCGCCGATGGAAGGAATCGGGTTCGCCAGGCCCTTGAGCCTGGGTGAGTCGGCCCGGTCGGTGTTGCCGTTGATGCCGCCCAGGCCCGAGCCACTCGCCAGGCGGGAAGGATCGTCCTGCAACAGCTTCTGGAACTCGGCCTCGGCGTCGGCGGCATCCTTGATGGCCTTCTTCGCGTTGCCCATCGCGATGCCGATGGCCTTGCCGGTGGCGTCGAACTCGATGCCCAGCTTGAGCGCCTGCGCCTGCGCGCGGATGGTGGAGTCGACGACACCACCGTTCGCCGCGATGGCCGCGTCGGCGTACTTCTTGAAGGCGGCCTGCTGCTGTTCGATGCTCAGCTCGGTGCGGCCTCGCACCAGCTCCCACGCCTGGCGCGCGGTATCGGCGGTCTTCTGCAGTTCGTCCTTCGAGGCGATGCCGAAGAAGCGGAAGGCCTCGGCCAGGCTGTTGATGCCCTTGCGTGCGTCGTCGGCCTTGTCGCGGATGGTGTTGAGCAGGTCCGTCACCTGGGCCTTGCTCAGCTGGCCCGCCTTGCCAAGGGCCTCGATGCGCACGCGCAGCGCATCGAACTCGGTCTGGTTCTTCGCGCCTTCGGCCATCTTGCGCAGCGCGTCTTCGAGCACCTGCCCGGTGTCGATACCGGCCTTGCGCAGGGAGTCGGTCGACCGCACCAGCAGGGCCAGGTTCTCTTCGGCGGTGACGAATTCCTTGCTCATGGTGGCCGCGGCCTTGGCCACGTCGACGCCCAGCGCCTGCGCGGCCCTGGCGCCGGTCTCCACCAGCACCTGCTGCAGCAGCCCGGACTGGTCGCCCGCATCCTTGAGCGCGCCGACCATGGCATCGCGGAACTTCACCAGCTCGGCGCCCGAGAGCTTCTCGATGGCGGCGGTGAGCCCCTCGCCGATCTTGGCCGCGGCCTCGCCGCCCTTCTTCGCCATCTCGGCCAGCGCCGCCGCCTGTTCGCGCGCCGACTGGCCCACCAGCGGCAGCATGGCGGTCGCGCCCTTCACCAGCGCGGCAATGGCGCCTTCGGCATTGGCAGCCGCGGTACCCACGCTGCCCACACCGCCAGCGCCTGCTGCGCCGGCTGCCGCGACGGTGGCGCCGGCCTGCTTCGCCGTGGTGCCCATGCTGTCCAGCTGCGCATTCGCCGCGTCGGCTGCTGCGCGCACCGCTTCGGGCGACTTCGCGGCGTCGCTGTACATCTGCTGGAAGATGTCGCGTTGCGCCTCGGCGCGCGCCTTGTAGCGGTCGAAGGCGGCGCCGATGGTGTCGTCGGTGAAGATCGCGGCAGCGGCCTCCTTGACGAACTTGACGTCGTTCACCAGGCCGGTGAAGAACTCGGTAACGGCGATCCCCAGCTTGCGCGCGAGTTCCGAGTTCTCGTACAGGACCTTCCCGATTTCGTAGCCCACTTCGAGCCCGACGGCCGCGATGGTGATGTTCACCACCGCTGGGACCTTGGAGATGGATGCGGTGAGCAGGTTCGTCGCGCCGGCCGCCAGCGCGGCTTCGGCCGCGTACTTGCGCAGCGCCTGCGCGCCTGCGACTGCCAGGTTCGCCGTGAGCGCCGCGCCGGTGATCGCGGCCACGCGCGCCACGGTGTCCAGGTTGTTGGCGATGGCCTCGATGCCCTTGGCCACGCCTTCAGTGAAGCCTGAACTCTTGTCGACCTCGGCCACGAACAGGGCATACCTGGTGCGCAGGTTCTCCAGGGCGCGGCCCACCGTCTGCGGCAGCTGCTCGAAGGCCTTGTTGATCGCGCTGCCCTGGCTCAGCAGCGCCGGCAGGATGACCTGCGCCGTCAGCTTGCCCTGTTCGGCCAGGCCCCGCAGCTGGCCCGTCGTGACGCCCAGGCCATCGGCCAGCGCCTTGGCCAGCGGGTACGCCTGCTCCATGACGCTGTTGAACTCTTCGCCGCGGAACACGCCCGACTGAAGGGACTGGATGAACTGCGTGAGTGCGGCCTTGCTCGACTCGGCGCTTGCGCCGCCCAGCTGGATGGACTGGTTGACCAGCTTGGTCAGCTCCAGCGCGTCGGTCTGGCTGAGCTTGAGTTCGCGGCCCGCTTCCAGGATGCGCGTGAACAGCATCCCGGTGTCTGCGAGGTTGGTGCCGGTGCTGAGGGCGATTGACTGCACGCCGGCCATGGCCAGGCGCAGCGGCTCGCCTTCTCCGGTGACCAGGCGCATGCGGGCGGCCAGGTTGTTGACCTCATCGGCCACCCTGGCGATATCGCCCACCAGCTGCGCGGTCTGGCTGCCGAGGATGGTGCCGATGCCCAGGTTCGCCAGGCCCCCGAGGCGGCTGTTGATGGCTTCGAGGCCTTTCTCGATTTCGTCGCTGGCGCCCTTGTTTGCCACCGCCGCCGCCTTTGCCGCCGTGGTCTGGGCTTCGTAGGCGGTGACGACTTCGCGGGCCTGCACGCGGGTCCGCGTCAGGCTGCCGGCCAGGCGGTCCTGCGTGGTGCCGAGGTTAGTCTCGGCAATGCCCAGGCGGTCGAGTGCGGTGCGCGCGGTGTTGAGCGTTGCCGTCTTTTCGTCGAAGGCCCGCTGCGCCTTGCTGGCCGCTTCGCGCAGCTTCTCCAGCTGGGCGGCCTCGGCGCGCGTGGGCGCCTCCACCGTCTGCAGCCGCTTGGCCAGGCGGTCGGCGGCCTGCTGCGCGTTCTCCAGCGCCCGCGCGGCTTCGTTGGCGTCGGTCAGGGACCGCAGGAAGGCATCGACGGCGGCCTTTTCGCCGGCCAGCTTGCGCAGTTCGTCGGCCAGCTGGCGCGCCCGGTTGGCGCCCTCCGGGTCGATGGCCCTGTCGACCTTCTCCAGGGCTTGCGCCAGGCGCTCGACTTCGGGCCCGCCCTGGGCATTGGCCTCGATGTCGTACTTGATGCGGGGATCGGTTGCCATGGGTAGCTAGACCTTCTTCTGTCGCGGTGCGCGGTTGCGCGAGCGTGCGTTCGTCATCACCAGCTGGTGCTGCTGCGCCTGCTGCTGGTGGGCTTGCTGGCGGTGGCGCCAGTCGCGGCCGGTGGGGTCGCGCCGTGCGCTTGCCGGTACTGGCGGCTTGGCTTTCCGGGCCATGTCAGGCTTCCCGCCGCAGGCCCACCGTGAGTGGCAGGCCCCGCCACGTGCACACGGTCAGGCGGCCCCGGATGCCGTAGACGGCGCGGTAGCGCCTGCCTTCGTGTACCAGGGTGAACCGGCCCGGCTTGCTGCGGCGCCTGGCTATTTCGAGTGCCAAGCGGAACAGCGCGGCCAGCTCGGGCGCTTCGTCGACGCCTGTGAACTGGCCGCACCGGATGACCTTCGCCAGCGCATCGGCGGCCTGGCGGTGGATCGCCACCGACCGGGGATCGGTGGGCACCGCCTCGGCCAGGATCAATGCGCTGGTGCTGGCCACTTCAGGCTGCCGCGGGCTGCGCCTGGCCGTAGCCTTCGAGGTCCTTCGGATCGGTGTCGAAGGCGCTCAGGTCGACGTCGGCAAACAGTTCCACGCGCAGCTGCTCGATCACGCTCTCGGGCAGGTCGCCCGGGTACACCGCGCGGTTGCCGTAGGGCACGTGAGTCGCATCGAAGAACTTGAGCGGCAGTGCGCGCGGCCCGCTGCCACCGGCGCCGGTGAGCCGGCGAAGCCGCGCGTGTGCGGCCATGGCCTTGGCGCTGGCAACGACCAGGTTCGCCACCAGGTCGTCGTGGTCGATTTCGTCGAGCCGCACCTCGTGCGCCAGCGCCGCCCCTTCGAGCTGCCGGCGTTCCGTCTCCAGGCGCGTGATGTCGCCTTGCATCTGCTCGACCTGGCGCTGCAGGGATTCGACCCGCAGGCCCAGCGCGCCGAAGTCGTGGTCAGCGCTGGCATGGCGCTGGGCCGCCTGCAGCTGGTCGGCGGCCAGGCGCTCAGCCTCTTCGTCCGCTTCGCGCACCGCCTTGTCGAGCGCGTTGCGCGCGGTCTCGATGCGGCCCGCCCGTTCGCGGTCGAGTTCGGCCTTCCGGCGGTCGAGGTCGGCCTTTGCAGTGGCCAGGCGGCCGGCCAGGCGCGCGTGGTCGGCGCGCAGCGGCTGCAGGGCTTCGTCGGCACTGGCCACCCGCAGGCGGCAGCGCTCGAGTTCGGCCGCGGTCGTTTCCCGGGCCTGGCGCCGCCGGGCCCCCTGTTCGTCGAGCATGGTCTGAACCTCGGCGCGGCGAACCAGGTTCTTCGCCACGGCCAGCTGGCGGGTGGCGAGCATGGCCGCGGGGCTGCCCTGCTTCGATGCCGAGAGAACGGTCAGGCAGCGCGCCTGCACGTTCCTGGCGCCGCGTTCGGTCTCCAGCTGCTTGAGGGTCTTCTCGGCAGTAGCGGCAGGCATGACAGCCGCCACCGCACTGCGGAAGGGTTTGATGAGGTCCATGAGAGAGAGCCCTTTCGGGTTGGGTTGGCGGCCCAGGCACACCGGCCCAGGCCTTGAGGTGCGCCTTGATGGCGCGGTGTTCGGCAGGCGCAGCGCTCGAAGGCTTAGACCAGGCCCAGGGCCTTGCAGGCACTCACGAATGGCACGCCGTGCGCCCTGGCATGCCAGCGGGCGTGTGCGGCCTGTTGCTCAGGCGGCAGGGTTGCCACGTGCGCCGGAGGCGGGCCGTGCGGGTCCTCCACCAGCAGCCAGTACGCATCCGTGAAGGACAACCCGCGGTCGTTCGCGTAGGCCTCCACGTGTTCGAACTTCTGTTCGTAGGGCAGCACCGCGACGGCGGCCCAGATGGCTTCGGGGCTGTTCGCCTTCAGCGTTGCGGCGCCGGGAGGCGCGGTCAGCGCAGGGGCACGGTTGCCACCCGGGGCGCCGCGGAGCCTGAAGGCCTGCGGGTTGGCGGCCAGCTGCGCGAGCAGGGCATCGACGGTGGCGATGCCGTCGACCAGGCCAGCGTCGACGGCCTGCTGGCCGAGGAACACGCGGCCATCGGCCACGCCGTTGAGCAGCTTCTCGGGCTTGGTGCCGCGGTTCGTGGCCACGCCGTCCACCAGCAGAGTAAACAGGTAGTCGAGCTGCGCCTCGTGATAGGCGAGGTACTCGGCGCTGGGAGCTTCGCCGTTCACGCTGGCGGCCTTGTACTTGCCCCGGGTGATGGTCTTCGAGGTCGGGCTCGCCGGGTCCCAGCTGAGGCGCGAGATGACCCCGAGGCTTCCGGTCTGGTCGGTTGTCGAAGAGGCGTAGACGCTGCCCGCAGCCGATCCCACCCAGTAGGCGGCGCTGGCCATCACGTTGTTGGCCACCGACACCGTGGGCTTCGTGGCGGCCAGGTTGCGCATGGCGTCGACGGCGGTGGGCACTGCCGCCACGCTGCCGCCTGGCGAGTCCCACACCACCAGCGCGGAACGGGCCTTGGTGTCCCGGGCCATCGCGTCGAAGGTGCTGGCGAGTAGCGAGGTACTGGCGCCGCCCGAGACCTGCGTCATCAGGTTCATCTTCGGGGCCATGACCCCGGAGACGTTCAGCACCGCCACGCCACCAGGCTGCACGCTGTAGTTGGGCTGCTGGTGGGCCAGGGGTCGGCCGAGACGATCCTCCAGGGCCTTGATGTCAATCTTCTCGCCGCGCAGGTGCGTGGCGTAGATGGCTGCGATCTCGTCGAGGGCCTCGGGCACGATGCACCAGGCCCCCGTGAGTAGGTTAAGAGCGCTCACTCGGGTTTCCTTTCGTCGCAGGGGAGTGATCGACGCTCACCGGCGTCGACAAGAGCGGCGACCTGCAGGCGCACGCGCCGCATTTCGCCTAGAAGAGCCATCGCCAGGTCGTGAAGGGTCCCGCCCTTGACGAACAGCACGTGGTCGGTCGTGGTGGCCAACTGGGGCCATTGCAGGGCCAGCGGCAGGGCCTTGCGGATGCGCTCGCGCTCTTCGGCGATCACCGTTGCCCGCGCGCGCTCGCACAGCGCGGCCATGAGTTCGGGGCAGGCGCGTTCGAGCGCCTCCAGGTTCAAAGCCTCAGCGCTGCAAGGTGTCGATGCCGCGACATTCATGCGGGTGCCCGCGAGGCCTCAACCTGCGCATGCATCCACGCCTCGATCTCGGACTCGATCCAGACGACTGACCTTGAACCGGCGTAGCGAACCGGCCTTGGAAAGTCGCGCTTCATCTTCTCGTAGACCCAGGTCGTCGACTTGTTGCCGACGCGCAGCTTCACCTGGTCGAGATTGAGAAAGACGATCTTCGATTCAGCGGGCGCGAGTGGCGGCGTCGCGCCGACCGCGAGGGAGCGCTCCGTAGCGCCGTCGTTTTGCGGATTGCTTCGCATCGCTTCCGATCACTGCAGGTTGAAGAACTGCAGCGAATCGTGCGCGGCGCCATTTCATGCCAATGGCGCAGCAACGGCGCCATCCGGCCACGCCATAGAGACGCGGCCTCGGTTGCGGCGCCAGTGCGGCGCCAGCCTTCAGCGCTTGTTTCGGCCTCGCTTAGCCGTCACAGGTGCATGCCACACCGGCTGCAGCGCGGCTTCGCGGTCGGCGTCGGCCCGCGCCAGCCGGTGCTGAATGGTCCGCCTGGCCAAGCCGGTCTCGGCGCAGAGACGCTTCAGCCAGTCATTCTTCGATCCTAGATGCTGCCCCTGCGCCTTCAGCTGCGCTCGGCGCCGCATCAGGCTCTTGGTGTCGATCATCTCGGCCTCGGAAGCCCCCGCGTTGCGCCGCGTTGAGCGACTTTCGCTTGCAGCAGCAGTGCGAGACTTGGCACCGAAGAGACGGTCCGCCACTTGGCGGGGTATCTGCACCGCGTTCGCGTAGCTCTGTCCCGCGACCTCGCGCCAGCCGTTCACGCGGAACGAACTGATGGCGACGCCGCGGTCAAGCACTTCTTGCCTGCCCTGGGCTTGGCTGAAGTAGTACACCGGGCACTCGGTGGCGGACAGTAGCGCGGTGCAGACCTCCGCGACGGCGCACTCGCGGTCGACACCGAAACGCGACACCACCAGGTCTGCGACCTCGCCGAGGCTGACCAGATCCGGCCGCGCCTCGCGCAGCTGGTGCATGCGCTCGGGAAAGGCTGCACCTTCGATCCGGCCCCGCGCGCTGGCCTTCGCGGGTTGCGTCTTCATGTCTGGCCAAGCCAGGCTGGATCCACAGGATCGCCACAAGACAGCGCATGGAGCACGTTCTCGATGCCCTGAGTCATTGGGCGCCGGTCGCTCGTCGCCTCTGCAGGATCTAGATCGGGCTCGCATTCGTCGAAGAACCACCCGAGCAGCTGGTCCCATACTTCGACCGGAAGACGCACCTCCGCGCGCCACCGCTCAGGGACCGACCGCAGCGCATCCTGCAGCGCCGGCTTCACCGCATCGAACCGGCCCGCCTTGAGCGCCGCCAGCGCCACAGGCACCAGGTCTTCGACTGGCTTGAGCGCGGCGTTCTTTGCGGCCTTCGAGTCGGGGCTCGAATACGCGGGGTCGCGCAGAATGTTGACCTCCTTGCGCATTGCCGGCAGCAGGTTCGCGGCGCGCCACGCCTGCGCGGCCTCAAGGGTGTCGGTCGGCATTCCACGCTTCTTGTGGCGCGACACGATTGCGCGATCGACGCCCAGCATCTTGGCCAGGTGCGCGTCGCTCTTCGCTGGTGTTGACCGCATCGTCACGAGTCCTCATGTCAACGAGGCTCAATTGTCCACGGTCAACAGCCGATGTGCACCACTTTCGACGTCAGCTGGCCTCGCGCACAGCACCGGCCCGGCGGTGCGGAAGGTGGCGGCGCGGCGCCATCTGTTCCGCGCGCCAATTCCGAGGCCTGCCGCGGACTTCCCACCAGGTCGGCAGGTGCCGATGCGCCGCGCCAGCCCCTTCCGCGCCACCAGCAGGCCCGCGGCGCGCTGCAGGGCCCGATAGGCGCGCCCTATGCCTTCCGGGCCCCTTGTTGACCAATTCCCAGGGCCAGCGACTGGCGCGCGCGCGGGGGTCGAATCACCCGCAGCGGGCCGTGGCCCAGGAGGACCCACGAGGGGTGGGGGGGGTACCCCATACCCTACCTCGACGCGGCCAGCAGCAGACGGCAGCGCCTGGTGGTCGACGAGCAGCACGAACAGCAGAGAGGAGAGAGGTGAGGTTGACCTCTCTCACTCTCTCTGTTCCCGCTGTTCCCGCCACTGTTCCCGCCACCCTGCCTCCGGCCGGCAGGCCCGCTCGCCAGGCTTCATGCGGCCCGCCGCCCATCTGTTCCCGCCGTTCCCGCGTTCCCGATGCACTGCGCCGGAACACGCCCACTCTTCCCTGGCGGTAGCACTGCTGGAAGCGCCGCGCGTAAGAGGACACCCCTCGGCCCCTCCGGCCGGCGGCGGCAACCGGACAGCCTTCGGCCCTGCCTGCCCCAGCGCGCAGGCAGCGCGAAGCCCATCGGCCTCGCGGCCGATGTCGAAGTGAGAGACGAGGGGCCCGCCTTCAGCGGGCCCGGGCTGGCAGCGCGACGATGGCGGCGCCCTGGCGCAGGCGGTCCAGGTAGTCCGCCCACAGCTGCATCATCGAACGCCGCTGCGCCAGGAATTCGGTACGGTTGTATGCACGCCCCAGGGTGTCCGGTACCTCGTGGGCGAGCTGGGCCTCGATCACCGCATCGGGCACTTCGAGCCTCTCGGCCAGCATCGTGCGTGCCGTCGCCCTGAAGCCATGGCCCGTGACCTCTTCGGCGCCGAAACCCATCGCGCGAAGCGCAGCGTTGACCGTGTTCTCGCTCATGGCCCTGTCATGGTGGCGCTCGCCGCGGAAGACCCACCGCCCGCCGCCCGTGAGCGCGTGCAGCTCGCGCAGCGTGCCCACCGCCTGGCGGGCCAGCGGCACCAGGTGAGGCGGCCCGTGCAGCTTGCCTTCGCGCGTTCGCTTCATCCGCGCGGCAGGGATCACCCACTCGGCGCCATCGAAGTCGAACTCGGCCCACTCTGCGAAGCGCAGCTCAGCCGGTCGCACCAGCAGCAGCGGCGCCAGGTGCAGGGCAGCACGCACGACAGGAGTGCCGGCGTAGCCATCGCACGCGCGCAGCAGCTGGCCCAGGCGTTCCGGCCGTGTGATGGCGGGGAAGTGTTGCGGCATCGGCCGGCGCAGCGCGCCCTTGAGGTCGCGTGCGGGGTCGCTGGTGGCCACGCCCTTGGCCACCGCGAAGCGGAACACCTGCGAGCAGCTCTCGTGCGCACGGTGCGCGGTCTCGATCACGCCGCGTGCTTCGATGCGACGCAGCACCTCCAGCAGATCCGGCGGGGTGATGCTGCCTATCGAGCGCCGCCCGATGTACGGGAAGACGTCAGCCTCAAGACGCGCGATCACCTTCGAGGCGTAGCTCTCGGCCCACTCGGGCCGGCGGGTCTCGAACCACTCGCGGGCCACGGCCTCGAAACTGTCAGGCAGCGGCAGGCCTGCTTCGGCCAGGCGGCGCACGTGCAGCTCGTCGGCCGCACGCTGCCTGGCGGCTTGGCGTGCCTCGCTCGGGTCGACGCCTTGCGCCACCAGCTCGCGCGCCTCGCTGGCCTTGCGCCGCGCGATGGCCAGCGTCGTCGCTGGGTAGGTTCCGAGGCTCAGCGTCTTGCGCTTGGCGTTGACGGTGTAGTCGAAGCGCCAGCCGTGGGCGCCACCCTTCACGAACAGCAGCAGGTAGAGGCCATCACCGTCGCTGAGGCGCTTGCGCGGGTCGCCTGGCTTGATGCTGCGAATCGTGGTGTCGCTGGGGATCAGGTCTCGTGCCATTGCAGTAACTCCCGGGCACGTCAGTATCCTCCGGCCGAGTTACTGCGGAAGTTACTGCGCGGCAGCCCTGAAGCATCTGAACCGATCCGCAATGATCTGAAAAGCAAAAAGGCCCTAGAGCGTTGATTCTCTAGGGCCTTTTGACCATCCCCGAAAGGATCTGGAAGCCTGCGGAAAGTAACTTGGTGGCCAGGGGCGGAATCGAACCACCGACACGCGGATTTTCAATCCGCTGCTCTACCAACTGAGCTACCTGGCCAGCGAGCCCGCGAGTATAACCGCCCGCGCCCGGTTGCAGCGCCTCAGGCCGCGCCGCGCTTGTTGCGGGTGAGGTCCACGCCCAGCTGCTTGAGCTTGCGGTACAGGTGGGTGCGTTCCAGCCCGGTCTTTTCGGCCACGCGCGTCATCGAGCCGCCTTCCTTGGCCAGGTGGAACTCGAAGTAGCTCTTCTCGAAGGCGTCGCGCGCCTCGCGCAGCGGGCGGTCGAGGTCGAAGCTCTGTTCGGGCTGCGGGCCGCTGGGCAGCATCGGGCCGTTGTTCAGCAGGCCGTTGGCGGCGCCTTCGCCGGCGACGACGCCGGTGAGCTCGCGCACGCCGCCGCCCATGGCGGCCAGGCTGCGCAGGCCGGGCTTGACGAGCGCCTGTTCCACGGCGCGCAGCAGCTTCTGCAAGGTGATGGGCTTTTCCAGGAAGGCGGTGGCCCCGTACTTGGTGGCCTCGACCGCGGTGTCGATGGTGCCGTGGCCGCTCATCATGATGACCGGCATGGTCAGCATGCCGCTGGCACCCCAGTCCTTCAGCAGCGTGATGCCGTCGACGTCGGGCATCCAGATGTCCAGCAGCACCAGGTCGGGCCGCAGCGATTCGCGCACCGAACGCGCCTGTGCCGCGTTCTCGGCCAGTTCGACCGTGTGACCTTCGTCGGTCAGGATCTCCGACAGCAGGGCCCGGATGCCCAGCTCGTCGTCCACTACCAGGATGGTTGCCATGCGCAAAGGTTCAGTGCACCTGCGTTGCGTCACCGGGGGCCGGTGCGGGTCCGTCGGGTGCTTCGGGACCGGCGCTCGCAGGCGCGAAGATCGAAAATGATAACGAAACTCGCGCCCCGACCACCGGAGCCTCCGGTTCCTCGCCCGCGTGCACGTTCACCGCACGCAGCCGCGCATGGTGTTCGTCGGCGATCTTCTTCACCACCGCCAGGCCCAGCCCGGTGCCCTTGGACTTGGTGGTGACGTAGGGTTCGAAGGCGCGCTTGAGCACCTTCTCGGGGAAGCCGGGGCCGTTGTCCAGCACCGTCAGGCGCAGCGCGCGCAGTTCGCCGTGTTCGCCCAGCGCCACGCGGGTGGCCACCTCCACGTGGCCGTCGGGGCGGTCGGCCACCGCGTCCAGGCTGTTCTGCACCAGGTTGTGGATCACCTGCCGCAGCTGGGTCGCGTCGCCCAGGATGCGCGGCGGGTCGGTGGCCAGCTGCGCTTCCAGCAGGCCGCGGTCGTGCGCCTGGCCGTACAGCGCCAGCACTTCGGTGACCAGCGCGTTCAGGTCCAGCGGCTTCATCTGCGCCGCCGGCAGGCGGGCGTAGTCGCGGAACTCGTTGACCAGCGCCTGCATGGCCTGCACCTGGCTCACGATCGTGGCCACCGAACGCTTCAACAGCGCCTGGTCGTTGCCTTCGAGCTTGGACTCCAGCTTGAACTGCAGCCGTTCGGCCGAGAGCTGGATCGGCGTGAGCGGGTTCTTGATCTCGTGCGCCAGCCGGCGCGCCACCTCGGCCCAGGCCTGCGAGCGCTGCGCCGAGACGACTTCGCTGATGTCGTCGAACACCACCAGCCGCTGCTCCAGCGGCAGCAGGGCGCCACGCACCAGCAGCGTCAGGCGGTCGCCGTCGCCGCGTTCCAGGTCCAGGATCTCCTGCCAGTGGTCGCGTTCGCCCGCTTCCGGGCTGGTGGCCAGCAGTTCGTGGCGCTGCTCCACGCGGCTGGCGAAGTCCTTCAGTTCGGCCAGTTCCCAGAGCCTGCGGCCCTGCCAGGCGGACAGCGGCAGACGCAGGATGCGCGTGGCGCCGGGGTTCACGGTCTCGATGCGGCCTTCGCGGTCGAGCACGATGACGCCGGCCGTCAGCGTGTCCAGGATGGTCTGCAGGCGCGCCTTCGCGCCTTCCACCTGCGCCACGCCGCGTTCGACCTGGTGCTTGGCGTCGGCCAGCTGGGCCGTCATCTGCGCGAAGCTGCGCGTCAGGCCGCCGAGTTCGTCGTTGGAGGCGAACACCGGCTTCGGCTGCAGGTCGCCGGCGGCCACCTGGCGCACGCCGTCGGCCAGCAGCAGCAGCGGCCTCGCCAGCTGGTTGCCCAGCAGGAAGGCCAGCAGCACGGCGCCGAAGACCGAGAGGATCAGCGCCAGCGTCAGCGTGCCGATGTACATGCGCGACAAGGCGTCGCGGGCCAGCGCGCGCTGCTGGTATTCGCTGTAGGCCGACTGCACCGCCAGCGCATTGCGCGCCAGGCCGCGCGGCACCGGCGCCAGCACCATGAGGAAACGGTCGTCGTTGACGGCGAGCTGGATCTCCGGGCTGGCCACGACGGCGAGCGCACGCACGCGGGTGGACCATTCGTCGGTGGTGGCCACCGATTCCTCGTCCAGGCCCTCGATCTGCACCGCGCTGCCGGTGTTGCGGGCCTGGCGCAGCAACACCGGGCTGGGCCGCTCGGGCGGCGGCGCACCCGCCGCGCCGCCGGCCGCGAACAGCACCTGGCCGTTCGCGCCCAGCAGCGCGATCTGGCGCACGCCCAGCCGTTCGCGCAGCCGTTCCAGCGCCAGCGGCGCGGCGGCGCTGCGCGCTTCCGGTGCCAGCGAGTCGGCGCCCAGCCGCACCTTGGCCACCATGTCGGCCTGCAGCGAATCGAGCGTGCTCTTGCCCAGGCCCAGGCCGGCGTCCAGCGCGCCGGCCACCTTGACGTCGAACCAGGCCTCGATGCTGCGCGAGACGAACTGGTACGACACGGTGT
>JBGAKY010000012.1:0-103282 GCA_044224175.1 Rubrivivax sp. | reverse complement strand
CGTGTGGCCTTCTCCAGCAGGACCTGACAGGCGGCGAGGTATTCGCGCTGGAAAAGCGATTCGAAGGTGTCGTCCAGCTGCGCCATCAGCTCGGCGTGGCGTTCGCAATGGCGGCGCCAGCGTGCGGCATCGCCCGCCAGCGGCAGCGCCTGAAGCAAGCCGGCAACGGAGCCTGAAGCGTCGGCGTCGCCGCTCGGCCCCAGGCGGGTCAGCAGTTCGCCCAGTACCGCGCGCATGCCGGCGGTCATCGCCAGCTGGTGCGCCTGCAGTTCGCGCCGGGCGTCCTGCAGCGCCTGCAGCGGTGGCAGGAAGCCCGCCGGCGGCTTCTCGGCCAGCAGCACGCGCAGGGCTTCCGCGCCGCCGGGAGCGAATTTCAGCGGGTTGTTCTGGCGTTCGCCGACATGCGCGGTCTGCGCCTGCATGCCGCGCTTGACGACGCTGCGGCCCTGCAGCTGGTCCAGCAGCGTCTCGGTGGCCGCCCGCAGCAGCGCACCCAGGTGCTGCAGCGTGGCAGGGTCGAGGGACAGTGAAGTCTGCTCGGCCAGGCCGGCGCCGCGCAGAAAGGCGCGCCGCAGCGTTTCGGCGTCGGCCGTGCCGGTGACTGCCGGAGTGCCGGCGCGAATACCTGCATCCGGCTGTGCGGCAGGGGTCGGCGCGAACGGGTCGAAGTCGACCCTCGCAGGCGTGGAGGCCGCCGCCGGCGGACGCGGCGCGGGTGAGGCGGCCCCGAGGGGATCGGGTGCATGGTCGAGGTCGAACCAGCGGTCGATCCGCCGTTCGGTGGGCGCGACCGCCACCGCCGCCGGGGTGACGATCGTGGCGGCCACGGGCACCCTCGGCGGTGCAGGCGGCGGCGGAGCAGGGCGGTCGGGGAGGGTCGGATCGACGCCTTCGGCCTCGACCTGGAGCTCGAAGGCGCCTATGCGCAGGCGGTCGCCCGGGCGCACCGTGTGTTCGATCTGGGGTCCGATCGGCACGCCGTTGACTTCGACCTCCACGCTGGTGCTGACGCAGCGAAGCAATGCCTCGTGTGCGCCCACGGGCAGCACGTAGGCCTGGCGGCGCGAGACGGTGCGCTTCGGGTCGTCGAGCACGAGGTCGCAATCGGCCGCGCGGCCGACGGTGCATCCGGAGGCCATCACCACGCAGCGGTCGCTGCCGGGCGTCGCGGCGTCAGGGCGGGCGGTGATGCGCAGCGCGATCATGACGTGCCGGCGCGTTTCAGGAGAGGGCCCGCCACAGGTCGGTTTCCACGCGCGCCCGGTCGAGTTCCGGCGCCAGCTGTTCGAGCACGCGGACGACGAACGCCTCGCGCGTGGTGGCGGCGCCGGCGGCGCGCCGCACGACGACGCGGGCAACCGGACCCAGCCAGGGCAGCAGCGCCTTCACCGCCTGGGCCGGGTCGGCCTCGGAAAGCGGTGTCGCCGCCTGAGTCCCGGCGGGACGGCTGGGGACGAATGCGGCGCGCGCCGGGGCCGGTGCGGGAACGGCGGTGCCGGCCAGGAAGCGCTGCCGGGCGGCGGGGTCATCGATCGATCGCGCCAGCGCCACACGCGCGCTGCCGGCATCGTGCCCCTCGCGCAACGCACGCTGAACCAGCACGCGGGCGATCGGCCCCAGGTGGTGCGTGAGGTCGCGATCGAGGCGCGCCAGTTCCGGGTCCTCGAAGCCGCTGGGCAGCACGCTCGGCGGCGCCGTGCGCGGCGGCGACGTTTCCGGCAGCACCGTGCGCGGCGGGGCCGTCTGCCGCGTCACCGTTTCCGGCAGGTCCAGCGCGTGCACCAGGGCCGGCGGCGGCAGCAGGCGGTCGCTGCGCAGCCGTTCGGGCACCGGCCGTCCGGCGAGCGCCAGCAGCACGTCGCGGAACTCGGCGGCGCTGGCCAGCCGATTGGCGGGATCCTTCGCCAGCGCATGTTCGAGGACCCGGTCGTAGGGGGCCCAGGCGGGTTCGCCGAGCAGGTCGACCAGCGAACGCTGCGGCTCGTAGAGCACCTGGAACATGAGCGCCTGCTCCGGGCCCGGGAAAGGGCTGGTGCCGCTCAGGAGTTCGAACAGCAGCACGCCGGCGGCGAAGATGTCGACGCGGCGGTCGATCGCGCCGCCCTGGTACTGCTCGGGCGCCATGTAGCCGGGCGAACCCACGAGCGCGTTGCTGCGCGTGAGCTGCGAGGACTCGGTCCGTGCGATGCCGAAGTCGGTGATCTTGAGCCGGCCGTCGCGGTCCACCATCAGGTTGGCGGGCTTGATGTCGCGATGCACCACGCCGCGTCCGTGCGCGTAGTCCAGCGCGTCGAGCAGCTGCACCATCAGGCACTGGATCTCCTCCAGCGCCAGCCCGCCGGGCCGGGTGAGGTAGTCGCGCAGGCTGCGCCCGGCCACGTATTCCATCGCCAGCCAGGCGCACGCGGCGTCTTCGCCGAACTGGTAGACCGAGACGATGTTGCGATGGCCGAGCCGGCCCGAGATCTTCGCCTCGAGGCGGAAACGGTCGGTGATGCCGTGCTCGAGATGTTCGCCCTGCAGCAGTTCGCGGCGGATCGTCTTCACCGCCACCAGGCGGTCGATCCTGGGGTCGTGCGCCAGGTAGACCATCCCCATCGCGCCTGCGCCGATGACTCCGCGCACCGCGAACGGTCCGATGCGCGCCTGCGCTTGGGCGGCGGCGGGCGCTTCGGACCCGGAGCCGGTCGGGCCCACGGCTGCGGTGGGGCTAGGGCCCGAAAGCCAGCCCACGGAACGGATGCGGCGAACGCAAAGGAAACCCCTCCAGTGCGCGGAAGGCCCGAGTGTGAATCAGGCCCTGCAGCCGTCAAGTCCCTAGGTGAAAGGGTGCGCGCCGGGTCCGGATGAACCTTCGCGCTGGCGGCTGCAACCCAGGGGCGGACCCCTTCCATGCCCGCAGACCGAACCGGAACCGCCAAATGAATCGACTCTTCGTGCTCCTGCTCGCCGCCTGCTGGGGCGGCGCGCTCCAGGCGCAGACCGTGATCCACTACCGCGAGGGCGAGCGCGTCGAACCCGAACAGGTGCGCCAGATCCTGGAAGCCCCGTCCTCGGTCCGCACCCGTTCGATCCGCCTGCTGGCGGACACCCCGGAAAAACCGGCGTCCGCCAGCCCGGCGGCGCTCTCGCTGCCGGTGCGCTTCGACTTCGACTCGGCCGACATCCTGCCATCGGCGCGTCCGCAGCTCGATGCGCTGGCCGAGGGCATCAAGCTGCTGCCGCCGGGGAGCCGCGTCGTCATCGAAGGCCACACCGACGCGACCGGCGGCGACGAATACAACCTGGAGCTTTCGCGCCAGCGCGCGAAGGCGGTGAAGGCCTATCTCGTCCGCGTGCACGGCATCGAGGCGCGGCGCCTGCGCGACGTCGGTGCCGGCAAGCGGGACCCGATCGCCGGCACGGACCCCTTCGGCGCCGAGAACCGGCGCGTCCAGTTCCACGGCGGATGAAGGCCTGCTGCCGGCCGGACCTCAGGTCTGGATCGCCGGCAGGCTGACGCGCAGTCCCTCGAGCAGCGGCGAACTCTTCAACTGGCAACCGAGCCGGCTGTTGGCGCGCCGCTCGGCGGCCACGCATTCGAGCATCTCCAGCTCGTTGTCCGCCGGCGCCGGCAGCAGCGCGAGGCGCGCCTCGTCGATGTAGCAATGGCAGGTGGCGCAGGCGCACGACCCGCCGCATTCGCCGACGATGCCGTCCACGCCGCCGGCCACGGCCGCCTGCATCAGGCTCCAGCCGTCGGCCACTTCCAGCGTGCGCTCGCGGCCGTCGGCTTCGATGAAGGTGATCTTCGCCATGGCGTGCCCGCTCACTGCAGCGCCAGCTCGAGCGCGAGCGGGCTGCGGAAGGTGGAAGAAGGCATCCAGGCCAGCTGCGCCTGCGCGCGCCGGTAGTCGGGCACGACCTTGTGGAACTCGTCGAAGGCGATCTTCACCGACATGCGCGCGATCGCCGTGCCCAGGCAGGCGTGCACGCCGCCCCCGAAGCCCAGGTGGCCCCGCGGCTTGCGCCGGATGTCGTAGCGGTCGGGGTCGGGGAACTGGCGCTCGTCGCGGTTGCCCGAGCCATAGGCGAGGCAGACGAAGTCGCCCGCCTTCATGGTCTGGCCATGCAGCACGGTGTCCTGCTGCAGGCAGCGGCGGAAGCGCTGCGCCGAGGTGTTGTAGCGCAGCGATTCCTCGATCGCCTCCTGCAGCAGCGCGGGGTCGGCCACCACCGCGCGGCGTGCCTCGTCGTGGTCGGCCAGGTTGAGCGCGAACATCGTCATGAAGCCGCCCAGGCTCTCGATGCCGGCCATGATCAGCGTCGTGGTGGTGAGCAGCACTTCGCGTTCGTCGAGCCGGTCGCCGTCGATCTCGGCCATGCTGAAGTGCGAGATGAGGTCGTTCTTCGGGTTCGTGCGCCGTTCGGCGATGACGCCGGCCGCGTAGTCCTGCATCCACTGGTAGGCGGCGATGTGCTCGGGCCCCTTGGCGCGCGTGCGGGCGTCGCTCTGCACCATGAGCACGGCCTTGTCGCGCACGGTCTGCTCGTCGCCCAGCGGCAGGCCGAGCGCCGCGAACAGCACGCGCACGGTGAACTTGGAGCTGAACTCGGTGATGAAATCGAAGCGCGCGCGGCCACGCAGGTCGTCGGCGGCCTGGCGCGCGATGTCGCGGATGGGCTCGGCCAGCGCTTCCAGGTTGCGCTTCATGAAGGCGTGCTGCACCAGCGCGCGCAGGCGGTCGTGGCGCGGGGGATCGGTGGTGCCCAGGGTGGCGCCGGCGCGGTTGGGCAGTTCGGTCATCAGGTTGCCCTTGGCCGACGAGTAGACCTGCCAGTTCTGCCCCGCCGAGACGATGTCGGCGTAGCGCGACAGGATCCACGCGTTCGCCTCCGGGCTCCAGAAGCAGGGGTGCTCGTCGCGCAGCGTGCGGTACAGCGGGAAGGGGTCGGCGTCGACCGCGGGCGAATAGGGATCGAAACGGAACATCGTCTTGTCTCCTTGATGGCCCCAGGGCCTTGTACGTCTGGGCGCACTTTAGGCGTGTGCCGCACAGGGCGGCGTGGACGAAACGGCGCGATCGCTTGCACTTTTGGTCGTACGATGCGCCATGCCCACGCGTCGAACGCCGCGCACCGCGGTGCCCACCTTCGCGCTCTACGGCGAGCCGGGCGCCCCGGCCGCCGACCTGCTGCACGTGGAAAGCGTGCAGTCGCGTGCGCGCCTGTACCGCTGGGAGATCGAGCCCCATGTGCACAGCGGGCTGCACCAGCTGATCTGGCTGCGCGCGGGTGCCGTCGAGGTCACGCTCGACGGTGCGCGGGAACGCTGCAGCGGCCCCGCATTGCTGGTCATCCCCCCCGGCACCGTGCACGGCTTCCGCTTCGCGGCCGAAAGCGACGGCCACGTGCTCACGCTCAGCCCGCGCTCGGTGGTGGAAGGCGACCTGGCCGCCGCCGGCGACGCGCTGCGTGCGCTCTTCGCGCGTGCCCGCGTGCTGCCGGTGCCGGCGGTGGAGGTGGTGCGCGTGGGCACGCTGTTCGACACCCTGGCGGCCGAGTTCGCGGCCCCGGGGAGCGCGGGCTCGCCGGTGCCGCTGTGGCTGGCGCGCGCGCTGGTGTGGCGCCTGGCGCAGATCGGCGCCCGCGACGATCTGGCCGCCGGCCCGCAGGCGCGCGGGCTGCAGTCGCTGTTCACGCGCTTCCTGGTGCTGGTGGAATCGCACTACGCCGAGCACTGGCCGATCTCGCGCTACGCCGGCCAGCTGGGGCTTTCCACCGCGCGCCTGAACCGGCTGGTTCGCGCGCAGGCGAACTGCAGCGCGCTCGCCCTCGTGCACGACCGGCTGGCGCGCGAAGCCTGCCGGCGGCTGGTCTACATCGAGGCGCCGATCTCGCGCCTGGCGTTCGAACTCGGCTTCGAGGACCCGGCCTACTTCTGCCGCTTCTTCGCGCGCCGCACCGGGCAGAGCCCCAGCGAGTACCGGCGCCGGCATGCCGGTGTCTAGCCGGTGACGCGAGTCTTTCGTGCGCGCCGCGGACGGGTCCGTGCGAGCAGCGTCTCGAGTTCCTCGTGCAGCGCCCGTGCCAGTTCGCCGGCCTCCGGCACCGCGCGCCGGGCGACCGTGAAACCGAAGCCCATCGTGCCGGCGTAGCTCATCACCGTGATGTTCAGCCCCAGGCCGTGCTCGACGATCGACATCGGCCAGTAGGTGGCCATGCGCGCGCCGGCGGCATACAGCGGCACCTGCGGCCCCGGCACGTTGGAGATGACGACGTTGGCGATCGGCGGCACCACGCGCGTGATGCCCGAGCGGCCGTAAAGCGCCGCCAGCACCTGCAGCAGCCAGGGTTCGCCCAGGGTCGGGAAGTCGGTCGGGATCACGCCTTGCGTGCGGCGGGCCAGCGTCTTCACGGCCAATGCGCCGTCGCGGATGGCGCGCAGCCGGCGCAGCGGGTCGGCCAGCTGGGTGTGCAGGCTCACCAGGCTTAGCGTCGCCTGCGTCGTGTAGTCGGTGTTGCCGGCGGCGCGCAGCGAGATCGGCATCGACGCGATCAGCGGTTTCCTCGGCACGCCGCCGTGCGCGGCCAGGTAGCGCCGCAGCGCGCCGCTGCACAGCGCCATCACGATGTCGTTCAGCTTGGCCTCGTGCGCGGCCGCCAGCGCCTTCAGGGTGTCCAGCGGCAGCGTCACGCTGGCGAAGCCGCGATCGCCGTCGATCGGCACGTTGAAGGGCGTCTTCGGGCCGAACGAGAAGTTCTGCGCCAGCCGGCCGCGCGCACCGGGCGGGGCCGGTCCGAACAGCGAGCCCAGCGCGCGCACGACCTCGGGCAGGTGGCGCACCAGCTTCACGTACTGGCCGGCGTCGTGGCGCAGCGCGGCGGCGGCAAGCGCGGCCATGCCGGGGTGCTCGGCCGGCGGCGCGGCCCTGCGCGGCAGCGGCGGCGGCTTCGCGCTCAGGTCGCACAAGGCCAGCCCCAGCAGCACGCCGGCCTGGCCGTCGAGCGCCGCGTGGTGCACCTTGATGTAGTAGGCGGCCTGCCCCGAGGCCAGGCCTTCGATGACGGTCAGCTGCCACAGCGGGCGGTGGCGGTCGAGCAGTTCGCCGTGCAGCCGCGCAGCGCAGGCTTCCAGTTGCGCCAGCGTGCCCGGCGCCGGCAGTCGCACGCGCTGCACGTGCCAGTCGAGGTCGATGTCGTCGGCCTCCACCCAGGCCGGATTGGCGAACTGCAGCGGCATCGGCGCCAGCCTGCGCGTCAGCACCGGTGCCAGGTGCAGGCGGGCGCGCAGGCGGCGCTTCATGGCCGCGTGCAAGTCGCCGCGGAAGCCGGGCGGCAGGTCGTACAGGTGCAGCGAAGCCACGTGCATGGGCGTCTGGGGCGTCTCCAGGTGCAGGAAAGCGCCATCGATCCCGCTCAGCGGCTTCATGCGGGCACGCTAGCGGGAAGCCACTGCCGGCCCGTCGAGATGGATCAAGGTCGCTTCGAATCGCGCCGGCGGCGCCGCCACCGCAGCGGCGCGCGCTTGCGCAGCCTCAACGACGACCGAAGGCAGGCGCGCACAGTGACCGGATCGCACCGTCCCGAAAGAGGAGACCGTCATGGACAAGCGGTGGCTCGCCAAGTACCCGCCGGGCATTCCGGCCGAAGTCGACCTGCAGGGCAACACCTCGCTGCGCGACCTGTTCGCGCGCAGCGTCGAGCGTTTCGCCGCCAGGCCGGCCTACACCAACATGGGCGTCACGATGAGCTACCGCGAGCTCGATGACGCCAGCCGCGCGTTCGGCGCCTTCCTGCAGCATTCGCTGGGCCTGAAGAAGGGCGACCGGGTGGCGATCATGCTGCCCAACGTGTTGCAGTACCCGGTGGTGCTGTTCGGCGTGCTGCGCGCCGGCCTGGTCGTCGTCAATGTCAACCCGCAGTACACGGCGCGCGAGCTGGAACACCAGCTGAAGGATTCCGGTGCGTCGGCGATCGTGGTGCTGGAGAACTTCGCCCACACGCTGCAGGAGGTGCTGGACAGCAACCGCGGCCTGCGGCTGCACGTGGTGACCACCGCCATCGGCGACCTCTTCCCCTGGCTGCGCAGCGCCGTGACCCATTTCGTCGTGCGCCACGTCAGGCACCTGGTGCCGCAGTTCCGCCTGGAAGGCGCGATCGGGCTGGAAGACGCGCTCAAGCAGGGGCGCGACTCGGCGCTGATCGACGTGCCGCTGGCGCTGGACGACCTGGCCTTCCTGCAGTACACGGGCGGCACCACCGGCGTCGCCAAGGGCGTGATGCTGAGCCACCGCAACATGGTGGCCAACGTGATGCAGGTGGGGGCCTGGATCGCGCGCGACCTGAAGGACGGCGAGGAGACGGCGCTGATCCCGCTGCCGCTGTACCACGTGTACGCGCTGACCTCGAACCTGGTCTACATGAAGATCGGCGCCCACATCGTGCTCATCACCAACCCGCGCGACCTGGCCGACTTCGTGGCCGTGCTGAAGAAGACGCCGGTGACGGTGATGATCGGCGTCAACACGCTCTACCGCGCGCTGCTGGACGCGCCGGGCATCGACGAGGTCGACTTCTCGCACCTGAAGATCGCCTCCGCCGGCGGCATGGCGGTGCAGCGCGTGGTGGCCGAGCGCTGGAAGAAGCGCACCGGCGTGCCGCTGCTCGAAGGTTACGGCCTCACCGAGACGGCACCGGTCGCGGTGTCGAACACGCTGGACATCGCCGAATGGACCGGCCACATCGGCCTGCCGATCCCTTCGACCGAGGTCGTGATCCTCGACGACGAAGGCCGCGAGCTGCCCACCGGCGAGGTGGGCGAACTCTGCATCCGCGGCCCGCAGGTGATGGGCGGCTACTGGAACCGGCCCGACGAGACGGCGCATGTCTTCACCGCCGAAGGCTGGCTGCGCACCGGCGACATGGGCTACATGGACGAGCAAGGGCAGTTCCGCATCACCGACCGCAAGAAGGACATGGTCATCGTCTCGGGCTTCAAGGTGTTCCCGAACGAGATCGAGGACGTGGTCGCGGCGCACGAAGGCGTGCTGGAGGTGGCGGCCGTCGGCGTGCACGACGAGAAGTCGGGCGAGGTGGTGAAGATCGTCGTCGTGCGCTCCGACCCCGCGCTCAGCGCCGAGGCGCTGATCGACCATTGCCGGCGCCAGCTCACGGCCTACAAGGTGCCGCGCTACGTGGAGTTCCGCACCGAACCGCTGCCGAAGACGAACGTCGGCAAGATCCTGCGCCGCCAGTTGCGCGACGAACCGGTGGCGGACGCAGGCCGGAGTGCAGGCAAGATGGCGGCCTGAACCGTTCCCGACCCCATGGCCCGACGTTCCTCCCATACCGGCACCCCGAACCCGCTGCACTCCCTGGTCGAGTGGCGCGCACTGCTCGAAGCCGCCACGCTGCCGGTGGCGTGGCCCTTCCTGCAGTCCGCGCCGGCGGGCGACGGCCACCCGGTGCTGCTGCTGCCCGGCTTCATGGCCCAGGAAGGCACGATGGTGGCGCTGCGCCTGTTCCTGCAGGGTCGGGGCTACGCGGTGCAGACCTGGGGCCTGGGGCGCAACGTCGGCTTCCAGCGCCGCCATGCCGAAGCGCTGGAGCGCAAGATCCGCTTCATCCACCACCAGACCGGCCGCAAGGTCAGCCTGGTCGGCTGGAGCCTGGGCGGAGTCTTCGCCCTCTACGGCGCGCACCAGGCGGCCGAATGCGTGCGCCAGGTCGTCACGCTGGGCAGCCCGGTCAGCGTCGACCCCGAAGGCAGCCGTTCGCCGCCCCTGGTGAAGGCGCTCTACCGCATGATCGCCCACCCGCTGGGCCCCGAGGTGCACGCGATGCAGCCGCGGGTGAAGATGATGCGCGAAGGGCGCCTGCCGCCGGTGCCCATCAGCTGCCTGTATTCGCCCAGCGACGGCGTCGTGCCCCCGCAGGAAGCCACGATGGACGGCGACGACGCGGCGGTGGAAAACATCCGCGTCGCCGGCAGCCACACCGGGCTGGGCTTCAACCCGATGGTGCTGGGCATCGTGGCCGACCGGCTGGCGCAGCCGGAAGGGCAGTGGCGGCCCTTCAGCCCCCGGGGCTGGGGCGGCGCCGCCTACCGCGTGCTGACGAGTCCGGCGATGCCGCTTTGACGTCGGCCGCCAGCGCCAGGAATTCCTGGAAGCTGTCGCGCAGGCATTGCGCGAACTGCTCGGGGTCGGGCATCAGCTCGCGGCAGGAAGTCGGCGAGATCACGACCCGGCCGTCGTAGCGCGTGACCGCGAAGGCAAGGCCCAGCCCGTCGTGGATGGGCAGGATCGCCGAGGTGTAGGTCATGCGCGCGCCGCACAGGAACAGCGGCTGCGGCGGTGCCGGCAGCGTGGTGACCGTGCAGTTGGCCGGCGGGGTGCGACGGCCCACGCGCGCGGCGGCACGCGCCACCGTGCGCCGCGTCCAGGCCAGCGCGGCCGCCGAAGCCTGATCGGCGGCGTCGGACCACTCGCGGCTGCCCAGCAGGCGAGACACCGCGTCGGGCGCTTCGGCGCGCTGGTCGCGCAGGGCCGCCAGGCGCTGCAGCGGGTCGGCGATGTCGGTGCCCAGGGCGACGTGGCGCCAGGCCAGTCCCCCTTCGCCGGCTTCTCCGTGGGTGGGCACGATGGCCGCCAGGCTGTGCGCCGGTGGCAGTTCGTCCTGCGCCAGCAGGTAGCGGCGCAGCGCACCGCCGCAGACCGCGAGCAGCGCGTCTTCGAAAGTGGCGCCTTCGACCAGCGAACGCACGGCCTCGAACTCGGCTTCCCCGAAGCGGCGCGTCTCGAACACGCGGTGCGGCGAGACCACGGCGTTGAAGCGCGTCGAAGGCAGGTGCCTGGGTTGCAGCAGCATCTCGCTGGCCAGCGCGGCAGCGGCGGGCGCCACGTGCGTGGCCGCGCGCACCAGCGGGCGCGCCAGCCGCAGCGGCGCCGTCGCCGAACGCAGCGCGCCCTGCGCCAGCAGCGACAGGCGCCCGGGTGGGGAATCGGCGAACCAGGGCTCGGGGGGGGCCGGCGGCGGCGGGGTCGCGGTGACGTCGTGCAGAAGGGTGGTGAGTTCGCCGACCTGCCCGAGCCCGATCGCCGACTGGTGCGTCTTCAGCAGCAGCGCGAAGCTGCCCACCGGCAGGTCGAGGAAGCTGTCCAGGCCTTCGATGACGTAGGCCTCCCACAACGGGCGGTCCAGGTCGAGCGCACGCGCGTGGATGCGCGAGGCCTGGATGCAGAACTGGCGCCAGTCGCCCGGCTTGGGCAGGGCGATGTGGCGCACGTGGTACTCGAGGTCGAAGTGCTCGTCGTCGACCCAGTACGGATGGTCCAGCCCCAGCGGCACGCGCTGCAGGCGCTGGCGGAACAGCGGCGAGCGGTGCAGCCGGCGCTCTATGTGCGCCAGGATGCTCTTGAAACGGACCAGTCCGCCGGCGGCGGTGGACTGGTCGTAGATGTGCAGCAGGCTGAGGTTGGCGTTCGAGTGCGCGTTGTCCGTGTACAGGAACCCCGCGTCGTGGCCGCTCAGCTGGCGCATCGGCGCTTCCGGCGGGTCAGGCCTTGCGGCGTGCGCGTCCCGTCTTCGCGGCCACGGCCTTGCGCGCCTTCGCGGCCGCCTTCGGGGCCGCCTTCGCGGCACGGCGGGCGGGCATGCGCTTGGGCGCTGCGGCCGGTGCCACCTGGACGGCGGCAGACAGCTTCTCGGCGCCTGCCATCAGCGTTTCCGACAGGCTGAGCGCGGCGCGCGCACCGGAAAGGCTCAGGCGCGCGGCGGCCTGCAGGCCGGTGGCGAGGTAGCGGTTCTCGATGCCTTCGACGAGGTCGGCCACGCGCCCCACCTGCTGGCCGACGCCGGCGCTGCCCAGTTCGACGACCCGCTCGCTGCGAGCGCTCAGCGCGTCGATGCCCTTGGCGGCCACGCCGGCGACCTTGTCGCTGGAATGGCGCAACGCGGCGGCCAGGCGCGGCGCCACGCGATCGGCACCGCGGCGGGCGGCGCGGTCGACGTTGCGGCTCATCACCTGCAGCAGGCGGTGCCCGCTGGCGCGGTACGCACTGATCGCGTGTTCGGCGGCCTGGCGGTAGTTGGCGACGGTCTCGAGCGTGACGGTGCGAAGCGTGGCTTGTTTCATGGTTGCCTTCCGAAAGAGGTTGCGGCTGAGGTCTCGGCGGCCAGTGTCCCGTCCGCGGTCTAGACAGGAAAACCCAAACCGGCCCGGCCGGCCTAGGGTGTGCACTCGAAAACGGACCGCGTGCGCGCGGCTTCAGCGCAACAGCGTGGGGGGCACCGCCTCTTCGATCGTGCGGCGCAGCCACAGGTGCATCGGGTCGGCCTGGTGGCGGGCATGCCAGATCAGGTACATCGGCAGCGGCGGGCACGGCAGCGGCGGTTCGGCATGCGCGAGCCCGGCCATCAGCGAGCCGGCGATCACGCTCGGCGCCGTGGCCAGCATCTCGGTGCCGCGCACGAAGGCGGCCAGCGCCGCGATGCCGGGCACGGTGACGACGAAGCGGCGCTCCACGCCGCGTTCGGCCAGCACGTGGTCGATGTCCAGCGAGCGCTGAGGTTCGTAGACCACGGTCGCGTGCTCGGCCGCCAGGTAGTCGTCCAGGGTGGCTGGCGCGCTGCGCCGCGCGGGGTCGAAGTAGACGACGTAGCGGTCCTCGAACAGCCGTGTCTGCATCAGGTCGGCGGCATCGGGCGGGCGCGGCGTGATCACGGCCTGGCAGCGGCCGTCGCGCAGCATCTCGGGGCTGGGCACGCCGCTGGGGATGATGCGCATCGTGAGCCCGGGCGCTTCGGCGCGCAGCCGCTGCAGCACGCGCGGCAGCAGCAGTTCACGCTGCAGGTCGTTGGCGGCGATGGTGACGCGGCCGTGATAGCGGGTGGGGTCGAAGCCGCCCTGCGTGACCATGCTGCGCATGCCTTCGAGCAGCGCGCGCGCCTGCGGCACCAGCAGTTCGGCGCGCGCGGTGGCGGCGATGCCGCGGCCCGAGCGCAGGTACAGCGGGTCGCCCACGATCGAGCGCAGCCGGTCCAGGCCGTGGCTCACGGCCGACTGCGTGACACCCAGCCGCGCCGCCGCACCGGTGATCGAGCCTTCCTCGCTCACCGCGACCAGCAGTTCCAGCAGGTGGCCGTTGAGATCGGAATGATCGAAATGGTTCATGAGGCGAATGACCCGCGGCGCATTGCTCCCGATCATGCCGCCGCCGACACTGCCGCGCACGGCGCCCGATCGTCGGGTGTTGATCTGCAACAAATACCTCCGGAGACCCCATGGCGAGCGACAAGCCCCGCATCCCCGGCACCGTGATCTTCGACGGCGACCAGGCCCGCAAGGGCTATGCACTGAACAAGATGTGCTTTTCGTTCAACGAAGCCGCCAACCGCCAGGAGTTCCTCGCCGACGAGGATGCCTACTGCGCGAAGTACGGTCTCAACGCGCAGCAGCGCGAGGCCATCCGCGCGCGCAACGTGCTGCAGCTCATCGCCGCCGGCGGCAACGCCTACTACCTGGCGAAGTTCGCCGGCATCTTCGGGCTGGACATGCAGGACATCGGCGCCCAGCAGACCGGCATGACCAAGGACCAGTTCCAGGCCAAGCTCGTGGCCGCAAGGGGGCAATGAACATGGCACGCATCATCGGCGGCGTCACCACCAGCCACGTGCCCGCCATCGGCGGTGCCATCGCCAGGGGCAAGCAGCAGGACCCGTACTGGAAGCCCTTCTTCGACGGCTTCGCCCCCGTGCGCCACTGGCTCGCGGAGACGAAGCCCGACACCGTGGTGCTGGTCTACAACGACCACGGCCTGAACTTCTTCCTCGACAAGATGCCCACCTTCTCGGTCGGCGCCGCGCCCGAGTACCGCAACGCCGACGAAGGCTGGGGCATCCCGCAGGTGCCGCCGTTCCGGGGCGACCCGGCGCTGTCGTGGCACCTGATCGAAAGCCTGGTGGGCGAGGACTTCGACCTCACCACCTGCCAGGAGATGGTGGTCGACCACGCCTTCACGCTGCCGATGGCGCTGCTGTGGCCCGACCAGCAGTGGCCGGTGAAGGTGGTGCCGGTGTGCATCAACACCGTGCAGGCGCCGCTGCCGAGCGCGAAGCGGGTGTGGAAGCTGGGCGAAGCGATCGGCCGTGCCGTCGCCTCCTGGCCCGGCAACGAACGCGTGCTGGTGCTGGGCACCGGCGGACTTTCGCATCAGCTCGACGGCGAACGCGCAGGCTTCATCAACAAGGACTTCGACCTGAAGTTCATGGACAGCCTGACCGCCGACCCGCAGTGGGCCACCCAGTTCAGCACGTTCGAGCTGGTCGAGAAGACCGGCACCCAGGGTGTGGAACTGCTGATGTGGCTGGCCACGCGCGCCGCGCTGGGCCCGCAGGTGCGCGAGCTGCACCGCAACTACCACATCCCGATCTCGAACACGGCCTCCGGCCTGATGCTGCTCGAACCGGCCTGAGCCGGCGGGGCCGCCCGGCCCCGAGATGTGTCCAGGCGTAGACCCCCGTCCGGTGGAGGCTCAGCCGCCGGTTACCGGGCGTTGCCCGCTCGGTTGAACCCGCACCTTGATGGGTGTACCCTGCCATCCCCGTTCAAGAAGGATCGCTTCGAAGCGCGGCAGCATCTGGCGCAATTTGGCTGCCGCGGCTCCATGGTCGGCCAGCAGGGTCCAGCCCTCGTCGTCCAGCGGGCCCGGTCGCACGGTGGTGCGCAAGGCCGGCGGCAGCAGGCTGCTCACCACCTCGAAGCGCGCTTTCGATTCCTGCAGACGCTGCAGCAGGCGGGCCAGCGGCTCGCTGCGGTCGAGCGCGTTGGCCAGCGGCAGCGCCGGCGGATCGGTGGCACGGGGCGACATAGGCGGAGAGTCTAGCGATGCAGGTCATCATCACCCACGGCCGCCTGGCCAGGACGCGCGTGCTCAACTTGAGCGCGCGCCGCATCGTGGTGGCGCTGCTGCTGCTGGCCACGCTGCTGATGCTGACCTCGGGCGCGATCTACCACTTCATCTTCCTGAAGGCGGCGCGCGAAGGCTGGCCGGTGGTGAGCGCGCTGGTCAAGCTGGTGGTGCGCGACGAGATCGCCCAGCGCGACCGCTTCATGCGCGAGAACCTGGACGCCATCGCCCAGAAGGTGGGCGAGATGCAGGCCAAACTGGTGAAACTGGAAGCGATGGGCGAGCGCGTTTCGGGCCTGGCCGGCGTCAAGCCCGACGACCTGAAGCCGCTGCTGCGCAGCACCGATTCCGGCGGCCGCGGCGGCCCCTACCTGCCGGCGGCGAACATCTCGCTGGACCAGTTGCGACAGGTGGTCGACGGCCTGGACGTGGCCGCCGACCAGCACACCGACGTGTTCACGCTGATCGAATCGCGCCTCCTGGAAACGCGCCTGAAGGCGCTGATGGTGCCCAACTCGGCGCCGGTCGAAGGGCCCGTGGGCTCGGGCTTCGGATTCCGCGCCGACCCCTTCACCGGCCGCAGTGCGCTGCACACCGGGCTGGACTTCCCGGCCGAGGTGGGCACGCCCATCCGCGCCGCCGCCGGTGGCCTGGTGCTGGAAAGCGCCTGGCACCCCGAATACGGCCAGATCGTCCAGATCGACCACGGCAATGGCCTTTCCACCCGCTACGCCCACTGTTCCAAGGTGCTGGTGAGTGCCGGTGCGCTGGTCAAGCGTGGCCAGCCGGTAGGCCTGATCGGCACCAGCGGCCGTTCCACCGGGCCGCACCTGCACTTCGAGGTGCTGGTCGACGGCGTGCCGCAGGATCCGGCGCGCTTCCTGGCCGGCGGGGCGGCTGCCCTGGCAAAGGCCGATTCCGTCCGTCGGCGCTAGGCTAAACTTGGGTGCCGTGCCGGCCCCATGGGCCGGCATCGCCGCGCAACCGCACCGGTGAATTGAAAGCCGCCGCGACGTCCCCAAGTACCGCCGGCTTCGTCGCCAGAAAAACCACCCCCCAGCCCGCGCGGACCCTGACGCATGTTCCCCAAGATCCTGACCCAGATTTTCGGCAGCCGGAACGACCGCCTGCTGAAGGGCTACCGGCGTACCGTGCAGGCGATCAACGCGCTGGAGCCGCAGTTCGAGAAGCTCGACGACGCCGCGCTGCGCGCCAAGACCGACGAATTCCGCCAGCGCCTGGCTTCGGGGACCGAGCTCGACGACCTGCTGCCCGAGGCATTCGCCGTGGTGCGGGAAGCGGGCAAGCGGGCGCTGAAGATGCGCCACTTCGACGTGCAGATGATCGGCGGCATCGCGCTGCACGAAGGCAAGATCGCCGAGATGCGCACCGGCGAGGGCAAGACCCTGGTGGCCACGCTGCCGGTCTACCTGAACGCCCTGGCCGGCAAGGGCGTGCACGTGGTCACCGTCAACGACTACCTGGCGCGGCGCGACGCCGAATGGATGGGCCGCCTGTACGGTTTCCTGGGCCTGACGGTGGGCGTCAACGTGCCCGGCATGGGCCGCGAGGAGAAGCAGGCCGCCTTCGCCGCCGACGTGACCTACGGCACCAACAACGAGTTCGGCTTCGACTACCTGCGCGACAACATGGTCTACGAGGTGCGCGACCGCGTCGCCCGCGGCCTGCACTACGCCATCGTCGACGAGGTGGACTCGATCCTGATCGACGAGGCGCGCACGCCGCTCATCATCAGCGGCCAGGCCGAGGATCACACCGAGCTGTACGTGCGCATCAACGCCGTCGTGCCCAAGCTCAAGAAGCAGATCGGCGAAGCCGACCCGCGCACCGGCGAAGGCGTCATCGAGCCCGGCGACTTCACGGTCGACGAGAAGTCGCACCAGGTCTACCTGACCGAAGGCGGCCACGAGAAGGCCGAGCAGCTGCTGTCCGAAGCCGGCCTGCTGGCGCCCGGCGCCAGCCTCTACGACCCGGCCAACATCACGCTGATGCACCACGTGTATGCGGCGCTGCGGGCCCACCAGCTCTACAACCGGGACCAGCACTACGTGGTGCAGTCCGGCGAGGTGGTCATCGTCGACGAGTTCACCGGCCGCCTGATGACGGGCCGCCGCTGGAGCGACGGCCTGCACCAGGCGGTGGAAGCCAAGGAAGGCGTGCAGATCCAGAGCGAGAACCAGACGCTGGCCTCGGTCACCTTCCAGAACTACTTCCGCATGTACGGCAAGCTGGCCGGCATGACCGGCACCGCCGACACGGAAGCCTACGAATTCCAGGAGATCTACGGCCTGGAGACGGTGGTCATCCCGCCCAACCGGCCGACCATCCGCAAGGACGACAACGACCTGATTTACAAGACGGCGAAGGAGAAGTACGACGCCGTCATCGCCGACATCCGCGACTGCTACGAACGCGGCCAGCCGGTGCTGGTGGGCACCACCTCGATCGAGAACAGCGAGCTGATCTCGGGCCTGCTCACCAAGGCCAAGCTGCCGCACCAGGTGCTCAACGCCAAGCAGCACGCCAAGGAAGCCGAGATCGTGGCCCAGGCCGGGCGGCCGAAGATGGTGACGATCGCCACCAACATGGCCGGCCGCGGCACCGACATCGTGCTGGGCGGCAACGTCGAGAAGCAGATCCAGTTCCTCGAGGCCGACCCCGAGGTCTCCGACGCGGACAAGGTCGCCCGCGCGAAGAAGCTGCAGGACGAATGGCAGGGCCTGCACGAGCAGGTGAAGTCGCTCGGCGGTCTGCGCATCGTGGCCACCGAACGGCACGAGAGCCGGCGCATCGACAACCAGCTGCGCGGCCGCTCGGGCCGCCAGGGCGACCCGGGCGCCAGCCGCTTCTACCTGAGCCTGGACGACCCGCTGATGCGCATCTTCGCGGGCGACCGCGTGCGCAGCATCATGGACCGGCTGAAGATGCCGGAAGGCGAGGCCATCGAGGCCGGCATTGTCAACCGCAGCATCGAAAGCGCGCAGCGCAAGGTCGAGGCCCGCAACTTCGACATCCGCAAGCAGCTGCTGGAGTACGACGACGTCTCCAACGACCAGCGCAAGGTCATCTACCAGCAGCGCAACGAGATCCTGGAAGCCGAGTCGCTGGACGCCCAGATCGCCAACCTGCGCCATGCCACCATGACCGAGGTGGTGCGCACCTTCGTGCCCGCCGAAAGCCTGGAAGAGCAGTGGGACCTGCCGGCGCTGGAGAAGGTGCTGAAGGAGGAATGGCAGCTCGAGGTCGACCTCAAGGGCATCGTCGACAAGAGCGAGACCATCACCGACGAGGACATCGTCGAGCAGGTGGTGGCGGCGGCCGACCGCATGTTCGCCGCCAAGCTGGAACTGGTGGGCCACGAGCAGTTCACGCCCTTCATGCGCATGGTGCTGCTGCAGTCGATCGACAGCCACTGGCGCGAGCACCTGGCGGCGCTGGACTACCTGCGCCAGGGCATCCACCTGCGCGGCTATGCGCAGAAGAACCCGAAGCAGGAATACAAGCGCGAAGCCTTCGAGCTGTTCAGCCAGCTGCTCGACGTGGTGAAGATGGAAGTCACGCGCGTGCTGCTCACCGTGCGCATCCAGACCCAGGACCAGGTGGCGCAGGCGGCCGAGCAGATCGAGCAGCAGGCGGGCGCGGTCTCCAACGTCACGTACACCCACCCGAACGAGGACGGCAGCGTCTCGCAGGAGGCCGACCCTGCCACCGCGGTGGCGCAGGTGCCGCGTGTCGGCCGCAACGACCCCTGCCCCTGCGGCAGCGGCAAGAAGTACAAGTCCTGCCACGGCCGCCTGGCCTGAGCCACCTGCGGCCTGCGCGCCAAGGAGAAAGGGGCCCCGAGGGGCCCCTTTTCATTGCCTTCGCGGCGGCGCCTTACGGCCGTGCGACGGTGATGACCGGCGAGGTCCAGGTTTCCCAGTGCGAGGCGTTGTTCGGGTCGCCCAGCGCCTTCAGCACCGAGACCTTCACGACGTACTGCCCGTTCGGCACGGCCTGCACCTGGCGCGGGTTGTCGGCCTTGCCCTTGAACGTGAGGCCGTCCCAGCTGAAGCTGAAGAAGCCGGTGGGCGTGCTGTTGCGGCTGACGTACTCGTCGTCGCTCACCTTGTTCCACGACTTGCCCGTCACCGCGTCGAACGCCTCGAGCTTGATCTCGCGCGACAGGTGGTCCAGGTGCATCAGGAAGTACGGGATGTTGCCATCCGCCATCGTGAAGGTGGCACCACCGGGCTGGTTGGTGAAGGTCGTGCCCGCGAGCGAGGCCAGCCACGGGAATCCGTTCGCCGTCGGCAGCAGTACCTGGGTGGCCTGGTAGTCACCCTTCATGCCCGCGTACGGCACGCTCATCTTCGTGCCCGCGCCGGTGGGCGTGAGCGTGATGTAGCCGCCGTACAGGCTGCGGTCGGGCAGCGAGGCGTTGGCGGCGATCGTCACCGTGAAGCTGGCGCTGCCCAGCGGACCGATGTTCAGCCGCGTCGTGCTGAAGTCCACCGTGGCGGGCGCGTCGAACACGCCGGTGAGCGCATAGCTGCTGCCCGTGGTGGTGTTCGGACCGGCGGCGACGCCGGCCACGTGGCCGATGTCGTAGCTGGCCGGCGACGTGGACAGGTTCCTCACCGTCAGCGTCTGCACGTAGGCGCCGTTCGCGCTTTCGCCGGTGGCGATCTGGCTCGGCGACACCGTGGCGGTGGCCGTGACCGTGCCCGGCACGTCGAGCATGCCGGCGCCCTGGCGGAAGCTGTGGTCCAGCAGGCCCAGCGAGGCGTTGCCCGACCAGTTCTTCGGATCGGCCACGTTTTGCATGCGCCCCATCATCTGCTGCGAGCTGGTGTGCGGCTTGGCCTCCAGGATCAGCGCGGCCGCGCCCGCCACGTGGGGCGACGACATCGAGGTGCCCGACAGCACCGCCGTGCCGCCCAGTTCCAGCGGGTAGGTCGAGAGGATCGCGCCACCCGGTGCGCCGATGTTGGGCTTGAAGCCGAGCTCGGCGGTGAGGCCGAACGAGCTGAAGCCCGAGATCAGGCCGCCGGTGCCGAACGGGAAGCTGACATAGGCGCTGCCCCAGTTCAGGGTGGTGGGACCTGCGGCGATGGCGGCGTCGAGCGTGGCGCCCTGGGCCGCGGTGATGGCGACCACCGGGATGGTCACTGCCGGCGTGCCGGCCACCGTGGGGTTCAGCGCACCGGCGGCGTTGTTGTAGAGCACCACCGCGGCGGCGCCCGCGGCCTGCGCGTTCGAGGCCTTGATGTAGAAGCTGCAGGTGCCACGGCGGATCAGCACCGCCTGGCCGGTGAAGGTGCCGGCGGGACGCGCCGCGCAGCCGTCGTCGGCGGTGGTGGTGGTGCCGGTCTTGGCCATCGGCAGGCTGCCGCTGGTGGGCGCGAAGGGCGCGCCGGTGGCGGCGTTGTAGCCGTAAGGCGTGCCTCCGACCGAGAACGAGAGCTGCGCGTTGTCGTACGAGGCGACGCCGATCACCTTGTCGCCGACACCCGGCGCACCGGCGGCGAACAGGGCGTCCGGCGAGCTGCCGCCGGGACCGTTGTTGCCGATGGAGGCGACCATCACCACGCCCTTGTTCACCAGCCGGCTGGTGGCCTGCGCGGTGGGGTACTGCGGCCACTGGCGCGCCGCGCCCAGGCTCTGGTTGATGACCTGCACGCCGTCGGCATAGGCGCGCTCCAGTGCTTCCAGGATGACTTCCGATGACGAAGTGCCGGTGCAGCCGAAGACGCGGTACATCGCCAGGCTGGCCTTGGGCGCCACGCCCTTCACGCCGCCGCCGTTGGCGGCCACGATGCCCGAGACGTGGGTGCCGTGACCATTGCAGTCGTCCGGCACCGGGTCCGGCACCGGGGTCAGCTGGTCGCCGGTGCCGCTGGAGTTGTAGTTGTCGCCCACCAGGTCGTAGCCGGCCACCACCTTCGCGTTCGGGAAGGCCGTGGTGCCGGGCGTGCCGGTGCCGCCGAAGGCGGGGTGGTCGATGTCGATGCCGGTGTCGATGATGCCGACCTTGATGCCGGCGCCCGAGAGGCCGAGCTGGTTCTGCGCGATGTCGACGCCGGTCAGCGCGAGCGAGGCGTCGTCGTTCGGCGCCGTGTCGTCGGTGCGCACGGCGGTCGGGCGCTCGACGATGGCCACCGGGTACATCGCCTTCACGCCGGGAATGCGGGCGATCTTCAGGCGCTCGGCGGCGTCGACCTCGACCGCGAAGCCGTTGAAGAGCGTGTGGTATTCGCGGCGCTCCTTGAAGCGCACGCCGGCGGCGCTGGCGTTGCGACGGAATGCGGCCTTCTCGGAGCGCACCGCGGCGAGCGTGCTGCCGTCCGCCACCGGCGAACCGGAGAGTTCCACGAACCACAGGCGGGTGTTCTCGACCGCCGAGGCGGGCACCGAGTTCTGCGCCGACGCGGCGAACGACACCGCCAGCGAGGCGGCCGCGGCAACGGCAGTCAGCATCGTCGACAAGGGCGACTTCTTCTTCATGCGAAGGACTCCTCTGGTAACCGCCGCTCTTGACGGCGGTCCTCTCCTGGCCGGCCAAATGGGGTGTGGCGGGTCCCCTGCAGCGGGTCGTGCCGATGGGGCACATCGCGTGACACGGGCTCCGGGCCCGCGGGGTCAGGCAGCCGAGCGACCCCGCGAAGTGCGGCCGATGATAGAGACGGGACCCTGACCCTCACAGTCGCTTTTTTCCCTCACACCCCGCATTCGAGGGGCCGGCGGTCCGGCCGTGCGTGTACGGACCGGCTCCTAGAATGATCCGCGAACACTGCATCGGAATGCATGATCGAACGTCGCATTGACGACCCGCCGCCGAAGACCCCCCTGCGGCTGCTGTCGCGGCAAGGGGTGCTGCAGCGGGCGCCGGCCTTGATCGACACCCCGCGCCTGCGCCTGGAGCACCCGCGTGCCGCGCACGCCGCCGCGGTGCGGGACAGCGTCAATGTCTCGCTGCCCGGCCTGGGCTTCGTGCGCTGGGCCCAGCGACCCTTCGACGAAGACGACGCGCGCCGCTTCTGCGAGGCCGACGCCGAGCAGGTGGCCAGCGGCGAGTGCCTCATCTACTTCGCCTTCGAGCGCACCAGCGGCCGCTTCGTCGGCAACCTGGACCTGCACACCTTCGACTTCGAAGTGCCCCGCTGCCAGGTGGGCTACGTGGGCGACGCGCGCATGGCCGGTCGCGGCCTCATGCGTGAGGCCACGCTGGCGGTGATCGACCTCGCGTTCAACATCGGCTTCGAGCGCGTGGAAGCCTGGTGCGACCTTCGCAACGCTCGCTCCATCCACTTCGCGCAGACCGTGGGTCTGCACTACGAGGGCCTGATGCGCAGCGTGGAGCGCGACGCCCAGGGCCGCCTTTCCGACCAGGTGGTGCTGGCGCGCCTGCGCGGCGACCCGCGGCCGCCCTGAAGCGCCCGCCGCCGGCGGGCGGCCCCCTCCTAGAATGCCGCGGCCTGCACGTCTGCCGCGAAAGCCCGCCATGCCCGTCAACCTCGTCGCCCCCGATCCTTCGCAACTGCATGCCGTGGCCGGCGTGCGCATCGGCACGGCGATGGCCGGCGTGCGCAAGGCGAACCGGCGCGATCTGGTGGTGTTCGTGCTGGAGGAAGGCGCAGCGGTGGCGGGCGTCTTCACGCAGAACCGCTTCTGCGCTGCGCCGGTGCAGCTGTGCCGCGAGCACCTGGCCGCGGGTGCCGGCGTGCGCGCCATCGTCGTCAACACCGGCAATGCCAATGCCGGCACCGGCGCCGACGGCCTGGCGCGCGCGCGCCGAACCTGCGACGCGCTGGCCTCGAAGCTGGGTGTGGCGGCGGCGCAGGTGCTGCCGTTTTCCACCGGCGTCATCATGGAGACGCTGCCGGTGGAACGCATCGAAGCGGGCCTTCCGGCCGCGCTGGCGGCGCTGAAGGCCGACGGCTGGGGCGAGGCGGCCGAAGGCATCATGACCACCGACACGCTGCCGAAGGCAGCTTCGCGACGCGCCTCCGTCGGCGGCAAGCCGGTCCACGTGACCGGCATCTCCAAGGGCGCCGGGATGATCCGCCCCAACATGGCCACCATGCTGGGCTTCATGGCCACCGACGCGGCGGTGGCACCGCCGCTGCTGCAGACGCTGGTACGGCAGGCCGCCGACCGCAGCTTCAACCGCATCACGATCGACGGCGACACCTCCACCAACGATTCCTTCGTACTGGTGGCCACCGGCCGCGCGGGCAATGCGCCCGTGACCTCGCTCGACTCGCCGGAAGGGCGCGCACTCGCCGACGCCGTGTTCGCGGTCGCCGAGCAGCTGGCGCAGGCCATCGTTCGCGACGGCGAAGGCGCCACCAAGTTCATCACCGTCCAGGTGCAGGGCGGGCGCACGGTCGACGAGTGCCGGCTTGCGGCCTACGCCATCGCCCATTCGCCGCTCGTGAAGACGGCCTTCTTTGCCAGCGACCCGAACCTGGGGCGCATCCTCGCGGCGGTGGGCTACGCCGGCATCGGTGACCTCGACCAGGGCTTGATCGACCTCTTCCTGGACGACGTGCATGTGGTCGAACGCGGTGGTCGACGCCCGCAGTACCAGGAAGCCGACGGCCAGCGCGTCATGAAGCAGAGCGAGATCACGATCCGCGTGCTCCTGCACCGCGGCGCGGCCGAAGCGCTGGTGTGGACCTGCGACCTGTCGCACGACTACGTCAGCATCAATGCGGACTACCGTTCCTGAAAGCCGTCGCGCGGCGCTTGCCGGGCACCGGGGCCGCTGCTACGATGCCGCCCCAACACGCATCTGAGGAGCCCTCGAGATGAGCCACCAACCAGCACCCCGCCGCCGCGCCCGAAAGGGCGACGTGGCCGCGCGTGTGGCGGTGGTCCTCGGGCTCGCCGCCGCAGCCGGCCTGGCTGCCAGCGGCGCCGCACCTGAGACGGAGATTCCGTCCGCGGTGCGCAATGCATGCGCCGGCTGGGCCTTCGGGCCGCTGACGGCACTCTAGAAACCCCCTCGGTTTCCGGCTCCAAAGGGCCCGCCGAGAGATCCGGCGGCCCGAAGTGGCATTCATCGCCCGCCGGCAAGACCTCCGACCGGACCCCACCAGGGTCCTGCCCCGGAAGACAGGGAGAAGAAGACGTGAGACAACTTCAAGCGTGGACGCGCCGCTGGCTGGACCGCATGGCGGACGGCGCCCAGCTGCCGGACGGCGACCTGCTGCGCGACGCCACCTACCGGCGGCTGTTCACCTCCATCCTCATCAGCTCGGTGGGCGGGCAGGTCACGATGCTCGCGCTGCCGCTCACCGCCGCCGTGCTGCTGCAGGCCAGCCCGCAGCAGATGGGCTGGCTGACGGCGATGGAGATCGCGCCCTTCGTGCTGTTCTCGCTGCCCACCGGCGTCTGGCTCGACCGGGTGCGCAAGCTGCCGGTCTACATCGGCGGCGAACTGCTGATCGGGGTCGGCGTGGCCAGCGTGCCGCTGGCCTGGGCCATGGGCTGGTTGTCGATGACCTGGCTGTATTGCGCAGCCTTCCTCATCGGTACCGTCTACACCACCGCCGGCAGCGCTTCGCAGATCGTGCTGACGCAGGTGGTGCCACGCGAGAGGCTGGTCGAGGCGCATGCGAAGAACGCGCTCGCCAGTTCAGGTGCCGACGTCGCCGGGCCGGGCCTGGCCGGAGCGCTGATCAAGCTCTTCGGCGCCCCGCTGGCGCTGCTGGTGGACGCGCTGCTGGTGGTGGTCTCGGCCGCCATCCTGCGCGGCATCAAGGTCGACGAGGTGCGCCCTGCGCGCGCCGACGCCCACTTCGGGCGCGACCTCGCGGCCGGCCTGCGCTTCGTGCTGGGCCAGCGGCTGCTGGTGGCCCTGGCGCTCGCGGTGGGCACCTGGCAGCTGGCGCAGAACGCGGCGATGGTGGTGCAGATTCTCTACGCGACCCGGACGCTGGGGCTTTCTGAGCAGGCGGTGGGCCTGGCCTACGTGGGCCTGGGCGCCGGCACCGTGCTGGCCAGCGTGTTCGGCCACCGCATCAGCCGCCGCCTCGGCCCCGGCCCCTGCATGGTGGCCGGCTTCGCGGTGGGCGGCAGCGGCTGGCTGCTGCTGGCGGTGGCGCCGGTGGGGGCCTGGGGTGTGGCAGCCTTCGCGCTGATGCTGGCGCTGTTCGGCGTCGGCGCGGTGCTGGTGTTCATCAACTTCCTGGCCTTGCGCCAGGCGGTCACGCCCGAGCCGTTGCTGGGTCGCATGACGAGCACGATGCGCTGGCTGATCCTGCTGCCCGCCGGCCCCGGCGCGCTGCTGGGTGGCTGGCTGGGCGAGCACTTCGGCCTGCGCAGCGCACTCGGGTTCGCCGGCGGCGTGGCGATGCTGCTGGTGCTGGTGGCCTGGCGCCATCCGGTGATCCGTGGCGTGCGAACGTTGCCGAAGACGGCGGCGCCGGCGCCAGCGGTGTCGGTGGAGCATGCATGAGCGTGCGGCGGCGGCGGCGCGCCGCCGCTTCGCTGTTCAGCCGGTGACGTCGATCACCCAGGGGCCCTGCATGTCGACTGCCGGGGCGTTCGCGGCGGCGACGATCACCAGCAGGCCGTCTACGGTGACGGACAGCGTTCGCCCGGTCGGTAGCGCCGGCGATACGGTGGCAGTCATGCCGAATGCCCCGGAAGCCAGGATGGTGGTCGTTCCGGCCGCCAGCGCCAAAGTCTGGTCGGCGGCGATCTGCCAGGTGAACGCACTGGCCGGTGTCGGGCTCGGCGAAGGTGACGGTGACGGTGACGGTGACGGCGACGGTGACGGTGACGGCGACGGCGATGGCGATGGCGATGGCGATGGCGATGGCGATGGCGACGGCGACGGACTGGGTGACGGCGACGGGCTCGGCGACGGGCTCGGCGACGGGCTCGGCGAGGGCGACGGCCTCCACCGGCGACGCTCGGCCTGCATGTCCGGGCCGCCAGAAAGCGTGCCGTCGACATTGCCTTCGCCGTTGCCGCCGCCGCAACCGGCCAGCGAGATCAAGCTCACACTGCCCGCGGCGCTGCGCAGGAACGCTCTTCTCTTCATGACAGTTCCAAACTTCAGGCCGGCCTGAAGGCCAGCATCTGGTTCATCTTCTGGGGAACCAGGATGACGCCGAGGTCCGGCAGGTACATCGATCGCTGGCCGTAGTGCGAGAGGTTCGCGCCGCCCTCGATCGAGTAGCCGTTCATGTTGATCGGAAGGGTCTGCACCGAATACGCCGCGGCATTGGTGTAGTCGCTGGGGATTACGAAGCGGCGGCAGCCGATGGCGCCCGATTCCAGCGTCGTGAGGTAGACCGTGTTGTTGACCGCATCCCAGCCGAAGCGCCAGTCGGCGGCGACCGGCGGCAGGTTCGCCACCGCCAGCCGCCGCAGCGTGTTGGCGGTAACGTCGACCAGGATCAGCGCCGAGTTCACGTTGTCCTGGAAGAACCACAGGCGCTTGCCGGCCAGCGCGCCGCTGGTGGGGATGCACAGGATGCTGTTGTAGCGGGTCGTGGTTTCGCCGGCCAGGTTGGTCAGGTTGACCGGGCTCGAGATCGAGACGCCGAACAGACCGCCGGAGAAGTCGGCGTAGTACAGCGCCCAGTTGCCGCCGTTGCTGCTGTTGGTGGAGTAGTAGATCCGCTTGTTCACCGCATCCACGCCCGACTGCGGCTGCGCCAGGCCGTACACCCCGGCCGTCGAAGGAACGGGCGTGGCGATGCGCGTCCACTGCTTGGTCGCCACGTTCATCGCGTGCAGCCAGTGCTTGCGCGCGCCGTTGCCCCACACCTCGGCGTACCAGTCCGCGTCGGTGGCACCGGACGGCACCGGCGCCGAGTTGAACGGCCCGTAGATCGTGCCCTGGCTGTTGGTGACGATGGCGCCTGCGCCGGTGCCGGTCATCGACGCCGGCACGTAGCAGGGCATGCTGTAGCGGAACCAGTGCGGGCGGTTGTTGCCCAATGCGGTGGAGCCGCCGCCGGCGCCGTACTTGCGGCGGCAGATCCAGCCGTCGTAGGCGATCGGGAAGCGTTTGCCCTGCGAAGCCCATGAGGACAGCCACGATGCCGTGGCCGAGCCGTCGGCGGTGTAGTCGAGCCGCTGCCACGACGCGAGCGACGCCGCCTGCGCGGGGTCGTGGTACCAGTCGGCGTTGTAGGCGTCGGCTTCCGCCGCGCTGGTGGCGTACAGCGGCTGCTGGAAGAAGTTCCAGGACGGGTTGTCCTCGCTGATGGCGAACGAGTTCATCTGCTCGGTCAGCGAATGTTCGCCCGTCGAGCCGATGATCATCGTGCCCCAGGGGCCGAGTTCCGGCACGTAGACCGAACCGCCGTAGCCGGACGCCAGGTACAGCGGGTTGTTGTCGCTGCCGCCGGACTCGAGCCGGTTGCCGGCACCGGCGGCCGGCCACCGGATGCGGCCCGGCAGCACCGCCGACGGCGTCTCGCCGATCGCGTAGACGGTGTTGGCGTTCGCCATGGTGCTGCGCCAGGCGGGTGCCGGCGACGATCCGGCGACGCTGGTGGTGATCCTGGCGATCGATCGGGTGTAGGTGGCCATCAGCCGAGCCCCCGCATCGAGTCGACGCGCGCCAGCGAGCCGTGCGGCATCTGGAAGCGCTGCGTGCTGATCGTGCCGCTGGCGGCAAGCGCGCCGGCGGCGCGCCGGTAGTCGAACATGCGCACGTTGGTGAAGGCGCTGTCAGCAGCGTCATAGGTGGCAGCCGTGTTGGTGGCCGTCCAGTCGGCCACCTGCACCCATCCCGAGGTGCTGTCGCTGACCGAACGCGCGATCCACATGCTGCTGGCCAGCGTCGCGTTCGAGCCGATGTTGTCCTTCACGGTCAATGACGGCATCACGTACGCCGGCGAAGTGGGGTCGCGGAAACGGATCAGCGGGCAACCCCAGCCATACTGCTGCACAGCGCGCGAGACGAACACGTTGCCCTGCACCTTGAGCGAGTGCCCGTCGGCGCCGTAGTACCAGGGCTGGTTGCCGGCCTGTTCGTTCTCGTAGACGATGACGCCGTTGTTGGCGCTCGGGTTCGTGCCCTGGATGAACAGGCAACCCGTCAGCACGTGGTTGCCGCCGTTGGCGAGCTGGATCACGTCGGTGTTGTCCGCGCCTGGGCCGGCTTCGAAAACGCAGCCCTCGAACAGCGTGTTCGCGGCCCGCGTCTTGAAGATGTGGCCGTCCAGCGAGCCGCGCGTGCGAGAACTGCGCACACCGCGCGCCGTGAGCTGGCGCGCGCTGACATAGAAATTGTGCTCGTATCCGCTCCAGCCGCAGTCGAAGACGTGGCCGTCCTCGAAGACCAGGATCTCGGCGCCGTTGTTGAAGCCGCTGCCTCCGGTGGTCGAGGTCTTGCCGACCTTGAAGTCGCGGAACGTGGCCGAGGCGTGGTAACTGGCCCACGTGGTGCCAGAGCTCTGGCGGATCCGCACCCCGTAGGCGTCGCGGTTGATGCCGTACTGATCGACGACGTCGAATCCCTGGACGACGACAGTCTTGCGACCGCCTGCCGCCGTGGGTTCGAAGATCGTGATGCCGCTGTAGGAGTCCGGGACCACCGTGCCGGCCGGCAACAGGCGCCAGCGGCCGCGGCCGTCGATGTTCTTGATCACGCACGACTTCCAGATCGGCATCGTGCAGTTGTCGAGGCCCTGGAAGTAGTGGTAGTGGTCGTGGCTGCTACCGTTCGCGTCGGCGATGCTGGCGTACAGCGCGCCGGGCGTGATCTCGATCGTGTCGCCGTCCGAGGCCTCGTCCTGACAGTGGTACCAGTCCTTGCCGCTGGCGCTGTTCTTGCCGTAGCTCAGGCCCTTGGTGCGGTTGTAGATCATCGCGGTCGGCGCATCGAGCACGTCGATGTACCAGGCGCGGTGGATGTTGGCCGCCGGTGCGTCGGCCGCGGCCACGATCGAGATGGCGCCGTCGCTGCCCACCGAAAGCGTTCGACCAGGAGGCAGGTCGGGTGACACCTGGACGATCTTGCCGGCCGCACCGGAGCCGAGCGTGGTGGTGGTGCCGGCCGGAAGCGCCAGGCTCTGGCTGTCGGGCAGTTGGTAGACGTAGGTCGTGCCGGTGCCGGTGCCGGGCGAAGGGCTCGGGGAGGGGCTCGGGGAGGGGCTCGGCGCGGGGATCGGCGACGGACTCGGCGACGGACTCGGCGACGGCGACGGGCTCGGCGATGGCGACGGACTCGGCGATGGCGACGGACTCGGAGACGGACTCGGCGATGGGGACGGGCTGGGCGACGGCCTCGGCCAGCGGCGCCGCTCGGCCTGCATGTCGGGCCCGCCCGACACCGTGCTGTCGATATTGCCTTCGCCCGTGCCGCCGCCGCACCCGGCCAGCGAAATCAGGCTCGCCCCACCTGCAGCACCCTGCAGGAACTTTCTGCGCTTCATCGAAGAATCCCAACGACGTTTTTCGGTGGCATCGAGTGGCGACCGGCTCTTCACCGTCGCATGCACACTCGTGCCCTGTATGTCGGCATTCTTTTCGGGGACCCGCGTTGCCAGGGGATGCAAGCGGGTAACGCAGCGTCAACTGCATGAGCAGTCGCGTGGGTTCACAACCGAACGTTCAAGATGTGACTGATGCAGAGTGGTGAAAGCTCACGCCGCACGGCCGTGGGCGTGCATCCAGGCGTGAACGAGTGCCGTCCCGGCATGCCGGCCCGTGATATCCGTCACGAACGACGGCAGGACGGGTGCCGGACCCGGCTGTTACGTCGGCGACCCGGGCGGCCGGTTCAGTCGAACACGCCCGCGGGAGCGGGCGAGAAGCGGTCCACCGCGTCGGTGATGAGGCCGTCGATGCCCAGCGCCAGCAGGCGGCGAACTTCAGGCGGGTCGTTCACCGTGTAGCACAGTGCGCGCAGGCCGGCCCCTTGCAGCTGCCCGATGACGGCGGCGTCCATCACGTTGTGGTTGGTGATGACGGCCACGCAGCCCAGCGAGCGTGCCATCTCGAACCAACCGGGCCACAGGGTGTCGACCAGCAGCGCGCGTGGGATCCCGGGGGCGCTTTCGCGCGCGCCGAGCAGCGCTTCGGGGCGGAATGAACTGAACAGCGGCGGTGTCGAACCTCCGGACCACAGGCGGCGGCAGGCCTCGCCTACCGCCACGCCGGTGGCGTGTTCGGTCTTCGGCGTCGGCTTGATCTCGAGGTCGATCGCGAAGCCGTTGCGCTGCACGTAGCGCGCCACCGCTTCGAGGCTGGGCAGCGGCTCGCCGGCGAAGGCGCGCGAATGCCAGCCGCCGGCGTCGATGCGCGAGAGCTCGCTCCACGGCCTTTCGCCCGCGGTGCCGCGTTCGGGCGTGGTGCGGTCCAGCGTGCTGTCGTGCAGCAGGAAGGGCACGCCATCGGCACTGAGCTTGACGTCGCATTCGAAGGCCCGGTAGCCGTGCGCCGCGCCCACGCGGAAGGCGGCCAGCGTGTTCTCCGGCGCCAGCTTGCCGGCGCCGCGATGGGCGATCCACAGCGGATAGGGCCAGCCCTGCATGCTCATGCGACGCGCGCGCCGGTGCCGCTGTCGAACCAGTGAAGGTGCTCGCGCGCGGCGCGCAGGCCGACCGTCTGGCCGGCCTTGGGGGGCGGCCGCGTGGCGTCCACCCGCAGCGTGAAGGCGGCGTCGCCCAGACGGCCGTGCACCAGGCGTTCGGCGCCCAGCATCTCGATCATCTCCACCGCCAGCGGCCAGCCCTGGCCCGCCGCGTCCAGTTCGGCGTGTTCGGGCCGCAGACCCAGCGTCAGCGCCCCGGCACGCGGCGCCGGGGCCGGCAGCGGCAGCGTGAGGCCTCCGACGGCGAAGCGCGCACCATCGGCCTGGCCCGCCAGCAGGTTCATCGGCGGGCTGCCGATGAAGCCGGCAACGAAGGTGCTGGCCGGGCGGCCGTAGACGTCTTCGGGCGTTCCGATCTGCTCCACCCGACCGGCGTTCATCACCAGCAGGCGCTGGCCCAGCGTCATGGCTTCCACCTGGTCGTGGGTGACGAAGAGCGAGGTCACGCCCAGTTCGCGGTGCAGCTTCTGGATCTCCAGCCGAGTCTGCGCGCGCAGCTTGGCGTCCAGGTTGGACAGCGGCTCGTCGAACAGGAAGACCTGGGGCTGGCGCACGATGGCGCGCCCCATGGCCACGCGCTGGCGCTGGCCGCCGGACAGCTGGCGCGGCTTGCGGTCGAGCAGCGTGCCCAGTTCCAGGATCTTCGCCGCCTTCTGCACCCGCACGTCGATCTCGGGCCTGGGCACCTTGGCGATCTTCAGGCCGTAGGCCATGTTGTCGTACACGCTCATGTGCGGGTAGAGCGCGTAGTTCTGGAACACCATCGCGATGTCGCGCTCGGCCGGCTCCAGCCGGTTGACGACGCGGCCACCGATGGAGATGGTGCCGCCGGTGATCTCCTCCAGCCCGGCGACCATGCGCAGCAGCGTGCTCTTGCCGCAGCCGCTGGGGCCGACGATGACGACGAATTCGCCGTCGGCGATCTCGGCGTTCACGCCGTGGATCACCTTGACGGCCTTGCTTCCGCCGCCGTAGGTCTTCTCGACGGCCTGGAGGGAAATCGCGCCCATGACGTTGCTCTACTTCTCGCTGTCCACCAGGCCCTTGACGAACCACTTCTGCATCAGCAGCACCACCAGCGCGGGCGGGATCATCGCCAGCATCGCCGTGGCCATGACGGCGTTCCACTCGGTGGCGGCGTCGCCGCCGGAGATCATGCGCTTGATGCCCAGCACCACCGGGTACATGTTCTCGCTCGTGGTCACCAGCAGGGGCCACAGGTACTGGTTCCAGCCATAGATGAACTGGATGACGAAGATCGCCGCGATCGAGGTTGAAGACAGCGGGATCAGCACGTCCTTGAAGAAGCGCAGCGGACCGGCGCCGTCGATGCGAGCCGCTTCCACCAGTTCGTCGGGCACCGTCAGGAAGAACTGGCGGAACAGGAAGGTGGCGGTGGCGCTGGCGATCAGCGGCACCGTGAGTCCTGCGTAGCTGTTGAGCATGTGCAGGTCGGAGATGACCTTGTAGGTGGGCAGGATGCGCACTTCCACCGGCAGCATCAGCGTCACGAAGATGAGCCAGAACACGATGCTGCGGCCGGGAAAGCGGAAGTACACGACCGCGAAGGCCGAGAGCAGCGAGATCGCGATCTTGCCGATCGCGATGACGAGCGCGCTCACCAGGCTCACCATCATCATTGGCGCCACCGGCGGGATCGTGCTGCCGTAGAAGGTCTGGCCTCCGAACAGGGCAAGCTTGTAGCTCTGAACCAGGTTCGACCCGGGCAGCAGCGACATCGGCACGTTCTGCACGATCTGCTCGGCCGTCTGGGTGCTGGCGACGAAGGTGATGTAGACCGGAAATGCGACGATCAGCACGCCGAGCACCAGCACGAGGTGCGACAGCGCGGTGGCGGCGGGACGGTTCTCGACCATCAGTAGTTCACCCTGCGCTCGACGTAGCGGAACTGCACCACCGTGAGCGCAACCACGATCAGCATCAGCACCACCGACTGCGCCGCCGAGCCGCCCAGGTCCATCGCCTTGAAGCCGTCGAAGTAGACCTTGTAGACCAGGATCGCCGTGTCCTTGCCGGGGCCGCCGCCGGTGGCGGCGTCGACGATGGCGAAGGTGTCGAAGAAGGCGTAGACGATGTTGATGACCAGCAGGAAGAAGGTGGTGGGCGTGAGCAGCGGGAACTGCACCGTCCAGAAGCGGCGCCAGGGGCCGGCACCGTCGATCGCGGCGGCCTCGATCAGGCTCTTGGGCACCGACTGCAGGCCGGCCAGGAAGAACAGGAAGTTGTACGACACCTGCTTCCACACCGACGCCATCACGATGAGGATCATCGCGTGGGTGCCGTTGAGCAGGTGGTTCCAGTCCAGCCCGGAGGCGCGCAGCGCATAGCTGACGATGCCGATCGAAGGCGCGAACATGAACAGCCACAGCACGCCGGCCACCACCGGCGCCACCGCGTAGGGCCAGATCAGCAGCGTCTTGTAGAACGCCGCGCCCTTGACCACGCGGTCGGCCATCACCGCCAGCGTCATCGACAGGACGAGGCCGCACACCGCCACCAGCAGCGAGAACAAGGCCGTGGTCTTGAACGAGGCGAGGTAGCTCTCGTCGGCGATCAGTGCCCTGAAGTTGTCCAGGCCGACGAACTGCGTGCTGGTGCCGAAGGCGTCCTGCTGCAGCACGCTGTACCACAGCGCCTGGCCCGCAGGCCAGAAGAAGAAGACGATGACGACGGCCAGCTGCGGGGCGACCAGCGCCCACGGCAGCCACCAGCTACGGAACCGGACCCGCTTCTCGACCGTCACGTGGGGAGCGTCAGCCCTTGTTCGCTTTTTCGAACTTCTCGAGTTCGACGTCGGCGCGCTTCTTGATGGTTTCCAGTCCTTCCTTGGCGGTCTTCTTGCCGGCCCAGACCTGTTCCAGTTCCTCGTCGATGATGGTGCGCACCTGCAGGAAATTGCCCAGCCGGATGCCGCGCGACTTGTCGGTGGTCTTGCGGATCATCTGCGTGACGCTGACGTCGGTGCCCGGATTCTGCTTGTAGAAGCCGCTCTTCTCGGTCAGTTCGAAGGCCTTGGTGGTGATGGGCAGGTAGCCGGTCTCCTGGTGGCTCTTGGCCTGCACCTCGGGTTCGGAGAGGTACTTGAAGAACAGCGCCACGCCCTTGTATTCGTCGGCCTTCTTGCCCGACATCACCCACAGGCTGGCGCCGCCGATGACGGTGTTCTGCGGCGCGCCCGGGACGTCCGGATAGTAGGGCAGGGTGCTGATGCCGCCGGTGAACTTGGCGGTGCGCTTGACGGCCCCGTACAACGCCGAGGAGCCGGTGGTCATGGCGCACTCGCCGGAGACGAAGGTCGCGTCGGCCGTGTTGTTGCGGCCCTTGTAGACGAACAGCCCCTGCTGCGCCATGTTGGCCAGGTTCTCGATGTGGCGCTGGTGCAGCGGCGTCGTGATCGCCATGCGCGTGCCCAGGCCGTTGAAGCCATTGCGCAGCGTCGCGTATTCCACGTTGTGCCAGGCGCTGAAGCTTTCCAGCTGGGTCCAGCTCTGCCAGCTGGTGGTGAACGGGCACTTGTGGCCGGCCGCCTTCAGCTTGGCGGCCGCCAGCGTGACCTCGGGCCAGGTCTTGGGCGGACTCTCGGGGTCCAGGCCTGCGGCCTTGAAGGCGTCCTTGTTGTAGTGGAAGACGGTGGTGCTGCTGTTGAAGGGCAGGCTCAGCATCTGGCCGTTGGGCGCCGTGTAGTAACCGGCCACCGCGGGCACGTAGACGGCGGGGTCGAACTTGACGCCGGCGGTCTTCATGACTTCGCTCACCGGCACGATGGCGCCCTTGCTGGCCATCATGTTGGCGGTGCCCACCTCGAACACCTGCAGGATGTGCGGCGCGTTGCCGGCGCGGAAAGCGGCGACGCCGGCGGTCAGCGTTTCGGGGTAGGTGCCCTTGAAGACGGGCACGACCTTGTAGTCCTTCTGGCTTTCGTTGAAGCCCTTGGCCAGGCCGTTGACCCATTCGCCGAGCTGCCCGCTCATCGCGTGCCACCACTGGATCTCGGTCTGCGCCTGCGCGGGCAGGGACAACGTCGCGGCCACGGCCGCGGCAAGGAACATCGGTTTCATGAGGGCTCCAGGGAACTTGTGTGAGGTTTCGAACCGCCGATGCTGCCGGCCGTTCGTGACAACTGGGTTTCTGTCATGGAAGGCAGGCCAGGGGCAACGGGGATAACCCCTTTTACGCGTTCGTGCGCGGGCCGCGCCCATGTTGCAGTGCGGTAGCATCCGCAGTTCTCCCATGAACGCGCCTCTGCCCCTGGGCTCCGCCGTGGGACCGGCCGCTGCGGAACAGGACGCGGGCGCGGTCCGCCTGCGCGAGATCCCGTACAACTACACCTCGTTCAGCGACCGCGAGATCGTGCTGCGGCTGCTGGGTCCGCGCGCCTGGGAACTGCTCGCGTTGCTGCGCCAGGAGCGCCGCACCGGCCGTTCGGCGCGCATGCTGTACGAAGTGCTGGGCGACATCTGGGTCGTGCAGCGCAACCCGTACCTGGAAGACGATCTGCTCGCGAACCCGAAGCGGCGTGCGATGCTGATCGAGGCCCTGCACCACCGCCTGCACGAGGTGGAACGCCGGCGCGAAGGCGCCGCCGACCCCGGCCGCGACGCGATGGTGGGCGAACTGCTGGCCGCGGCGCGCGTGGCGGTGGAGGCCTTCGCCGCCCGCTTCCGCGAGGTGTGGGACCTGCGCAAGGCCGCGCGCCGCGTGCTGGGCCGTGCCACCGCCAAGGACAACATCAAGTTCGACGGCCTCTCGCGCGTGTCGCACGTGACCGACGCCACCGACTGGCGGGTGGAGATGCCCTTCGTCGTGCTCACGCCCGACACCGAAAGCGAGATGGCGGCGCTGGTCAAGGGCTGCATCGAACTCGGCCTGACCATCGTGCCGCGCGGCGGCGGCACCGGCTACACCGGCGGCGCGGTGCCGCTGGCGTGGAAGAGCGCGGTCATCAACACCGAGAAGCTGGAACACATGAGCGGCGTCGAGATGGCGACGCTGCCCGGCGTGGACCACAAGGTGCCCACCATCTTCAGCCAGGCCGGCGTGGTGACGCAGCGCGTGGCCGACACCGCCGAGGCAGCGGGCTTCGTGTTCGCGGTCGACCCCACCAGCGCCGAGGCCTCCTGCGTGGGCGGCAACATCGCGATGAACGCGGGCGGCAAGAAGGCCGTGCTGTGGGGCACCGCGCTCGACAACCTGGCCTGGTGGCGCATGGTGACGCCAGACGCCAAGTGGCTGGAAGTGCGGCGCCTGGCCCACAACCTGGGCAAGATCCACGACGCGCCGGTGGCCAGCTTCCAGCTCGAGTGGTACGCCGCCGACGGCAAGACGCTCGAGCGCAGCGAACGGCTGGACATCCCCGGTGCCAGCTTCCGCAAGGAAGGCCTGGGCAAGGACGTCACCGACAAGTTCCTGGCCGGCCTGCCCGGCATCCAGAAGGAAGGCTGCGACGGCCTCATCACCAGCGCACGCTGGGTGGTGCACCGGATGCCGAAGCACGTGCGCACGGTGTGCCTGGAATTCTTCGGCAACCCGAAGGACTGCGTGCCCTCGATCGTCGAGATCAAGGACTTCATGTTCGCCGAGGCGAAGCGCGAGGGCGGCGCCATCCTGGCCGGCCTGGAGCACCTGGACGACCGCTACCTGAAGGCGGTGGGCTACAGCACCAAGAGCAAGCGGGCGCTTTCGGGCAGCGGGCTGCCGAAGATGGTGCTGGTGGGCGACATCGTCGGCGACGACGAAGCCGCCGTGGCGCGCGCCACCAGCGAGGTGGTGCGCCTGGCCAACGGCCGCCACGGCGAAGGCTTCGTCGCCGTGAGCGCCGACGCGCGCAAGAAGTTCTGGCTCGACCGCAAGCGCACGGCCGCGATCGCCAGGCACACCAACGCCTTCAAGATCAACGAAGATGTGGTGATCCCGCTGCCGCGCATGGGCGAGTACACCGAAGGCATCGAGCGCATCAACATCGAGCTCAGCCTGCGCAACAAGCTGGAGCTGGCGCAACGGCTCGAGGCGTTCTTCGCCCAGGGCTCGCTGCCGCTGGGCCGCGGCGACGACGCGGGCGAGATCCCCGGCGCCGAACTGCTGGAAGACCGCGTGCAGCAGGCGCTGGCACTGCTGCGCGAGGTGCGTTCACTCTGGCAGGGCTGGCTGGACCGGCTGGACGCGGCGCCGGAAGGCCAGTCCCGCAGCCTGTTCGCGCAGCTGCAGGACCACACGCTGCGGGCGTCGTGGAAGCTGCAGATCCTGAAGCCGCTGCAGCTGGTCTTCGCCGGCGGCGCCTTCGCACCGGTGCTGGAGGCCTGCCGCGCGATCCACCAGGAAGTGCTGCGCGGCCGCGTCTGGGTGGCGCTGCACATGCACGCGGGCGACGGCAACGTGCACACCAACATCCCGGTCAACAGCGACAACTACGCGATGCTGCAGACCGCGCACGAGGCGGTGGCGCGCATCATGGCACTGGCGCGGCGGCTGGACGGCGTGATCTCGGGCGAGCACGGCATCGGCATCACCAAGCTGGAATTCCTGAGCGACGCGGAACTGTCCGACTTCGCCGCCTACAAGGCCCGCATCGACCCCGAGGGCCGCTTCAACAAGGGCAAGCTGCTGCGCTCGCGAGCCGAGGGCGCCTGGGCTTCGGACCTCTCGGCCGCCTACACGCCCAGTTTCGGGCTGATGGGGCACGAGTCGCTCATCATGCAGCAGAGCGACATCGGCGCCATCAGCGACAGCATCAAGGACTGCCTGCGCTGCGGCAAGTGCAAGCCGGTGTGCGCCACCCACGTGCCGCGCGCCAACCTGCTGTACAGCCCGCGCAACAAGATCCTCGCCACCAGCCTGCTGATCGAGGCCTTCCTGTACGAGGAGCAGACGCGCCGCGGCGTCAGCCTGGACCACTGGGGCGAGTTCGAGGACGTCGCCGACCACTGCACCGTCTGCCACAAGTGCGCTTCGCCCTGCCCGGTGAAGATCGACTTCGGCGACGTGACGATGAACATGCGCAACCTGCTGCGCAAGATGGGCCACAAGACCTGGCGCCCCGGCAGTGCGGCCGCGATGGCCTTCCTCAACGCCACCAACCCCGAGACCATCCGCCTGATGCGGCGCGCGATGGTCAACGTGGGCTACCGCGCGCAGCGCTTCGCCGCCGACCTGCTGCGCCCCATGGGCAGGCGCCAGAGCGCGGCACCGCCGGCCACGGTGGGCGAAGCGCCGGTGAAGGAACAGGTCGTCCACTTCATCAACAAGAAGCTGCCCGGCGGCCTGCCCAAGCGCACCGCGCGCGCGCTGCTGGACATCGAGGACCGGGCCTACGTGCCCATCATCCGCGACCCCGCCGCCACCACCGCCGAGACCGAGGCCGTCTTCTACTTCCCCGGCTGCGGCAGCGAGCGGCTGTTCAGCCAGGTCGGCCTGGCCACCCAGGCCATGCTGTGGCAGGCCGGCGTGCAGACCGTGCTGCCGCCGGGCTACCTGTGCTGCGGCTACCCGCAGCGCGGCAGCGGCCAGTTCGACAAGGCCGAGAAGATCATCACCGACAACCGGGTCCTGTTCCACCGCGTGGCCAACACGCTGAACTACCTGGACATCAGGACCGTGGTGGTCTCCTGCGGCACCTGCTACGACCAGTTGCAGGGCTACGAGTTCGAGCAGATCTTCCCCGGCTGCCGCATCATCGACATCCACGAGTTCCTGCTCGAGAAGGGCATCACGCTGCCCGCCGACGGCGCTGCCGGCTACCTGTTCCACGACCCCTGCCACAGCCCGATGAAGCTGCAGGACCCGATGAAGACCGTGAAGGCGCTCGTCGGCCCCCAGGTCATCAAGAGCGAACGCTGCTGCGGCGAAAGCGGCACGCTGGGCGTCTCGCGGCCGGACATCAGCACCCAGATCCGCTTCCGCAAGGAAGAGGAGATCCGCAAGGGCGAAACCGCGCTGCGCGCCGCCGGCGTCGGCGGCGAGCGCGGCGACCTGAAGATCCTGACCAGCTGTCCCAGCTGCCTGCAGGGCCTGCACCGCTATCGCAACGACCTGAGCAACGGCCTGCTGGAAGCCGACTACGTGGTGGTCGAGATGGCGCGCAAGCTGCTGGGCGAGAGCTGGCTGGAGGACTACGTGGCGCGCGCCAACCGCGGCGGCATCGAACGCGTGCTGGTCTGAGGCCCTGCCCTGGAGTCCTGCTCAAGACCCTGATTCCGGGCACCCGGATCTGAGCAGGGTCAAGGGGGCGTCGAAAGCGGGCGATAAACTCTGCGCCCCATGCCCCAGCCCACCGCGCTCACCGTGCACCAGGCCTCGCGTGTCGTCGAGATCGCGTTCGACGACGGCGCCGCCTTCCGGATCCCGTTCGAGCTGATGCGCGTGTACTCGCCTTCGGCCGAAGTGCAGGGCCACGGCCCCGGCCAGGAGACCCTTCAGACCGGCAAGCGCGACGTGCTCATCACCGAGATCGCCGCCGTCGGCCACTACGCGGTGCAACCGCACTTCTCCGACGGCCACGATTCCGGCATCTTCACCTGGGACTACCTCTACCACCTGGGGGCCGAGCAGGCCGCCCTCTGGCGCCAGTACGAAGAGCGGCTGGCCGCCGCCGGCACCACCCGCGACGCGCCGATGCCTGTTCCGGCCGGCGGCGCCTGCGGCCACCACTGAGGGCCACCATGGCGCAGACGCATTTCGGCTACCAGAACGTCGACGAGACCGAAAAGGCCGGCCGCGTGCGCCGCGTCTTCGATTCCGTGGCCTCGCGCTACGACCTGATGAACGACCTGATGTCGCTCGGACTGCACCGCGCCTGGAAGGCCTACACCGTGACGGTGGCCAACGTGCGCGAAGGCGACCGCGTGCTCGACATCGCCGGCGGCACCGGCGACCTGGCGCGTGCCTTCGCGAAGAAGGTCGGCGAACGCGGCACCGTGGTGCTGTCGGACATCAACCAGGCCATGCTCGGCGCCGGCCGCGACCGCCTGCTCGACGCCGGGGTGGTGCTGCCCACCGTGGCCTGCGACGCCGAGAAGCTGCCCTTCGCCGACGCGAGCTTCGACCTCGTGAGCGTCGCCTTCGGCCTGCGCAACATGACCCACAAGGAAGCCGCGCTGGCCGAGATGTGCCGCGTGCTGCGCCCGGGCGGTCGCCTGCTGGTGCTGGAGTTCTCCAAGGTGGCGGCACCGCTGGCCAGGCCCTACGACTGGTATTCGTTCAACGTGATCCCGCTCATCGGCCGCCTGGTCGCGAAAGACGCCGACAGCTACCGCTACCTGGCCGAGTCGATCCGCATGCACCCGGACCAGAACGCGCTCAAGGCCATGATGAAGGGCGCCGGCTTCGGCCACGTGGACGTGCACAACCTGGCCGCCGGCGTGGTGGCCCTGCACGCGGGGATCAAGTGCTGACCCGGCTGGGACGCTGGCTGGGCCGGCGATGCCCGCCACGCGGGCAGGAGATCGACGAGTTCCTGCGCGTCGCGCGCGAGTCCTTCGTCGGCCTGCAGGCGGCGTGGGACGCGGCCGACCTGCAGACGCTGTCGGCCTGCACCACCGAACGCCTGGCTGCCGAACTGCGCGAGGAACTGGCGCGCCGCGGCCCGGGCCCGAACCGCACCGAGGTGCTGGCGGTCGACGCCCAGCTGCTGGCGCTGGAAGAGCTCAACGAGGCCTTCTTCGCCAGCGTCGAATTCTCCGGCCTCATCCGCGAAAGCCTGGAAGACGACGGCCCGGCGCCGTTCCGCGAACTCTGGCTGCTGGCCAAGCCCAAGGCCGCTGGCACGCCCGGCTGGCGCCTGGCGCGCGTGCAGGCGCTGGCCTGAGCGTCGCCCGGTCGCCCGGAGGTGGCGGTTAAACTGCCGCGCCTCCTTCAGCCCCATGGCCCGATGAAGAACATCACCCACCGCGCGGGCGCCGCCGCGCTGCTTTGTGCACTCGCTCTGCTGGCCGGCTGCGGCGGCCGCAAGGGCGACGCCGGGCCTGTGGCCGCGCGCGTGGACGGGGCCGAGATCACGCAGCAGCAGATCGACTTCGTGCTGCACCAGCAGCGCGGCCTGCGCCCCGAGCAGGCCGAAGCCGCTAGCCGCCAGGTGCTGGAGCGACTGATCGACCAGCAGGTGGCGCTGAAGAAGGCCGAGGCCGAGGGCCTGGACAAGGACGTACGCGTGCAGCAGCAGCTGGAAGCCGCGCGCCGCGAGATCCTGGCCCGCGCCTGGGCCGACAAGCTGACCGAAGGCGTGGCCAAACCGACGCCGGCCGAAGTGGGCCAGTTCTACGCCGACAAGCCGGCGCTCTTCTCGCAGCGCCGCATCTACAACCTGCAGGAACTGATGATCGAGGCGCGACCCGAACTGGTGCCGGTGCTGCGGCAGAAGCTGGACTCTGCGAAGAACGTGGGCGAGTTCATCGAGTTCCTCAAGGGCAACGATTTCCGATTCAACGGCACCCAGGCCGTGCGTGGTGCCGAGCAGCTGCCTGCCGGAAGCCTGGACGCCATTTCGCGCATGAAGGATGGCGACACACTGCTGCAGCCCGCGCCCGGCGGCGTGCAGGTCATCGCCCTGCTGGGTTCGCGCGAGCAGCCGGTGACGCAGGAGCAGGCGCGCCCGGCGATCGAGCAGATCTTCACCGCCGAACGCAAGCGCAAGCTGGTCGAAGAGCAGGTGAAGGCGGCGCGTGCCGCGGCGAAGGTGGAGTACGCGGGCAAGTTCGCCGAGGCGGCCGCCTCGCGGCCTGCTTCGGGCGCGTCGGTGCCGGCGGCGCCGGCCTCGCGCTGATCCGGCCGGTCCGTCAGGCCGCCGCGGCCGCCGCCGCGGGCCGCTTCGCGGCGGCCGAAGCGCAGAAGTCGCGGTAGGCCAGCCGCAGGCCGTCTTCGAGGCTGGTGCGCGCCTTCCAGCCGGTGCCGGCCAGCAGGCTGGTGTCCAGCCGCTTGCGCGGCGTGCCGTCGGGCTTGCTGCGGTCGAAAGCCAGCTCGCCTTCGTAGCCGACCACCTGCACCACCATGCGGGCGATCTCGGCGATGCTCACCTCCTGGCCGCTGCCGATGTTCACCAGCGGCGGCTCGAAGCGGCCGGTCACGTTCTCGTCGCTGCCCAGCACGGCATCGAAGCGGTCGTCGGGCAGGTTCATCAGGTGCACGCAGGCGTCGGCGGCGTCGTCGCAGTACATGAACTCGCGCAGCGGCGTGCCGGTGCCCCAGACCACCACGCGCGGCTCGCGCCGCAGCTTCGCCTCGTGGACCTTGCGCACGAGCGCGGGGATCACGTGGCTGTTGGTCGGGTGGTAGTTGTCGCCGGGCCCGAACAGGTTGGTCGGCATCACGCCCAGGTAGCGGGTGCCGTACTGGCGGTTGAAGCTCCAGCACATCTCGATGCCGGCGATCTTGGCCAGCGCGTAGGGCCGGTTGGTGGGCTCCAGCGGGCCGGTGAGCAGGTCGCACTCGCGGATCGGCTGCGGCGCCATGCGCGGGTAGACGCAGCTCGAACCCAGGAACAGCAGCCGCTTCACGCCGAAGCGGTGCGCCGCCTCGATAACGTTGTTCTGGATCGCCAGGTTGTCGCGGATGAAGTCCGCCGGCAGCGTCTTGTTGGCGATGATGCCGCCCACCTTCGCGGCGGCCAGGAAGACATGGTCGGGCCGGTAGCGTTCGAAGAAGGCGCTTGTCGCGGCCTGGTCCGTCAGGTCCAGCTCGCCGCGCGTGCGCAGCAGCAGGTTCGGGTAGCCGGCCACCTGCAACCGGCGGGTGAGGGCGCCGCCGACCAGGCCCTTGTGCCCGGCGATGAAGATGCGGTCGCTGCGGTCCATCCAGTGCTCCTTGCGCGCCTTCGCGCGGCGGTCCTACGGCCCGGATCCGGGACCGTTCGATGTCATCGGGACGTTAGCGGGGGCACCCTCGCGGCGATGGGCCGAACAGTCGGGCGATTCGGCGCCATTTCGCCCGCCTGCCGGGCTGCGCCTTCCTGCACACGCAGCGTCCCGGAACCAGGGGGTGGCATGTGCCTTGTTTCACGCCGGCACCTCGGCGCGCGTGGGCGCCCAGGCCAAGCCGACTAGACTTCCCGGCTGACCTGTGCGCCCCGCCGCGCCAACCTGGAGAGAACGTCTTGAAAGTCACCGTCGTCGGAACCGGATACGTCGGCCTCGTCACCGGGGCCTGCCTGTCGGAGATGGGCAACCACGTGGTCTGCCTCGACGTGGACGAGCGCAAGATCCGCATCCTCAACGACGGCGGGATCCCGATCCACGAGCCGGGCCTGAAGGAGATCGTGCAGCGCAACGTCGCCGCCGGACGCCTGCAGTTCACCACCGACATCCCGGCCGCCGTGGCGCACGGCACGCTGCAGTTCATCGGCGTCGGCACCCCGCCCGACGAGGACGGCTCGGCTGACCTGCAGTACGTGGTGGCGGCGGCCACCAACATCGGCCGCCACATGACCGACTACAAGGTCATCGTCGACAAGAGCACGGTGCCGGTGGGCACCGCCGACAAGGTGCGCGATGCCGTGAAGGCGGCACTGCAGGCGCGCGGCGTGGCGGTCGACTTCGCGGTCGTCTCGAACCCCGAATTCCTGAAGGAAGGTGCCGCGGTCGACGACTGCATGCGCCCCGACCGCATCGTCGTCGGCGCCGACGACGAACGCGCGGTGCTACTGATGCGCGCGCTGTACACGCCCTTCATGCGCAATCACGAGCGCCTGATGGTGATGGACGTGCGCAGCGCCGAGTTCACCAAGTACGCCGCCAACGCGATGCTGGCCACCCGAATCAGCTTCATGAACGAGCTCTCGCGCCTGGCCGAACGCGTGGGCGCCGACATCGAGAACGTGCGCCGCGGCATCGGCAGCGACCCGCGCATCGGCACCCACTTCCTGTACCCGGGCACCGGCTACGGCGGCAGCTGCTTCCCGAAGGACGTGAAGGCGCTCATCCACATCGGGCGCGAGAACGGCATCGACCTGGGCGTGCTGCAGGCGGTGGAAGACGCCAACGATCGCCAGAAGCACGTGCTGGTGGACAAGATCGTCGCCCGCTTCGGAGAGAACCTCGCCGGCCGCACCTTCGCGGTCTGGGGCCTGGCCTTCAAGCCCAACACCGACGACATGCGCGAAGCGCCCAGCCGCGTCATCGTGGCCGAACTGGCGCGCCGCGGCGCGAAGCTGCGCGCCTACGACCCGGTGGCAATGGAAGAGGCGAAACGGGTGATGGGCGACGTGCCCGGCCTGCAGTTCGCGACCAGCCAGACCGAAGCGCTGCAGGGCGCCGACGCGCTGGTCATCGTCACCGAGTGGAAGGAGTTCCGCAACCCGGACTTCGACCACATCAAGGCCACGCTGGCGCAGCCGCTCATCTTCGACGGCCGCAACCTGTACGAGCCCGCGTTCATGAAGACGCTGGGCATCGACTACCTGGCCATCGGCCGCGCCGCGAAGGCCTAGTCGAACAGGTCGGCGGTGGCCAGCAGCGGCGCCGCCGCGTCCTTGGGTGCCAGCAGCGGCGCCGCCAGCCCGGGCGGCAGCGGCCACTCGATGCCGATGGCCGGGTCGTCCCAGCGCAGCGAGCGTTCGGACTCCTTCGCGTAGACCGCCGTCACCTTGTAGAGGAAGTGCGTGTCGTCCTCCAGCGCGACGAAGCCGTGGGCGAAGCCTTCGGGCACCCAGAGCTGGCGCCGGTTGGCGGCCGTGAGCTCGGTCCCGAACCAGCGGCCGCAGGTGGGTGACCCGCGGCGCAGGTCCACCGCCACGTCGAAGGCCGCGCCCTTCACCACGCGCACCAGCTTGCCCTGTGCATGCGGCGGCAGCTGGTAGTGCAGCCCGCGCAGCACGCCGGCGCGGCTGCACGAATGGTTGTCCTGCACGAAGACGCGCGGCGCGGGCAGGCCCAGCGCGGCGAAGCCGGCCCTCCAGCGCGGTTCGTGGAAGGTCTCCATGAACCAGCCGCGGTCGTCGGCGAACACGGTGGGCTCGACGACCAGCACGCCGGGCAGCGGGGCGGGCACCAGCTTCATGCTCAGAACACCTTCTCGCGCAGCACCTGCATCAGGTACTGGCCGTAGCCGTTCTTCAGCATCGGCTGCGCCAGCCGCTCCAGCTGCGCCGCGTCGATCCAGCCGGCGCGGTAGGCGATCTCTTCCGGGCAGGCCACCTTCAGGCCCTGGCGTTTTTCCAGCGTGGCGATGAACTGGCCCGCCTCGAGCAGGCTGTCGTGGGTGCCGGTGTCCAGCCAGGCGTAGCCGCGACCCATGATCTCCACTGCCAGCTGTCCCTGCTGCAGGTAGCGCGAGTTCACTTCGGTGATCTCGAGTTCGCCGCGCGCGCTGGGCTTGATGGAGGCCGCGATGTCGCACACCTGCCGGTCGTAGAAGTACAGGCCGGTGACCGCGTAGTTGCTCCGGGGCTGCTTCGGCTTTTCCTCGATGCTGACGGCGCGCCGCCGTTCGTCGAATGCGACCACGCCGTATCGTTCGGGATCGTTCACGTGGTAGGCGAAGACGGTGGCGCCCTCGGTGCGTTCGTTGGCGCGCACCAGCAGCGGCTTGAAGTCGTGGCCGTAGAAGATGTTGTCGCCCAGCACGAGCGCGCTCGGCGCGTCTCCGACGAATGCGCGGCCCAGGATGAAGGCCTGCGCCAGCCCGTCGGGGCTGGGCTGCACGCAGTACGACAGGTTCATGCCCCAGCGGGCGCCGTCGCCCAGCAGTTCCCGGAAGCGCGGCGTGTCCTGCGGCGTGCTGATGACGAGCACGTCGCGGATGCCGGCCAGCATCAGCGTGGCCAGCGGGTAGTAGACCATCGGCTTGTCGTACACCGGCAGCAGCTGCTTGCTGACCGCCAGCGTGGCCGGGTGCAGCCGGGTGCCGGACCCGCCGGCGAGGATGATCCCCTTGCGCTGCATCGTGCGTTCTCCTGGGTTCAGGCCGCCAGCACTTCGGCCAGCATCCGCTCCACGCCCGCATGCCAGGGCGGCAGGTGCACGCCGAAGGCGGTGCGCAGCTTCGTGGTGTCGAGGCGCGAATTGAGCGGCCGCCGCGCCGGCGTGGGGTAGCGCGCGGTGGGGACAGGGCGCACCGCGTCCGGCGCCACCTTCACGGGCCGGCCCGCGGCACGCGCATGTTCGATCACGAAGCGCGCGTAGCCGTGCCAGCTGGTCTCGCCAGCGGCGGCGCAGTGGTAGGTGCCGGACAGCGACGGCTCGGCCCGGGCGCGCCGCAGCGCCAGCGCCGCCACGTCGGCCAGCAGTTCGGCGCCGGTGGGCGCACCGACCTGGTCGTCGATCACGTCGAGCGCCTCGCGCTCGGCCGCCAGCCGGAGCATGGTCTTCGCGAAGTTGCCGCCGCGCGCCGCATAGACCCAGCTGGTGCGCAGGATCAGGTGGCGGCAGCCGCTGGCGCGGATGAGCTGCTCGCCTTCCAGCTTGCTGCGGCCGTAGGCGTTCAGCGGGCCGGTGGGGGCGTCCTCGGTGCGCGGCGCGCTGCCGCTGCCGTCGAAGACGTAGTCGCTGCTGAAGTGCACCAGCCAGGCGCCCAGCGCCGCGGCCTCGGCGGCCAGCGCGCCGGGGGCAAGCGCGTTGATGGTGCGCGCGCGTTCGGGTTCGGACTCCGCCTTGTCCACCGCCGTGTGCGCGGCGGCATTGACGATGGCCTCCGGCCGCACTTCGCGCACCAGCGCGGCCAGCGATTCGGGCCGCGAGAGGTCGGCGCCTTCGGAATCCAGCGCGACGACTTCGCCCAGCGTGGCCAGCGAACGCTGCAGTTCCCAGCCGACCTGGCCCTTGCAACCGAGCAGCAGCAGCTTCATCGGCCGCCGTAGTTGGATGCGAGCCAGTCGCGGTAGGCGCCGCTCTGCACCTCGGCCACCCAATCGGCATGCTCCAGGTACCAGCGCACGGTCCTGCGGACGCCGGTCTCGAAGGTCTCGGCGGGGCGCCAGCCCAGTTCACGTTCGATCTTGCGGGCATCGATCGCGTAGCGGCGGTCGTGGCCGGGGCGGTCCTTCACGTGCGTCACCAGGCGCGCGTAGGGGCCGGCGGCCGAGGGGCGCAGTTCGTCGAGCAGGGTGCAGATGGTCTGCACGATCTCGCGGTTGGTCTTCTCGTTCCAGCCGCCGACGTTGTAGGTCTCGCCGACGCGCCCGCGTTCCAGCACCGTGCGGAGGGCCGCGCAGTGATCGCCCACGTAGAGCCAGTCGCGCACCTGCAGCCCGTCGCCATACAGTGGCAGCGCCTTGCCGGCGAGCGCGTTGACGACCATCAGCGGGATCAGCTTCTCGGGGAAGTGGAAGGGCCCGTAGTTGTTGCTGCAGTGGGTGGTGAGCACCGGCAGCCCGTAGGTGTGGTGCCAGGCGCGCACCAGGTGGTCGCTGGCGGCCTTGCTGGCCGAATAGGGGCTGTTCGGCGCGCAGGGGTGGGTCTCGGTGAAGGCGGGGTCGTCGGGCGCCAGGCTGCCGTAGACCTCGTCGGTGCTCACGTGCTGGAAGCGGAAGGCCGCTTTCGCGTCGCCTTCCAGCCCGCTCCAGTACGCACGCGCGGCTTCCAGCAGGGTGAAGGTGCCTTCGACGTTGGTCTTCACGAAGGCGCCGGGGCCCAGGATGCTGCGGTCGACGTGGCTCTCGGCCGCGAAGTGCAGCAGCGCGCGCGGCCGGTGCTCGGCCAGCAGGCGGTCGACCAGCGCGCGGTCGCCGATGTCGCCCTTCACGAACACGTGGCGCGCGTCGCCGGCCAGCGACGCCAGGTTGCGCAGGTTGCCGGCGTAGGTGAGCGCATCCAGGTTGACGACGCGCTCGTCGCCCTGCGCCAGCCATTCGAGCACGAAGTTGCTGCCGATGAAGCCGGCACCGCCCGTGACGAGGACGGTCACGGCTGGAACTCCATCGGGAAGACGGTCATCGGCGCGCGCGAAGGTGGGTCGGTGCGGCGGATTATCCGGCCGCCCGCCGCGCCGCTAGCGCTGGAAAAGGGCGGTCATTTCCGACCGTACGTGTCCTCGTAGCGCACGATGTCGTCCTCGCCCAGGTAGCTGCCGGACTGCACTTCGATGATCTCCAGCGGCACCTTGCCCGGGTTGGCCAGGCGGTGCACCTGGCCAAGCGGGATGTAGGTGCTCTGGTTCTCGGTCAGCATGATGACCTTGTCGCCATTGGTCACCTCGGCGGTGCCGCTGACCACGATCCAGTGCTCGGCACGGTGGTGGTGCATCTGCAGGCTGAGGCTGGCGCCGGGCTTGACCATGATGCGCTTGACCTGGTGGCGCGGGCCGCTGTCGATGCTGTCGTACCAGCCCCAGGGGCGGTGCACCTTGCGGTGCAGCGCCTGTTCGCCACGCTGTTCGCGGCCGAGCTGGGCGACGATCTTCTTCACGTCCTGGCTCTTCTCGCGGCTGGCCACCAGCACGGCGTCGGGCGTTTCCACCACCACCACGTCGTCCAGGCCGACCGCGCTGACCAGGCGGCTGGTGGCGTGCACCAGGGTGTTGCGGCTGTCGGTGACCATGGCGTCGCCGACGCTGGCGTTGCCATCGGCGTCCTTCGGCAGCACCTGCCAGACCGCTTCCCAGGCACCGAGGTCGTTCCAGCCGGCGTCCAGCTGGACGACGCGGGTGTCGATGCCGCTGCCGGGGCATTTCTCCATCACCGCGTAGTCGACCGATTCCGACGGCACGGCTTCGAACTCAGCCTTGCCAGGGCGCACGAAGCGCTGGTCGGTGCTGCGCTTCGCCCACGCAGCGCGGCAGGCGGCGGCGATGTCGGGGCGGAAGCGTTCCAGTGCCGCCAGCCAGACGCTGGCCTTGAGCACGAACATGCCCGCGTTCCACGAGTAGTGGCCGTCGGCCAGGTAGCGCTCGGCGGTGGCCTGGTCGGGCTTCTCGACGAACTGGACCACGCGCGCCACCTCGCCTTCGCCTTCGCGACGGATGTAGCCGTAGCCGGTCTCGGGGCGGTCGGGCTTGATGCCCAGCACGACCACGCTGCCTTCGGCCGCGGCCGCCACCGCGCGTTGCATGGCGGCGGAGAAGGCGGCCTCGTCGGTGACGGTCTGGTCCGAGCTGATCACCACCAGCACCGGGTCGGCGCCGCCTTCGGCGGCCTGCAGCGCGGCCAGCGTGACGGCGGGCGCGGTGTTGCGCCCGGCGGGTTCCAGCAGCACCGCGGCGGGGTCGACCTTCATCTCGCGCAGCTGGTCCAGCACCAGGAAGCGGTGTTCCTCGTTGCCCACGACCACCGGCGCCGCCACCCGGGCGCCGGTGCCGCCCACGTCGGCCAGCCGTGCCACGGCCTGCTGGAACAGGCTGGTGTTGCCCGACAGCACGAGGAACTGCTTGGGAAAGCCGGAGCGCGACAGCGGCCACAGCCGGGTGCCGGAACCACCGGCCATGACGACGGGTTGAACTTGAATGCTCATGCGGAAGCAAAGCCGTTGGGATTCATCGATTGCCAGCGCCAGCTGTCGGCGCACATGCGGTCCAGGTTGTGGCGGGCTTGCCAGCCCAGCATCTGCCGGGCGAGCGCGGGGTCGGCGTAGCAGGCGGCCACGTCGCCCGGGCGCCGCGGCAGCAGCTGGTAGGGCACCTCGCGTCCGCTGGCGCGGGCGTAGGCGGCCACCACCTCCAGCACGCTGTAGCCGCGGCCGGTGCCCAGGTTGACGGTGAACGAGCCCGCATGGTCCAGCAGCCGGCGCAGCGCCGCCACGTGGCCTTCGGCGAGGTCGCTCACGTGGATGTAGTCGCGCACGCCGGTGCCGTCGGGCGTGGGGTAGTCGTTGCCGAAGACGCGCAGGAAGGGCTGGCGGCCCACCGCCACCTGGGCCACGTAGGGCATCAGGTTGTTCGGCGTGCCGCGCGGGTCTTCGCCGATGCGGCCGCTCTCGTGCGCGCCCACCGGGTTGAAGTAGCGCAGGCAGCCGGTCTGCCAGCCTGCTTCGGCGGCGCCCAGGTCGCGCAGGATGGCCTCGCCCATCAGCTTGGTCTGGCCGTAGGGGTTGGTGGCGGTGAGTCGCGCGCCTTCGGTGATGGGCAGCGATTCGGGGTCGCCGTAGACGGTGGCGCTGCTGCTGAAGACGAAGCGCTTCACGCCGTGGCGCAGCATGGTCTGGCACACCGTGACCAGGCCGCCCAGGTTGTTGCCGTAGTAGTCCAGCGGCCTGGCGGTCGACTCGCCCACCGCCTTGAAGGCCGCGAAGTGCACGCAGGCGTCGATGCGGTGGCGGCCGAAGAGCGCTTCCATCGCCGCCGCGTCGCAGACGCTGGCACGTTCGAAAACCGGGGCGCGGCCGGACAGCTCGGCCAGCCGCTCCAGCACCACCGGCGAGCTGTTGGAGAAGTCGTCCACGCCCACGACGTCGAAGCCCGCCGCCTGCAGCGCCAGCCAGGTGTGCGAGGCGATGTAGCCGGTGGCGCCGGTGAGCAGGATGGTGGGCATGCGTTCGGTGGTCTCGGGCACGCTGGGCGCGTGGCGCGCGATTCTCCCCCAGGACGCGCCGCATGCCGCCGCCCGGGGCCGCGGGGGCTGCCTACAATCACCGCATGCTGCAACCGCTGGAAAGCCTGCTCGCGCCGGCGCTCATGGAGCGCATGACGCTCGTGGTCAACCATGTGCTCGGCTCCGAGCGCGTCGCCACCGACCGCCTGAAGCCGCATGCCGGCCGCACCCTGGAGCTGGCCGCCGGCGGGTGGCCTTCGCTGCTGCCGGCGCCCCCGGTGTGCCTGTTCCGGGTCACCCCGGCCGGCTTGCTGGAATGGGCCGGGCGCGACCGACCCGAGGTGATCGACCTGTCGCTGCGCCTGGACGCGTCCAACCCCGCCCTGCTGGTGACGCGCGCGCTGGCCGGCGAACTGCCGCCGGTGGCGATCGACGGTGACGCCCACCTCGCGGCCGACGTCAACTGGCTGATGCAGAACCTGCGCTGGGACGTCGCGGCCGACCTGGAACGCCTGTTCGGCCCCCTGGTGGCGCAGCAGCTGTACCGCCTGGGCCGCACCCTGGCGCAGGCCCTGCGGGCGGCGATGCAGGGCCTGGGCCAGGTCGGCGACCGCCTGCGCCCGCAGCGCTGACCGGCGCGGCAACGCGTCCAGGCCAGACACCCGGCGATGCGTCAGTTCGCGCGCGCCTTCTTCATCGTCGTCACGGTCCTGCGCTTCGGCCTGGACGAGGTGGCGCTGTCGGCGTTCCGCCAGCGCTGGGTGCGCCTGCTGGTGCGCCTGGTCACGGTGGGCCGCCGGCTCGACGAACCGCGCGGCGTGCGCCTGCGCCGGGCACTGGAACGGCTGGGGCCCATCTTCGTCAAGTTCGGCCAGGTGCTGTCGACGCGGCGCGACCTGGTGCCGCTGGACATCGCCGACGAACTGGCCAGGCTGCAGGACCGGGTGCCTCCCTTCCCGGCTGCGCAGTCGCGCGCCCTGGTGGAGCGCGCCTTCGGTCGTTCGATCGACCAGGTCTTCGGCAGCTTCGAAGCCGAACCGGTGGCCAGCGCGTCCATCGCCCAGGTGCACTTCGCCACCCTGAAGGACGGCCGCGAGGTGGCGGTGAAGGTGCTGCGCCCGGGCATGCTGGACGTGATCGAGGACGACCTGCGCCTGCTGAACATGCTGGCGGTCTGGGTGGAACGCCTCTCGGCCGACGGCAAGCGCCTGAAGCCGCGCGAGGTGGTGGCCGAGTTCGACGCCTACCTGCACGACGAACTGGACCTGGTGCGCGAAGCCGCCAACGCGGCCCACCTGCGGCGCAACATGGAAAGCCTGAAGCTGGTGCTGGTGCCGGAAATGGTGTGGGAGCTGTGCACGCCCGGCGTCATCGTGATGGAGCGCATGCGCGGCATGCCCATCAGCCAGACCGAGCGCCTGCGCGAAGCCGGCATCGACATCAAGAAGCTGGCGCGCGACGGCGTCACCATCTTCTTCACCCAGGTGTTCCGCGACGGCTTCTTCCACGCCGACATGCACCCGGGCAACATCCTGGTCAGCGTGGACCCGGCCACCTTCGGGCGCTACATCGCGCTCGACTTCGGGATCATGGGCACCCTGACCGAGGTCGACAAGGAATACCTGGCCTACAACTTCATCGCCTTCTTCAGGCGCGACTACAAGCGGGTGGCCGAACTGCACATCGAAAGCGGCTGGGTGCCGCCGGACACCCGGGTCGACGCGCTCGAAGGCGCGATCCGCGCCGTCTGCGAACCGCACTTCGACCGGCCGCTGAAGGACATCTCGCTCGGCCAGGTGCTGATGCGGCTGTTCCAGACGAGCCGCCGCTTCAACGTCGAGATCCAGCCCCAGCTGGTGCTGCTGCAGAAGACGCTGCTCAACATCGAAGGCCTGGGCCGCCAGCTCGACCCCGACCTGGACCTGTGGACCACCGCCAAGCCCTTCCTGGAACGCTGGATGAACGACCAGATCGGCTGGCGCGGGCTGGTCGACCGGCTCAAGAACGAGGCCCTGCGCTACGCCCAGCTGCTGCCCGAACTGCGCGCGCCTGCTGCACCAGGCGCTGGAGCACCGCCGCGGCGGCGCCGCCGACCAGGCCTTGCTGGCGGCCCTGCTGGCCGAGCAGCGGGCGACCCGGCGGCTCTTGCAGGCCCTGCTGTGGGGGGTATTGGGCTTTCTCGCCGGGCTGGTCGTCACCCGGGTCTGGTTGCAGTTCTGGCACTAGCCCCTACCTGTAGAATTCCGCTTTTCAAATCAAAGGCTTAGCCATGCCGATCTACGCCTATCGATGCGCAGCGTGCGGCCATGCCCGCGACGTGCTGCAGAAGGTTTCCGACCCCGTGCTCACCGACTGCCCGCAGTGCGGGGCCAGCGCGTTCCAGAAGCAGGTCACCGCCGCCGGCTTCCAGCTGAAGGGTTCGGGCTGGTACGTCACCGACTTCCGCGGCGGCAGCAATGGCGCTGCCGCGCCGGCCAAGCCGGAGTCCGGCGACAAGCCGGCCGAGACCTCGGCCGAGAAGCCCGCCGCCGACAAGCCCGCCGAGAAGGCGGCCGACAAGCCGGCCGCGACGCCGCCTCCGGCCGCCCCGGCCGCGGGCAGCTGACCGCGGCCCCGGACGAAACGCGCGCGTGAAGAAATATCTCATCGCCGGCCTGCTGGTCTGGCTGCCGCTGGCGGTCACGATCTGGCTGCTTTCGTGGCTGCTGGGCGCGCTGGACGGCGTCTTCGATTCGCTGCTGTCGGTGTCGCAGGCCGTGCTGCCGGAATCGGCGCGCGCCGGCATCGACCGCCTGCGCCACGTGCCCGGGCTGGGCGTGGTCTCGGTGCTGGTGGCGATGCTGCTCACCGGCGTGTTCGCGGCCAACTTCGTGGGCCAGTGGTGGCTGCGCCAGTGGGACCGGTTCTTCCACCGCATCCCCATCGTCAAGTCCATCTACAGCTCGGTCAAGCAGGTCTCGGACACGCTGTTCTCGAGCAACGGCAATGCCTTCCGGGAAGCGGTGCTGGTGCAGTACCCGCGCGCCGGCAGCTGGACCATCGGTTTCGTCACCGGCAAGCCCGGCGGCGAGGTGGCGCGCCAGCTGCCCGACCACGTGAGCGTCTACGTGCCGACCACGCCGAACCCCACCTCGGGCTTCTTCCTGATGATGCCGCGGGCCGACGTGCACGTGCTGCAGATGAGCGTCGACGAGGCGCTCAAGTACGTCATCTCGATGGGCGTGGTGGTGCCGCCCGAGACGGCGGCCCGAAACTGACGGGGCCGGCCGCCAGCACCGAACGCGAGGCGCGCGAGACCGGCCCTGAGGGCTTGCAAGACAGCCTGCCACCCGCCCGCGAAACCGAACACGAACACCAAGCTTCCGTCTGGAGTGACCCCATGAGAACGACCTACTGCGGCCTGGTCAGCGAAAAGCTGATGGACCAGACCGTCACCCTGATGGGCTGGGCCCACCGCCGCCGCGACCATGGCGGCGTGATCTTCATCGACCTGCGCGACCGCGAAGGCCTGGTGCAGATCGTCTGCGACCCCGACCGCCCGGAGATGTTCAAGGCCGCCGAGAGCGTGCGCAACGAGTTCTGCCTGAAGGTGGTGGGCAAGGTGCGCGCCCGCCCGGCCGGCACCGAGAACGCCAACCTCACGAGCGGCAAGGTCGAGGTGCTGGCGCTCGAACTCGACGTGCTGAACCCCAGCGTGACGCCGCCGTTCCAGCTGGACGACGAGAACCTCAGCGAGACCGTGCGCCTGACGCACCGCGTGCTGGACCTGCGGCGGCCGTCGATGCAGAAGAACCTGATGCTGCGCTACCGCGTGGCGATGGAGGTGCGCAAGTTCCTGGACGAGCAGGGCTTCATCGACATCGAGACGCCGATGCTCACCAAGAGCACACCCGAAGGTGCGCGCGACTACCTGGTGCCCAGCCGCGTGCACGACGGCCACTTCTTCGCGCTGCCGCAGTCGCCCCAGCTGTTCAAGCAGCTGCTGATGGTGGCGGGCTTCGACCGCTACTACCAGATCACCAAGTGCTTCCGCGACGAGGACCTGCGCGCCGACCGCCAGCCCGAGTTCACGCAGATCGACATCGAGACCTCGTTCCTGGGCGAAGGCGAGATCCGCGCCATCACCGAAGGCATGGTGCGCACGGTGTTCCGCAAGGCGCTGGGCGTGGAGCTGCCGGTCTACGGTCGCCTCACCTATGCGGAAGCGATGCACCGCTACGGCAGCGACAAGCCCGACCTGCGCGTGAAGCTGGAGTTCACCGAGATGACCGACGTCATGAAGACGGTCGACTTCAAGGTGTTCTCGGGCCCGGCCACCATGAAGGGCGGCCGCGTCGCGGCGCTGCGCGTGCCGGGCGGCGGCGAGATGAGCCGCAGCGAGATCGACGCCTACACCGAGTTCGTCAAGATCTACGGCGCCAAGGGCCTGGCCTACGTGAAGGTGAACGACGCCGGCAAGGGCCGCGAAGGGCTGCAGAGCCCGATCGTGAAGAACCTGAACGACGCCGCGATCGCCGAGATCATCGCCCGCACCGGCGCCTGCAACGGCGACCTCGTCTTCTTCGGCGCCGACAAGGCCAAGGTGGTGAACGACGCGCTGGGCGCGCTGCGCGTGAAGATCGGCCACAGCGAGTTCGGCCGCACCCACGGCCTGTTCGAGGACAAGTGGGCGCCGCTGTGGGTGGTCGACTTCCCGATGTTCGAGTACGACGAGGAGAACGGCCGCTGGGCCGCGGTGCACCACCCGTTCACGGCGCCGAAGGATGGGCACGAGGACCTGATGGACACCGACCCCGGCGCCTGCATCGCCAAGGCCTACGACATGGTCCTCAATGGCTGGGAACTGGGCGGCGGCTCGGTGCGTATCCACCGCGCCGAGGTGCAGAGCAAGGTCTTCAAGGCGCTCAACATCACGCCCGAGGACGCGAAGCTCAAGTTCGGCTTCCTGCTCGACGCGCTGCAGTACGGCGCGCCGCCGCACGGCGGCCTGGCCTTCGGCCTGGACCGGCTGGTGACGCTGATGACCAAGGCGGAGTCGATCCGCGACGTGATCGCGTTCCCGAAGACGCAGCGCGCGCAGTGCCTGCTGACGGGGGCGCCGAGCCGGGTCGACGAGCCGCAGCTGCGCGAGCTGCACATCAGGCTGCGCAATCCGCAACCGGCCTGACGTGGGCGCGGCCATCGACGACCCGCGCCACGACCGCGAGGCCGGCGCGCGCGACGCGACGCTGGACACGACGCGCATCGACGACGTGCGCATCGCGGCCGTGCGCGCGCTCGTCGCACCGGCGGTGCTGCTGGAGGAGCTGCCGGTCACGGCCGCGGTCGAGTCGCTCGTCGAGGCCGCGCGCCAGCAGATCACCGCCGTGCTGGCAGGGCGCGACGACCGGCTGGTGGCGGTGGTCGGCCCCTGCTCGATCCACGACGCCGACGCCGCGCTCGACTACGCACGCCGGCTGAAGGCGCTGGCCGACGAACTGGCCGGCGAGCTGCTGGTCGTGATGCGCGTCTACTTCGAGAAGCCGCGCACGACGGTGGGCTGGAAAGGCTTCATCAACGACCCGCGTCTGGACGGCAGCTTCCGCATCAACGAAGGCCTGCGCCGCGCGCGCGAACTGCTGCTGGCCGTCAGCGAACTGGGCCTGCCGGCGGGCACGGAGTTCCTGGACCTGCTGAGCCCGCAGTACCTGGCCGACCTCATCGCCTGGGGCGCCATCGGCGCCCGCACCACCGAAAGCCAGAGCCACCGGCAGCTGGCCAGCGGCCTGTCGTGCCCGGTGGGCTTCAAGAACGGCACCGACGGCGGCGTGCAGGTGGCGGCCGACGCGGTGGTCTCGGCGCGCGCCGCCCATTCGTTCATGGGCATGACCAAGATGGGCGTGGCCGCCATCTTCGAGACGCGCGGCAACCCCGAAGGGCACGTCATCCTGCGCGGCGGCAAGGCGCCCAACTACGACGCCGCCTCGGTCGACGCTGCCTGCGCCGTGCTGGCCAGGGCGGGGCTGCGCCAGCAGGTGCTGGTGGACTGCTCGCACGCCAACTCGGCCAAGCAGCACCGGCGGCAGGTGGACGTGGCGGCCGACATCGCGGCGCGCATCGCGGCCGGCGAGCGGCGCATCATCGGCGTCATGGTCGAAAGCCACCTGAACGAAGGCCGCCAGGACCTGAAGCCCGGCGTCGCGCCGGCTCATGGCGTTTCCATCACCGACGCCTGCATCGGCTGGTCCGACACCGAGCCGCTGCTGCGCCAGCTGGCCGCCGCCGTGCAGGCGCGGCGCCGCCGGTGAGCCGCCCCCACAAGATCCCGGTCTCGGTGCTGGTGGTCATCCACCAGCCCGACGGCCAGGTGCTGCTGATCGAACGCGCCGACAAGCCGGGCTACTGGCAGAGCGTGACCGGCTCGCTCGACCAGGAAGAAGAGCCGCTCGAGACCACGGCCCGGCGCGAGGTGGCCGAAGAGACCGGCATCGCCTGCGGTACGCTGCGCGACTGGCGGCTGTCGAACGTCTACGAGATCTACCCCGTCTGGCGCCACCGCTACGCGCCCGGCGTCACCCACAACACCGAACACGTGTTCGGCCTCACCGTGCCGGCCGGCACCGCGGTGGTGCTGAACCCGCGCGAACACCTGCGCTTCCAGTGGCTGCCCTGGCGCGAGGCGGCCGACCGCTGCTTCTCACCCAGCAACGCCGAGGCCATACTCCAGCTGCCCCGCTTCACGACCCTGGAGCCGTGACCCCCGCGCCCACGCTTCACAGCCGCTTCGCCCCCAGCACCACCAGCACGAGTGCGCTGCGCGTGGCCACCTACAACATCCACAAGGGCGTGCGCGGCGTCGGCCGCGCGCGACGGCTGGAGATCCACAACCTGGGGCTGGCGGTCGAATCGTTCGACGCCGACCTCGTGTTCCTGCAGGAAGTGCGGCTCTTCCACACGAAGCAGGCGCGCCAGTTCCAGCGCACCTCGTTCGGCTGGCCGGAGCAGGGCCAGGCCGATTTCCTGGCGCCCGAAGGCTACGAAGCCGCCTACCGCAGCAACGCCGTCACCCGCCATGGCGAGCATGGCAACGCGCTGCTCTCGCGCTGGCCGATCGGCGACGTCGGCCACCATGACGTCAGCGACCACCGCTTCGAGCAACGCGGCCTGCTGCACGTGCCGGTGCTGTGGAACGGCATCACCGTGCACGCGATCGTCGTGCACTTCGGGCTGGCGCACCGCAGCCGGGTGCGCCAGGTCGAGCGGCTGGCGAAGTTCATCGAAGCCGAGGTGCCGGCCGGCGAAAGGCTGGTGGTGGCGGGCGACTTCAACGACTGGAACGAGAAGCTGGACATCCCGATGGCCGGCGTGGGCCTGCTGCGCGCGGTGGCGCCCGGCGGCCGGCGCGACCAGCGCCTGACCTTCCCTTCGCTGGCGCCGGTGTTCGCGCTCGACCGCTTCTACCTGCGCGGCATGCGCTGCACCAGCACGATGGTGCCGCGCGGCACGGCCTGGGCCCGCATGTCGGACCACCTGCCGCTGGTGGCGGAGCTGGAGCCGGCCTGATGGCCGAACCCGGCGACGAGCGCGCCGCCTGGGCCTGGGCCGGCGTGCCGCGGCCCCAGTTCGTGGGCGGCAACGACGTGGTGCTGCTGGAAGGCGGCGACATGCTCTTCCCGCGCATGTGCGGCGCCATCGCCGGGGCCGCGCGCGAGGTCTGGCTGGCCACGTACATCTTCGACGACGACCCCGCGGGCCAGCACGTGGCCCAGGCGCTGGCCGCCGCCGCGCGGCGTGGCGTCGCGGTGCACCTGGTGGTGGACGGATTCGGCTCCCTGGCGACGCTGCCGCGCCTGCGCGAGATGCTGCAGCCGCTGGGCGTGAAGCTGGAAGTGTTCCGTCCCATCGACCGCTGGTGGGCCTGGCTGCAGCCCGGCCAGCTGCGCCGCCTGCACCAGAAGCTGTGCGTGGTCGACGAGACCTGCGCCTTCGTGGGCGGCATCAACATCATCGACGACCGCCACGACCTGCGACACGGCTGGAGCGACGCGCCGCGGCTGGACTTCGCGGTCGAGGTTCGCGGCCCGCTGGCGGCCCAGGTGCAGCGCGCCACGCGCGCCATGTGGGCGCGCGCCAACCTGGGCCACGGCTGGCGCGAGGAACTGCGCGGCGTGCTGCGCAGCGCCGCGCCGATGGACCAGACGGTGGAGCTCATCCGCCGCCTGCGCCAGCGCGGGCCGCGCCAGGACCCCGGGCAGCAGACCCCGGTGCGCGCCGCCTTCGTGGTGCGCGACAACCTGCGCGGGCGCCGCGCCATCGAGCGCAGCTACGTGGAAGCCATCCGCGGCGCGAAGGCGCGGGTGGACATTGCCGTGCCCTACTTCTACCCCGGCCGCACCTTCCGGCGCGCGCTGCGGCAGGCGGCGCGGCGCGGCGTGCAGGTGCGGCTGCTCTTGCAGGGCAAGGTGGACTACCGCATCGCCGCGCTCGCGGCGCACGCGCTCTACGACGAGCTGCGTGCCCATGGCGTGCGCATCTTCGAGTACACGCCGGCCTTCCTGCACGCCAAGGTGGCGCTCGTCGACGACGACTGGGCCACCGTGGGCAGCAGCAACATCGACCCGCTATCGCTGCTGCTGAACCTGGAAGCCAACGTGGTGGTGCGCGACGCAGGCTTCGCCGCCGCGCTGGCCGGGCGCTTCGAGGTCGCCTTCGCCGCGTCGGCCGAGGTCGCCGGCACGCCGGCGCTGCGCGGCTGGCGCAGCTGGCTGCACCGCGGCTTCGTCGCCTGGTGCGCCAGCACCTACCTGCGCCTGGCCGGCATCACCGGCCGCTACTGAGAGGGCCGCCGATCGGCATTAGCATCGTCGCTTCGTCAGGAGGACAACGATGCATCGATCCCTCGCCCCCGCCGCGCTGGGCCTGGCCGCCGCGCTGGCCCTGCCGGCCCAGGCCAAGACCCTGGTCTACTGCTCCGAAGGCTCGCCCGAGAACTTCACCCCCGCGCTCAACACCACCGGCACCAGCTTCGACGCCGCCCGGCCGGTGTACGACAAGCTGACCCAGTTCAAGCGCGGCAGCACCGAGGTGGAGCCCGGCCTGGCCGAGAGCTGGACCGTGAGCCCCGACGCCAAGGTCTTCACCTTCAAGCTGCGCCAGGGCGTGAAGTTCCACTCCGGCGTCAACGGCTTCAAGCCGACGCGCGACTTCAACGCCGACGACGTGCTGTTCAGCTTCGAACGCCAGTGGAAGGACGACCACCCCTACGCCAAGGTCTCGGGTGGCAAGTACGACTACTTCGCCGACATGGGGCTGAAGGACGACCTGGAGAAGGTCGAGAAGGTGGACGCCGCCACCGTCCGCATCACGCTCAAGAAGCCCAACGTCACCATGCTGGCCAACCTGGCGATGGACTTCGCCAGCATCCACTCGGCCGAATACGCCGACATGCTGGCCAAGGCCAACAGGAAGGAGCAGCTCGACCAGCAGCCGGTGGGCACCGGGCCGTTCAGCTTCGTCACCTACCAGAAGGACGCCGTCATCCGCTACAAGGCCAATCCGGCCTACTGGGGCGAGAAGGCGCTCGTCGACGACCTGGTCTACGCCATCACGCCCGACCCCACGGCGCGCTACAGCAAGCTCAAGGCCGGCGAGTGCCACTTCGTGATCGCCCCCCGCCCGGCAGACCTGCCCGAGATGCAGAAGGACCCGGCGCTGCGCGTCATCCACCAGAGCGGGCTGAACATCGCCTACTGGGCCTTCAACACGCTGAAGCCGCCGTTCGACAAGCGCGACGTGCGGCAGGCGATGAGCATGGCCATCGACAAGGCGGCCATCATCCGCGACGTCCACCTGGGCGCCGGCCAGGCGGCGAAGAACCTGATCCCGCCCACGCTGTGGTCCTACAACGACAACGTCAAGGACTACCCCTACGACCCCGCGAAGGCGAAGGACCTGCTGGCCAGGGCGGGCGTGAAGACGCCGCTGGAGATCGACCTCTGGTACATGCCGGTGCAGCGCCCGTACAACCCGAACGCCAAGCGCATCGCGGAAATGATGCAGGCCGACCTGGCCAAGGTGGGCGTCAACGCCAAGCTCGTGACCTACGAATGGGGCGAGTACCGCAAGCGCATGCAGCAGGGCGAGCACGTCACCGGCATGCTGGGCTGGACCGGCGACAACGGCGACCCCGACAACTTCTTCTTCCTGCGCGGCTGCGAGGCGGCGCGCCCGGGCGGCCAGAACCTCAGCAAGTGGTGCAACAAGGAATTCGACGCCCGCCTGAACAAGGCGCGCACCAGCGCCGACATCAAGGAACGCACCAGGCTGTACCAGGAGATGCAGCAGATCGAGCACGACGACGCGCCCGACATGAAGATCGCGCATTCGGTCGTCTACGAGACCATGCGAAAGGAAGTCACGGGCTACAAGCAGAGCCCGTTCGGCTCCCACCAGTTCAATGGGGTGGACCTGAAGTGAAGGCCGCCGCTGCGGCGGCCTGACCCATGTTCCGCTACCTCCTGCGCCGTCTGGCGCTGACGGTGCCGACCTTCGTCGCGCTGATGTTCGTCACCTTCGTGGCGATCCGCCTCGTGCCGGGCGACCCGGTGGAGGTGCGGGTGGGCGAGCGCGGCATCTCGGCCGAGCGGCTGGCCATGTTCCGGCACGAGCTGGGGCTGGACCAGCCGGTGTGGAAGCAGTTCCTGGACTACATGGGGCAGCTTCTGCACGGCGACTTCGGCACCTCGCTGGCCACCAACCAGAAGGTGCTGGTCGAGTTCGCGGCGCTGTTTCCGGCCACGCTGGAACTGGGGCTGGCGGGCATGCTGTTCGCGGTGGTGCTGGGCATCCCGGCCGGCACCATCGCCGCTGCGCGGCGCGGCAGCGTCTACGACCAGACGCTGATGGGCCTGTCGGTCACCGGCTACTCGATGCCCATCTTCTGGTGGGGCCTGCTGCTCATCATGTTCGTCGCCGAACGCTGGGGGCTGACGCCGGTGTCGGGGCGCATCGACCTCATCAAGTTCTACTTCGAGCCCGTCACGGGCTTCATGGTGATCGACGCCTGGCTTTCCGGCCAGGCGGGTGCGGTGAAGGACGCGCTGCACCACCTGGTGCTGCCCGCCATCGTGCTGGGGACCATTCCGCTGGCGGTGATCGCACGCATGACGCGGTCGGCCATGCTGGAAGTGCTGAACGAGGACTACGTTCGGACGGCGCGCGCCAAGGGCCTGCCGGCGTGGCGCGTGATCGGCCTGCACGCGCTGCGCAACGCGCTCATCCCGGTGGTCACCATCATCGGCCTGCAGGTGGGCACGCTGATGGCCGGCGCCGTGCTCACCGAGACCATCTTCTCCTGGCCGGGCGTCGGCAAGTGGCTGATCGAATCGATCTCGCGCCGCGACTACCCGGCGCTGCAGGGCGGCGTGATGCTGATCTCGTCGATCGTCATCGGCGTCAACCTGGTGGTCGATCTCACCTACGGCCTGATCAACCCGCGCATCCGCCATGCGTGAGCAGCACCCGCTGGCGGCCTTCTGGTCGGCGTTCCGCGAGAACCGCGGCGCAGTCGCCGGCCTGGCGGTGGTGCTGGCCATCGTGCTGGTGGCCATCCTGGCCGACCTGATCGCGCCGCACGCGCCCAACGAACAGTTCCGCGACGCCGTGCGCGCCGCGCCCATGTGGGCCGAAGGCGGCACCTCGCGTTTCGTGCTGGGCACCGACAGCCTGGGCCGCGACATGCTCTCCCGGCTGATCCACGGCGCGCGCATCTCGCTCTTCATCGGCCTGGCGGTGATGGGTGTGAGCTTCGTCATCGGCGTGCTGCTGGGCCTGGCCTGCGTCTCGTTCCAGGGTCCGCTGGGCCAGGCGGTCGACGTCGCCGTCACGCGGCTGATGGACCTGATCATGGCCGTGCCCAGCCTGGTGCTGGCGATCCTGATCGTCGCCGTGCTGGGGCCCAGCCTGGTCAACACCATTGTCGCCGTCACCGTGGTCTACCTGCCGCGCTACGTGCGGCTGGTGCGCGCGTCGGCGCTGGCCGAACTGGGCAAGGACTACGTCACCGCGGCGCGCGTGGCCGGCGTCGGCCCGGTGCGGCTGATGTTCTTCACCGTGCTGCCCAACTGCCTTTCGCCGCTCATCGTGCAGGCGGCCTTGGGCGTCTCCGACGCCATCCTCGAAGCGGCCGCGCTCGGCTTCCTGGGCCTGGGCGCGCAGCCACCCACCGCCGAGTGGGGCACCATGCTGGCCGACGCGCGCGAGTTCATCCGCTCCAACCCCTGGCTGGTGACGCTGCCCGGGCTGGCCATCCTGGTCACGGTGGTGTCGATCAACCTGATGGGCGACGGGCTGCGTGACGCGCTCGATCCCAAGATGAGGCGGTCGTGAGCGCCTTGCTGGAGGTCCGCAACCTCAGCGTGCGCTTCGCGACGCGCCACGGTGCCTTCACGGCCGTGGACGGCATCGACCTCGTGGTCGATCCGAACGAGGTGCTGGCCATCGTCGGCGAATCGGGCTCGGGCAAGTCGGTGGCGATGCTGGCGCTGATGGGCCTGCTGCCGTGGACCGCCACCGTCAGCGCCGACCGCATGGCCTTCGACGGCCACGACCTGCAGGCGCTGACGCCGAAGCAGCGGCGCGCGCTCGTCGGGCGCGACATCGCGATGGTGTTCCAGGAGCCGATGTCCTCGCTCAACCCCTGCTTCACGGTCGGCTGGCAGGTGGGCGAGGCGCTCGCCACCCACCTGGGGCTGGGCCGCGCCGCGCGCCGCGCGAGGGTGATCGAACTGCTGCAGCAGGTGGGCATTCCGGATGCCGAACGCCGGCTGCGCGCCTTCCCGCACCAGCTCTCCGGCGGCATGTGCCAGCGCGTGATGATCGCGATGGCGCTCGCCTGCAAGCCGCGCCTGCTGATCGCCGACGAGCCGACCACCGCGCTGGACGTCACCATCCAGGCCCAGATCCTGGAACTGCTGCTGGCGCTGCAGCGCGAGACCGGCATGGCGCTGGTGCTCATCACGCACGACCTGGGTGTGGTGGCCGAGACGGCGCACCGCGTGAGCGTGCAGTACGCCGGCCGCCAGGTGGAGCAGGCGCGTGCCGCCGACCTGTTCGCCGACCCGCACCACCCCTACACCGCGGCGCTGCTGTCGGCGTTGCCCGAGCGGGCGCAGGGCCGCCGGCTGGCGGCCATTCCCGGCCTCGTGCCCGGCCTGCTGGACCGGCCGCCGGGCTGCCTGTTCGAGCCGCGCTGCGCGCATGCGAAGCCGGCCTGCCGCACGGCACCAAAGGCGGCGGGCGCCGAACTCGGCCAGGCGCTGTGCCACACGCCGCTGCGCCACGGGGTGCCTTCGTGAGCGCCGTGCTGGTGGCCGAAAACCTGCAGCGCCGCTACGCCGTGCGCCGCGGCCCCTTCGCGCCCGCCGCCACGGTGCACGCGCTGGCCGGTGTCTCGTTCGCGGTCGAGGCCGGCCGCACGCTGGCGGTGGTGGGCGAATCGGGCTGCGGCAAAAGCACGCTGGCGCGCGTGCTGACGATGATCGAGCCGCCTTCCGGAGGCCGGCTGCTCATCGACGGCCGCGACGTCGCCGCCGCCGGTGCCGAGGAACGCCGCGCCTTGCGGCGCGCGGTGCAGATCGTGTTCCAGAACCCCTACGGCTCGCTCAACCCGCGCCAGACGGTCGGCGCGGCGTTGATGGAGCCGCTGCTGGTGAACGGCGAGCGCGACGCCGCGAAGCGCGAACACGCGGCGCGCGCCATGCTGGCGCGCGTCGGCCTCGCCGACGAACATTTCGGCCGCTGGCCGCACATGTTCAGCGGCGGCCAGCGCCAGCGCATCGCGATCGCGCGCGCGCTCATGCTGCAGCCGCGCGTGCTGGTGCTCGACGAACCGGTCTCAGCGCTCGACGTCTCCATCCGCGCCCAGGTGCTGAACCTGCTGGCCGACCTGCAGCAGCAGCTGGGCGTGGCCTACGTCTTCATCTCGCACGACCTGGGCGTGGTGCGCCACATGGCCGACGAAGTGATGGTCATGTACCTGGGCCGCGCGGTGGAGCAGGGCGCGCGCGACGCCGTCATGGGCGACCCGCGCCACCCCTACACGCAGGCCCTGCTGTCGGCCACGCCCACGGTCGACGCGGCGGCGCGGCGCGCGCGCGTCGTCTTGCAGGGCGAGCTGCCTTCGCCGCTGAATCCGCCGCAGGGCTGTGCCTTCCACACGCGCTGCCCGATCGCCGAAGCGCGCTGCCGCCAGGACCGGCCCGACCTGCAGGCCCCGGGCGCCAGGCAGGCCGTGGCCTGCTGGCTGCGTCAGGCCTCCGGCGCCGCGCCGTAGCGGTTGGGGCCGTCGGTGCCGGGCACGAAGCCGTTGTCCAGCAGCATCCAGATCCAGCCGACCACCGGGATCAGCGCCACGAGCACCCACCAGGCCGACCGGTTGCGGTCGTGCCAGCGCTTGGCGCTGATGGCCACCGCCGGCCACAGCAGCAGCAGGCTGGTCACCGACTCCGCCAGGTCGGTGCGCACATGGGCAATCTCCAGCAGCGCCCGCCCCAGCAGCGTGAGCCCGCCCAGCGCCAGCACGCCGTGCAGCCAGAAGGCGCGCCGCGAGAGGCGGCCGCGCGGGTCCAGGTAGACGAAACGGGGTGCGCCCGGGTCGTCGGGCCAGGGCGTCGGGGCGGCGGGAGAAGGGCGGAACATGGCACGCATTTTCTCCGCCGTGGCCCACGCTAACCTTGCGCCATGGCGGAAGACCTCGTCGTCCAGCGGCTCGAAGGCCTGTACTGCCCGGCGGGCGACTTCTTCGTCGACCCCTGGCGGCCGGTGGCGCGCGCCGTCATCACCCACGCCCATGCCGACCACGCGCGGCGCGGCCACGGCGCCTACCTGGCGCAGGCCGACGGCGCCGGCGTGCTGCGCGCCAGGCTGGGCGAGATCGCGCTGCAGACGCTGGCCTGGGGCGAGGCGGTGCACCTGAACGGCGTGCGCCTGTCGCTGCACCCGGCCGGCCACGTGCTGGGCTCGGCCCAGGTGCGGCTGGAACACCAGGGCCGCGTGTGGGTGCTCTCGGGTGACTACTTCGCCAGCGGCCACGACGAACGCAACCCCACCTGCCCGCCCTTCGAACCGGTGCGCTGCGACTGCTTCGTCACCGAAAGCACCTTCGGCCTGCCCATCTACCGCTGGCGACCGCAGGCCCAGGTGTTCGGCGAGATCGACGCCTGGTGGCGCGCCAACGCCGAGGCCGGCCGCGCCAGCCTGCTGCTGGGCTACAGCTTCGGCAAGGCGCAACGCCTCCTGGCGGGCGTCGACGCGTCCATCGGCCCCATCGCCGTGCACGGCGCGGTGGAGGTGCTCAGCGAGGCCTACCGCGCCGCCGGCGTCGCGCTGCCCGCCACCCAGCGCGTGGAGGGCATGAGCAAGGCCGACCTCGCGCGCGCGCTGGTGGTGGCGCCGCCGGGTTCGCAGGCCACGCCCTGGGCGCGCCGGCTGGGCGAGTTCGGCGACGCCTTCGCCAGCGGCTGGATGCAGCTGCGCGGCGCGCGCCGGCGCCAGGGCGTGGACCGCGGCTTCGTGCTCAGCGACCATGCCGACTGGCCCGGGCTGCAGCGCGCCATCGGCGCCACCGGCGCGGCGCGAGTCATCGTCACCCATGGCTACGAAGCGGTGATGGTGCGCTGGCTGCAGGAACAGGGCCTGCAGGCCGGCAGCTTCGGTACCGAGTACGGCGAAGAAGACGCACCCTGAACCGGTGGGTCATCCCGCGAAGTCGGGATGCCGGCGCCGCCGGTCGTCCCTAGAGTCCGCCCGGCCACGGCGCAGTGGCCTACTGGAAGGACGACCAACATGCGGATCCGGCTTGGGCTGGCCCTGATCGGGGTGCTCGCCGTCACGGCCTGCGGCGGCGGTGGCGACGACGGCGGCAGCGACCCGAACTACATCCACTGGAACGGCAACGCCAACGACACCACCGTGCTGGACGCCGGCAACGGCCGCTACGCGGTGGACGCCGACACGCGCACCGTGGTGGCCCTGGCCAGCACCACGAACCTGCTGGGGCTGGTGGTCGACGACCGCGCCAACGTCGTCGCCAATGGCGCGGCCATCGGCTACGTGGGCGCCGCCACGTCGACCACGGGCGCGCGCATCATGGTCTTCTTCTGCAGCGACGGCAGCGCGATGACAATCTCGCTGTCCGCGCAAGGCTGGCGCGCCGGCTGCGCTTCGGGCACGGGCGGCGGCAGTGGCGGCGGCGGGGGCACCGGCGGCGGTGGCGGCAGCGCCAGCTTCAGCGTCAACGAGACGAGCGAGATCAACGCCACGCTCACCGGCGCTTCGCCCAACTTCGTGGACACGAGCGGCCTCACGCTGACGAAGACGACCCGCGTGTGGGCCTTCTCGTGGGCCGAGTTCGCGGCCGAGTTCTGGGTCGTCGACGCCGCCAACGCGGCGGCACTGAAGGCCGGCGGCCGCTTCAGCGGCTTCCGCATGGCCGACGCGGGCTCCTCGGGCATGAGCTTCGTCACGCTGCCGGCGGGCACCTGGTACGTGGCGGTCTTCCCGAGCGGCACCTTCGGCAGCGGCTATTCGAACCGCATCTACGCCGAGCTGTCGGTGCCCACGCTGGCCGGCGCCACCGAGGTGAACGACGCGCCCATGTATGCCGGCGGCAACGCCGGTTCGTGGCGCTCGATGAGCTTCAGCGTCGGCACCGGTTCGCGCGCCTTCCTGGAGACCGAAGGCTCCGGCGGCCTGTGGGCGGTGATGGACCCGTCGCAGTACAGCAGCTTCAGCGCCGCCTACGGCGGCGGCTACAACGGCGGCTCGTTCTCCTATGTCTATGCGTGCGGTCCCTCTTCCGGCGGTGCGGCGCTGGAGATCGAATGCGAACTCAAGCTGCCGCCCGGCACCTACTACCTGGTCTACGTGAACAACACCGGCAGCGCGGCGGGCGGGGCGGCCAACATCGGCTACTTCCAGTAGGCACCGGCTGCGGCACACTCGGGCGATGTACCTGCCCGGAACGTGCCGCCGCCGCTTCGCGGCGCTGCTGGCCGCGGCGCTGCTGGCGGCGTGCGGCGGCGGCGGTTCGTCGCCCGCCGAAGCACCGCTCGGTCCGGGCGAGAACGAGTACGCCGACCCGCAGGCCTATTCCAGCGCCGCCAACGCGTCGCTCGCCGGCGTCGAGGAAGCGCACGCGGTCACGAAGCACACCCTGGTGCTGGGCGGCCGCACGCTGGCCTACACCGCGCGCACCGGCCACCTGATCGCGCGCGACCCCGCCAGCGGCGCCGCCGAAGCCTCGTTCTTCCACGTCAGCTACCTGCGGGACGGTGCCGACCCCGCGATGCGGCCCGTCACCTTCTTCTACAACGGCGGCCCCGGCTCGGCCAGCGTGTGGCTGCACCTGGGTTCGTTCGGGCCGCGGCGCCTGGCCACCGGCGTACCGGCCACCACCGGCGCGGTGCCGGCGCCGCTGGTGGACAACGCCGAGAGCCTGCTCGACGTGAGCGACCTCGTCTTCGTCGACGCCGTCGGCACCGGGTATTCGCAGGCCATCGCGCCCCGGCGCAACGTCGACTTCTGGGGCGTCGACGCCGACGCCGCGGTGTTCCGCGACTTCGTCGTGCGCTGGCTGGCGGCGCACGACCGCGGCGCTTCGCCGCGCTTCCTGTACGGCGAAAGCTACGGCGGCCCGCGCACCGCGGTGCTGGCGCGGCTGCTGCAGGAAGCCGGCGTCATGCTCGACGGCCTGGTGCTGCAGTCGCCGGCGCTGGACTACAACAGCAACTGCGGCGTCGTCGGCTTCGGCCACTGCGGCGCCGCGCTGCCCACCTATGGCGCGGCGGGCGCCTGGCACGGCGTCGCCGCCAGCGCCACCACACCGCTGGCGGGCTACATGGACAGCCTGCGCGAAGCGGCCGACAGCCGCTTCGCGCCGGCGCTGGAAGCCTGGAGCACCGGCACGCCGCTGCCGGCCGACCTGCCGCCGCTGCTGCAGGGCTGGACCGGCATTCCGGCAGCCACCTGGCTGTCCAATCCCAACCTGGCGCCCGACAGCTTCCAGCGTGCGCTGCTGCCCGGCTTCGTCACCGGCCGCTACGACGCACGCATGAAGGCCGCGCTGGGCACGCCGCTGGCGGCCGAAGGCGACCCTTCCAGCACCTTCATCACGCCTTCGTTCCAGCAGGGCATGGCGCAGCTGCTGCCGCAGGTGCTGCGCTACCGCGGCGCTTCCACCTACGTGCTGGTGTCCAACGCCATAGCGAACTGGAACTTCGCCCATGGCGGCCGCGCCCTGCCCGACACCGTGCCCGACCTGGCCGCGGCGCTGGCGGCCAACCCCGCACTCCGCGTGCTGGCCGTGAGCGGAGTCCACGACCTGGCCACGCCCTTCCACGTGACCGAACTCGACCTGGCACGGCTGGGCGCCGGCGACCGCCTCACGGTGCGCAACTACGCCGGCGGCCACATGAGCTACCTGGACGACGCCACGCGCGCCGCGCAGAAGGCCGACCTCGCGGCCTGGTATGCCGGCACGCTGTCGGCGCGCGCGCCGCGGGCCGTGCCGCAGGCGCTGCAGCGTGCCGCCGCTGCCGCCGACCGGGCCGGCACACCGCCCGTTTCGCCACAGCCGCCGCTGCCGCAGCCGGCCCTGCAGGCCCCGCTGCGCGACCCCTGGGTGCCGCCACGCCGCTGAAGCGGCATGCCGCACGTCAAGGTGGGGCCTTCGGGCGGTGCGATGATGGTGCCCCAAGAAGGGTTCTCCCCATGAAGCTGCTCCTTCCGGTCGACGGCACCCCGGCATCGCTGGCCGCGGTCCGCCACGCGCTCGCCCTGCGTTCGCAAGGGCTGGCGGTCGAATTCGTGCTGGCCAACGTGCAGGCCCCGCCTTCGCTGTACGAAGTGGTCACGGCGCACGACGCCGAGCGCATCGCCCAGGTGCGGCGCGAGGCCGGCGCCGACCTGCTGGCGCCGGCCGAAGCGCTGCTGGCCGCCGCCGGCGCCGAATGGGAGACCGAAGTCGCCGGCGGCGACCCCGGCCACGTGCTGGTGGAACTGATCGAGAACTACGGCTGCGACGGCGTGGTCGCCGGCCTCGACGAAGGCGCGCCCGGCCCGGTGGCCAGCGCGCTGCTTCAGCACAGCCCGGTGCCCGTGACCTTCGTGCGCGCACCGGAAGCCTGAGGCCTCCCCCGCGCGCATGCGCCGCTTTGCCGCGCTGTACGAAGCGCTGGACGCCAGCACCGCCACCGGCGACAAGCTGCGCGAGCTGGTGCGCTACTTCGCCGAAGCGCCGGCCGCCGACGCTGCCTGGGCGGTGTACTTCCTGGCCGGCGGCAAGCCGCGCCAGGTGGTGCCCACCGCGCTGCTGCGCGAAGCGGCGCTGGCCGAAGCCGGCATCGAGGCCTGGCTGTTCGAGGAGTGCTACCAGGCCGTCGGCGACCTGGCCGAGACCATCGCCCACGTGCTGCCCGCGGCGCAGGGCATCGGCAGTGCGGGCGACGCCGGCCTTGCGCACTGGGTGGAAGAACGCCTGCTGCCGCTGCGCGGCCTGGCGCCGGCCGAGCAGCAGCGGCGCGTGCGCGAAGCCTGGCGCGAGCTCGACGCGGGCGGCCGCTTCCTGCTCGTCAAGCTCATCGGCGGCGGTTTCCGCGTCGGCGTGAGCCGGCTGCTGGTGCAGCGTGCGCTGGCCGAGCACGCCGGGCTGGACCCCAAGCTCGTCGCCCAGCGGCTGATGGGCTGGACCGACGCCCGCGCCAGCCCCACCGCCGCGCGCTTCGAAAACCTGCTGGCGGCGGGCGAGGGCGGCGCGCCCGAAGCCGGCCAGCCCTACCCGTTCTTCCTGGCCCATGCGCTGGCCGACGCGCCGGCCACGCTGGGCCCGGTGGACGACTGGCTGGTCGAGTGGAAGTACGACGGCATCCGCGCCCAGCTGGTGCGGCGCGCCGGTGGCTGCTGGATCTGGTCGCGCGGCGAGGAACTCGTGACCGAGCGCTTCCCGGAGATCGTCGAACGCGCGCGCGCGCTGCCCGAAGGCTGCGTGCTGGACGGCGAGATCCTGGTCTGGCGCGAAGACGCGCCGCAGCCTTCGCCCTTCAACCTGCTGCAGCAGCGCATCGGCCGCAAGACCCTGACGAAGAAGGTGCTGGCCGAAGCGCCGGTGGTCTTCGTCGCCTACGACCTGCTGGAAGAAGGCGGCCAGGACCTGCGCGCGAGGCCGCAGCACGAGCGCCGGTCGCGGCTGGAAGCGCTGCTGGCCGCCGGGCCGCTGCGCCTGTCGCCGCGCGTGGAGGCGGCCGACTGGCCGGGCCTGGCCGCCCTGCGTGCGCTCGCGCGCGAACGCGGCGTCGAAGGCCTGATGCTCAAGCAGCGCGAGGCGCGCTACGGCAGCGGCCGCACCCGGAGCGATGGCACCTGGTGGAAGTGGAAGGTGGACCCGCTGTCGGTGGACGGCGTGCTGGTCTACGCCCAGGCCGGCCACGGCCGCCGCGCCAGCGTCTACACCGACTACACCTTTGCGGTCTGGAACCGGGCGCCGGCCGACGCTGCCGAAGCGGCGGCGGTGGTGGACGCCATCGCGCGCCGCGAACCGGCGCCGCCCGGCGCGCTGCAGCTGGTGGCGTTCGCGAAGGCGTACTCCGGCCTCACCGACGCCGAATTCGCCGAGGTCGACCGCGTGATCCGTGCCCACACGCTGGAAAAGTTCGGCCCCGTGCGCAGCGTCAAGCCGACGCTGGTGTTCGAGCTGGGCTTTGAAGGCATCAACCGCAGCCCGCGCCACAAGAGCGGCGTCGCGGTGCGCTTCCCGCGCATGCTGCGCATCCGCCACGACAAGCCGCTGCACGAAGCCGACACGCTGGCCACGCTGGAACGGCTGATGTCGGCTTCCTGATCGTTCGTCGCGCCGCGCCGCGCTTCGTCGCAAGCGGCTCGCGCGCCGGGGGACCCTTGCCTAGAGTTCACTCCATCGCAAGCGGCGAACCCGCTGTCCCCCCAGGAGCCGACCATGACGAACACCGCCTTCAGCCCCCGCACCAGCCACCGCGTCTTCGCCTTCATGATGGCCGCGCTGTTCACGGTGGCCCTGCTGGGCGGCGTGGACCACCTGGCCACTTCGGCGCCGCCGGCCGGCCTGGTCGCCCAGATGGCGCACGTGATGGCGAACGCCTGAGCGAGAAGCGCGACCGGCAAGGCCCCGCCTCGGCGGGGCCTTCGTCTTTCTAGGCCGCCAGCACCGGTTCGGCGTCGCTCACGCCGGCCAGGCGGGCGATGTGGCCGATCAGCACGTCGTCGGGGTAGGGCTTGCCCAGCAGCACGGTGACGCCGGCGTCGGCGGCGGCGGCGCCCAGGCGGTCGTCGGCCGAGGTGACCATGATGATGGGCAGCGCGGCGCTGCGGCGGTCGGCACGCAGGCGGCGCGTGAGCTCGAAGCCGTCGACGCCGGGCATCTCGACGTCGGTGATCACGACCTGCGGGCGTTCGGCTTCCATCTGGCGCAGCGCGTCTTCGCCGTCGGTGGCCAGCACGACCCGGAAGTGGTGCTGGGCGAGCAGGCGGCTGGTCTTCACGCGCACGACCTTGGAGTCGTCGACCACCATCACCAGCGTCTCGGCGGCGCGGCGACCGGCGGGGGCGGCCACCGGCGGCTCCGCCGGCGGGCGGACGGCCGGTGGCGCGGCCTCGGCCGCGGCACGTTCGAGTCGGGCCCGTTCTTCGGCTTCGGCGCGTTCGGCCTGCAGTCGCAGCGCTTCCTGCCGTTCGGCGGCCACGCGTTCGGCTTCGCGGCGCAGCGCGGCTTCGCGTTCTGATTCCTGGCGAAGGCTCTCCTGGCGAAGGCTCTCCTGGCGCAGGGCCTCCTGGCGCAGGGCCTCCTGGCGCAGGGCTTCCTGGCGCAGGGCTTCCTGGCGCAGGGCTTCCTGGCGTGCCGCTTCCAGTCGGTCGGCTTCGCGGCGCTCGGCCTCCAGGCGCTCGGTCTCGACGCGTTGTGCTGCGGCGCGTTCGGCCGCGGCTCGCTCGGCTTCGCGGCGCGCCGCGGCCTCGCGTTCGGCGGCCCGGCGCTCGGCTTCGAGACGGGCCGCTTCGGCCTCGCGCTGCGCGCGCTGGTGTTCGGCCGCCAGCCGGGCGACTTCGGCGCGTTCGGCCTCCAGCCGCCGTGCTTCGGCTAGTTCAGCGGCCTGGCGCTCGGCTTCACGGTGTTCGGCCTCGCGGCGCTGGGCTTCCTGGCGGGCCGCCTCGCGGCGTTCGGCTTCCAGGCGTTCGGCCTCCAGCCGCGCCGCTTCCAGCCGGGCGGCGGCGGCGCGGCGACCGGCTTCGGCGCGGGCATCGGCTTCGGCCTGGCGGCTGCCGTCTCCGCGCGCGTTGACGGCGGCGCGGCGCTCCACTTCCAGGCGGCGCGCCTCCTGCAGCATCCATTCGGCGTCGGCGCGAGCCGCTTCTTCCAGTGCGGCACGCTCGCGACTCAGGCGGCGGTCGCTTTCGGCACGGCGCTGCTGGCCGCGGCGCTTGAAGTCTTCCAGTTCGGCGGCGCGGCGTTCGGCGGCGCGGCGTTCGGACTCCAGTTCCGCTTCGCGGTAGGCGGCCAGCAGCGCCGCGTGGTCGGCGTCGGCTTCGTCGTCGGCCGGGGGGGCTTCGGCGCCCCAGGGGGCGGGGCGCGAAGTCGGGCCCGCTTCGTCCAGGGGGGCGGGGCGCGAATGGTGGCGCGTGTCGCCCAGCGGCGCCGGCCGCGAACGCGGGGCTGCTGGCGGCAGCGGGGCGGGGCGCGAATTCGGCGCCGCTTCCTGCAAGGGCGCGGGCCGGCTGCTGCGGGCACGCGGCGGCGGCGCGGGAACGGCGGGTGGCGAAGGTGGCGGCTCCGGCAACGGCATCGGCCGGCTGCGGCGGTTGGCCGCCGGTTCGGGCAGCGGCACCGGCGCGCTGGCGCGCGGCGGCGGGGCATGGGCCACGTCGGTGACGGTGGGCACCATGCGCGTGGGCGCGAAGGCCTTGTGCTCGGCCGATTCCAGCTGGGTGGTCGGCACCATCGTGGTGTCGGTGGTGCGCGCCAGCGCCTGCGGCGGCTTGCGCTTCAGGCTCGGCTTGCCGGCCAGCCACCAGGCGAGCGCCAGCGCTGGCAGCACGGCCAGGGGCAACACCCACCACCAGGAATCGCTCGTCAGGTCCATCGAAACGGGAAAAGGAGAAGCAGGCCGTGGATATCGGCGACCCGGGCTTCCCTGGAAGCGAAGTTGGCCACGACTTCGCGGCCAAGGGCGCAACCAATTGTCGCCGCTGGGGCGCCGGAGACTTCGATCTGGCCCCGGAAAGCCCCGCTTTTGCCGCCGCCGGCGCCCGGGGGGCTGCCTAGCATCCCTGGCAGAACCCACCCACTTCGCCGGGGAACCCTTGCCCATGGATGCCGCCGTTGCCGTGCCCGCCGCCGAACCCGCGGCGTTGTTCGACGCTGCCCGCGCCGGCCAGCTGCCGCTGCCCACCCTGATGGAACGCGCCCAGGCCCTGCACGCCGGCGGCCAGGGCGAGACGGCGGCGCGGCTGTACCAGGCCTGGATCGAGAACACCGCCTCGCCGGTGCGCCACGTGGCCTGCTTCAACTGGGGCACGGTGCTGTCGGCCATCGGCCGCCACGACCAGGCCGAGGGGGCCTACCGCCAGGCGCTGGAGCTGCAGCCCGGCTTCCCGCCGGCGCGCCTGAACCTGGGCCACCTGCTGGAGCGCAAGGAAGACGTGGACGGCGCGCTCGCCGAATGGGCCGCGGTGGTGGCCGAGACCGAGAACCCGAACCCCACCACGCTGGAATACCGCCTGCACGCGCTGAACAACAGTGCCCGCCTGCTGGAAAGCAAGAAGCGCTACGCCGAGGCCGAGGCGCTGATGAAGCGCAGCCTGCAGCTGCGCGCGACCCAGTTCGACGTCATCCAGCACTACGTGCACATCCGCCAGAAGCAGTGCGAATGGCCGCTCTACGAGCCGGTGGGCGAGGTGACGCCCAACCAGCTGCTGGTCGGCACCTCGCCGCTGGCGATGATGAGCGTGACCGACGACCCCGCGGTGCAGCTGCTGGCGGCGATGCGCTTCGTGCACGAACGCGTGCCCAAGCCGCCGGCCGCCGCGCTGCACGCAGCCATGCCGGCGCGCAGCGGCAAGGTCAAGGTGGGCTATCTCTCGGGCGACCTGCACCACCACGCGGTGGGCCTGCTGACGGCCGAACTTTTCGAGCTGCACGACCGCAGCCGCTTCGAGGTCTGGGCTTTCGACTGGACACCCGACAGCGGCACCGCCCAGCGCCAGCGCCTGGTGAAGGCCTTCGACCAGCACGTGAAGCTGGCCGGGGTGGACGACCTGACGGCGGCCAAGCTCATCGCCCAGGCCGGCATCGACGTGCTGGTGGACCTGCAGGGCATCACCAGCGGCGCGCGCCCCGCCATCCTGGGCCACCGGCCGGCGCCGGTGCAGATCAGCTACCTGGGGCTGCCGGGCACTTCGGCGCTGCCGGGCGTGGACTGGATCCTGGCCGACCGCTACGTGATGCCGGAATCGCTGCTGCCCTACTGCACCGAGCGGCCGATCTACCTGCCGCACTGCTACCAGGTGAGCGACCGCCAGCGCGAGATCGCGGCGAAGCCCGAGCGCGCCACCTACGGCCTGCCGGCCGACGCCTTCGTCTACTGCAGCTTCAACAACAACTTCAAGTTCACGGCCGAGGTCTTCGCGGCCTGGATGCGCGTGCTGCACCAGGTGCCGGGCAGCGTGCTGTGGCTGCTGGCCGACAACGACGTGGCGCGCGAGAACATGCTGCGCCAGGCCGACGCCCACGGCGTGGCGCGCGAACGGCTGATCTTCGCGCCGCGCGTGGCGCCGCAGGAGTACCTGGCGCGCTTCCAGCTGGCCGACCTGATGCTGGACACCTTCCCCTACAACGCCGGCACCACCGCCAGCGACGCGCTGTGGATGGGCCTGCCGATCCTCACGCTGGCCGGCCGCAGCTACATCTCGCGCATGGCCGGCAGCCTGCTCACCGCGGTGGGCCTGCCCGACCTCATCACCGAGACGCTGGCCGACTACGAACGGCTGGCGGTGGCCATCGGCCGCTCGCCGCCGCGCGCCGCCTCGTACAAGCGCTACCTGGCCGAGGAAGGCCGCCGTTCGCCGCTGTTCGACGTGCCGCAGATCGTGCGCGACCTGGAAGCCGAATTCGAGCGCCTGGCGTTCGCGTTCCGCCGCTGAAGTCCTGAATGACGACGAGCCAGGCGCCCCCGGCCCCCGAACCCTGGGACATCGACAACGATGCCCTGGCGCACGCGCTCGCCTGGCTGACGAAGCACCACGGGCGCGAACGCACGCCCGAATCGCTGCTGGCCGGCATGCCGGTGAGCGGCCGTCTGGGCCCCGACCAGGCGGTGCGCGTGATGCGCGAGGCCGGCTACAACGCCGGCCTGGTGCAGCGCCCGCTGGCCGAACTGCACCACCTGCTGCTGCCCGCGGTGCTGCTGCTGGCCGGCGGCGACGCCTGCATCGTGGTGGCGCGCCGCGGCCCCGGCCAGTACGACGTGGTCATGCCCGGCCGCGAGCACCACGCCTGCGTGGCGGCCGAAGCCGAGCTGACGGCCGAATACTCCGGCATCGCGCTCATCGCCACGCCGCAGGTGCGCACCAGCGCCGGCAGCGAGCACGGGCCGCCCATCATCGACCCCGCGCAGCACTGGTTCTGGGGCACGATCCGCCGCTTCACGCCGTACTACCGCTCGGCGCTTGTGGCGGCGCTGCTGTCCAACGTGCTGATGCTGGTGACCGGGCTGTCCACCTCGGTCGTCTACGACAAGGTGATCCCGCACCAGGCGCACGTCACGCTGTGGGCGCTGGCCACCGCCAGCGTGCTGGCGGTGGTGTTCGACTTCGTCTCGCGCCAGCTGCGCAGCTACCTGATCGACATGGCCGGCCGCAAGGCCGACCTCATCGTCGGCACCACGCTGTTCCGCCAGAGCCTGGCCATCCGCATGGAGCACCGGCCCGAATCGGCCGGCCAGTTCGCGCACACGCTGGCGCAGATCGAGCTGGTGCGCGACTTCTTCGCCAGTGCCACCATGTCGGCGCTGTCGGACCTGCCCTTCATCACCATCTTCGTGGCCATGGTGTTCATCGTCGCCGGTCCGCTGGGTTGGGTGCTGGTGTTCGCCATTCCCGCGCTGCTGATCCTGTCGTTCGTGATCCAGGGCGCGCTGCGGCGCGCCATGTCGGCCAACATGCAGCAGCACGCCGAGCTGCACGGCGTGCTGGTGGAGGCGGTCGAGGGCATCGAGGACCTGAAGGCCGCCGGCGCCCAGGGCCGCTTCCTGCGCCAGTACGAGGAAAGCACCGCCGCGGCGGCGCTGAGCTCGCTGCGTTCGAAGAACATCGCCGCCATCGCGGTGAACCTCTCGGGCATCACCCAGCAGGCGGTGACCATCGTGATGCTGGTGTGGGGCGTCTTCCTCATCGGCGACAAGGTCATCACCGGCGGCGCGCTGATGGCGGCGGTGATGTTCTCGGCGCGCGCGGTGGCGCCGCTGTCCAGCGTGGTGATGCTGGCGATGCGCTACCAGGGCGCGCGCGCCGCGATGCACGCGCTCGAACGGGTCATGTCGCTGCCGGTGGAGCGCGACCGCGGCCGCAGCTACGTGCCGCGGCCGCAACTCAGCGGCCGCATCGGCCTGCACGAGGTGGGTTTCGCCTACCCGCACAGCGGCGCCGGCGAGGCGCCCAGGGTGCTGAAGGGCGTGAACCTGCGCTTCGCGCCCGGCGAGCGGGTGGCGGTGCTGGGGCGCATCGGCTCCGGCAAGTCGACCGTGCTGCGGCTGCTGGCCGGGCTGTACCAGCCGACCGAAGGCCACGTGGAAGTCGACGGCATCGACCTGCGCCAGATCGATCCCGCCGACTACCGCAGCAAGGTGGGCTTCGTGTCGCAGGACCCCAAACTCTTCACCGGCAGCCTGCGCGACAACGTGCTGCTGGACCGCCCTACCGCGGACCCCGGCCGGCTGGCCGAGTCGGCCCGCCTGACCGGGCTGGACCGCCTGGTGGCCACGCACCCGATGGGCTGGGACCTGCCGGTGGGCGAATCGGGCAGCCTGCTGTCGGGCGGCCAGCGCCAGCTGGTGGCGCTGACGCGCTGCATGATCACGCGGCCGCAGATCCTGCTGATGGACGAGCCCACCAGCTCGATGGACGCGCAGTCCGAGGTCGCCTTCCTGCGCCAGCTCAAGGAGGCCACCGGCCACTGCACGCTGATCATGGTGACGCACCGGCCGGCGGTGCTGGAACTGGTGAGCCGCGTCGTCGTCATCGACGCCGGCCGCGTGGTGATGGACGGCCCGAAGGACCAGGTGCTGGCCGCGCTCTCGGGCCAGCGCCCGGCCGCCGCGCCGCAGGCGCCGGCGGGCAACGTGCACCTGCACCCCAGCGCGCAGCCGGTGCAGCGCGAGGCCGCGGTGTAGCGCCATGAGGATGCCGTTCTTCAGCCGCGCCCCCCGGCCCGACCTGCGTGCCGGCGATGTCGCGCTCATGAGCCCGGTGCACGCGGCCCAGGTGCTGGAGCCGGCGCCGGCGGCCATGTACGCCGTCTACCTGATGCTGGCGCTGCTGGCCAGCGCCATCGCCTGGGCGGCGGTGACCAAGGTGGACATCGTCTCGAAGGCCCCCGGCCGCGTGGTGGCCGACGGCCGCGAGCAGGTGATCGCCAGCCTGGAAGGCGGCATCCTGCGCGAACTGCTGGTGCGCGAAGGCCAGCAGGTCGCCGAAGGCCAGGACCTCGCGATGCTGGACCCCACGCGGGTGGAAGCGCAGCAGGCCGAAGGCCAGGCCAAGCGGCTGGCGCTGCGCGGGTCGATCGCCCGCCTGACGGCCGAAGCGAGCGGCAAGCCACTGGTCTTCCCCGACGAGGTGAAGCAGGCCAAGTCCGTGGTGAGCGGCGAGACCGAGAGCTACGAAGCGCGCAGGCAGTCGCTGGCCGAGGCGGTCGACCTGAACCGGCGCAGCATCGGCCTGCTGCAGAAGGAGCTGGCGGTCGCCGAGGCGATGTCCGCGCGCGGGCTGATGAGCGAGGTCGAGGTCATGCGCGTGCGGCGCCAGGTCAACGACCTGAACCTGCAGACGCAGGAGCGCATCAACCGCTTCCGCCAGGACGCCAGTGCCGAGCTGGTGAAGGTGCGCACCGAGCTGGCCATGCTGGAAGAGCAGATGGTGGTGCGAGACGACGCGCTGCGCCGCACGACGCTGAAGAGCCCGGTACGCGGCGTGGTGCGCACGATCCGCGCCAACACCATCGGCGGCGTGGTCGCCGCCGGCGCGCCCATCATGGAGCTGCTGCCCGTGACCAGCCGCGTGCTGGTGGAAGCGCGCGTGCCGCCGGCCGACATCGGCTTCGTCAAGGTGGGCCAGCCGGTGGAGATCAAGCTCACCGCGTACGACTACACGGTCTACGGCGGGCTCAAGGGCACGGTGCAGTCGATCAGCCCCGACGCGCTGGGCGACAGCGACAAGGGCGAAGGCGGCACCTGGTACCGCGCGCTGGTGCGCGCCGAGCGCAGCGCGCTCAAGTCCGCCGGCAAGCCGCTGGCGGTGCTGCCGGGCATGACCGGCTCGGTCGAGATCCGCACCGGCGAACGCTCGGTGCTCAGCTTCGTGCTGCGGCCCATGCTCAAGAGCAACGAGGCCTTCCGCGAAAGGTAAGAAGGCCGGTCCAGCGGCCTGATCTCCACCGATCGCGACGGGCCGTTGCCGGCCAGACTGCCCGGCATGAGCCCGAACCTCTTCCGCAAGCCGCTGGCCACGGCGCTGGCCCTGGCCTTCGCGTTCGGCACCCCGGCGGCCACCGGCGCCGGCAAGCCCGTTCGCGCCGCGCCGGTCCCCGCACCCGCCGCCCTGCCGGCGCCGCCCACGCGCTGCATCGACGAGGAAACCTTCGACAAGGCCGGCGGCGAGACCCAGCCCCCGGTGCAGGCCGCCGCGCCGCGGCAGCTGCTGGGCGACCTGGTGGGCGACGCGCTGCGCCGCAGCCAGGCGCTGGGCGCCGCGCAGCTGCTGGCCGAGGCCGCGCAGTCCGACATCGAGGAAGCGAAGGCCGCCAAGGGCCTGCAGGCTTCGCTGGCTTTCTCGGCCGGTCCCGCGGCCACCCACACGCCGGGCTACACCGAAAAGGCGGCCCTGCAGGCGCGCGGCAGCCTCACCGCCAGCCAGCTGCTCTACGACGGCGGCCGCACCGACGCGATGGTGGACTGGCGCAGCGCGCTCGCCGAATCGGCGCGCCTGGGCCAGCTCAACCAGCAGGAACAGGTGGCGGTGAACACGGTGGCGCTGGCGCTGGAACGCAGCCGCTGGCGCATGCAGGTGCAGGTGTGGGCGCAGTACGCGCGCAAGATGGGCTGCCTGGCCGACGCGCTGGAGATCATCGTGAAGAGCGACCGTGGCCGCGCCAGCGAACTGGTGCTGGCGCGCAAGTCGCTGCAGCAGGCCGAGCTGTCCATGACGCAGGCCCAGAGCCAGCTGCGCCAGACCGAGGTGCGGCTGTCGCGCTTCGTCGGCGACTCGTTGCACGGCACGCAGGGGCTGGCCAGCGTGCTGCTGCAGGTGCCCGACCTGGCGCAGGTGCAGGCCGACGCCGAGAACTCGTTCGAGATCGCCCAGCTCGGCGCCCAGGCGACCGCCGCCGAACGCTACGCCGCCGCCGTGGCGGCGGGCAACAAGCCGCAGCTGTCGTGGACGCTCTCGGGCGCCAAGACCACCGCCACCGGCGGCAACGTGGCGCCCAACTCCGCCGCCAAGAGCACGAGCGTGGGCATCGGTTTGGCGCTCACCATGCCGCTGCTGTCGCCCGGCATCGCGGCCACCAGCGAATCGGCACGCAAGCGCGCCCAGGCCGCGGCGCTGCAGCGCGCCGACGCGCTGGAGTCGCGCCGTTACCGCGTGGCCGAGGTGCACGAGCAGACGAATTCGGCCTTCGACCGCGCGCGCCGCGTCGCCGCCACGCTGAAGGACAGCGAGCAGGTGCGCAACTTCACGCTGCAGCAGTGGCAGCAGCTGGGCCGGCGTTCGCTGTTCGACGTGATGTCGGCCGAGAGCGAGCACTACAACCTGCGCATCGGCTACGTCAACGCCATCCACGACGGCGAGCAGCTCAACGCGGTGCTGCTGAGCCTGGGGCGCGGCGTCACGGAGTGGCTGCGCTGAAACTGTCGCCAAGGTGTAGCACTTCAAGATCGGGATCCCGGGCGTCACGGTAGGGGCGCATAACGAGCGCTCTCTCCACTCCTGTTGCAGGGGGCCCGCGATGACCCGTTTTGCCCTTTCCGGCAGCGACAGACAAGCGCTGTCCGGTGCCCATGCGGTCGGCAAGGCCGACCCCCACGAAAGGCTCGAAGTCACCGTGTTGCTGCGGCGGCGCGGTGCCGAAGCGCTGAACGCCCATCTGTCGAAGCTGCATGCCGGCGACCCCGGCGGCGGCCCGCTCGGCCACGAGGAATTCGAACGCCGCCACGGGGCCGACCCCGCCGATGCCGATGCGGTGCGCCGCTTCGCCGAAGGCCACGGCCTCGCGGTGGCGCAGCAGCATCTGGCTCGACGTTCGATGGTGCTGACCGGCACGGTGGCGCAGTTCAATGCCGCCTTCGGTGTCGACCTTCAGCGCTTCGAGCATGCGCAAGGCAGCTACCGCGGCCGCATCGGCCCGGTGCAGCTGCCGACGGAATTGAATGGCATGGTGGAAGCGGTGCTGGGTCTGGACGACCGCCCGGTGGCGCGGCCGCACTTCCGCCTTCACGCGGCCGCCGAACGCGCCACGCCGACCTCGTTCACGCCGGCGCAGCTGGCTTCGCTGTACCAGTTTCCGCCCGGCGACGGCGCCGGCCAGACGGTCGCCATCATCGAACTCGGCGGCGGCTATCGCGCGGCCGACCTGAAGGCCTACTTCGCGAAGATGGGTGTTCAGGCGCCCGCGGTCACCGCGGTCTCGGTCGACCACGGCCGCAACCACGCCACCGGCAGCGCCAGCGGCCCCGACGGCGAGGTGATGCTCGACATCGAGGTCGTGGGCGCCATGGCGCCGGGCGCGAAGATCGTCGTCTACTTCGCGCCCAACACCGATGCAGGGTTCCTGGACGCCATCAGCACCGCGGTGCACGACCGCGTGAACAATCCTTCGGTGGTGTCCATCAGCTGGGGCGGGCCGGAATCGAGCTGGATCGCGCAGTCGATGGCGGCCTACGACCGGGCCTTCCAGGCCGCCGCCGTGCTGGGCGTGACGGTGTGCGCCGCGTCCGGCGACAACGGCTCCGACGACGGCGTCGGCGACGGCCGCGACCATGTGGACTTTCCCGCCTCCAGCCCGAACGTGCTGGCCTGCGCCGGCTCGCTGCCGAATCGGTGTGGAACGACGGTGCCCAGGGCGGTGCCGGCGGCGGCGGCATCAGCGGCGTGTTCGCGCTGCCGGCCTGGCAGAAGGGCCTGAAGGCGCCCCGCACGAAGGGGGCCGCGGTGACGCTGGCGCACCGGGGCGTGCCCGACGTGGCGGGCGACGCCGATCCTGTCACCGGCTACGTCGTGCGGGTCGACGGCCAGGACATGGTGATCGGCGGCACCAGCGCGGTGGCGCCGCTGTGGGCGGCGCTGGTGGCGCGCATCAATGGCGCCAAGGGCAAGCGGGCCGGCCTGCTGCAGCCACGGCTGTATGCCCATGCCGCCGCGCTGCACGAGGTGACGCAGGGCAACAACGGCAGCTTCGCCGCCGGCAAGGGCTGGGACGCCTGCACCGGGATGGGCAGCCCGGTGGGCAAGAAGGTGGCCGCGCTGTTCTGAACCACCACCCCGGACGCGCCAGAATCGGCGCATGGCCGACCCCGTGCGTCGCATCCAGCAAGCCGACGCCGGCCGCGACCCCGAGCGGCTGGCTCTGAAGTACCGGCGCATGCGCGACGACCGCTTCGCCTTCCTGCGCGCCACCGCGGCCCTGTTCCATGCCGACCTGCCCGACGCCGCCGCGCTGCGCCGTGCGCCCGCCGCCTGGTGCTGCGGCGACCTGCACCTGGAGAACTTCGGCAGCTACAAGGGCGACAACCGGCTCGTCTACTTCGACATCAACGACTTCGACGAGGCGCTGCTCGCCCCCGCCGCCTGGGACCCGCTGCGGCTGGCCGCCAGCGTGCTGGTCGCGCGCGCCACGCTGGGCGTGGACCGCCCGCGTGCGCTCGCGCTGGCCGAGATCGCCATCGGCACCTGGGCCGACACCCTGGCCGAAGGCCATGCGCGCTGGGTCGAGCGCGACACGGCCACCGGGGCCGTGGCCGCGCTGCTGGAAGGCCTGCGCAGCCGCAAGCGGATGGACCACCTGGACAAGCGCACCTCGCTCACGCCCAAGGGGCGGCGGCGCCTGCTGACCGACGGCCACCACGCCTTGCCCGCCAGCCGCGCCGACCGCGACCGGGTGCTGGAATTCTTCGAGCGCCACGCGAAGGCGAGCGACCGGCCCGGCTTTTTCCGCCCGCTGGACGTGGCGCGCCGCATCGCCGGCACCGCCAGCCTGGGCGTGGAGCGCTTCGTGGTGCTGGTGGAAGGCAAGGGCGGCCCCGGGGGCCAGTACCTCATCGACCTGAAGTCGGCGCGGCCCTCGGCGCTGGTCAGGCGCTCGCCCTGCCGCCAGCCGGCCTGGGCCGACGAGGCCGGGCGCGTGGTCACGCTGCAGCGGCGTCTGCAGGCCATTCCCAGCGCCTTCCTGCAGGCGGTGCGGGTCGAGGGCCGGCCCTTCGTGATGCGCGGGCTGGAGCCGAGCGAAGACCGGGTGGCGCTGGACCGGCTGTCGAAGGCCGAGGCGCCGGGCTTCGTGCGCACCCTGGCGCAATGCGCGGCCTGGGCGCAGCTGCGGGGCGCCGGCCGCCAGGGTTCGGCCAACGCCGACGAACTGGTCGACTTCGGACGGCGCCGCAAGTGGCGCGCCGGGCTGCTGGAGGCGGCGCGCGAACGCGCCGCGCGCAGCGAAGCGCACTGGAAGCGCTACGCCGAGGCCTTCGACGACGGCGTCTTCGGGCCCTAGAACGGGCGCAGGCAGATGTCGGGCCGGTCGGCCATGTTCGGCCGGTCCAGCGGGCCCGGGATGGGCTCGGTCGAATGGCCGGCGAACACCGCCAGGTCCTTGCGCACGAAGGTGATCTCCAGCAGCGGCGGCACCGGCACCCCCAGCACCAGGCGGATGCCGGTGGCGTTGTTGGCGTGCAGGTGCACCGGCAGGTGGGTGCGGCGGATCTTCTCGAACACCGCCTTCATCGCGTCGTGCACGCCGCGGTTCACCAGGTTGTGGAAGCCGTGGAACTCGCCGGCGATGATGGCGAAGCGCTCCAGGTCGGCGCTGGAGGCGGCGGCCAGGCAGTTCCACTCCGCACCTTCGGTGTCGAACTTCAGGATCGGCAGCCGTGCGTCGTCCCAGGCGATGCCGGCCATCATAGTGGCCAGGCAGCGCAGTTCGCCTTCGTCCTTCGGGCCCCAGCCCAGCTTGTGGTAGCGGAAATTGGGGTGCGCCTTCGGTGCGCCGGGGATCGTGTGGTCGTACTGCAGCACCACGGCGCCGCGGTCGGCCAGCTCGGCGTCGAAGCTGACCTGGTCGCCGATGCCGATGGAGACCACGGCGGTGGACTTCAGCGCCATCGAAGGCATCACGTAGCCGCCGTCGGCGTCGCCGCCGATGCGCACCTTGTGGTCGCTGGCCATGTGGTACGGGCGCAGCAGGTTCAGGAACTCGATGATCTCGGCCTGGCTGCAGAAGGGATCCCGCACCGGCGCCGGCTTCGCCGGCGCGGGCGTGCCCAGGTGGCGCGCCGCCCAGCCGCACTGGCCCAGCCGTTCGGCCAGCGCCAGGAACGACGAGTTCGAAGTCTTCAGCGGCCGCGAACCGGCCAGCAGCAGCAGGTCGACCACCGCCTGCACCACGCTGGGGCCGGTGCGTTCGATGTTGCCGCTGTAGGGCAGGCCGTCGCTGTCGGTGGTGGCGCCGCGCCAGGGACCTTCGCTGCGCTTTTCCACGTAGGCCGACTTGGCGTGCACGAACACGTTGGGGTAGCGCGCGAAGCGGTCCTCGATGGCGGCGTCGTCGCTGCAGACGAAAAAGCGCGTCGTCGACTGCGCCTGCACGGCGCCGATCATGGCCTCGGTCGGCGGCGGGCTGGTGAAGTCGGTGGCGCGCAGGTGGATGCCCACGTAGCCGGCCTTGCCGTGGCGGCCGATGATCTGGCGCGCCGAGGCGACGATGTCCTCGCGCAGGCGCAGCGACAGCAGCGCGGCGTCCACGTCGGCGTCGTCCAGCCAGGGCAGGATCGCGTTCTCGCAGTACAGCACCGCGCGCCGGTCGTCGCCCAGCATCGCCTTCACGGTGTCCAGCCCCGGGTGGCGGCGCAGCGCGGCCACCGGGTCGCTGAAGCCGACGTCGTTCTCGTGCAGCCACAGCTGCAGCTTCGCCTGGTGCGGCACCAGGTCCTGCAGCCGCACCTCGTCGACCGGCAGGTCCATCTCGAACAGCTCGCCGAAGGCGGCGCCGCAGCGGTTGTTCTGCGGCCACAGCACGCGGCACTTCAGGCCCAGCTTCTTGGCCAGCACCAGGCCGCCGACCAGGCTGTTCACGCGGTTGGCGAAGCCGCCGTCGCAGAAGGCGAGCAGGGTGCCGGGTTCCAGGATCTCGGGTTTCATGGGATGGCGTCCGTTCAGGCGGCGGCCTTCATCGCCGACAGCTGGGCCTGCCAGTGGTCGACATGCTTGCGCGCGAAGCGGTCCCAGTCGGTCATGCGCTCGCGCATCGCGTTCACCTCGTCCAGGCCGCGCTGCAGCTTCGCGGCCGTGGCCATCAGCTGGTCGTAGGTGGCGTAGAGCAGGATCTCGCCTTCCTGCTCCAGGTGGTAGCCCTGGGCGGTGACGATCGGCACCACGCCGTACAGCAGCGCGTCCAGCGTGGACAGCGCGCCTTCGTCGTTGCCGGTGATCAGCAGGTGGTCGGCGACCTTGAGCCACTGCACGTAGAGCGCGCGGTCGAAGTCGGACACGTGCTCCACCTCGTAGCCGGCGCGCCGCAGCTCGGCCAGGCGGGTCTCCCAGCCGGCGCCCATGACCTTGACCACCAGGTCCTGCGGGCGGAAGGCGCGGAAGAAGTCGATCGCCCAGCCTTCGTTCTTGCGGCCGTCGTCGTACAGGCGGCCGGAGATCATCACCGTCAGGCGCTTGCGCTCGGCCGCCAGCATGGCCGGCGGCGCGAAGTTGAAGAACTTCGTGATGCCGCCCAGCGTGTTCAGGCGGCGCGCCGTCTCCTCGCTCATGCACAGGCCCAGCACGCCGGCGGCGGCCTGCGAACGGACCAGGTTGAACTTCTCGGCGGTGTCGATGTGGGTGACCATGCTGCAGTGCAGGCCGGGCACCTGCAGCTGGCGCAGGCCGTAGTAGTTGACGTGGAAGGTGACGTCGAAGCCCGGCGCCTGGCCGTGCGTGACGGAGACGTGGTCCACGTGCGGCTGCATCGCCTGGGCCAGCTTGGCGGCGTAGTCGTAGAGGATCCAGCCGCCGGCCGGCTCGTAGCTGAGGATGTTCACGCGCATGTTGTGTCCTGCCTGGAAGGGTTCTTTGCCCTCGCAGGTTATGCGGCGGCGCTGCCGCGCGAAGGCCGGAGAAGGGGCCGGAAAACCCCGCTTCAGGCGGCTGCCGCGAGCCGCGCCGCGCGCTGCCAGGACAGGCCCAGCACGGTGTTGGGCAGCGCTTCGCGCAGGTCGTCGTGGCGCGAAGCCTGCAGGCTGCTGCGCGTGGCCGCGCCGAGCCGGGCGGCCAGCGCCGCTTCGGCTTCGGCGGCTTCGCGCAGCGAAGCCGGTTCGGTGAGCGCGACCACCAGGGCGCCGGCCTCGGGGTTCAGCAGGCGCTGCAGCCGTTCCACCAGCGGGCCCAGCTGGCGCGGGGCGGGACCCAGCACCAGCACCAGGTCGTGCGTCTGCGCGCCGCCGGCCCAGACCTTGCCGTCGGGCTGCAGCTCGGCGGCCGGCAGGTCCACCAGCGTGCCGCGCGCCGGGCTCATGAACATCGAGAGCGCCTTCGCGGCGGCGTCGTGCTCCTCGGGTGCGAAGGCGTGGGCCACCGGGTTGCCCTGCACGCGCAGCAGCAGCCAGTGCGCACCTGGGCGGCGGAAGGGGGCCAGCAGCGGCTCCAGCGCATCGGCCAGCGCGCGCCGGGGCGAGACCTCGCGGCCCAGGCTGCTGGCGTTGAGGTGGCAGACGTATTCGAGCATCGGCGCCGGCTTCTGGTAGGGCGCGTCGTCGCCCTGGTGGTGGGCCAGGAAGTGCGTCTTCGGGTCGGCCACGGCGGCCGGGTCGGCGCGGTGCAGCCAGGCGTAGCGGCGGGCGTCGAAGCTGGCGCGCACGCGGTGCTGCGACAGGCTGCCCTGCCAGCGCACGAAGGGGTTGTCGTGCGTGAAGCCTTCGAAGTATTCGACCTCGCATCCGGCTTCCAGGCGCGCGAAGTCGAACGACAGCTGGTCGCGCTTGGAGAACGCCAGCACGCTTTCCCACCACAGGCGGCCGAAGCGCGCCACCTCGGGGCGGTGGTGCTGCCGCAGCAGCACGGTGGCGGTGGTGAGCGGCGTCACCTCGGCCAGCGGCCGCCGTTCGGCGATGAAGGTCAGCTGGCGCGTGATCGTGTCCACGTCGTCGTAGCCCAGCATCGCCACCGCGCCGGCTTCCTGTTCCGGGTTCACGCGCGTGGCGTGGCGGAAGGCCTTGAAGCAGTAGGGCCGTGAAGTCTCCAGGTCGCTGGCCTGCGGCAGGCGCCGGAAGCTGACCGTGTTGTCGATGTAGAGGCTGAACTCGGCCTCGGGAAAGTAGTCGTGCGGCAGCGCCTTCGGCCGCCGCGACAGCTTTTCCGGCGGCAGGTGGCGGTCGGCCAGCGGCAGCAGGCGCCAGGTCTTCGAGACCAGCGACGGGTTGTCGGTGAGGCAGACGAAGTCCAGTTCCAGGTCGCTGGTGGCGCCGGCGGGCAGGTCGCGCAGCGGGTCGGCCAGCGCTTCCTTGGTGCCGACGAGGGCGGTGTAGACCACCAGCCGCCGGCGCACGGGCGCCAGCAGGGCCTGGGCCGCTTCCCAGGCGCGGTCGGCCGGCACCGGCTCGCCGGCGAACCAGGCGCGCAGGCGGTCGGCCAGGGCTTCGGCGGCGGCGTCGCGGCCGCGCACCTGCAGCAGCGCCTGCAGGCGTTCGCGTTCGGCCAGCAGGCGCTGCGCGGGCGGCAGGTCGGAAGGGGCCATCGGAAGCGATTGTTCCGGCGCCCCCGGCGCGGCAGGGCCCGAATAGCGCCGCCTTCGCGGCCCAGTTCAGGCCAGCGGTGTCTGGCGGTGGGTCTCGTCCTCGGCCCACAGGCGCACCGGCAGGGGCGCTGTGTGCATCGAGGGCGCCGCGACCGCCACCGGTGCGGCGCCCAGCAGTTCGGCCGCCGGCGCGGCCAGCAGTTCGCCCACCGGCGGCGCGCTGGCGTCGCGTGCCAGCCAGACGTCGGCCATCTGGTGGCGCGTGCCGTCGGCGCTGTCGAAGCTGGCGACCAGGCCGATCAGGTTGCCGTGGTCGGCCTGGTGCGCGGCGCTGAAGTCCAGGTTCAGCGCCACGATGCCGGCGTCGGCCAGGCCCTTCAACTCGCCGGGGTCGGACTTGCCGTCGTGGTTGGCGTCGACCCAGAGCCTGATGTCGCCGAAGTGGGCGTCGGCGGCCGTGATGCGGCCGTCGTGGTTGCTGTCTTCCTGCGCCAGCGCGACGAAGCCGTTGCCGGCGCGTTGGCCATGCGCCAACGGGGTGGCGGCACCGTAGAGCTCGCTGCCGTCGTCGATGCGGCCGTTGCCGTTGCGGTCGCGCACCAGCAGTGCGTCGCCGCCGCCGGCCCAGCCGACCTGGTGCGCGTGCCCGGTGGCGTTCAGGTCGAACAGCACGCCCTGCGCGGCGGCCACGGTCTGCACGCCGCCGCCGTCCAGGTCCAGGATGAGCGGGGTGGTGGACAGCAGGGCGTCGATCTGCGCCGGCGTCATCGCCGCCAGGTCGTCGACCTCGAAGGCCGCGCTCTGCTCGCTGCTCATCGCGCCGATGGCGGCGGTGGTGAGGCCCGGCATCTGCTCGGGCGCCATCGCGACGATCTGGTCGGTGGTGAGCGCCTGGGCCTGCGCCGTGGTCAGCATCAGCAGCTGCGCGGTCGACAGGGTGGCGATGGCGGTGCCGCTCAGGCTGGCGATCTGGTGCGGGCTGAAGCCGCGCACCTGCGCCGGCGAGAACTCGGTCCACTGCTGGGCGTCCAGCGCCACCAGGGCTTCGGTCGTGAGACCGGCAATGGCGCCGGTGGCGATGGCGCCCAGGTGCGCCGCGTTCAGGCCGTGCACCGACTCGGCCGCCAGCACGCCCAGCTGCGCGCTGGACAGCAGCGCGAACTGGCGCGTCGTGAAGCCGTCCAGCGTGGCGGCCTCCAGCCCGGAGAGCTGGTCGGTCGTGAGCAGCATCACCTGCCCGGTGGTCAGGGCCGGCAGCAGCGCCGCCCCCAGGGCCACCAGCACTTCGCTGGAGAGCATGCCGACGTTGGCGGTGGCGATGGCCGCCAGGTCGGCGCTTTCCAGCGTGGACGCCTGCAGCGAGGTCAGCGCCGCCACCTGGTCGCTCACCAGGGCGCGGAACTGGACGGTGCCGAGCGCGTTCAGGTGCGCGCTGTCCAGGCCGGCCAGGGTCTCGGGGTGCATGGTGCGCAGCGCCGAGGTGCCCAGCACCTTCAGGTCGGCGGTGGGCAGGCTGTTGAGCGCGTCCGAGCCCAGCGCGCCCAGCTGCGCCGAGGTGAACGAAGCCACCTGCTGGGTGGTCAGCGCCGACAGCTGCAGCGTCGACAGCGCGCCGAGCACGGTCTCGCCCAGGGCCGCGATCTGCGAGGTCTTGAGCGCACCCACCTCGGCCGGGGTGAGCGCGGCCACCGAAGCGTCGTCGAGCGCGGCGATGGTGGCGGTGCCCAGCGCGCGGATGTCGGCGGTGGTCAGCGCGCGCAGGTCGTCGCTTTCGATGACGCCGGCCTGCGCCGGCGTGATGGCCGCCGCCTGCGCACTGGTGAGGGCCGAGAACTGCGCCGTGCTGAGGGCGCGGAACTGGCTGTCGTCGAGCGCCGCGATGGCCGCCGTGCTGAGGCTGCGCACGATCGCGGTGGACAGCGCGGCCAGGTATTCGGTCGCCAGCGAGAGGATCTGCCCGCTCGTGAAGGCCTGCGCCTGCAGCGTGGTGAGGGCGGCGAACTGCTCGGTGGTCATCGCCGAGAGCGTGGCGGCGGACAGCGCGCCGATCTGCGCGCTCGTCATCACGGCCACCTGCTGCGGCGTGAAGGCGCCCACCTGTTCGGGCGTGATGGCGTGCACTGCCGCGGTGTTGAGCGCGCGCACCTCGCCGGTGGTGAGCGCCTGCAGCGCCTCGGCCGACAGCACCGGCAGCTGGGCCGAGGTCAGCGCCGCCGCCTGCGCGGTGCCGAGCGCCGCCCACTGCTCGGCGCTCAGCACCGCCAGGTGCTCGGCGTCGAACCCGGCCACGGTGGCGGTGGTGAGCGCGTGGATCGCCGGCAGCGAGAACGCGGCCAGGTCCTCCACCGGTAGTGCGTCGATGCGGGCCGCGTTCAGCGCCGCCGCCTGCGCGGTGGTGAGCAGCGAGAATTCCTCGGGCGTGAAGGCGGCCAGGCTGTCCGCCTGCAGCGCCAGCAGCTGCGCGGTGGTCAGCATGGCCAGCTGCTCGCCGGTGAGCGCTTCCACAGGCACCGAGTCCAGCGCCGCCAGCACCGCGGTGCTTATGGCGCGCAGCTCGGCGCTGCCGATGGCGGCCACGCCGTCGGCGCTGAGGGTTTCGATCTGCGCGCTGCGGAACACCGCGGTCTGCGCGCTGGAGAAGGCCGCCACCTGGTCGGGCGAGAAGGCGCCGAAGTCGTCGCTCGAGAGCGCGGCCACCTGCAGCGTGGTCAGCGCGCGAAGCTGCGCGGCGCCCAGGCTGGAAACGGCGTCGGAGCCGAGCGAAGCCACCGCCGCGGTGGACAGCGCGCGCAGCTGCAGGGTGTCCAGCGCCGCCAGCTCGTCGCCCGGCAGCACCGCCGCCTGGGCGCTGTTGATGGCGGCCAGCTGCGCGGTGGTGAGCGCCGCGATCTGCGCGCCGGCCAGGGCGCTGAAGTGGTCGGTGTCCAGGCCGGCCAGCGCGGCGGTGCCGATGGCGGGCATCACCTCCAGGCTGAGCGCGGCCAGCGTGTCGGTGGCCAGCGCGTCGAAGGCCGCCGAGCGCAACGCGGCGATCTGCGTCGTGCCCAGCGCGGCCGCGTCGGCGCTGTCCAGGCCCGGCGTCGAGGCCGACGACAAGGCCTGCCACTGCTGGGTGGACAGCAGCAGCAGCTGGTCGGTGCCGAGCGCCGCCAGCTGGGCCGAGCTCAGCGCCGCCACCGCGCCGGTGCGCAGCGCCGCCAGGTCGTTGCTGGTGAGAACGGCCACGTCGTCGGTGGTGAGCGCGGCCGCCTGGTCGGAACCGAAGGCGCCGATCTGCGCGGTGGTGAGCGCCAGCACCTCGGCGGTGGTGAGCGCCTCCACATGGGCGCTGTCGAGCCAGCCGATCTGCTTCGTGGTGAGTGCGCGCAGCTGTGCCGTGCTGAGGTGCGAGAAGTCGGTGGTCGACATCTCCGCCAGGTCCAGCCGCGTGAGGGCGCGGATCTGCGCCGTGGTGAGCGACTCGACCGAGTCGGTGCCCAGCGTGCGCAGCGGCGTGGTGTCGCCCGGCGGCGGGTCGATGCTGCTGGGGTCCAGCTGCAGACCGCCGAGCCCGATCTCGAGGTCCACGCCCTTCCATTCGGTCACCGTGAACCCGCCCAGCGCACCGGAGCCGGGCAACAGCACGCCCAGTGCCACCGCTTCGGTGCTGGCCAGGGCCGCCACCGCGTCTTCGGCGCTGAGGGTGCCGAACGCGAGTCCACGCCAGGCGCTCGCCAGGCGCCCTGCCTTCAGCGGGGTGCCCAGCGCCTTCACGAACTTGCTGCCGAAGCTGGCCATCGGGCGCCCTGGGTTGGCGGTCTCGGTGCCCGCCGCCGCCAGGGCGGCGGCGGGCGTCCGGGGTCAGACCAGCGGTTGCTGCTTGTGGTCCTCGTCGAGCAGGCTGCGCTGCAGCGCGCTGGCCACCTGCAGCGGCTGTTCGCTGCTGCCGGTGAAGGCCGCCGCCGGCACGCCGGCCGCCGGCGCACTGGCCGCCAGCAGTTCGCCCTGCGGCGCCGCCAGCAGGTCGCCCAGCGCCGGCGCGCTGCTGGTGGCGTCCTTGGCGAACCAGACGTCGGCCATCTGGTGGCTGCTGCCGTCGGTGCCCACCCAGCCCGAGACCAGGCCGACCAGGTTGCCGTTGTCGGAGCCCTTGCCTGCCACGTAGGTCAGGTCCAGTTCGGCGACGCCGGCGTCCACCAGGCCCTTCAGCTCGCCGGCGTCGGTCTTGCCGTCGTGGTTCGCGTCCACCCACACCTTCAGCTCGTTGAAGTGCGCGTCCGACGCGTTGATCCTGCCGTCGTGGTTGCTGTCCTCCTGCGCCAGGGCGACGTAGCCGTTGCCGGCGTGCTGCCCGTTGGCCAGGCGCGTGCCCACGCCGTACAGCTCGCTGCCGTCGTTGATGACGCCGTCGCCGTTGCGGTCGCGCGCCAGCAGCGCGTCGCCGCCGCCGATCCAGCCGTACTGGCCGGCGTGGCCGGTGCCGGTGAGGTCGAAGTTGACGCCCTGGGCGGCCGAGATCGTCTGGATGCCGTTGCCGTCCAGGTCCAGCGCGATCGGCGTCACCGCCATCAGGGCCGCGATCTGGTCGTCGTTCATCACCTGGATGTCGGTCGACTCGAAGGCCGCGTACTGGTCACTGGTCATCGCCGCGATGACCGAGGTCTCCAGGCCGGCGATCTGCGCCGTCGTGAAGGCCACGATCTGCGCCGTCGTCAGCGCCGGTGCGTGCAGCGTGGTGAGCGCGTGGATCTGGTCGCTCGACCACACCGCGAAGTCGGCCGACGAGAGGTTGCTGATCTGGCCCGTGGTGAGCTGCTCGATCTGCGCCGTCGTCAGGGCCGCCGTCTGGGCGGTGTCGAGGATCGCGATCGCCGCCGTCGACAGCGAGTCGATCGACGTCGCCTTCAGCGCCGCCAGGTCGTCCGTCGTCATGGTGTCGACCTGGCTCGCCGTGAAGACGCCGATCTGCGCGCTCGTCATCGCCGCGAAGTGGGTGGTCGTCAGCGCATTGAAGTCGTCGCTGCCCAGCGAGACGACCTGGTCGGTCGTCAGCGCGACCACCTGCGCCGTGGTCAGCGCGCCGAACTGCACGCTGCCCATGCCGGCCAGCGTGGTGGTCGACAGCGCCGCCAGCGCCGAGGCCGAAAGCGCCCGCAGGTCGTCGCTCTCCCAGGCCGCCGCCTGGGCCGAGTTGATGCCCTCGGCCTGCGCCGTGGACAGGGCCGCGAACTGGCCCGCCGTCATGGCCGTGAACTGCGCCGTGTCGAGCACGCCGATCGAGTCGGTCTCCAGCATGCGGATGTTGGCCGTGCCGAGCGCCGCGACGTCCTCGCTGGTCATGTTGTCGAACTGGGCCGAGGTCATCGCACCCACCTGGGCCGTGGTCAGCGCCGCCGCCTGGGTGGTGGTCAGCGCCGCCACCGCGGCGGTGTTCAGCGAGACGATGGCGTCGCTCGTCAGGGCGCGGATCGCCGCCGTCGAGAGGGCCTGCAGGTCGTCGGTGGCCATCGCGCCCGTCTGCGCCGAGGTGATCGCGCCGGCCTGCACCGCCGAGAAGACCGCGATCTGGTCGGTCGTCAGGGCGTTGAACTGGGCCGTGTCGAGCACGCCGATCGAAGCGGTGCCGAAGGTCTTGATGTTCACCGAGCCCAGGGCCACCAGGTCGTCGGTGGTCATGCTGTCCGCCTGCGCCGACGTGAGCGCGGCCGCCTGCGCGGTGCTGAACACCGAGAAGTGCTCGGTCGTCAGCGCGTTCAGGTCGTCGCTGCCCAGGCTGGCGATCTGCGCCGCCGTCAGCGCCTTCACCTGCGTGGTGGTGAAGTTGCCGATCTGCGCGCTCGTCATGCCGGCCAGCGCGTCGGTGGTCAGCACCTTCACGTCGGCCGTGGACAGCGCCCGCAGGTCGTCGGAGGTCATGGTCGCCGTCTGGGCGCTGGTGATCGCCGCCGCCTGCGCGCTGGTGAGCATGCTGAACTGGTCGCTCGTCAGCGCGTTGAACTGCGCCGAGTCGAGCAGGCCGATGGCGGCCGTGGACAGCATCTTCACGTTCACCGAGCCCAGGGCCACCAGGTCATCCGTGGTCATGCTGTCGACCTGGGCCGAGGTCAGCGCGGCCACCTGGGCGCTGGTGAAGGCGCCGAACTGGTCGCTCGTGAAGGCGTTCAGGTCGTCGCTGCCCAGGCTGGCGATCTGCGCCGCCGTCAGCTGCTTCACCTGGGTGGTGGTGAAGGCGCCGATCTGGGCGCTGGTCATGCCGGCCAGGGCGTCGGTCGTGAGCGACTTGACGTTGGCGCTGCTGATCGCCTGCAGGTCGTCGCTGGCCATGGTGGCGGTCTGCGCGCTGGTGATCGCCGCCACCTGCGTGCTGGTGAGGATGGCGAACTGGTCGGTCGTCAGCGCGTTGAACTGCGCCGAGTCCAGCACCGCGATCGAGGCCGCCGAGAACTGCTTGACGTTGGTCGCACCCAGGGCCACCAGGTCGTCGGTGGTCATGGTGTCGATCTGCGCCGAGGTCAGCGCCGCCGCCTGCGCCGAGGTGAAGGCCGCGAACTGGTCGCTCGTGAAGGCGTTCAGGTCGCTCGAATCCAGGCTCGCCACCTGCGTGGTGGTGAGCGCCTTCACCTGGCCGGTGGTGAACGCCACCACCTGCGCCGAGGTCATGCCGGCCAGCGCGTCGGTGCTGAGCACGCGCACCGCGGCCGTGGTCAGCGCCTGCAGGTCGTCGCTGGCCATGCTGGCGGTCTGGGCCGAGTTGATGGCCGCCGCCTGCGTGGCCGACAGGGCCGCGAACTGGGCCGTCGTCAGGGCGTTGAACTGGGCGCTGTCGAGCACGCCGATCGAGGCCGTGCCGAAGGTCTTGATGTTCACCGCGCCCAGCGCCGCCAGGTCGTCGGTGGTCATCGCGTCGACCTGCGCCGAGGTCAGCGCCGCCGCCTGCGCGCTGCTGAAGACGGCGAAGTGGTCGCTGGTCAGCGCGTTCAGGTCGTCGGTGGACAGGCTGGCGATCTGCGCTGCCGTCAGCGCCTTCACCTGCGTGGTCGTGAAGTTGCCGATCTGCGCGCTGGTCATGCCGGCCAGGGCGTCGGTGGTGAGCACCTTGACGTTGGCCGTCGACAGGGCCTGCAGGTCGTCGCTGGCCATGGTGACGGTCTGCGCCGACGTGATGGCCGCCGCCTGCGCGGTGGTGAAGACGGCGAACTGGGCGGTCGTCAGCGCGTTGAACTGGGCCGAGTCCAGCACGCCGATGGCGGCCGTGGCCAGCATCTTCACGTTGGCCGCGACCAGGGCCACCAGGTCGTCGGTGGTCATGGTGTCGACCTGGCCGCTGGTCAGCGCCGCCGTCTGCGCCGAGGTGAGGGCCGCGAACTGGTCGCTCGTGAAGGCGTTCAGGTCGCTCGAATCCAGGCTGGCGACCTGCGCCGCCGTGAGCGCCTTCACCTGGCCGGTGGTGAACGCCGCCATCTGGGCGCTGGTCATGCCGCGCAGCGTGTCGGTGCTGAGCACCTTCACGTTGGCGGTGCTCAGCGCCTGCAGGTCGTCGCTCGCCATGGTGGCGGACTGCGCGCTCGTGATGGCCGCGGCCTGGGCCGTGGTCAGGGCCGCGAACTGGGCCGTCGTGAGGGCGTTGAACTGGGCGCTGTCGAGCACCGCCACCGAGGCGGTGGAGAAGGTCTTGATGTTCACCGCCGCCAGCGCCGCCAGGTCGTCTGTGGTCATGGCGTCGATCTGCGCCGAGGTCAGCGCCGCCGCCTGCGCGCTGCTGAAGACGGCGAAGTGGTCGCTGGTCAGCGCGTTCAGGTCGTCGGTGGACAGGCTGGCGATCTGCGCCGCCGTCAGCGCCTTCACCTGGGCGGTGGTGAAGTTGCCGATCTGCGCGCTGGTCATGCCGGCCAGCGCGTCGGTGCTGAGCACCTTCACGTTGGCGGTGGTCAGCGCCTGCAGGTCGCCGCTGGCCATGGTGGGCGTCTGCGCGCTGGTGATGGCGGCCGCCTGCGCGGTGGTGAAGGCGGCGAACTGGGCCGTCGTCAGGGCGTTGAACTGCGCCGAGTCGAGCACGCCGATCGCGGCCGTGGCCAGCATCCTGACGTTGGTGGCCGCGATGGCCGCCAGGTCTTCGGTGGTCATGGTGTCGACCTGGGCCGAGCCCAGCGCCGCCACCTGCGCGCTGGTGAGGGCCGCGACCTGGTCGCTGGTGAGCGCGTTCAGGTCGTCGCTGCCCAGGCTGGCGATCTGGCCGGTCGTGAGTGCCTTCACCTGGGCGGTGGTGAAGTTGCCGATCTGGGCGCTGGTCATGCCGGCCAGCGCGTCGGTGGTGAGCACCTTCACGTTGGCGGTGGTCAGGGCGCGCAGGTCGTCGCTTTCCATGCCGGCGGTCTGCGCGCTGGTGATGGCGGCGGCCTGGGCGGTGGTGAAGGCGGCGAACTGGCCCGTCGTCAGCGCGTTGAACTGCGCCGAGTCGAGCAGGTTCACGCCCGCGGTGACCAGCATCTTGACGTTGGTGGCCGCGATGGCCGCCAGGTCGTCGGTGGTCATGGTGTCGATCTGCGCCGAGCTCAGCGCGCCGGTCTGGGCGCTGCTGAACACCGCGAAGTCGTCGCTGGTGAGCGCGTTCAGGTCGCTCGAGTCGAGGCTGGCGATCTGGCCGGTGGTCAGCGCCTTGACCTGCGTGGTCGTGAAGGCGGCGATCTGGGCGCTGGTCATGCCGGCCAGCGCGTCGGTCGTGAGCACCTTCACGCTGGCGGTGGTCAGGGCCTGCAGGTCGTCGCTGGCCATCGTGGCGGTCTGCGCACTCGTGATGGCGGCCGCCTGCGCGGTGGTCAGGATGGCGAACTGCGCCGTCGTCAGCGCGTTGAACTGGGCCGTGTCGAGCACGCCGATCGAGGCGGTGCCGAAGGTCTTGAGGTTGGCCGCGCCCAGGGCCACCAGGTCGTCGGTGGTCATCGCGTCGACCTGCGCCGAGGTCAGCGCCGCCGCCTGGGCGGTGCTGAAGACCGCGAAGTGGTCCGAGGTCAGCGCGTTCAGGTCGTCGGTCGAGAGCGAGGCGATCTGGTAGGTCGTCAGCGCCTTCACCTGCGTGGTCGTCAGGTTGCCCAGCTGGGCGCTGGTCATGCCGCGCAGCGCGTCGGTGGTGAGCACCTTCACGTCGGCGGTGGACAGGGCGCGCAGGTCGTCGCTTTCCATGCCCACGGTCTGCGCGCTGTTGATGGCGGCGGCCTGGGCGGTGGTGAGGGCGGCGAACTGCGCCGTCGTCATGGCGTTGAACTGCGCGCTGTCCAGGATCGCGATGCCGTCGGTCGCCAGCATCTTCGTGGCGGCGGCGCTGAGCGCGGCGATGTTGGCCGTGCTCATGGTGTCGATCTGCGCCGAGCTCAGGGCCTTGGCCTGGGCCGTGGTCAGGAGCGAGAAGTTGTTCGTCGTCAGCGCGTTGATGTGCGCCGAGTCGAGCGACGCCACCTGCGGCGCCGAGCTGAGCGCGATGGTCTGCGCGCTGGTGAGCGCGTTGACCTGCGTGGTGCCCATGCCGGCCAGGGCGTCGGTCGTGAGGGCGCGCACGCTGGCGGTGGTCAGCGCCTGCAGGTCGTCGGTCGCGAAGGCGGCCGTCTGCGCGCTGTTGATGGCCGCGGCCTGCGCGGTGCTGATGGCGGCGAACTGCGCCGTCGTCAGGGCCGTGAACTGGGCCGTGTCGAGCAGGTTCACGCCCGCCGTGACCAGCATCTTGACGTTGGTGGCCGCGATGGCCGCCAGGTCGTCGGTGGTCATGGTGTCGATCTGCGCCGAGCTCAGGGCGGCGGTCTGCGCGCTGCTGAAGACGGCGAAGTGGTCGGTGGTCAGCGCGTTCAGGTCGCTGGAGTCGAGGCTGGCGATCTGGCCGGTGGTCAGCGCCTTCACCTGGGCGGTGGTGAAGTTGCCGATCTGCGCGCTCGTCATGCCGGCCAGCGCGTCGGTGCTCAGCACCTTCACGTTGGCGGTGGTCAGGGCCTGCAGGTCGTCGCTCTGCATGTTGGCCGTCTGCGTGCTGGTCAGCGCGGCGGCCTGGGCGGTGGTGAACGCGGCCACCTGGGCCGTGGTCAGGGCGTTGAACTGCGCCGAGTCCAGCACGCCGATGGTGGCGGTGCCCAGCACCTTCACGTTGGCGGCGCTGATGGCCTGCAGGTCGTCGGTGGCCATGGCGTCGATCTGCGCCGAGGTCAGCGCCTTCACCTGGGCCGAGGTGAGCGAAGCCCACTGGTCGGTGGTCAGCGCGTTCAGCTGCGCCGAGTCGAGCAGCGCGATGGCGGCGGTGGACAGCTGGCGGATGTTCACCGAGCCCAGCGCCACCAGGTCGTCGGTGGTCAGGCTGTCGACCTGCGTCGACGTGAGCGCGGCGGCCTGGGCGCTGCTGAAGACCGCGAACTGGTCGGTCGTCAGCGCGTTCAGGTCGTCGCTGCCCAGGCTGGAGACCTGGGCCGCGGTGAGCGCCTTCACCTGGGCGGTGGTGAAGTTGCTGATCTGCGCGCTGGTCATGCCGGCCAGCGCGTCGGTGGTGAGCGCCTTCACGCTGGCGGTGGTCAGCGCCTGCAGGTCGTCGCTGGCCATGGTGGCGGTCTGCGCGCTCGTGATGGCGGCCGCCTGCGCGGTGGTCAGGATGGCGAACTGCGCGCTCGTCAGCGCATTGAATTGCGCCGTGTCCAGCAACGCGATGGAGGCGGTCGAGAAGGTCTTCAGGTTGGCCGCGCCCAGTGCCACCAGGTCGTCGGTGGTCATGCTGTCGACCTGGGCCGAGGTCAGCGCCGCCGCCTGGGCGGTGCTGAAGGCAGCGAACTGGTCGGAGGTGAGCGCATTCAGGTCGTCGCTGCCCAGGCTGGAGACCTGGGCCGCGGTGAGCGCCTTCACCTGGGCGGTGGTGAAGTTGCCGATCTGCGCGCTGGTCATGCCGGCCAGCGCGTCGGTGGTGAGCGCCTTCACGCTGGCGGTGGTCAGCGCCTGCAGGTCGTCGCTGGCCATCGTGGCGCTCTGGGCGCTGGTGATGGCGGCGGCCTGGGCGGTGGTGAAGGCGGCGAACTGGGCCGTCGTCAACGCGTTGAACTGGGCGCTGTCGAGCAGCGCGATCGAGGCGGTGGAGAAGGTCTTGACGTTGGCCGCACCGAGGGCGACCAGGTCGTCCGTCGTCATGGTGTCGATCTGGGCCGAGGTCAGCGCGCCGGCCTGGGCGCTGCTGAAGACGGCGAACTGGTCGCTCGTGAGCGCGTTCAGGTCATCGCTGCCCAGGCTGGACACCTGGCCGGCGGTGAGCGCCTTCACCTGGGCGGTGGTGAAGTTGCCGATCTGGGCGCTGGTCATGCCGGCCAGCGCGTCGGTCGTCAGCGACTTCACGTTGCCGGTGGACAGCGCCTGCAGGTCGTCGCTGGCCATGGTGGCCGTCTGCGCACTGGTGATGGCCGCGGCCTGCGCCGTGGTCAGGGCCGCGAACTGCGAGGTCTCCAGCGCGTTGAACTGCGCCGAGTCGAGCAGCGCCACCGAGGCGGTGGACAGCATCTTCACGTTGACCGCGCCCAGGGCCACCAGGTCGTCGGTGGTCATGGCGTCGACCTGGGCCGAGGTGATGGCCGCGGCCTGCGCGCTGGTGAGCGCCGCCACCTGCGCGGTGGTCAGCGCATTGAGCTGGCCGGTGCCCAGCCCCGCGATCGAGGCCGTCGAGAGCACGCGCACATTGGTGGTGGACAGCGCGGCCAGGTCGTCGGTGGCCATCGCCGTGACCTGCGCCGAGGTCAGCGCCTTCGCCTGCGCGGTGGAGAGGATCGAGAAGTGTTCGGTCGTCAGCGAATTCAGGTCGTCGGAACCCATCGTCGCCATCTGAGCCGTCGTCAGGGCCGCCACCTGAGACGTCTTCAGCGCGCCGAAGTGCTGGCTGCCCCAGGCGCCGAGCGCGTCGCTGGTGAGCGACTTGATGGCCGCCGTCGACAGCGCCTGCAGGTCGTCGGTCGCCATGTTGGCCGTCTGCGCCGACGTGAGCGCCGCGCTCTGCGTGCCGGTGAGCACCGAGACCTGCTGCGTGCCCAGCGCATTGAACTGCGCCGAGCTCAGCACCCGCAGGCCCGCGGTGGAGATGAACGGGGCCTGGGTCGCCGACAGAGCCGCCATCTGCGCGCTGCTGAACGCGTTCCAGTCCTCCGTCGTCAGCGCGGCAACCCGCGTCGTCGACAGACCGGCAATCTGGGCGGTGGTCAGCGAACCGATGATCGTGGTCATGACTTGTTCCTTCTTCGCGGGCGGCGGGCTTTTCTTGGCGATGGCTTCCCGGGGCCGCACGCGGACCGTGCAATACGCACGGCCGCGGCTTTCCCCAGCACCGTCGGGGTATCGGCAGCGCGAAGAAGGGGCTTGAGCAGCGAAGCCTCGCAACAGACCCGACAAGTCCGGTCAGTTCCGAGAACTAAGGCGCGAGAGAAACGCTAAAGCCGCCATCGGCGGCTTCGGCGCTGCGTTTGGTTACGGTCTTCTGAGCGACGTGACGGCGCCGACGCGCTCGCGTTCCACGTCTTCGGCGTGGAAGGGCAGCGTGGGCCATTGCTTGCGCGCATACAGGCGCATCTGGTCGAAGGCGTGCGGCGAATCGCGTTCGGGCGACTGGCCGTAGGTCAGCAGCGCCTGCGCCACCGGCCCGCGTTCGTCGAACGTGACGGTTTGCACATAGCTCGTGCCGTGGTCCGGCACCTGGCCATTGGGGCCGATGCCGTTGGTGGCCAGCGCCGAGATCTTGTTGAGCACGCCGATGTGCTCGTCGCCGCCGTGGATGGCCACCGGCCCGGCCGGGCTCTTCATGACCTGGATGGACCACAGGGGCGCGTCGAGCGCGAAGCCGGCGTCGCGCACCTTCTTCACCGCACCGGCCAGCGCGTCCCACACCTTGGCGGCGACGGCGGCGTCGTCCATCTTCAGGCCGGCGGGCGTGGCGGCCCGTCGTGCGGCATCGAACGGCTGCCGGTGCACGCCGGCGATGCCGCCGGCGGTGCGCCAGAACTCGGTGAAGAGGTGCGCGCCCCGGGCGTCCAGGTTGGCGGTGCCGTCCCACTGGCGCAGCGCGGCGCAGCCGTCGCGCGTTTCCGCGCTGGGCGCCTGCGGGCAGGCGGCCAGCAGGTCGGGCAGCACGTAGCGCGCGATGACGCTGCGGTTGGCGAACAGTTCTTCCTGCACGGCCCGCGGGCTGACCTTGCCGCGCGCGAGCATCTCCGGGATCTCGGTCAGCCCGGCGCGGGTGCGCGGGCGGCGGATCAGCGCGTCGCCCACCATGGGGCTGATGTTGTCCAGCTTCACCGCCGGGTTGGTCCAGAAGAAGCTGTCGTTGCTGTTCTGCACCCAGTCGCTGCGCATGATGATGGGCATGCGCTCGATCGGCGTCACGCCCGGCACCGGCGAATGGCTGTCGCGCCGCCAGTTGCAGTCGCTGCGCGAGCCGTCCAGCACGGCGATGCCGGCGCCGCCGAAGAGCCCGGCCGCAGCCCTGGAAGGCGCGCAGCGGTTGAGCTGTTCCTGGTCGACGTCGGGCACGTTGCTCACGTCGGCGTAGAGCGCGCGGCCGTCGCGGTCGGTGGCGATGGTGTTGACCCAGGGGATGCCCAGGTTGCCCATCGCCTGCACCATGTCGTTCACGCTCCTCGCGGCGGCGAAGCCCAGCCAGGTGTCGGTGCCGCGCGTGTTGCCGGCGTTCACGTCCTGCACCGCGTAGGCGTTGGCGGCGGTCCAGTTCAGGCCGGCGCGTGGCATCACCAGCACCGGTCCGAAGCGGCTGGTCCACAGGGCCTGCGTCTTCTCGGCCAGGCTGCCGTCGGCGCTCTTCACCTGGATCTTCAGCGTGCGCGAGCCCATCTTCTCGGGCTTGCCGTCGACCAGGTAGCTGGTGGGGTCGCCGGCGGCCAGCTTCAGTTCGTGCAGCGTGAATCGCTTGCCGGTGGAGACGGTGTGCGACCAGGCCACGTCCTTGTTGAAGCCGATCTGCACCACCGCGGTGGTGCCGATGCTGGCGCCCATCACGTCCAGCCGGCCGGGCACGGTCAGGTGCATCTGCCAGAAGCGGTTCACGCCCACCCACGGGAAATGCGGGTTGCCCAGCAGCACGCCGCGGCCGTTGGCCGTGCTGTCCTTGCCGAAGGCCCAGGCGTTGCTGCCGATGGCGGGGTCGGTGACGCCGGTCTCGCGGAAGGCTTCGGCGGCTTCGGCCAGGGTCACCGGCGCCGGGGCGGCGGCGGTGGGTGCGGGGGGCTTCGCGGCCAGCACCGCGTCGGCCAGCGCGGCGACGCCGGCCTGCACCATGGACAGTTCGTTCAGGCGCCGGTATTCGGCCAGCGTCATCGGCCGCATCCACGGCTGGCCCTTGCAGGCGGCGGGGACGCGCGCCGCGTTGTCGGCCAGCCAGCGGTTGTGGCCTTCGACCCAGGCGCGCGCCATGCCCTGCGCTTCGGCGCTGGCGCCGGCCCAGGCGCGGTCGAGCGCGGCGTCGTCCATGTGGGCGGCGATGAAGAAGTCGATCTGCTCGTTGGGCAGCAGCCGCAGACCCAGCAGCCCGCTGCCGGCGCCGAACCAGCGCGAGCGCTCGCCGCGCACGGTGACCAGGGCCTGCGCGGTCTGGCAGACGTTGTCTTCGGTGTGCGCGTAGGCCACGCCGTAGGCCAGCGTCTCCAGGTCGGGCGCCGCGATGTGCGCCACGCCGAAGGTGGTGCGCTGCAGGGTGGCGGTGCGGTGGCTGCCGCCGCCGCCGGGCGCGCTGGCACAGGCGGCCAGGGCCGCGGCGGCAACGAAGGCGAGGGCGGTTCTCGGTTGCATGGGGTGGTCTCCTCCGGTCTTCTTCTTGTCGGTGTCTCAGGCACTCCTGGCCTTGGGCACGCGGCCCATCAGGAAGAACTCGTCGTTGGGCCGCATGCCGGTGACGTTGGCCATGCGGTTGGAAAGGCCGAAGAAGGCGGTGATGGCGGCGATGTCCCAGATGTCTTCGTCGCTGAAGCCGTGCGGGCGCAGGGCCTCGAAGTCGCGCTCGTCCACCTCGTGGCTGCGTTCGCAGACCTTCATCGCGAAATCGAGCATCGCGCGCTGGCGCGGCGGGATGTCGGCCTTGCGCCAGTTCACCGCCACCTGGTCGGCGACGAGCGGCTTCTTCTCGTAGATGCGCAGGATGGCGCCATGCGCCACCACGCAGTACAGGCAGTGGTTGGCGGCCGAGGTGACGACGATGATCATCTCGCGCTCGCCCTTGGTCAAGCTGCCGGTCTCCTTCAAGAGCAGGGCGTCGTGGTAGGCCATGAAGGCGCGCCACTCGGCCGGCCGGTGGGCCAGCGCGAGGAACACGTTGGGCACGAAGCCGGCCTTGGACTGCACTTCGAGGATGCGGCTGCGCATGTCCTCGGGCAGGTCCTTCAGCTCGGGCACGGGGTAGCGGCTGATGGGGGCGTTCATGGCGGCCAGCATACCGCGCCCCCGCACGCCGAATCTTGACTACAGCAGGTCTTCGTCGACCAGCAGCGACTGCAGCCAGAGCTTGAACCGCTGCCATGCACCGCCGGCAGGTTCCTGCCGCGTCACCTGCTCGCGGCCTTCGTCGTCCAGGAAGTGCCACTCGAGCGTTTCGTCGTCGGCGGCCAGTGCCAGCCGGTAGACGCTGCCCATGGCGTCGCCGGCCACCAGGCCCGAGAGCTGGTGCGCCAGCGCCGGGCTGTCGACGACGACCGCCATCTCGGTGTTGCCGATGGCCGAGCGCGCGTCCAGGTTCACCGAGCCCACCAGCACGAATCGCCGGTCCACCAGCGTGGCCTTGGCGTGCAGGCGCGGCGTGGAACGGCCGAAGTTGCCGAAGCGGCGCCGGCGCTGCGCCTGCGCCGGGCTGATCTCCAGGATCTGCACGCCCAGGCGCAGCATCGGCACCCGGTAGTCGCTGTACTGGTAGTGCACCAGCGGCACGTCGGTGGACGCCAGCGAGTTGGTGATGAGCACGGTGCGCACGCCGTGCGCGGCGCCGCTGCGCATCATCGCCATGCCGGTCTGGCTGGGCACGAAGTAGGGCGAGACGATGGCCACTTCCTGGCGCGCGCCGGCCATGACCTGCAGCAGCCCGTCCATCGCGGCCGTCGGCCCGGCGGGCCGGTCCAGGTTCAGCGCCTGGGCGGGCGGGTCGGCGAACACCTGGGCCGAGGCCCAGGTCAGCTGCAGGCGGCCGGCCG